>NZ_VIGO01000006.1:0-402551 GCF_009299785.1 Brevibacterium sp. CFH 10365 | reverse complement strand
GGGGCAACAAGATCCTCAAACGAGCGTTGTTCTTGTCCGCGTTCGCGGCGTTGAAGGACCCGTTGTCGAGGGCGTATTACGACAAGAAACGTGCCGAGCATAAGAAACACAACCAAGCACTGATTGCATTAGCCAGAAGGCGCTGCAACGTGCTGTACGCGATGTTGCGTGATGGTGCCTATTTCCACGCACCCGAGCAGGTGACTGCGGCCTGAACCGTTCTGTAGCGAAGTACCTGATCAGTCTGGGAGAAAGACCCCGGACCGATCACCCCTACCCTTCGAGTCTTACCAAATATTCTTGAAGAATCTGGGCGCTACCCCTTGACTTAAAACATAGGGCCCCCCCGCCGCGTCTTCGACACCAGCTTCTGCTGGGGCAGCAGATAGTTCGTGAAGACTCGGTCGAGCTCCCAAATCTGGTTCAACAGCTCTAGCTCGGCAGGAGTGTCATAGCGCAGGTACCCGACGAGTTCTCTGACTCTGGCCCAGTTCTTCTGCTCGACATGTGAACCATCGTTCTTGTTGCCCGACCTCGACCGGGTGAACGTGATCTGATGCTCGATGCAGTAGGCCAGGAGATGTTCGTTGATGAACTCCGACCCGTTATCGGAATCGATGCCGATGATCGGAAACGGGAACACGCTGATTACGTGTTCCAGAGCCTCGAATACCCATTTCGCGGCCTTGTTCTTCACCGACCGATTCACCGTCCACCCGGTGCTGATGTCAGTCACGGTCAGCGTGAAGCAGTACTCGCCGGCCGCGTTTCCACCTTCGTGACCGACGAGGTCGATCTCGACGAATCCCGGGACGGCGTCGTCCCACTCGGCCCACGTTCGGATCGGAATCTGGGACTTCATCCTGGTTTCGTGTGGGACCGTCCTCTGGGCAGCATCTTCTTACGTTCTGGGGCGAGTTTCCGGTCGATCGTGGCCGGGCTCATCGCCATGAGGAGGTCTGCCTGGTCATCGGTGATGTCGAGTTCCTTATCGCGACGAAGCATCGGCACCAGGACCGGCAGCATCGAAGCCAGCAGGCGTCCTGCCGGTGCTCGTAGCACTGCCCAGCAGGTGATGAGGGCTGGCATCAGATCGGGGGTGTAGATCGGTGCACGACCGGGTCGGGGTTTGACGATCGTGGGCGTCAGCGCGTTCTTCAAAGCGGCGCGGGCGTAGTCGCGATGCCATCCGGTGAGATCGACGAGTTCGTCCAGGATTCGGGACTTCTCCGCCCGGTTGGCGTGTGCGTAGGTGAGGGCTTTCTTCCGGGTCACTGCTTGGCGTTCGCGCATTGTCAGCTCCATGAAAATCAGGCGTACTCCTGATCGATGCCCGAGCTGTGCTGCCACTCCGTAGACGAAGGTTCTTCACTGAGTCAACGACTCAGGGTTTCCGGAGGTTTTGTTATGAGGCAACGATCGTGAGTTAGCGAAGGTTTTCAACGAGTCAACTCGTGTGGTTTACACCTCAGAAATTCTGGGCTACTGTCAGTTCTTGTAGGGCAAGAATCTTAGACCTCCTACTCTTTGGGTCGGATTCTGTCCTTTTCTATTTCCACTGTCCTTGTCCGACCCAGCTGGAGGTCCGACAAGGAGGTCACTCATGGAAGTAAAGATTCGCGGAGTCGGCGATGTTGCCGAGTTCATTGACGCACGCCCCGGTATCCGTGGACGGGCTAGTATTATTTGGTGGTTGCTGCTGGGCGGCCTGTTCCTCGAAGCACTTGCCAACGTGGCGATGAGCGCAGGACTTGATCCGATGACGGATGACCTGAGCCTGAGCGCCGGACAGGTCGCAATGCTCACTTCATTGTCGTCGTGGGTAGCTCTTCTCTTCAACCCAATCGGAGGCGCCATCGCGGACCGCATCGGCCGAGTCCCGCCTCTCATTGCAGCAAAAGCCCTGGCAGTCCTCGGAGCGGTGCTGGCCTGCACAGCGGCCGGAGTTTTCCAAGTCGCTCTCGGACGAGTGTTCGTCGGGATGGCATATGGAATCGACTTCGCGATTGCCATGGCGATGCTCGCCGAATTTACCCCGAGGAAGTTCTCGGCACGCCTCAACACATGGCAGGGGATCTGGTACACCGCAGTTTCTTTGAACCTGATCCTCGCCATCGTCTTCTTCCAGATGGGAACCGGCGACTCGATCTGGCGATACCTGCTGGGTACCTGCGGTGTTGTCGCGCTGGTCCTACTCATTCTGCAATCCTGCTATCTCGTCGAATCACCGACGTGGCAGGCTCGCAAGAATCGTTTGGCGGGAGCCGCACAGTCGATGTCGAAGATCTACGGACAGCACTTCGTCGCCGAAGAGTCCCCCATCGGGGAGCTGCAGGGCCCACCGACCGCCAACCGGGGGCTGAAGAACCTGAAATTGATCTTCCGCGGCAAATACCTTCCGCGAACGGTCCTCGCGGCCACGGTTCAGCTCGTTCAATCGATTCAGTATTTCGGAGTAGGTTGGTATCTTCCGATCATCGCCGTTGCTCTTTTCGGCTCCGACTTCATCTTCAACACGGTCGGCACACTGGTGTTCAACATCTTCGGCATCATCGGCGGATTCGCCTCGGCCTGGCTGTCAGCGAAGATCGGGCAACGAATTGCTTCGAAGTGGGGCTTCCTCGTCGTCTTCATCGTCTTGATCATCTTCGGATTTGCCTACGACAGTCTGCCCCTTTGGCTGGGCTTCGCACTTCCTTCGCTGTTCATTCTGTGCCATTCCATTGGCCCAGCTGCCAACGGTAAGAGCCTGTCGTCTCTGTCGTTCCGATCAGAGATCCGCGCAACAGCCAACGGCTTCATCGGTGCCATCGGTTCATTCGGCGCCGCGCTGGGATTGTTGATCTTCCCTCTGCTCCAAGAGGCATTCGGGCTGGGGCCGACATTCTTGATCGTCGCGGTCTTCCCCCTCGCAGCCTTTATTGTGTGCTCCGTCATCACTTGGGAACCGACCCGAGCCGAGGTACACGTCGATGAAGAGTCTGACGCCCCGCAGTTCGTGTAGGGCTTCAGAGTTCGACCATCGTTCCCAAAGAAGCATTTACCGTTGTCCCCTGGCCTGGGGTATGCACCTCAGGCCAGGTTCGAGAGTTAGGTCAGATCTTGGCAAGCAAGCCGAAACTACGCGGAATCCTCGCTATCGACGAAGGTACGACCGGTACACGTGCGGCCATCGTCACGGAGGCCGGAGACATTCCGTTCCTCTCCTACCGTCAGCTAGAGACGGACAACCCTAACCCCGGCATAGTCGAGCAATCTTTTGAGCAGTTGTGGAATGCGACTCTTGAAGTCCTTCGCGAGGCTTACGAGCGTTCAGGGGAACTCGGAATCACTCCGGTAGCAGTCGCGATCGCCACTCAGCGAGCAACAGCCAGTCTGTGGGATACAGCCACCGGCCGGCCGTTCGGGAAAGGCATGGTCTGGCAGGACACTCGGCACTCAGAGCGCCTAGGACAGCTGTCCGGCCTCTGGGACACGAAGTTGCGTGAGAAAACCGGACGCCCGGCCGGCGTTCGTTCTCCCTACCTCTGGGCTGCCGAACGCCTCGCGATAGAACCCGAAATTGCGGCGGCGTACGACCGCGGCACGTTGATGTTCGGAACTGTTGATACCTGGCTGGCTTGGAATCTCACCGGCGGTCGAAGTCACATCACCTCGCCGACGAATGTGGCTGCCTGCGGCGGATATGACCTGGACTCGGGTTCGTATCTCTTCGAATGGATCACCGAGCTGGGACTCCCTCAGGAACTACTGGCGTCGATTTGTGACGACGGAGGTCATGACTTGGCGGTGCTCGACCCCAGCATCCTCGGTATAGAACTCCCGATCCGCGCTCTGATCGGAGACCAGCACGGGGCAATTCTCGGCCTAGGGTGCTTCGAGCCACACCAGTCAACCTGTATACACGGAACCGGAAGTTTCGTCGATCAGATTCTCAGTGGGCGGATGATCTTAGGGACCGATATTCCCGATGCGGTCACTGGCACAATCGGTTGGCATAGCGGACAAACCGTCCACGCCGTCGAAAACTTCACTTCAGCAACAGGCTCCGCACTCGGGTGGTTGTGTCGACAGTTGAAAATGTTCTCCGACCCTGCTGAAATATCCGACTTCGCGAGCCGGCAAACCCTTTGGTCAGAGGCCGTGCCGCGATTCGTTCCGGCATTGACGGGAATACGGCTTCCTGTCATCGACACTCGCGTTCGAGCGTCCATCACCGGGATGAGCTTGGCAACCACCCGCGAACAGATTGCGGTGGGAATGCTTGAGGGGATTGCCCAGTGCGTCGCCCAAAGCGTCGATGCCAATGCCACAGCAGCCGGAGTTCGGCCCCACCAGATCTTCGTCGGCGGAGGCCTGTCGCAGTCGGATCCCCTCTTGCAGATGCAAGCCGACCTGACAGGAGTGTCAATGCTCAGATACCCGAATACGGATAAGGCCACCGTGCGTGGAGCTTCATACTTAGCCGGGGTCAATCTCTTTTGGGATTCCTTGGATCAGGCAGCTCTGACGATGGGACGACCCGAGGTGTTTGAACCGAAGCTCTCCGATTCGTTGGCCGCCGAATACACAAGCATCTGGCGGGGTGCTGTTCTTGCCGAACAGAGAGCTCTCGACGAGGCCAGTCCCTCGAAATTCCAACAATCCGCACCCGCTTAGGACTTTACTATCTAGCCAGCGCGGCCCTACCCACCTGTAATACATCAGCAAGAGTAAGGAGACTCGGATGGTTTCCCTTCCGGGCAGAAAGATCAACACAGCACGAGCCAAGATGGTCTTGGAAAACCCACAAGGATTCTCGCGCAAGGAAATGCTGTCAGAACTCGACTCGACCGCCTACGACCTGGTCATCGTGGGTGGTGGAATTACCGGCAGCTACGCCGCTCTCGACGCAGCTCAACGGGGGTTGAAAGTTGCTCTGCTTGAGAAAGATGATTTCGCCTCTGGAACGTCATCCAAGTCGTCGAAGATGGTCCACGGCGGTCTGCGTTACATCGAACAGGGAAATCTCCCTCTCGTCAAACATTCGCTTCTGGAGCGCCAACGTCTGCGCAAGAATGCTCCGCATCTGGTTCAGCGACTTCCGTTCCTCTTCCCTGTTCTCAGCGAGAACGGAGTCTTCGATCCTCGGCTGGCAGCCGGTTTCGAAGCACTTCTGTGGACGTACGATCTGGCAGGCGGCTGGAGAGAAGGCGTCCTACACAAGAAGCTCGCACCCAACGAGGTACTTTCCCACTGCTCCACGTTCAAGACCGAACGGCTCAAATACGGTTTCATGTACTACGACGCCCGTGTGGACGATGCTCGACTGACTCTGACCATCGCACGCACAGCCGCCTATTTCGGTGCAACTGTAGCCAACCATGTCAAAGTCACCGATGTTCGACGACATGGCGGCAAGGTCTCTGGCGTCGAGGCAGAGACTGACGAAGGCATCTCATTAAGTATCCGCGCCAAATGTGTCGTCATGGCTACCGGGTCGTGGTTGCGAGACTGGCACGGCGCGCTCCCGGATGCCGGTGTTCCACCGATCCGACCGGCCAAGGGCGTCCATATCGCCGTGCCGTGGTCCAAAATCCGCAATGATTGTACGGTAACGATTCCTGTACCTGGCCGCGCCCGACGCGCCACGATCACTCGCTGGGGGGACGTTGCACTGCTGGGAACGACCGACGACGACTACCAGGGCAGCCTCGACGAGGTCTACTGCACGGCAGACGAACGAGACTTCCTCATCGAAGGAACACGAACTGCCCTCAATACCGACCTCGATGAACACGATGTTGTCGGTTCCATCGCCGGAACTCGGCCGCTGACAGCCGCACCGGGAGGTAAGACGGTCGATGTCAAACGCAACCATGAGATCCGTGTGGATTCGGATGGCCTCGTGACCGTCGTCGGAGGTAAACTCACGACTTCGCGGCACATGGCCGAACAGACGATCGACGCTGTGTCCACTGTGCTTGGGGTCAAGACTCGATGTGCGACGGCCAAGCAGCCATTGTTGGGCAGCGCAGGATACGATGCCCAGTCGACTACGGCGACCGGCGGACTGGTTGCGCATCTGAGCGAACGATACGGCAATGAGAGTCACTTCGTCGCCGACATCATCGAGCACGAGCCAGGAGCCGACAAGCCACTTGTTGAAGGCCTCCCATATCTCACGGGCGAGGCCGTGTATTCCATTCGACGCGAGATGGCCGCAACCATTTCGGACGTTTTGGATCGCAGGATTCGGGCACGGCTTCATGCTCGCGACGCGGCGGCAGCAGCCGCACCGACCGTGGCCGAGCTGCTCGTCGCAGAAGGAGCCATCGACAGGCCCACGGCTGATGCTCAACTGAATGAATATTTTGATGAAATCGCCAAAGAAAAAGACGCGTTGAACACCTACAGCAACGAGAAGGAGAAAGTCTGATGCTCAGCAAGGAAGCCTTGAAGCGCAAGTACAACCGCGGTGACTATACCGTGGGCGCCCACACCGTGCCGAAATTCGCACAAGACGGTGTTCCCGAGGCTCACGAGCCCCGGTTCTCCGGTGGTGTCACATTGCCAGACGGATTCGCTGCGTCGCTTGAAGCGATCGCGGGTGTCGAGAAGGTAGTGTCTGACCCTATTGAGGTCACCGACGGTGTGCGCGACTGGTGGGCCGGCACGATGATCGCTGAGACTGATCATCGAGGGCAGTACCCGGATACAGTGATCGTCGAAGTCTCGACCGTTGACGCTGTGCAAGCAGTAGTTGCGGCGTGTTCTGCAGCCGAAATTCCTGTCACGACCTCCGCTGCTCGCTCAAATGTCACCGGCGCGGCACTTCCTAAGTCCGGCGGAGTCGTGCTCGATGTGCTCGGTCTCGACAGAGTGCTCGACTTCGATGAGGAGAGCCAGATCGTCACTGTCGAGCCGGGGATCTTCGGCGATGTCTTCGAGGAATGGCTGCAGGCCAGAGGCTTCACGGCAGGAAACTGGCCGTCATCGTTCGGCATTTCAACGGTCGGCGGCTGGGTAGCCTGTCGAGGCGCAGGACAGCTGTCAACTCGCTACGGCAAGATCGAAGACATGGTCGTCGGATTGGACGTCATCCTGGCAGATGGCACCCTCGTCACAACCGGAGGAAGCCCCAGAGCAGCAGTCGGACCTGACCTCACACAGGTCTTCGTCGGTTCGGAAGGCACCCTGGGTGTCATTACCTCGGTCAGCCTTCGCGTGCACAGTCTCCCGGACTACACAAAGGCACTAGCCTTCGGATTCGCCAGTTTCGCCGAGGGCCTCGAAGCATGCCGACAGATAATGCAGAACGGGGCCAACCCCGCGGTGCTTCGCCTCTACGACGAGCTTGAGTCCGGGGTGCAATTCGATCATGGCGAAACCAATGTGCTGCTCATCGCTGATGAAGGCAATCCTGTCATGGTCGATGCCGGCATGAGCGTCGTTGCTGAGGTCTGCCAGAATGGCGTGCCGCTCGACGAGAATGCGATCTTGGAACGATGGCTGGATACTCGTTATCTCACCGGCAAGTCGGCAGAAGGATTCAAACGCAGCTCGGGCTTCGTGGCCGACACTCTAGAAATGGTCGCACCGTGGTCAGCCTTATCTCGCATCTACGATCGAGTGGTGGCCGCGATCAACGAGGTCCCCGGTACGAATGCAGGATCAGCTCACCAGTCCCATGCGTATGTTGACGGAGCATGCCTGTACTTCTCTCTCCGAGGCACGGTCGAAGTCGACGAACGACAAGCTTGGTACGACAAGGTTTGGCAGGCAGTCAACACCGTGCTGATCGAAGAGAATGCGACCATCAGCCACCATCACGGTTGTGGACTGCTCCGCTCCCCATACGTGGCAGACTCGTTGGGAACTGGGTTCACGGCGTTGGAGAGTCTCAAACGCAGCTTCGACCCGAAGTCCATCCTCAATCCGGGCAAACTTGGGCTCTGAACCACTCACATAACAATGGGTCTGTGCTACGCGGGCCGACGAAGGAGAAATGATGTCACTGGAACAGACGTTGCGGGACAATCCCGTCATCGGTACTTTGTTCGGTGAAGACGATCTGGATCATTTCGAAGCTCAACCAACCCGATTCAGCTTCGTCGCCAATCTCCCGTTGGCCCGTGTGGGCACGATCTTCGATCGTCTGAGCAAGGTCAAGACTTTGCCCTTGCTCAACATCGATTCCGTGCCAGGCCTGACAGCCAACTCCGATGGACTCGAGTATCTCCAAGGCATTAGAGTCCCCGGCATAATTACAACACACACCAATGCGGTCAGCCGGGCAGTGGACCTCGGATTCCTGGCAGTTCAAAAGGTGTTCGTCACCGACCGTTCGAACCTGCGAAGAGCCGCAGCTACCGCCAAGTCGAGCCGCGCACACTTCATTCAGCTGATGCCTTGGCCGGTTCTGCCCTATCTCTCCCCCGAGTTCTTCCACGTTCTCGGGCCGTTCATCGCCTCTGGCTTTGTAAATTCGGAAGACGATATCACTTCCGCGCTCCGGCTGGGAGCAATGGCAGTCACCACCAGTCAGACCGAGCTGTGGAATCTTCAGAAGATCGGGTGAGAGCCTCAGTCATATCTGACTGGGTCGATATTTCACAGCAGGATTCAGCAGAGAACTCTCCCAGCCTCTGCTGATTAGAAACGAAGGATAAGCAATGACAAACTTTATCGAGCCTGACGACTCTCGAAAGACAGGACATTTGGTTCTCGCGCACTACTTTCCCGTCGAAGGCAACGAGCAGCGCGTTCTGGACTTACTCGTCGACCTGAAGGATGCCAGCCTGACTGAATCGGGGAACCTTGGATACGAGTTCTATGCCCCTGGTGGGAACGAGGGCGAAATTCTCATCGTGGAACGATATGAAACGGCGGAAGCGTTTGCCGTCCACCGCGAGTCCGAGCATTTTCAATCGATCGGCAAGGAACAGATCATTCCTCTGCTCGATGAACGGCAAGTCGAAGAATTCACCCTCTGATAGCAGAGTTGAAGAGATGAAAGGTCAGAACATTTCATGAGGATTCGTGGGGCCGTACTCCGAACGATGAATTCTCCCCGACCATACACCCGGTCCAAACCGTTGGAAGTTGTCGACCTCGAGCTGGATCCCCCAGGACCAGGTGAGGTACTTATCAAACTGACTGCTGCGGGAGTCTGCCATTCTGATCTCTCCGTTGTTGATGGAAATCGCCCTCGCCCGCTGCCGATGCTTCTCGGGCACGAAGGCACCGGGACAGTCGAGCAGGTCGGTGACTACGTCACGGGTTTGGACATCGGCGATCACGTCGTCACAGTGTTTCTCCCGCGATGCGGCGACTGCGTCAATTGTCGGACCGATGGGAAGCTTCCGTGTGAGCGCGGCACCGCCAGCAACAACGCTGGCTACCTGCCGGACTTCGATCAACCGGCCGACGCAGACTTGCCGAGAGCTGAGACCGGAATTGCTGAACTTTGCCGCCTGCATGAAGTTCATGGGGAAGCTGCTGATTCCACCCCACTCTTCCACCATTTGGGAGTCTCGGTCTTTGCCGACCATGCAGTCGTCAATCAGGCCTCGGTCGTCAAAATCGATTCCGATGTTCCGCCTGAGGTCGCCGCACCCCTAGGGTGCGCGGTGCTCACTGGTGGCGGCGCTGTCATCAATGCAGGCAGACCACAGCCGGGCCAAGACATCATGGTCGTGGGGCTGGGCGGGGTAGGTATGGCAGCGCTGATCACTGCCCTCAGCTTGGACACAGGGAAGGTCATCGGCATCGATGCTAATCCCGACAAGCTGGATACGGCTCGACGACTGGGCGCCGTTGCAACTTACACTCCCAGTGAGGTTGAGGAACACCAAGTGACTGCTCCCATCGTCATCGAAGCGGCCGGCAATGCACGAGCATTCGAGACCGCATTCCGCGCGACTGCGCCGGGCGGCACCACCGTGACAGTAGGGTTACCATCTCCCACTGCAGAATCAACCATTCACCCACTTCTGCTTACCAGCGAGGCACGCACCGTCATCGGTTCTTATCTCGGGTCGGCGTTGCCCGCACGCGACGTCCCCCGATACGTGCAACTTTGGAGAGGAGGAAAGCTACCTGTCAGCGAATTGGTGTCGTCCACGAAGCCGCTTGACCAGATCAACGAGGCCATGGATTCGTTGGCCGAGGGCCGCTCGATCCGGCAGATCATTCTGTTCGACTAATGTCGAGATTCACTGTGACATCGCGCTGGCAGCCGTTTAGGAAACTGTCCACGGCAGCTACCGGAAACCATTTCCCACACAAGAAGCCCGATAAATAATATCTTTCCAGGCGGGCCTCAGGAACAATCCCTATATTGCCCTGTTGCAGGAGGATGGGACGCTCTACTGGCGTGACGTCGACTCCGTCGTCTCATGGCACTCTACAACGTCGGGTATCGTGACATTCTGTGGACGGCGCTCAAGGTCAAAACAGAGAATTCTTCATACCCCCGGCGTAATCGTTACCGATGTACCAAACTCCGCTATGAGGCCCACGAGTGGCAGATGTACGAACGTGCGAACTGGTCGTCCGCGGAAAGGCTCAACAGCTCGCCTATACGTTGCTAACTGCCCCAGAAAAGTCTTACGAATATGCCCGATCGGGTCAGCGCCGGGATAGGTCTTGTGATCGACGAGGACGTGCTCGCCGTTCGGCGGCTTCAGCACAGTGTCGATCCATCCCTCCATCACCTGACCGGCCTCGTTGCGCCAGACGATCGGCTGTTCGGTGAGCACCTCGGCGCCGGGCAACGTCACGTCGATCCACTGGGTCCAACGACGACCGATCTCGACCAACATCTCTGCCGAAAGCACCGCACCGGCGTTCCACCGTTGGAGAATCCGTTCGGCAGCGTCTTTCGCCGTCTCCTCAGTCAAAGACGACAGCGGCAGACCGAGGTAAGCATGTACGGCATCGCCGACAAGGGCCCAGTCCTTGCCACCCTTGTCGACGAGAGGCTCTCCCAGATTCGCGACAACGCTCACCTCAGCGTCGATTCCTTCCGAACTGACGCTGCTGGCGGTGAAACGAGCAGGGAGTCCGGTCGTCTCCTTCGTCAGCCGATGCATTGGGATATCGGTGTGAGCATAGAAGGACCGCTGTGGCGATTGCGCTTCCGGCGACATCTCGGAAGACAGAGGGTAGGCGCCGATCCGGATCGGCAGACGGGTCTGCATCGGTACGCTTTCACCTTCTTTGGCTCGGCGGTTCTTGATCCGCGCCTCCCCCGCCTCGTCGACGCTGGGTGCAGAGTCTTCACCGATCTCCGGCAGATCCCAGGTGAGCAGTTCCTCTTCGACTGCCGCGTTGAGTACGTTGTTCTTTCCCGTGGGATCACCGAAGGCCATGATGCTGTGGCATTGGGCTCGGGTGAGAGCAACGTAGAGCAATCGGGCTGCCTCATTGCGTTCGGACTCGGTGCTGCGACGCACTGTGTCAGTCCGGCCCAAACGTTCCTTCAGCGGCCCGAAGATGCTGAGGATCTTCGGCAGCAACCGGAGAGAACGGTTTGCCAGCGGATGTCGGGCGTCGAAGGCCGAAGCCTTCTCCACTGTGACCTCGCGGTGGCCGTAGTCCTTATCGGCAGAGACTCCGACGATCACGACCGGCCACTGCAGACCCTTCGACTGATGCATCGTCGTCACCAGCACGGCGTCATGAGCCGTTGTCTGCTCGAATGCCCCGGCCGCCTCAGTGAGGTGAGCAAGCAGTCCGGCCGGTGTGATCGGCATCCGAGTCTGGTGGGAGGCGTCCTCATACTCCGCAGCGATCTGGCAGAGCGCGTCGAGAGTGGACAACCTCGTCTCCGGGGCCGACCACGCTTTGATCCGCTGCGGCAGATCGAGGGCGTCGATCACGGCAAGCAGCAGTTCGACCGAAGTGTGCTGAGAGGCCTGTATTGCCAGCTCACGCAAGGAGGCGAGCGCGGGATCCGACCACCATGTCGCCGGTTTCTCTCGACGCTGGTCCTTATCGGTGATGCGAACCGCGTCGTCGAACCAGGATTCGTGGTGTTCGTGGTCGCTTAAGAGTGTGACGAGTTCGGTTAGCGCCACGGTGTCCTTGAGGTCGACGACTGCGGCTAGGCCGGCGGCGACGATCTGCCCTTCCCGAGTAGAGAGCAGATTCGTGGTCGAACCGATGGCGGGGATTCCGCGCGTATGGAGCTCGGCGACGACTTTCGCGACCTGAGTGTTCGTGCGTACGAGGACCGCGATGTCACCGGCACCGGCGTCTCGATCCGGCAGCTGTGGTAAGCGGGAGATGAAGTCGGCCACACCTTCGACGATCGTGCCCACCATCCTCGTGTCCGAACTTCGGGCTCCGCCTCTGTCCGTGTTCGGCACCCAGAGTTCGCGACTGCCGATCGCGCGCTGTGCCTGGCGCTGCGGTGGAATGCGGAGGGAGACTTCGTCCTCTGGCTGGTCGGCGAAGACCGAGCTGAAGATCACATTCGACAGATCCAATGCTAGATCCGTTGACCGCCAGGACGCGCCGAGGTTCTCCGTCGTCGCCGTCCCCAGCTCGGTCTGACCGTTGATGAGGGCGGAGAACACGTCGTTCATCAACTCTGGGTCGGCTCCGCGGAACCCGTAGATCGCCTGCTTGCGGTCGCCGACCCACACGACTTCGTCAACGAGTTCAGCCAATTCCATGAAGATCGCCAGCTGGATCGGCGAGGAGTCCTGGAACTCATCGACGGCAAGCAGCCCATATTTCGAGGCGATGGACCGGCGGACACGGTCGTTCGTCCGCAATAGGTCGACTGCTCGCACTTCCTGGTCGACGAAGTCCATGACGCCCAACCGGTTCTTGTGCTCCTCATAGGCGTCGAGCGATTCGATCGCGGTGTCGATGATGAGACGAATGAGGGCCTCAACATCTGTGTGAAAGGCTTCGTTGGCCAACAGCTCGCCGGCTACGAGTGCAGCGCTCGATGCTTCGAGGAGTTGTTTGGGCACCGTGCCCGGGTCCTTTCCTCCCGGTGCCTTCGGGTACTTCATCTCGGCGATCTTTGTCCACGTGGACCAGGGGATGCTGGCGAAGGGATCGGCCTCCTCGGCACGGGCATCGAGGTCACGGAGGAACCGGTCGAGGGTGATGATGCTGCCTTCGACGTTGCCGACGCTGCGCTTGGCCACCGTCGCCCGTGGTTGCACGGTCGGCTCGAGCTCGTCGCCTTGGGCGATGCGCAGTGCCGCGCGGAGCTCATCGGTATCGCTCGCGAGGCAGTCCCTCCACGATTGTCGTCCATCGGGTCGGCTCTCCGGCAGCGCGGAGAGGAAGAGCCGCACCGAAGCGTCCGCGGACTCGCGCAGCTGTGCTTCGCCGAGGTGGTTCGCCCGGGCGGTCTCGGCCACTGATTTGACGAGATCGGACCAGACGACCGGTCCGTGGCCGAACGGGTTCGCGTCGTCTGCGTTGCCGTTGTGTCCGGTGCGCAGCAGCAGATCCCGGTGGGTCGCCTCGGCGTTCGCGATGACATCGTCGACGGCTGCGGTGAAGACCGCGGCCTGCTCGGTCTCGTCGAGCACGCGCAGTTCGGGGGAATACCCGGCATCGATCGCGTAGTCGGTGACGAGCCGACCGGAGACCGAGTTGATAGTCCCGATGAGGGCGGTGCCGATCTCCTCGGCCGCGGTGGTGTTCCCGTCGTCGAGGAGTCGCTTCTGTGTCTTCTCAACGAGGTCGGCTGCGGCGCGGACGGTGAAGGTAGTCGCGATGACCTCGCTGGCCTGCAGTGGTCGGGTGCCGTCGGCGGGAGTCTCGGTCAGGCGCTGAGAGAGGACTTCGGTGAGGCGGTAGGTCTTGCCGGAGCCGGCGGAGGCGGTGATGACGTGGACGCTCATGAGTGGTCTCCCGCGATGCCAAAGATGATGTTGAAGGGGCTGAAGGTCTGCGGTTTGTCGATGAAGAGTCGCCCCTGTGCGTCTGCAGCTTCTTTGAAATCCTTGATCGCGTTGTTGAGGTCCGTGTTCTTCTCCCTTGGCCTGATGCCGAAGTCAGCGTAGACGTCGGCGCTCAGTGATTCGAAGTTGCCCGTGGCGATCTTCGTCAGGGCGTCTTCGACGGAGGCCTCGATGCGTGGCCACAGTCCTGCCGGGTCTCCACCGAGGTCGGTTTCGTCGTCGTCGGCCGCATCGGAGCCTCCGGTGAAGTCCGGGTCGAGAACGGAGTCGGTGCAGACGAAGCGTCCCTGCTTGAGCAGGAAGTAGGCCGACAGTGGCTTCCCGTCGCCGTCGGCCTCGGCCGTGCGCGAGTAGACGCTCAGCTGCACGGCTTCACCATCGTCGATCATCGTGCGATATCGCTTGCCTGAGTTCGACCATTTGAGGTCGATGATCGCCGGTCGCCCGTCGTCGAACGATCCTTCGAGGTCGCGCATCCCGCCCAACTCGACGGACCTGGGCGTTCCTCCGACGGCGAGCTCCCACGTGTGCGTGAAGTCGGCCTCGGCGCGGGTGAGGGTGATGCCGCGGTTCGCCAGTGGGGTGAACAGAGATGTCAGTGAGGCGAGCACAGTGGAGCGGATGGTCCCCAGCCGGGCTTTCTGTCCGGGCAGGAGCAGCTCGGAGGCGAACCGTGGAACGAATCGGTCGAAGGTGTCAGCGATGTTCTGCGTCCTTGGGAGTGTTCCGTTCGTTGCCGCTCCCCTGCTGACGAGTTCCTCGACGATCGCGTGGACGAATGTGCCGATCATGCGATTACCGGTCGGAACCTCCGAGGAGAAGCCGCGTCTGATCCCAATGGCACGCTCGAGCGTCCATCCGAGCGGATCGTTGAGCAGCTGTTCGATCTGGGTGAAGGACAGCTTCTCGGGAAGCAGGTGGGTGAAATCGCCGTCGAGGGAGCGGGAGATCGTGCTCGGTGGGGTGATGGTCTCGGGGGCCACTTCGTCGAGGGTTGTTGAGACCTCGCACAGGGTCCAGGTTCCTGCCGTGTGGAGTGTGGGAATCGGTTGGGCGATCGAGGCGTCGCCCAGCACTGCATCGACGCCGGTCGAGGTGAATCGCTCGGGGTGAGCCGCGGTGATGTCCTCGGCCAAGCGTGAGAGAGCAGGGTGGAGCGTTGTCTCTTCCCCGCGGATTCGGTCAGGACAGAATCAGATCAGGTTAGGCGCGTGACGGAGTCCGCGCAGCGCAGCAGCCTGGCGCAGGCGTTCTCGTTCGGCAGCAGTCGAGATGTGGGCGCCGGCGCGGGACAGAGCCGCGGTTTCCTCGGGGTCCCAGAGTTCGGTCTCGTTGCTGTCGCTGCGGCATGAGGACCACCAGAGGATTGTCTCGCAGTCGTCGGGGACTTCCGATGGTTCGGAGACTACCGTCCATTCTGCTGCGATCGCCTCGGCGGTGGTGTGTGGTGTGGCAGGGGCGCAGGCATCGGCGATGTCGAAGAGCTCCCGGACGCGCAGCTGTCTCTCGGGCAGCTGGGCGAGTGCTTCGCGGAAGGAGTTCAAATGAGTGGTGGCCTCGGTGATGAAGCTTGTCGACGTCGTCTCATCCGGTTGGTGTGTGAGTGCGCGCAGGCGTTTTCCCAGCCAGTCAAGGGCCGGTTGGAGTGTCGTGAGATCGATGAGGTCGTGGTCGACGACTGGTGGTGAGAGACGGATGAGCCGGTCGATCGTGTGTGCAGTCTCTGCCGCCTTCGCTCTGGTCTCTGGGTCTGCGTCGGCGCGGTCTTGGAGATCGCGGAGTGCTCTCATCCATGCGGAGTCGGGATCGCCGGAGACGCCGGGTTCGACCGTCAGCGCGTCGAGGAGAGGTTCGGAGACCGAGCGAGGCACGAGAGTCTTCGCAGGTGCTTCCGAGTTCGGAGTGCCGAAGGAGAGGCTGAGGAACTCAGCGAGGCGGCGGATGTCGGTCGGCGGCAGGATGGCACTGAGGAAGACCGGCAGCACCTGGCCGGAGGGGTTCGTTGCCGACTGGCGGGCGATGCCGAGTGTCGGAGTGCCTCGGCGGGCCAGCTCGTGGTCGAGGACCGTGGTGGAGTCTCCAGCGATGATGCAGAGCCTGTCGTGGTCGGAGGCGTTGGCCAACCAGCGTGCGGCGGCCTCGGCGGTCGACCATTCGTCTGTCCCTCGGACGACAGTCAGTTCCGGCACCTTGGTGGGGAGGGATGCCTCGGTGATGGTCACGCCTGCGACGTTGAGCGATTCGAGGATGTTTTGCCATGTGTGCGGAAGGTCGGTCAGGCGGTCCTGCACCTCGATCATGTCGATGCCCAGGGGCCAGTTCGGTCCGTAGTGACGGATGAGGGTGAGGACCTCTCGCAGGTCATCGGCTTTGCCTGGGGCCAGAGTCGCGTCCAGGTCGTGAGACGGCCCGAGGCGAACCAGGCGTTCCACTGCCGCGAGAGCCTCGAGTCGAGGGTGCTCAGAGTCCGTATCGGCAACTGTGGTCGGCTGCCAGCCGGCTTCGATGGCATCGTCGCGCATTCGCAGAAGATGGTGGGCAGTGTTCCACGGGTCGGTGGTGAAGGAACGGCGATACCAGGGGTGGTCGGCTTCGGACATGAGCGCGCGGTACTGTGCGATGCGGAAGGGACGGTTGACGGCCGGTCGTGTAGTCCCCAGCCGGGTCTGCAAGATGCCGAGGAAACCGAGCGGGCCGGTGACGACGGTCGTGCCAGTGGGGCTGGTAGTGACGTGGGAGCTGCGAGTGTTGCCGTGGGACTGCCATGGGGCTCGGTCGAGGGCCCACCCGAACTTGATGTGCATCCTTGCTCCTCCCTGCCCAACTGACGACAGTAGTAGGGCGATTGGGTTTCACAAAACGGCTTTACAAATAACTGACACAGTGGCCCTCCGGAATCGACCGGTTCGTCAGTGGCATCGTCCGATCGCATACCGATGGTTCGAAGTCCCACTCACAATGTAAGGTCGCTGTATGGGATTTCAGACTCCGCAGTACACACTGGATCAGTACCTCGGGTGGACGGTCGATGGAAGGATCCAGCTCCCCGATTTCCAACGCGGATACAAATGGGACGACGAGCGCATCCGTCAGCTGCTCGTCACGATTCTTCGCGGTCATCCCATGGGGGTCGTGATGTTGCTCGATACGAACAATGACGAGGTCCGTTTCAAGCCGCGTCCAGTCGAAGGTGTCACTCTCGACCAGGACACTCCTCCGGCTTACCTCCTCCTCGACGGGCAGCAGCGCCTCACTTCACTAACCCAGGCGTTGACCGGCGATGGTGTCGTCGAGACTAAGGACGCGCGCGGAAAACTCATGTCCCGGCGGTACTTCGTCAGCATTAGCAAGGCGCTAGGCGGCGAGGAATCGATGGATGAGGCCGTCATCTCTGTTGATGGAGACGGGATGATCAAGTCGAATTTCAACCGGGATGTTGATCTCGACCTGTCGACATCGGATCTACAGAGGGAACAAGGATACTTTCCTCTCAATCTCTTGTTCCAGCCGGTGGAGAGTCAAGGGTGGATCATCAAGTACGCCCTGGTCGACCAAGAGTCGGCGGGACGCTTCCACGCGGAAGTATTGACTCCGGCGCTGAGGTATTCCATCCCCGCGATCGAACTGGACCGCAACACCTCGAAATCTGCAGTCGCCACTGTCTTCGAGAAGGTCAACACCGGTGGGCTCCAACTCAATGTCTTCGAATTGCTGACAGCAACATTCGCCGGCGACGCCGACTACTATGCCGAGTACGGGACGGACTTCCGCCTCAATGACGACTGGCGCGAGACGCAAGCAATATTCGAAGCCCAACCGGTGCTGCAGGAGGTCAGCAACACCGACTTCCTCAGGGCAGTGACCCTCCTTGCCACACGAGAGAAGAATCTGACCGGCACACGGACGCGCCCGACTGCCGTATCCGCCCGCAACGAAGACGCTCTGAGGATCACTCTCTCGGAGTATCTGCGGTGGCGCGACCCCCTGCGGGAGGCATTCCTCTGGGCTGCAGGCTTCCTCGCCGATCGGCACATCTTCGACACCCGCTTTCTGCCCTATGGCACACAACTGATTCCTCTGGCCGTCATCAAGGTGATCCTCGGCGCTGATGCAGACCTGCGCGGACCGCATGGCCGAATCATCCAATGGTTCTGGTGCGGAATCCTCGGCGAGCTCTACGGTGGCACGACCGACACTCGTTTCGTCCGCGATATCATGCTCGTTCCCGATTGGGCTACGGGAATCGACGGAGCAGCTGTTCCGACAACCGTCCTGGACTCACAATTCGTCGAGTCGCGTCTTCATTCCCTGCGCACACGAAACGCTGCCGCATACAAAGGCATCTACGCGCTTTTGCTTGAGAATCAAGCACGTGACTGGATGGAAGACAAGCGGTTGGACCTAGTTCAGCATCGCGAGTTAGCGGTCGACATCCACCACATATTCCCTAAGAAGTGGTGCACGGATCACAACATCGACGAAGAACATCGTGAGTCGATCGTCAACAAGACCGCGATCAGTGCTAAGACAAACCGTTCAATCGGCGCTCGAGCTCCGTCCCACTATTTAGATCTCATCGAGCGTAATGCACAGATCTCAGCTGGCCAGGTCGATGAAGTGCTTACTTCGCATTGTATCAACCCCAGCATTCTGCGAAACGACGATTTCGCCGGCTTCTTCTCTGACCGACGCGAAAGATTGCTCGGTTTGGTCGAATCGGCGATGCGGAAGCCTGCACAGAGGGATGTGTCACAAGGGTACCTTGTTGAGGAATCGTCCCAATTCGAAGAAGCTGAGGTGGCCGAATCCGCCACTGAGTCGGTCGACGAATCGATTCGAGGGGCGGGACTCGACGCGGAAACCGTCTTCGCTAGCGAGGTCTAAAGGACTTTCTGACAACGTAGCCTATGCCTCGTCAGGATAACGCTCAGCAAGTGGAACAGAACCCTGATCGGAATTGCACGCATTCCGGGATAAAGAGGCTCTTCGTAACGAGAGTACAGATCGATGAGTTTCAACTTGAGCGAGTCGTCTCCTGGATAGAGGTCGAGGCCTTCCAATGAAGCACGTTCTCACACAATCCATCCGAAAGACCTCGACCTGGCCAAGCCCATATTCACCGCTTCTGTCCTCCCGACACCATCGGTCGCACGCGCGTGGGTCAGCCACATCGCCGCACACAATGTGATCTTGAAATGCCGTCCCAAGACGGACGATGATTTGTGCCGCCGACGCGCCTCAACCAGATTCTCGAGAATACGAAGAATGCCGATGTTCGTCGAACCTCGGATCTAAACCTACCGTCGGCGCACCTACGCGCGGAGCGGAGGCGATCGTGGCCTGGTTCGATTGAGAGAACGGTCGGCCAGCGCAGAGCCGCTCCCCGAAGGCAGCCTTTACACAAATACTGACTCTCGGGTCACCGCTCAGCTTGATGAACCACCTGCCCGCCCAGGACGGTCATCAACACGGACGTGGTGAGCAGGTCGTCCACCGGACTCTCGAAGATATTGGTGTCTAGGACGATGAAGTCTGCGTACAGTCCGGCACGCAGGCGCCCTATCTCGTCTTCAGCGCCACAGGTCCATGCCGAGTCGGAGGACCCGTGCACAACGGCCTCAGCCAGCGGAATCGAGAATTCGGCGACGTTCGGTGCCAGTTCTGGGGCGGACGGAGATTTGCGAGTGGTTGCCATGTACATGTTGGGCAGCGGAGGATGGGGCGCAGTCGGCGAATCGGTGCCGAATGCGAGTCGGGCACCGGCTTCGGTCATCCACGGCCAGGGGAACCCTTGATCGGCGCGGACATCTCCCAATTGGGAACGCCAGAAGGGAGCGTTGAGCGGGTCGACGTGGACCGGCTGCATGCTCGGCGTGATTCCCAGGGAAGCCAGTCTCTCGACATCGGCTCGGTCGACTACCTCGAGATGCTCGATGCGATGGCGGCGAGCGCGGGCACCGTTGACGCGGATTCCGTGTTCGACAGAAGAGATCGCGATTCGAACAGCTTCATCTCCGATGGCGTGCATGGCGACTTTCAGACCGGCATCATCGGCAGCCGCCACAACCGGAGCGAGGTCGTCCAGCGGCCAGATGGGATCCGCATTGCTTCCGTCGGCGTAGGGGGCTCCGAGCACAGCTGTGCAGCCGTCGACGGTTCCGTCGATGATCACTTTGATTCCAACGACCTCCAGGAACGGGGATGAGACGCTCTCTGACAATTCGACGGCTCGGGCGACTTGAGCGAGGTTCTGTTCGCGATCGCCGGTGTTGTTGATCCGCCAATACGCCTTCAGCCGGCTCGTGAGTCTCCCCGCCCGGTCTGCTGCCAGGAAGGATTCGAGGTCGGCTTCGTTGAAGCCCATGTCACAGGATGTCGTCACACCTGTCTGCCTGTAGGCTGCCTGCACACGGTCGAGATTGCTCGCACTGGTGGAGGCGTCGACGAGTTCGTCGAGGAATGGACCGACGATGCCGTGAAAGGCGGTCTCGTCGACGAAGCCCGTCGCCTGCCCGTCGGCGTCGCGATGGAATTTCCCACCCAGCGGGTCGGCGGTTTCTGCAGTGATGCCGACCTCGTTCAGAGCGGCAGTGTTGAGCCAGATCGAGTGGTAGTCGTACGCGATCGCGTAGACAGGGATGTCCGGAAACTGCTCGTCGAGCATGGCACGGTGCGGCTGCCCACCCGGAATCGCGCCGTGCGGCCACCCCATTGCCAGAATGCGAGGCGCCTCGGGGTGTTTCCTATGCCACCGGGAAAGTCGTGCCCGAATCTCGTCGAGATCGTCAGCGCCGCTGAGGTCGGCTTGCCCCAGTGCTTCTCCTGTCCCGATCACGTGGGCGTGTCCGTCGACGAAGCCGGGCAGGACAAGTCGCCCGCCCAAGTCGACGATCTGCGCATCGGCGCCGAGTCTGCGCGCTGTTGCTTCGTCGCCGACGTAGAGAATGCGGTCATCGCGGACCAGCAGAGCGTCCGCCCACGCACGGGTGTCTGCGGTAAAGATTGAGGCGTTGACGTAGAGCTGTTTGCTCATGGGGTGACTCCTTGAGTGGTGTTGGCTGTCATGGTGCAACTTTCTGACTGTGAACGTGCGGCAAGCTGTCTACTCACACCTCTGCCGGCGAATGCGATGTACAGTCCGGCGCTGACGATCAGCGATACGGGAACGGAGAGATCGACAAATCCTGTCGCCGCCGCAATCGGACCAGTGAAGATCTCTGTGGTCATGAACAGTGAGCCGGTGACCGCGCCGGCGATCGCCGCGCTCATACCGGCCAATGACCATCCGCCGTGAAACCAGAACGGGCCCGAGGAGTTCTCGATGAATAGGCCCGGGCCGTCATAACGATTCCGGCGCAGCAGAATATCGGAAACGTAGACCGCCATTGTGGGTGCAGAGATGAGGATCAGCACTTGGAGCATGAGATTGACGGCAGAGAGCAGACTGGTGGCATTGACCAAATAGAGAGTGAAGGCAGCGCCGAGAACCCCGATGACGATCGCGGATGGAATGCGACGGATCGGAATGCCGATGGACTGGAATGCCATAGACGCCGTATAGGTAGTCATCCCGTTCAGCGCGATCGTTGTGGTGATCACGCCGATGACGAAGAGCGGAGCCAGCCACATCGGGAGCATATCGAGTAAAGCGAATTCGATGCCTGCATCTAGGCTGGCCGGAGGAACGATCGTGGCCATGAACACGCCGATGATGTAGAAGGCTGCTCCGGGAAGAGCACCGCCCAAGGCGGTTGCTGCGATGATCCCCCACGGCTTGGTGTCTTTCGGCAGATATCGGGCCATGTCTGCACTATTGGAGAAGGAGAGCGGGCTCGAAGCCTGAATGGCGAAGCCGATCGACACCGCCGACCACAGTGCGACTCCGTGCAGCGGCTCAGGCTGCACGAAGCTCCAGTCGATGTCGCTGATGATGAAACCAGAGACGACGAGGAAGATGATGAAAAGGCCGATGGTGATGAAACCGTATGCTCGCAGAATCAGCCCGTGACCGAAGATGGCCACCAGAAGGGTGATGCCAGCCACCACGATCGTGACCAGCACAAGGGCGGCAGGTTTCGGCAACCATCCCCAGCGTGAAAGCAACTCTGCACCCATGAACGATGAGGCGACCCAGTTGAGCGCGAGAAAGACTCCCGAGATGAACCAGCCATAGAACGCGATGACGACTTTGTTCCCGCGGATTCCGTATATTGCGCGCTGGATGACAGAGCCTGACGTTCCAGCTGCAGGACCGCTGATCGCGACGATTCCCGGCAGAATCCACAGCAGACTTGCGGCAATGCTGATGAGGATGGACTGCCAGACCTCGAGCCCCATGATGGTCAGACTCGCACCGACGGTGAAATTGAGAACGCTGATGTTCGGCGCGGCCCAGACAGCGAAGAGATCTCGCGCCCTGCCATGTCGCTCGGACTCGGTAACGATCTCAATCCCCCTTACTTCTGGTGTCTTGGCCGAATCGATGTATTCGGAATGTGCGGAAGCAGGCACGGAGATTCCTTTCGAAGTCACTAGCGTCTTTGCTGGCGCCGAACCTTCTATTGGTCGAGCGACCAATAGCTTATTGGTCACCAATCCAATAGCATGGTTGTCATGATGTCAAACTCAGGTCGCGCCAGAGTTCGCAAACCTTCGTCGGAACGCCGTCGTGAGATCCTTGCCGCCGCTGCCGTAATCGCTCTTGACGAGGGGCTGGAAGCAATCACCCTGCGTGCCGTAGCCGCACGGCTGGACGTACGGCCGGGATTAGTCAGTCACTACTTCCCTGTGGTCGGCGCCCTGGTGGTCGAAGCCTTCACCACCGCCGCCCGCGAAGGACAGCTCGATACCCGGTCATCCGATGACACGCCTGCCGAACGTCTTGCTGCTATCATCGGGGACCTGCGGAGCGAAGAGGCTCACGCCCAATTCCGGCTGTGGTCGTCTGCGCGAAATGTCAGCCGGACCAGCGCCGCTATGGCCATGGCACTCGAGGAACTGGAAGAGGCGGGTCGGTCACGATTGATCGAACTCATCGAATCGGGAATCCGCGCGGGCGAGTTCGGCGATGTCGATGCCATCGCAGCCTGTGTGCGAATCTATATGGCCATCGATGGTTATGGCACCTACGCGAACAACCCACTGCCTTTCGATCACGATTCCTACGAGTTCTTCATCGCGGATGTCGCCGAGTGGGCTCTCGGTTTGGCTCCCGGGACCCTGAGAAGCGTACGAAACGCAAGGCAAGCAGTCAGTCCTGGGTGATCGTCGACCAAGGACCGGCTCGCGCGCTTCGTCATGCTCACCCAATGCAGGCAGAGACAGCTTCCGTGTCCACGTGCCTCGGCTCACAGACGAATTTCATCAATCGATGCGGTCTGAAACCGCGCTGGGACGACTACCGGCGAGGGGCTCGTCGCGCTCGGAGGCTCAGCATGAGCACCGTCGACTTCAAAAGCGTCCACCTGCGATTCCCGGAACCGATCATGCGCAGGAGAGATCGCTCCTCGAGCTCAGGGGTTTCGCCGGATCGTGTAGCAACGCAAAAGCTACGAAGGGACGTCTTGCTCCACCGAACTGGAACGAGCAATGTAGAGGCAGAGTTCATTGATGCCAATCAACAAGGCGCCAGACCCGGCTTCAGCCGCGTTCGGCTATCGCTTCGCCTTACGGAGGCCGCGGGCTCACGTTTTCCGATTGCATGAGTTCTGTGAAAATATGATGGATCCAGAATCGGACACGGAGAAGTGGTCATATGACAGATGAGGCTGGGACCAAAAAGTCCAAAGCCCGCCCCAGCATCAAGGATGTTGCCGCCTTGGCTGGAGTGTCATGGCGGACAGTGTCCAACGTCATCAATGGGCATCGGTACCTGAGGCCGCAGACCAAGGCTAAAGTTGAAGCTGCGATCGCGGAACTGGGCTACAAACCGCAGACAGCAGCACGGCAGCTGCGGACAGGGCGCAGCAACCTCATCACACTCGCAATTCCATACATCGATCATCCCTACTTCGCCAGCCTGGCACACGCCGTCGTCGAAGCGGCCAAGTCGTATGACTACACCGTGCTGATAGACGAAACACGCGGACTGCCGGAGAAGGAAGAACAGGTAGCGCAAGGGTATAAGAACAGCCACGCGGACGGCATCATCTTCAGTCCCCTGACTCTGCCCGTCGACTCGATTCTGGCTGCCCGCGACGAAACACCGCTCGTCTTGCTCGGAGAGCACACACTCGACCCCCGAATCGACCATGTCACCGCAGACAACGTCGAATCGACCCGTGAAGTCACCGAACACCTCATCTCACTCGGTCATCGCCGAATCGCATTCCTCGGATACCTCACTGAAGGCACGCTCGGCACCGGCGATCTCCGGCTCGAAGGCTACCGTCGAGCCCTGGCCGCTGCCGAGATCGACGAAGACCCCGAACTCATCATCGGTGCCGACACGCAGACGACTGCTTCCACACCTGTCAGCGCAGAAAGCGACTACTCGCGCGAGGAGGGCTACGCCCGAGCACAACAGATTCTGCAACTGCACAAAACGGCGCAGATCGATGCGGTGGTCAGCGCCAACGACCTTCTGGCAATCGGTCTGCTCCGGGCATTCAGGGAAGCCGGCGTGAAAGTGCCAGACGACATTGCCGTCACGGGGTGGGACAACACCCCGGAAGGCGGATTCTCAGTCCCGACGCTCACGACAGTTGCCCCCGATATGAACGCGATCGCGCAGTTCGCCGTCGAGGCGGTACATCAACGCATCCTGGGCTCGACAGATGCTCCAGCTGGACGCGTAGCCCCACACCGCTTGATGATCCGCGAGTCAACTGTGGGCGGCCCGCTCTAGCCGCTCATACCCCGCCCTAACACCAGCTGTGATCCTCGATGGTTCGGAACTGGGACCTCGAGTTAAACGAAATAACCAACCGACAAAGCCCATCCTCTGGCGACTCTTCTCCCTCCCATCAACGTCGTGGCCGATTTATTTCCACGTTGCAATACGTGCGAGGATCTGCTTTGATTTCTCTACAGAGCACCTTCGGCAGCTCGCAAACTCGTCGAATCTGCTCAGACTTGCCTGCTTGCCTTCACAATCAGATACAACCTCGTGTGGATCGAAAGCAGCACCACTGCCGAATAGGTCGTCAGAAGTAAGAACTATGACGCCTGGAATGATCAAGGAAGCTCATGCCTTTGAACAGCACCGCAAAACCGATCACGCACCGGGACCCTGAGAAGCCAGGTCGCATCGAGAAGATCGGCTATGGAATGGCCGGAGGCGCCAATAACGTCGTCTGGACCGGGATATCGACCTTCCTCGTCTACTTCTACACCGACATCGTCGGCATCGCCGCAGGCCTGATCGGCACGATCTTCCTCTTCTCACGCATCATCGACGGCGCAAGCGACGTAGTGATGGGCGTCGTCCTCGACAAGACTCGCACTCGCTTCGGCAAGGCTCGGCCGTGGCTGCTGTGGTTGGCGCTGCCGTTCGCGGTCGTCGCGACCGCGCTCTTCGCGGTCCCCGATGCCAGCACCACCACCCAGATCATCTACATTATCGTCACATACAACATCGCACTTCTCGTCTACACAGCGGTCGAGATCCCCCACGGCACCCTCGGCGCGCTGATGACCTATGACCAACACCAACGTTCGGTGCTCAACGTGGCCAAGATGATCGGTGCTTATGTCGCCATCATCGCCATCACCAACATCACCCTGCCGATCGTCGACTTCTTCGGCGGCGGTCAATCCGGCTGGGTCTACACCTTCGTCCTCTTCGGGCTCGTCGCCGCAGCCACATACTTCTTCACCTTCTGGTCCACAAAGGAGCGGACCGACCCCGTCGGCACCAAGCAGAATGCCGTCAAGCCCACCGTCAAAGCCAGCCTGATATCACTCGTGCGCAACAAGTACTGGTTCATCGCGACCCTCGTCCTGCTGCTCATGTACATCTACAACGCCATCACCGCCGGCGTCGCAATCTACTACTCCGAGTATGTGCTCGGCTCCCCCGCATTGGTCGGTGTGGTCGCCACGGCTCTCACACTCGCTACCTTGGGCGGGATGCTCCTCGTCGTCCCCATCACTCGACGCTTCGGCAAGCGCAACACAGCGATCGTCGGCTGCCTGATCGCGATCGTCGGTTCACTCATCATCTTCGCTGTTCCCGACAGCACTGCCGTCGTCGTCATCGGACAGGTCGTCCGCGGGATCGGCAAGGCAGCAATCATGGGAGTCATCTTCGCCATGCTGGCCGACACAATGGAATACGGCGAATGGAAGACGGGAATCCGCATCGAAGGTCTCATCTACAGCGGGGCCAGCATGGGAATCAAGGTCGGCACCGGACTCGGCAGCGCACTCATCGGTTGGGGCTTGGCAGCCAGCGGGTACCTCGGTGGTCAGGAGACCCAATCCGCAGAGGCCGTCTCCATGATCTCGAACCTCTTCATCTGGGTCCCGACGCTCGTCAGCGTGCTCATGGCAGTGCTGCTCTACTTCTTCAAACTCGACAAACAGTATCCGCAGATCCTTGAGGAGCTGCGGGTCATGAAAGAACGACAGGCCTGAACACCGAAACCGCGATAGTCCACGCCGATGAGCTATCGACTCAGCAGACCAACTCACGAACTCAAAGGAACCAAATGGAGAGAGAACTTCACCAGCCCGTCGACATGTGCCTCAAGAACGGGACACTCAACGAAGCTGCAGTCGGGTGGAGTCGGTTCCCGGTGCACAATGCCAATCTCAAGGGCTGGGGTCGCAGGAAGCGGTTCGACTACTGGTGCGTCGTGTCACCGGAGATGATTCTCGCATTCTCCATCTCTGACACGGACTACAAGGCCGCAACCTCTTTGTTCTTCTTCGACAGAAAGACCCAAACCGAGACGACGGCAAGCAGCATGGACTGGTTCAGGTCCAATCCGTCCTCGCGTGCACCGTGGGGCTCACAGCAGATTCGCTCCGGTGACAAAGACGTCGATATCTCGATCACCTTCGGCGATCAGATCATCGCGCTCAACGTCGCCACGGCGAACGTCAACGCCGAGGTGGAGGTCAGCGTTCCAAACGACCACCAGTCGATGGGCGTCCTAGTTCCGTGGAACAGCCGACGCTTCCAATACACCCGAAAGGACAACTGCCTGACTGCCAGCGGGCGAGTTCGCGCCAACGGAGTCACCTACCGACTTGATGAGACGACCACGACAGCGACCATGGACCACGGCCGCGGCAAGTGGCCTTACGACACCTTGTGGAACTGGGCTTCCGGCAGCGGAACGACGGATGGTGAAGTGATTGGCCTGCAGTTCGGTGCCAAATGGACTGCCGGAACTCCGTCGACCGAAAATGCGCTGCGCCTGGATGGCCAGATCGAAAAGATCAGCGAAGAGCTCGAGTGGACGTATGACACCGATGACTGGATGGCCCCGTGGACGATCAAGGGCGAACGAGTCGACCTGACTTTCACCCCCGAATACCATCGACACTCCGAGTTCGACAAGAAGATCGTCAGCAGCCGCGAAGAACAGGTCTTCGGCCATTTCTCCGGAACGGTCTGGTCCCTGGCAGGGCGTGAGTATCGGGTGGAGAACATCTTCGGATGGGCCGAAGAAGTGCACAGGCGGTGGTGATGCTCGGCTCCCTACGCTGCGCTCTCTACCCCTAGAAACTCACGGATGACCGGCAGCTCACGCCTCGCCTGCGACAGACCCATCCGGTGGGCGGCGGCGAGGCGCGAGAGGTCGCGGGTGCTGTTGTCGACGGGCATGCGTTCGGGAACGAAGACGTGAGCCTTCCCCTCCTCTTCGAGGGCGAAGATGCGTTCCCGCGTCTCGTTGTACCGCTTCCACCGGGTCAGCAACGCATCGGCCAAAGCCGGATACCTGCGGAATATTCCGCGGTAGACCGCCGAGAACCGCTGCGGCGCCTTCCTATATGAGCGCTCCTGCGTCAGGATGATAACGAACTTCTCGAAACCTTCGCGCTGAGCCTGGCTCAGGGCGATTCCGCCGTCCTCCCCCATCGCACCGTCGACGTACACACGCCCATCGAGGTGCACCGGCGGCATGAGGCCTGGCATCGTCGAAGACGCGCGGACCCGAACCATGAGGTCATCGATGTGCGGAGCGTCGTTCTTCGACCACACCACATCGTCACCGGATTCCGCATCGAATCCGATGATCCGCATATCACCTTTGCTCTCCTGGAACGCTTCCCAGTCAAAGGGCAGGGCCTCATTCGGTCCACCCGCCCGCTGGTAGATGTACTCAGCATTGAACATGCCCTGGCCACGCGCGAAGTATCGGAAGCCTCCGAACTGCTCGTCGGCCGCGAACTCAACGAAGGACCGACGCGCACGCCATCCGTCCTCGGAGAGGTAGTTGACCGTGTTCGAAGCACCGGCACTGATACCAGCAACCCAGTCGAATGACAGACCAGCGTTGAGCAGACTGACGACCATCGCACTGGTGAGTGAGGCGCGCATGCCTCCACCTTCGAAAATGAGAGCGGTGTCGCTGATTCGCGTCGAGGTCGAAGGTTCTGTCATGCCCGCCATCTTAACGATGATCGCGCCGCCGCATTCATCCAACCCCAACAGCAGCGCTCGACGACCGCTCCGTTGACATGCTGTTCACCAGAGTCGGACTGAACTTCGCGATGCCATTCGCCATCCTGCCAAGCCAAGTCGTCGCAGCCGATGTTTCTCGGCTGCTTCTTAATCTCCGGTCCAATTGATATCTGCTGGTCAGGGAGCTACAGCTACCGTTCCTTCTCCACCACTCACATGCCCTCAGCACAATTTCTTTTGTGAAGTGCTTCACATTTTCGCTCTCAACTTTTAGGGTCGAAACACAATGTGGGGAACCCTCCCACATATGAATGCAAAGGAGCATCAGCATGGGCACACCTCAGCAGAACGAATCCGTATTCACTTGGGCCGCCCCACCCTTGAAGTTCGGAAATGGTTCACTCAACGAGCTCTACTCAGACATCAAGACATTCGGCGCACAGTCATGCCTCATCATCACTGACACTCACATTCGCGCCACGGGCATACCCGATGACGTTCTCCAGCAGCTCAAGGACGAAGACATCTCGGCCGACATCTTCGACGAGGTCGGAATCGAACCGACCAACGAAAGCATCGACTACGCAGTCCGCTGGGCGCGACAGAGAGAGTGGGACTGCTACGTCGCTATCGGCGGCGGATCGGTGATCGATACCGCGAAAGCCGTCAATCTGCTCACAACACACCCCGGCGAACTCCTCGACTACGTGACACCGCCCATCGGCGTAGGCACCGCTCCTTGGCTGCCGCTGAAGCCCCTCATCGCCGTACCGACCACGGCAGGCACCGGCTCCGAATCAACGACGATCTGCGTCATCGACTTTCTGGACATGCACCTCAAAGCCGCGATCAGCCATGCCCGGCTTCGCCCGTCGATGGCGATCGTCGATCCGCTGACCACCGTCACCCTCCCCTCCCAGGTCACTGCGGCAAGCGGGATGGACGTCCTCTCACATGCGCTCGAAAGCTACACGAGTGTTGCCTTCGACGCGAAGCCTGCCCCGGACGATCCGACGAAACGACCAGCCTTCTGCGGGTCGAACCCCATCAGCGACATCTGGTGCGAACAGGCACTCAGGCTGGTGGGCCGCAACCTGCGCAAAGCCGTGATGAACGGCCGCAATATCGATGCGAGAAGCCAAATGGCCCTGGCTTCGGCATCAGCCGGAACCGGGTTCGGCAATGCCGGCACCCACCTCCCCCACGCAAACGCCTACCCGATCGCCGGCGCGGTTGAGAATTACAGAGCCGAAGGATACCCGGAGATGGTCATGGTCCCGCACGGCCAAGCTGTCTCCGCAACCGCCCCCGCCGTCTTCCGCTGGACCTATCCGGCCGACCCCGACCGCCACCTCCGCGCCGCAGAACTGCTGAGCGGCCAGACGTTCACTCGCACCGACGGAGCTGAGGCACTAGCCCACGTGCTCACCGAACTGATGCACGACATCGACATGCCGAAGGGACTGCGCAGCTTCGGCTACACAGAAGACAACATCGACGAACTCGTCGATGGAACCCTCAAACAGACGCGACAGATGGCCGTCGTGCCCCGTCCGGTCACACGCGAATCACTGACAGGAATCTTCCGGGAGTCATTATGAGCTCGAGTCCTCAGCCAACCGATGTCAGCTCCTTTACCAAGAAGGACATCCGCATCGTCATGATGTCCTGCATCGTCGGCACCACCGTCGAATGGTACGACTTCTTCCTCTACGGATTGGCCGCCGGGCTTGTGTTCAACAAGCTCTACTTCCCCAGTGACGACCCGCTCATCGGCACCATTCTCGCCTTCGCCAGTTTCGCCGTAGGATTCGTCGCACGGCCCGTCGGCGGACTGGTCTTCGGCCACATCGGCGATCGAGTCGGGCGGAAGAAGACTCTGGTCACCACCATGATGATCATGGGTATCGCCACATTCCTCATCGGCGTCATTCCCACCCATGCGATGATCGGCTTCGCCGCTCCTCTGCTCCTCGTCATCTGCCGAATCGCCCAAGGTGTCGCCGTCGGCGGCGAATGGGGCGGGGCCGTGCTGATGGCGGTCGAGTACGCATCAAAAGGCAAGCGCGGCCTCTATGGCAGCTTTCCTCAGATCGGGCTGGCCGTCGGACTTGTGCTCGGCACAGGAGTCTTCGCGTTCCTCGGCGCAGTGATGTCCGATGCTTCGTTCCTGAGCTGGGGATGGCGAATCGCCTTTATGTTCAGTGCTGTCCTCGTCGGTGTGGGGCTCTTCATCAGGCTGAAAGTGATGGAGACACCGGCTTTCGCCAAACTCGAGAAAGCAGAGGCACGCGCAGTCATTCCCGCCGTGGAACTGGCCAAGGACAGGCAGAGTCGACGCAACATCATTCTGGGTATGGGCGCACGTTGGGCCGAAGGCGTCGCCTTCAATCTCTGGGCCGTCTTCATCATCACCTACGCCACGTCGAGCCTGGATGTAAGCCAGGGAACGATCCTGACCGCGGTCATGGTCGGCGCGATCATCATGGTCGGAGTCATCCCACTCATGGGCAGATTGTCCGATCACTTCGACCGACGGCGCATGTACGCACTCGGGGTCATCGCACTGGGCATCTTCACCTATCCGACGCTGCTGCTCATCGGCACAGGAAATCCGCTGCTGATCTTCATCAGCATCGGCGTCGTACTCGGCGTCGTCTATCCAGTCGTCTATGCGCCAGAAGCCTCGCTCTTCGCCGAACTGTTCCCCACGTGGACCCGATACAGCGGAATCTCGGTCGTCTACCAGATCTCTGGAATCGTGGCCTCCGGGATGACGCCGCTCATCCTCTCCTATCTTCTCCGAGAGAGTGACGGACACATCGGGGCGATCGTGGCATACGTTCTCGCTGTCACGGTGATCAGTGCCGTGTCGGCTCTGCTGATTCGACGCAAGGACATGTTCACCGAGGACATGGAAGACGAAAGTCACCGTGAGCGGTCTCGCAAGGTGCCTGTCAGCCCCTGATAAGCTCACCACCATGGTGAATGGGCATCCGGCAGGTACTCAGGCCGTCGGTCGTGCGCTGAACATTCTCAAGCTTCTGGCCGACACCGAGGCGGATCTGCCCCTCTCCTCCATCGCTGAGGAGTTGGGGCTGTCCTCCGGAACCGTCTACCGCATCGCGAAGGCGCTTCTGGCTGAAGGTCTCATCGCCCAGAACCCGTGGAACGACGCGTACTACCTCGGCAGCGGCGCGGTGCTCCTCGGCCAGGCGGCACAGCGGAGCTTCGGAATCGACAAGATGATCCCGTTCCTGGAACGGCTCAATGAGATGACCGAAGAATCAGTCAATCTCGCCATCCGCGACGGCGGCGAATCGGTCGTCATGACTCGCGTCCAATCCACGCTGCCCCTGCGCTTCGTGCAACGAGTCGGTGCGCGATTCCCTCTGTATGCCACGGCCTCGGGCAAAGTGATCCTCGCGTTCTCGGATAATGCAGACGAATACTTCGACTCACTTCCCGATCAGCTCGAACCGGTCACAGCGAACACGCTGAGCACACGCGACGATGCGCGATCTGCTGTGCGAGCCACCCGAGAACGAGGCTTCAGCATCGACGATCAGGAGAACGTGGACGGAGTTCGCTGTGTCGGAGCGCCTGTCCTCGACGCCAAAGGACAAGCGCAGGCCGCCATCGTCATTCAGGGTCCGACGGTGAGGATGGACGACGACCGCCTCATCAGCTTGGGCGCCGATGTAGTCCGCGCGGCACAGGAGGTCTCTCGGTTCCTACCCGTCGACCATCCGCTGTCGATGTGAGAATGACTCCTCAGGCCACTGATCTGCGCTTTGTCGACGGTCAGAGGCCTCACCTATAGTCGAGTTGGGAGGCGGAAGACGCGCCCACCCAGATACAGAGCACCAGGTCAAAGGAGACTCAATGCGTTACGTCGTCGGAATCACTCTGGACAGACGAGACCGAGATGCCGTCTCTTTGGCCCTCACTCTGGCACGCTCCGTCGTTGCCCCGCACAGTGTCGCAATCGAACTCGTCCATGTCATTCGCGGGCCGCAGCCCGACCACGCTCAGTCAGCTCAGGAGCGAGAGTTCCAACAGCTGCGCAAAGACTCAGCGCAGGAGGGCCTCGCAAAGGTCGACGACCTCATTCCCAAGACAATCACGTCCACAGCCACCGTCCACTTCGCCGATTCGATGGCAGAAGGCCTTCTCGACATCGCTTCCACCGGGACCTGCGACCTCATCATCGTCGGCGCAGCCAGCCGCGGCCCGTTCCGACGGTTCACTGTGGGATCCGTGGCCAATGCCCTGCTCCATTCAGCCTCCGTACCCGTCGCGCTCGCGCCGTCGGGTTACCTGCCACCGAGCAGACTGACACGACTCACCTGTGCAATGGGAACAAGAGTCGGCGCTGACGCAGTCCTGGATGTGTCGGTCAGCTCGTCGGTCCGGCACGACGTCCCACTCCGGCTCATCTCACTCATCGGTTTGGACGCGCCGCCGAACACACCGGACGGGCGTTCTCCCGCCGATCATGCACGAGCGCTGCTGCTGAGTGCATCACAGCAGGTCGACGATGCCGTCGAGGTCATGGTCGATGTCGCTCACGGGCGGTCTATCGACTCCGCGGTCGAACGACTGAGCTGGAACGACAGCGAGATCGTCCTCATAGGTTCGAGTCGCCTCGCACAGCCGAGGTCGCTGTTCCTCGGTGCCACCGCGAACAAAATGCTCCGCAGCATCCCCGTACCGATGGTCGTAGTCCCCCGTTACCCGGTCGGATACGGCAAGAACTCGAACACATTGGCACTGTAGGCCCGCAAAGCAATGACCCCGCATCCCGACATGGACCACCACGACGACCACGCGCTGCTCAGAGCCCCTATCGAAATCTCGCCGAAGTCGAAGGAGCCGCTCTATCGGCAGCTCCGCAGGGCACTCGAACACCAGATCCTCTCCGGCGCCTACAGCCCTGACGTTGCACTTCCGTCATCGCGGGACCTGTCGCACGAGCTCGGGCTCTCGCGCAACACCGTCAACGCTGCTATCCAGGAGCTTGTCGCCACCGGACTCATAGAAGCCCGACCACGCAGCGGGCACTTCGTCAACAGCAAACTGCTCGCCGATGCGACTGCGGACAGCGACGGCACTCGCCGACTGAACGCTCCCATCGATTGGGAGAAGAAGATCCGGCCTGTCCGAGACGTCCATCTGCCTGAGATCACCAAGACGAAGAACTGGCAGACCTACCCATACCCATTCGTCGCCGGCCAGGTCGATCCAGAAGAGTTCCCGCGCCTCGCTTGGGCAAAAGCCCTACGCACTGCGATGGAACCCGAGCATCTCCAGTTCTCTGTCCGCGACGCCATCGACGAAGACGATCCGCTGCTGGTCAAGCTGCTGTGCCAGCGCGTTCTGCCGAGCCGCGGCATCCATGTCGATGCCGAGAATGTACTCGTCACAGCAGGATCCCAACAGGGACTCGACCTCTTGGCACAGCTGCTCGTCGGGCCGGACACCACCGTCGGCGTCGAAGACCCCGGATACGTCGACGCCAAACATGCCTTCGCCCGCGTCGGCGGCCAGCTGTTTCCCTTGAAGGTCGACAGTCGGGGCATGATCCCACCGCCCAACCGGCTTGACCTCATCTACGTCACCCCCAGCCATCACAGTCCCACGAACGTCACTCTCGATTCCTCGCGTCGAACGCAGCTGCTGGCACACATGCGTGATTCGGACTCGCTCATCATCGAAGACGACTACGATTCGGAGTTCCGCTACCGAGGCAAACCCACCCCCGCACTCAAAGCCCTGCCCAGTTCCGAGCACGTGATCTATCTGGGCTCATTCTCCAAATTCCTCGCCCCCGGCCTGCGACTCGGCTACATCGTCGCGGAACCCGAACTCATCAGACGCATGCGCAGGCACAGACGCTACTCCATCCGCCACGTCCCCGGACACACTCAACGCGCCATGGCGCTGCTCATCGAATCCGGCCAATACCACCGAACGATTTCGCGTCGCCGCACCCAGCTGCGCAAGAAATGGGAGACGCTCACGTCTGCGCTCGAGAAGCACCTGCCGTGGACCGTGCCCTTCCCTGCCGGAGGGGTGAGCGTGTGGATCGAAGCCCCTGCACATCTCGATGCGAGAATCCTCGCCGCCGAATGTCTGCGCCGAGGCGTCGTGATCGAGCGAGGCGATCCGTTCTTCCTCTCCCCCGGGTCCCACCGGAACAACTTCAGACTCGGCTTCGCGGCCATCGACCTCGAAGCCATCGAACCCGGTGTACGAATCCTCGCCGAGGTGATCGACTCGGTTCTCGGAGACCGCTGACCCTCCACCGTCATCTGGCACCAAAGAACTCATATCGGACTGGGACTTCATTCGGAACCAGATCACCACGAGAGTGATGTCAGGCACACCAACGAAGGAGTGCCGGAGTCGGGACGCCTCGACGTACCGACCCAGACAGTTCGAATGGAGGGTTCGCGTGACGATCTCGGATTATGCAAATCGTGCCCAGCAGCATCTTTTTCCCCACTTCACCACCGGCAGAGTGTGGAATGACGACGATCTTCCGATCATCGTCGAAGGGCGCGGAAGTTACCTCACCGACGAACGAGGCGATCAGTACCTCGACGGTCTGGCAGGACTGTTCTGTGCGAACATCGGCCACGGACGCCAGGATATTCCCCAGGCCGCCTACGAGCAGATGAGCAAGCTCGCGTACTGGACGAACTGGGGTTCGGCCCATCCGGCGGCAGTGAACGCGGCCACGCGCATCGCAGGCCACGCCCCCGGCGACCTCGACACCGTGTTCTTCGTGAATTCGGGGTCCGAGGCCGTCGAGTCCGCCGTGAAGTTCGCCCGCCAGTACCACCGCTCCCAGGGACAGCCCGAACGCACGAAGATCATCGCGCGGGACATGGCCTACCACGGCACCACCCTCGGCGCCCTCGCTGTCACCGGCATCCCTGGCTACAAGGAGCCCTTCGGCGAGCTCATGCCCGGAGTCTTCCACGTGCCCAACACGCTCGGAGAAGAGATCCCAGCCGGGGGCACCGCCGCCGACCTGCCCTCGATCCAGGCCATCAGAGAACTCATCGAACGGGAAGGCGGGGACACCTTCGCCGCCCTCTTCGCCGAGCCGGTCCAGAACTCGCGCGGAGCACTGGTACCGCCGGAAGGCTACTGGCAAGAGCTGCGGAAGATCTGTGACGAACACGGAATCCTCCTCGTCGCCGACGAAGTGATCACCGGGTTCGGTCGGCTGGGCGAATGGTTCGGCTCGATCAAGTTCGACGTCGTCCCAGACCTCATCACCTTCGCCAAGGGCTCGACCTCGGGCTACATGCCCCTCGGCGGAGTCATCATCCGCAAACCGCTCGCAGAGGCCCTGCTCGACTCGCCCAATGCCGGAACGTTCACCCACGGCGCCACCTGGGGCGGCCATCCGGTGGCCACCGCGGTTGCCACCGCCAACCTCACCGCACTGGAAGAGGAGAACGTCCCCGGCAACGTCCGCAGCCTCGCTCCCTACTTCCAGAACGGCCTCGACCGGATCGCCGACTCCTACCGGTGCATCAAGGAGTACCGTGGCACCGGATTCTTCTACGCCATCGAGATGATGGCCGACCGCGACACCGGTGCCGAACTGACTCCGGTGGCCTCGACACAGATCCTCACCGAAGTGATCCCGAAGTCGATGAGGGAAGTCGGGCTCATCACCCGTCCCGACAACCGAGGTGCCACGATGCTCGTGCTCTCACCGCCGCTGGTCGCGGACCAGGCCGTCCTCGATGATCTGCTCGACAAGGTCGACCACGTCATGGGATCCGTCGACAAGCACCTCGGCGTCTCGACGCTGACGGCTGCGGTCTGAGGTTCGCACCATGTTGAAGACGCCGGCAGCGCGCGACCGCACCGAACCCCAGGGCACGACCGTCGCGACCGACCTTGAGTCCGTCACGATCGACTCCATGCTCCTCGAACGGGTTCTCGTTCTGTGCGGAGAAGGACCGCGACCGAGGGTCATCCTCGCGGAGTCCCACGACGAGCGTATCCTTCGCGCTGCCGGCGCCCTCGCCGAGGTGGGGGTCCAGCCCGTCCTCATCGGAAACGGTCCCGAAGTCCGGGACCGTGCGAAGCGGCTGGGCAGCGCCGGTGCCGACGGATGGTCCGTCGAAGACCCGGCGGTGCTCGCAGCCGGGCCCGCCGGGCAGAGAATCCGCTCCAGCGCAGAGAGGAAGCATCCCGAACTCGCCGAGCAGTGGCTTGTCGATCCCGTCTTCCTCGCCGCCGCAGCCGTCAAGGAAGGACTCGCCGATGCCGCCGTCGCCGGCGCGGATCGGCCCACGGCCGATGTCATTCGGGCGGGGCTGAGTGTCGTCGGTCTCGCTCCGGATGCGCCCCTGCTCAGCTCCTCATTCCTCATGCGCCTGCGCGACGGGCGATACCTGGGATTCGGCGACTGTGCGGTCATCCCGGCCCCCGACGATCAGCAGCTCTCAGCGATCGCGATCGCCACTGCACACACGTTCACAGCGATCACCGGCCAGACCCCATCCGTGGCGATGCTGTCCTTCTCCACTGCCGGTTCGGCCCAGCACTCCGACATCGATCGGGTCAGAGCAGCCACCGAGCACATACGCAGCGGCTGCCCCGACCTCGATGTCGACGGCGAGCTCCAATTCGACGCAGCCATCGTCGAATCCGTGGCGAAGTCGAAATGCCCCGAATCCGCAGTCGCCGGCCACGCGAACGTGCTCGTCTTCCCGAACCTCGCCGCGGGCAACATCGGCTACAAGATCGCCGAACGCCTCGGCGGAGCACATGCATACGGTCCGCTCCTCCAAGGGCTTGCGGCTCCGATCAACGACCTCTCTCGCGGGGCGAGCGTGTCCGACATCGTCAACGTCGGACTCATCACCTGCCTGCAGGCGCTCACCCCCGCGGCGAGCGCCCAGCACCCGACGAAATCCACTGCCCATACCTTCACAACGAAGTGACGAAAGTAAGGTGCCATGTCGAAATCAATAGAGAACCCACCTCAGAATGTCGCCTCCGAGCCATCGGCGGCCGGGGACGGCCAGCAGCCCGAGAGGATGGCCAAGACGCTCAAACCGCGCTGGGTCTTCGCTATCGCCCTCGGCTCGGCGGTCGGCTGGGGTGCGTTCATCCTCCCCACCGATTGGCTGGCGATGGGCGGTCCTCTGGGCACTCTCGTCGGCTTCGCCCTCGGTGCCGGCCTCATGCTCATCATTGCCGTCAGCTACGGCTTCCTCATCCGCACCTTCCCCGTCTCCGGCGGTGAGCTGGCATACGCCCTCATCGGGTACGGCAGAGTGCACGCCTTCTTCGCCGGGTGGTTCCTCACACTCGGCTATGTCTGCATCGTCGCACTCAACGCTTCGGCCCTGGCTCTGCTGTTCCGCAAGATCATGCCCTCGGTGATGGAACAGGGCTATCTCTATTCCGTCGCCGGCTGGGATGTCTACCTGCCCGAGATCTTCATCTCGATCACCGCACTCGTCGTCTTCGCCATCCTCAATATCCGCGGCACCGCACTGTCGGGTCGGGTCCAGTACTGGGCCTGTGTGCTCATGATCATCGCGGTCTCTGCGATCATCGTCTCCGTCATCGCCAGCCCGACGACTCATTTCTCCAACATGTCACCAGCACTGCCGGACGGTGTCAGCCCGGTGGCCGCGATCATCGCGATCGTCGCCATCGCCCCGTGGGCGTTCATCGGCTTCGACAATGTTCCGCAGGCTGCCGAGGAGTTCGACTTCTCACCGGCCAAGGCGCTGCGCCTCATCGTGCTCGCCATCGTCACCGCCGCAGCACTGTACATGGCGATGATCGTCTCAGTCTCCATGGCCGAACCGTGGCAGACCCTGGCGAATTCGGGCTCAGCCTGGGGCACGGCCGATGCGGTCACCGGCGTCGTCGGCGGCTCGGGTCTGCTTCTGCTCGCCATCGCCATCACCATGGGGGTGAGCACCGGCCTCAACGGCTTCTACGTCTCGGCCAGCCGCGTGCTCATGGCCATGGGCCGCGCGCAGATGATTCCGCCGATCTTCGCTCGCCTGCATTCGAAGCACAAAACCCCGCACATCGGGATCATCGCCGTCCTCATCGTCTGCCTCATCAGCCCCTGGTTCGGCAGGGCAGCACTGACCTGGGTCGTCGACATGTCCTCGATCGGTGTGACCATCGCCTACCTCTACACCTGCCTGTGCGCCTTCCGGATCTTCCGCCCTACTCGTGAGGCCCAAGACCCCGAGGCGCTGCCGGGAATGTACTCGACGACGAAGAAGGTCCTGTCCGGTGTGGGAGCGGTCATCGCGATCATCTTCATGCTGCTCCTGCTCATCCCGGGTTCGCCCGGTGCGCTGGGGCCGCAGTCGCTCATCGCCCTTGCGGTCTGGATCGTCATCGGGGTCGTATTCTTCCTCTCTCGCATCCGGCACAACAGGAAGCTCACTGATCTGCAGGTCGATCGTCTGGTCCTCGGTGACGAGCGTCCTGCCGTCACCCGGTTCGGCGAACGCGCTCAGCTGCGCCGCGAAGGACGGCTGACCACGGACGGCTGACAGGATCCGGACCAACCCGGAGAACAGAGCGGTCGGCCCGCTGCCAGGTCTCACCAGCAGCGGGCCGACCACTGTCGTCGGTTCAAGCGCCGAGGAACGTATGCGGACGAGGAAGCCCCTCGTCCTCACTTGCGGTGGACTCAGCGAGCGAGGACGGTGCGGAGTCCGTCGACGACCGACCGCACCGAGGCGCGGTCCCCCAGAGATTCGGCATCGAGTTCGACGCTGGCGGGGTAGATGAGACCGGGGTCGGTGCCGATGCCGACGCCGAGCGTCCCGATGTCGCCGGCCCGTCGCAAACCGGCCACCGTAGTCTCGAGGTCACGAGCGAGGTAGTCCTCGTCATTGGCGAAAGCGGTGGCGGAGTCGGCCGGCAGACCGTCGCTGATGACGACCACGGCCGATTTCGCCGCCTGCTGGCTGCGCAACCGGCCGACCGCCCAGCGCAGGGCTTCGGCGTCGACCCCTTCGCGGAACAGCGAGGTCTTGAGCAGACCGCCGAGATGGGAGCGCGTCCGCCGCCACGAGGACGCTCCGGACTTCATCACCAGGTGATGGAGTTCATTGAGCCGCCCCGGCCGATCGGGCGAGCCGGCCCTCTTCCATTCGTTTCGCACGCGTCCGCCGTTCCACGCGTTGGTGGTGAACCCGAGGATCTCGGTACTCACGTCCAATCGGTCCAGGGCGGTGACGAGCACGTCGAGGAGGGCTCCGAGCCCGAGCGCATGAGGTTTCATCGACCCCGAGAGGTCGAGCAGGAAGGTCACGGCGCAATCGGTCTCGGCACGCTGCGAACGTCCACGGAAGACGCGCGGATCGCCAGGGGAGGTGATCAACCGTGTCAGCCGAGAGGAATCGAGGAACCCGTCCTCGGAATCGACGAGTTCGTGGGCGTCCTTCACCGCCTCGACGACACCGTGCAGACGGGAGACGACGGGCGCCAACGGCACCGACCGACGTGCCGTTTCGGCGGCGATGGCGGTCCTGCCGCTGCGCAGACTCTCCGTCCGAACCACCTCGGCGATGGTCGATTCCCGGTCGAATCGCGTCGTCCACACTCGGTAGCCGCGGGCGAGGTGGAGCTGCCCACCGGAATCCTCCGGGGCGGGAGCGAACAGATCCTCGGCGATGTCGAAGACCAGCGGCAGACTCGGTGCGGCGCGACGCTCGCGGGCTCCGGACCGCGTGCCTTCTCGCTCTTCGACGGCGGCGATCCGGCCGGCGAGCGTGTGTGCGAGTTCGCGGGCCACCTCGGCGAAGGTCTGCTGATCGTGTCGGGCATTGCGCAGCGGGATGAGGAAGGGCCCGAGTTCGGATGAGAGTTCGAACCGGGATTCCTCGAGGAGGTCGGAGTCCTCCCGACCGATCGGCTCTCCGGTCAGGATCGACCGGGTGACGACGATGACCGTGTACAGCAGCATGCCCAGGTGGGTCTCGTGCAGGCGGCTGCGCAGATACTCGCTGCGCCAGTGCGCGTTTCGCTGGGACAGGTTGGCGCGCACACCCGCTTGCCGGGCCAGGGACTCGCACCGGAACTGTTCGAGGATCTCGACGAGGAGGCGCTCTTCGCGGGCCTGCGGCAGCTGCTGACCGTGGAGCTCGGGATCGCTCCACTTCCGGCGCATGGCCATGGCGTCTGTGGCTCCGCGCAGAGAGGTCAGATCGGACCGGGAGGGATCGGGGTAGAGGTGGGGTGCGTTCATCGGCAGCAGACCGTTCGCGTCGGCCGGCCGGTGCGCCCACAGGTCGACCCCGGCATCCTGACTCAGTGCGCGGAACACGGCGGCCAGGCGGCGCTCGAGGACGAGTTCCTCCCGGTCTGAGCGCTGAGTCGATGACTGCGGACCGTGCGTGGTCATCAGCTTGCCGACGCCGTTTGGTCGAGGTCGAGCTCACCGCCGAAGCAGCGCTGGTAGTACTCCGCGACGAGCGGATGTTCGGTGGCGTCGCAGCGGTTGAGGAACGAGAATCTGAAGGCCAATTCGACGTCGCCGAAGATCACTGAGTTCTCGGCCCAGGAGATGACCGTGCGCGGGGACATGAGCGCGGAGACGTCGCCGGCGGCGAACCCGCTGCGCGTCAGCTGGGCGACCTCGATCATCGTCGCCACCGTCTCCTCGCCCAGGCGCGTCGCCGCCTCGGGCACCTGTCCGGTGACGACGAGGAGTTCTTCTGCCGGGTCGAGGTAGTCGAGTGCGGCGATGATGTTCCACCGGTCGAGTTGGGCCTGGTTGAGCCGGTTGACTCCGTGGTAGAGGCCGTTGACGTTGCCCAGGCCGACCGTGTTCGCCGTGGCGAAGAGTCGGAAGTGCGGGTGGGGGCGGATCACTCGGTTCTGCTCGGTGAGGGTGAACAGGCCATCGCGTTCGAGCAGTCGCTGGATGATGAACATGACCTCGGGGCGGCCGGCATCGTATTCGTCGAAGACCAGCGCCATCGGCCGCGTCAGCGCATAGGGGATCACGCCTTCCTCGAAGGCCGTGCGGGGCTGGCCGTCCTCGATGACGACCTGATCCTTGCCGACGAGATCGGACCGGGAGATCTGTCCGTCGAGGTTGACGCGCATGAGCGGCCAGTTGAGGCGGGCGGCGATCTGTTCGATGTGCGTGGACTTCCCCGTCCCGTGCAGACCCTGCACGAGCACTCGCGATCCGTGGGAGAACCCGGCGAGCACCGCCCGGGTCACCTCAGGGTCGAACCGGTAGTTCTCATCGATGCGCGGGACCAGATCACTGTCCTCCTCGAGCATCGGCACGGGCATATCGGCATCGATGCCGAACAGTTCTCTCAGTGTTGAAACGTCGGCCATGAGCGCCGTCCTTTCCTGGTCGTGGTTCAGCCACACTGTGGCGGCGGGTCAGTCTGGTCGCGGTTCAGGCCGAGTTCTCGTCGGCGCGGTCGATCTCGTCGAGAACGGCCATGCGCTGGGCGGCTTCCTCCACCACCGGCAGCAGTTCGACGAGGTCGTCGATCGACTTCCGGATCACGGGAGCTTGGACCGCCAAGGCCTGATTGGATCGGCCGAGATCGGTGGGGATGAGCACTGCGAGGCAGACGAGGCCCTCGAGGTACTCCTGCCGGTCCAGGGCATAGCCGCGGCTTCGGGCCGAATCGAGTTCGGCCTCGAGCTCTGCCGGATCGGTGAGAGTGTGCGGCGTGAACTCTCTCAAGAGTGAACTGCTCAGCAGCCTGCGGCGCGGCGTCTCTCCGTACTGAGAAGCGATCATCTTCCCGCTGGCCGAGGCGTGGATCGGCACGCGGCTGCCGGCTTCGAGATGCACGCGCAGCGGGTGTGAGGTCTCGACGCGATCGAGGTAGATGACCTCATCGCCGGAGACCGCGGTGAGGTTGCAGCTCTCACCGATCTCCTCGGACAGCCGGGACAGAATCATCCGCCGTGCCCCCTGCCTCGAGTCATTGAGCAGAACGTCCTCGGCCATCCGTCGCAGCCTGGCTCCGGTGCCGTAATGGCGGCCGTCGCTGTGGCGAGTGAGCAGTCCCGCGCCTTCGAGCTGCTGCAGCATCCGGTGGAGTGTGGGTTTGGGCAGACCGGTCTGGACGACGAGGGCCTGCAGGGTGAAGATCTGGTCGCGGGTGGAGATGAACTCCAACAGCGACACCAACCTCAGCGCAGGTGTCTCACCGGCGAGCGAGGTCCGCTCGTCGATTTGCGGCTCCGTCAGATCGTCCATTCTCGCTACCTCCCCGGCCCTCTTCGGCCTTCGCTCGACAGTCGCTCCCGCTCCGCAGCCAGCGCCTCCATGATTGCTCCGTCTCGAAATATCGTACCAAACGAATTCTTTTTCGGAACTCTATTGACACCGACGGAGCTCGGACCATAAATTCGAGGTGTTCCGCTTTTCGAAGTGAAATGAACACAAAACCGAGACCACAAGGCAGTGGTCCTACGACGAACAGGAGACGTTGCGATGACGGAACTGGCCGATCGAACCGAGAGCGCGGCGCTGAGCGACGCGGTCACCACTCAGAAGATCACCTCCTCAGAGGCCTTCGTCGAAACGATGGTGGCCAACGGTGTCACCGATATCTTCGGCATAATGGGTTCGGCGTTCATGGACGCGATGGACATCTTCGCCCCCGCCGGAATCGACTTCATCCCGGTGGTCCATGAGCAGGGAGCCGCGCACATGGCTGATGGCTACGCCCGCGCATCAGGACGGCACGGGGTGGTCACCGGCCAGAACGGGCCGGGAATCTCGAACTGCGTCACCGCTATCGCGGCCGCGTTCTGGGCTCACTCCCCAGTCGTGATCGTCACTCCCGAAGCGGGCACGAACTCGATCGGGCTCGGCGGCTTCCAGGAAGCCAATCAGCTGCCGATGTTCCAGGAGTTCACGAAGTACCAGGGCCATGTGTCCAATGCGTCCCGCATGTCCGAATTCACCGCTCGCTGCTTCGACCGCGCGAGGTCGGAGATGGGTCCCACTCAGCTCAACATCCCCCGTGACTTCTTCTACGGGGAATGCGATCCGCAGATCCCGACACCGCAGAAGGTCGATCGGGGCGCAGGCGGTGCCGAAAGCCTCGAGGAAGCGGCAGACCTTCTCGCCTCGGCGAAGAACCCCGTCATCGTCTCCGGCGGCGGCGTCGTCATGGCCGATGGCGTCGATGAGTGCATTGCCCTGGCCGAGCGCCTCGGGTCGCCGGTGGTCAACAGCTATCAGCACAACGACTCCTTCCCCGCCAGCCACCCACTGTGGGCCGGACCATTGGGCTATCAGGGTTCGAAGGCCGGAATGACGCTGATCAACCAGGCCGACGTCGTCCTCGCTCTGGGCACCCGCCTGGGACCATTCGGCACCCTGCCGCAGTACGAGTTCGACTACTGGCCCACCAACGCGAAGATCATCCAGGTCGATGCCGACCAGAAGATGCTCGGCCTGGTGAAGAAGATCGACGTCGGCATCTGCGGCGATGCCAAGGCAGTCGCCGAGGATCTCCTCGCCCGCCTCAACGACCGCGAGGTCGCCTGCGACGCCACGAAGGACCAGCGTGCCGGACTCATCAAAGCAGAGAAGGATGCGTGGGAAGCCGAACTCGATTCCTGGACCCATGAGAAGGATGAGTTCTCCCTCGACTCCATCGCCGAGGCCGAGAAGGAGGACGGCAGCTGGCTGCACCCACGCCAGGTGCTGCGCGAGCTCGAGAAGGCGATGCCCGCCGACGTCATGGTCTCCACCGACATCGGCAACATCAACTCGGTCGCCCACAGCTATCTGCGGTTCGAGCGTCCGCGCAGCTTCTTCGCTCCGATGAGCTTCGGCAACTGCGGCTATGCCCTGCCGACGATCATCGGTGCCAAGCGCGCCGCTCCCGAACGTCCGGCCATCGCCTATGCCGGCGACGGCGCCTGGGCGATGAGCATGGTCGAAGTCCTCACCGCGGTCCGCCACGACATTCCGGTCACCGCCGTCGTCTTCCGCAACCGGCAGTGGGGTGCGGAGAAGAAGAACCAGGTCGAGTTCTACGGCCACCGCTTCATCGCCGGTGAGCTCGACAACGGAGAGAGCTTCGCCGCCATGGCCGAATCGATGGGCGCCGACGGAATCGTCGTCGACCAGCTCGACGAGGTCGGCCCGGCCCTGCAGAAGGCCGTGGATGCGCAGAAGACCGAGGGCAAGACCACCGTCATTGAGGTCATGTGCACGAAGGAGCTCGGCGATCCCTTCCGCCGCGATGCACTGCGCAAGCCGGTTCGGACTCTGGACAAGTACAAGGACTACGTGTGAGTCCTCGATACAGGTGAGCGCCGGTCGCCGGAGATGGTGGTCGGGTCCGTCCCGACCACCATCTCCGGCGACTCCGGTGCCGCCCATCATGCACGACACAATCGAACAGCGGCCCGTCGACGACGACGTTGCCGCAGAAAGCTGGCGCTCACACGATGAACTCGCCCGAACAGATCATCTACCCAGCCCGGACCGTGAGAACCCTTGATCCCGCACGGCCCACCACCGAGGCGGTCATGGTCCGCGGATCGCGGATCCGAGCCGTCGGTTCCCTCGACGAGCTCAAGGCCTACGGACCCTCCCGCATCGACGACCGCTACGCCGACGCCGTGATCTTCCCCGGAATGGTCGAAGCCCACGCGCACGCCGGCAGCGGAGGGATGTGGGAGAACACCTATGTCGGCTTCTATCCGCGCAAGGATCCCGACGGCACGATCTGGTCCGGCTGCACGAACATCGAGGAGGTGCTCGACCGTCTGCGGGACGCCGACACCCGCCTCGGCGACGGTGAGCTCCTCGTCGCCTGGGGGCTCGACCCGATCTTCTTTCCCGGCGAACGTCTCGACAAACGCCACCTCGACTCGGTGTCGACGACTCGGCCGATCTTCGTCAGCCACCAGAGCGGGCACCTGGCCACCGTGAACTCGGCGATGCTGAAACATGAGGGCATCGACCGCGACTGCCCGGTCGAAGGCGTCGTCCGCGGTCCTGACGGCGAACCCAACGGCGAACTGCGGGAGCCTCCGGCGATCGCGCTGATCTCCAGCGCCTCCTCTCTCCTCGGCGGTCCGTTCAATCCGGCTGCTCTGCGCGGGTTCGCCGCCGACGCTCGCAACCATGGGGTGACCACCTCGGCAGATCTCGGCAACCCCTACATCATGACCGATGCCCTCGACGAGCATCGCAGAATCCTCGACGACGAGGACTTCCCGCTCCGGCTCTCACTGTTCCACCTCGGCGGAGGCATGGGTGCCGGCGGCGACCCGGACACGACGTCGCGGACCCTGGCGGATCTGGCCGAAACCGGCAGCGAGAAGATGCACCTCGGCGGGGTCAAACTCTTCCTCGACGGATCTATCCAGGGCTTCACCGCCCGGCTTCAGGCCCCCGGCTATCTGTCCGAGGACGGCAACGGCATCTGGCTGTCCTCACCGGAGGAGTTCTATCGGGCCTTCCGTGCCTACCATTCGGCCGGCTCGGTCATCCATGTCCACTGCAACGGCGACGAGGCGACCGAACTCTTCCTCGACACTGTCGAGCAGGTGCTGGCCGAAGTCCCCCGCTGGGACCACCGGCACACGGTCACCCACAGTCAGCTGACCACTCCGGCACAGTACCGGAGGATGAAGGCTCTGGGCGTGTGCGCGAACATCTTCTCCAACCACATCTGGTACTGGGGCGACCAGCACCGGGACCTCATCCTCGGTCCCGATCGCGCCGAACGGATGAACGCCGCCGCCACCGCACTGCGCATCGGGGTGCCGATCTCGCTGCACTGCGACACTCCCGTCACTCCCCTCGACGCGCTGGCCACTGCCTCCTACGCGGCCGAACGGGCCACTCCCAGCGGCCGCGTGCTCGGAGTCCACGAACGCATCAGTGTGGCCCAGGCACTAGACGCCGTCACCCTGGGGGCTGCCTACATGCTCAAGCTCGACCACCTCGTCGGGTCGTTGGAAGCGGGCAAGTTCGCCGACTTCGCGATCCTCGACCGGGATCCCTACGAGTGCGAACCTGCCGAACTGCGGGAGGTCACCGTCCACGGGACCGTCGTGGCCGGCCGGCATTTCCGGGCGGCGGGCTGAGCGATGATCGAACTGACTATCATCGGCGGCTACCTCGGGGCGGGCAAGACCACTCTGCTCAACGAGATCCTCGATCGGACCGACGGTGAACGCGTCGCAGTCATCGTCAACGACTTCGGAACGGTCAACATCGACGCGGAGATCATCGCCGGCGCCGACGGCCGGACGTGGGAGATCGCCAATGGGTGCATCTGCTGCGACCTCTCCGACGGGATGGCCGCGGCGATCGAGAGCATCCGGACCGCCGCTCCCCCGGTGTCCCGGGTCGTCGTCGAGGTCAGTGGGGTCGGCCAGCCCGAGGTCGTCGCCCGTTGGGGCGATCATCCCGGCTTCGTCCACGGCGGAGCCCTCGTCTGCGCCGATGCCACCTCCATCCGCCGGGACGTCAACCGGAAATGGGTGGGAGAGACGGTGCTGTCGCAGCTGCGCGGTGCCGACCGGATTCTGTTGACGAAGACGGATCTGGTCGACGAGCAGCAGCGGCGTGAAGTCGTCGACTGGTTGGCGGCGGACCCGGGCATCGACGCGGAGATCATCGACCGGGACGACGTCCTGGCCGGTGGTCGGTCGCAGCGATCGGAGACGGCGCCCGGTGCTGATGGCGCCGTCTCCGAGTCGATTCCGTCCGTCGACGACGGGGGCGCTTCCCGTACCCCCGCACGAGTTCACAGCTCGTGGTCGATCACGGCCGCCTCGGCGATCCATCCGGAGGAGCTGCGCGGTCTCATCCTCGACCTGCCGGAGACCGTCGTCCGCGCCAAGGGGATCCTGCCCGACGAGCGGAGGCCCGGCCACCGGTTCCTCGTCCAATATGACGGTACGAGGTGCGAGACCAGCGAGGTCGCATCGGGGGCCGCGGCGTCGGACGGCGTGGGCTGCCTCGTCATCATCGCGGCCGGCGATCATGCCGGCACTCCCGAAGCCGTGACCTCACTGGCCCGGGCACTACAGGGGTGGGTCGGCGACTAGCCGGCCCCGATCTTCGGAAAGGGAACAATGAAGTTCACCCGCAGACAGAACGACGCGGACCGTCGGCGGCCACCCAAGCGGACGACGACACGCCTGCTCACCCCGGCCATCGCGATCGCAGCGGCGCTGGGGCTGATGCTCAGCGGATGCGCAGCGCCGTCCGCGCTGATCGGCAGCAGCGATGACACACTCATCTTCGGCACAGGTTCGGTCCCTCGCGTGCTCAATCCCGCCGTCCAGTCGGGGCTCGCGACGGCGACGCCCGGCGCACAGCTCTTCGCCAGCCCGGTGCGACTCAACAGCGATATGGAACCCGAACCCTACCTGGCGAGGTCATGGGACGAGTCGAAAGACGGAAAGACAGTGACCCTCCACCTCGTGGAGAATGCGAAATTCCACGACGGTGAGCCCGTCACCTCCGAGGACGTCGCCTTCTCACTCGGAGTGGTCAAGAAGGAGCACCCATTCGGAGCCAACTTGTTCGGCCCTGTCACCAGCGTCGACACACCCGATGACCAGACCGTGGTGATCAATATGTCCCGCAGGCATCCGGCACTGATGACCGCGATGAGTCCGCCGTTCCTGCCGGTCATGCCGAAGCATGTCTACGGCACCGACGACACCGTCGTCGACCATCCGCAGAATGCGCACGACGTCGTCGGTTCGGGACCGTACCAGCTGCGCAGCAATCTTGAGGGAAAGCGGATCGTGCTCGACAAGGTCGATGACTACTTCATGCCCAACGAGGAGGCACCGCAGCAGGTGCTCATCGAGATCATCTCGGACGAGAACACCCTGGCGCTGGCCACGGAGAAGGGCGAGATCGACATGATGCTCTCGAACACTCCGTCGATCCTCTCGCGCATGGAAGCCGTCGACGGAGTCACGGTCGCCGATGAGGGCTACGAAGGGCTGGGCGCCCTCACCTGGCTGGGGTTCAACGTCAAGAGCGACAACGTCTCGGACAAGCGGGTGCGCCAGGCGATCGCCTATGCGATCGATCGCGACTACCTCGTCAACAAGCTCCACCGCGGACAGATCGAGCCGGCGACGAGCCCCATCGCCAACGGCAGCCCCTACTTCGACGATTCGCTGCCGCGCTACGACCGCGATCTCGACAAGGCCGCCGATCTGCTCGACGACGCCGGGTACCCGGTCGACGAGCACGGCAATCGCTTCACCGTCCAACTCGACTACGATCCGCTCAGCGCCGAGATGTCGTCGAGCATCGCCGAGACCATCAAAGCCAACCTCAAGGACGTCGGCATCACCGTGAAGATCCGCAGCTCCGCCGACGAGCCGACCTGGGGCAATAGGGTGGCGAACTACGACTACGACATGACCCTGGACAACGTCTGGAACTGGGGAGACCCGGCCGTCGGAGTCGAACGCACCTACCTGTGCGACAACATCAAGAAGGGCGTCCTCTGGGCGAATATGTCCCAGTACTGCAACGAGGACGTCGACCGGCTCTTCAAGAAAGCAGCCGCTGCACCTGATGAGAAGTCTCGGAAGGCCGATTACACCAAAGTCCAGGAAATACTCACCAAAGAACTGCCGATTCTTCCCTTGGAGAATCAGCAGTATCGCAATATCTATTCGGACTCCGTGCACAACGCCCCCAATGGCCCGTTCGGCATCATGTCTCCGCTGCTGGACATTTCGATGGAAGGTTGACCATGTCCCTGACAGCTCCACCGAAGATCAGACTCAAAGGGCGCAGAAGCATGGCTCTGGCGAGAACCCGCTCGATCGCTTCGCGCATCGGGCAGGCTGTGCTCCTCCTGCTCGCCGTCATCATCTTCAATTTCGTCCTCATCCACCTCGCGCCCGGAGACCCGGCCACCGTCATCGCCGGCGAATCCGGCGGCACCACGCCTGAGCAGCTCGAATCGATCAGAGAAGCGTATGGACTCAACGATCCGATCTTCGTCCAGCTCTGGCACTATCTCGTCAGAATCGCTCACTTCGACCTCGGATACTCGTTCTACTTCGGTCAGGATGTCACGGCGCTCATCGGCGAACGCCTTTATCCGACCGTGCTCCTCGCCGGCACCGGAATGACTGCGGGCCTCGTCATCGGCACGCTGCTCGGCGTCGTCGCCGCGATCAAACCGCAGGGGATCCTCAGCTACTTCGTCACCGTCCTTGCTCTCGTAGGCTTCGCCGCACCGGTGTTCTGGACATCGGTGTTGCTGCTGCTGGCACTGTCGATCACTCTGCCGATCTTTCCGGTGCAGGGGATGAACTCGATCATCGTCTCCCCGCATGCGCTTCCGCAGATGTGGGACACGACGATGCACCTCATCCTGCCCGCCACTGCACTTGCACTCATCTATGTGGCGCTCTACAGCCGCACGGCACGCACGAGCATGCTCGACGTCCTCGACTCTGACTACATCCGCACTGCCTGGGCGAAGGGACTGGGCGGCAAGGTCGTCATCTTCAAACATGGGCTGCGCAATGCAGTGTTGCCGGTTGTCACCCTTCTTGGCCTCCATGTCGGTGCGCTCTTGTCGAGTGTGGTGCTCATCGAAGTCGTGTTCAACTGGCCCGGTCTCGGGTCGCTGCTGCTCGAGTCGATCCTCCGCCGTGACATCCCAGTGATTCTGGGAATCCTTCTCGCCAGTTCTGTGCTCGTCATCCTCGCCAATCTGGTCACAGACGTGGCCTACCGCATCATCGATCCGCGGATCGCCATCTCAGGAGGGCCACAATGACCGACATCATGTCACTGCCGGGCACCGGACAAGGCCAACCCGAACAACCGTCTGCAGCAGCTGTGCAGACGAGGAAACGGCCGACGACGGCTTGGACGCTGTTCCGTCGCAATCGAGTGGCCCTCATCGGCCTTTCGCTGCTCGCCGCAATCCTGCTTGCCATCACCTTCGGACCGATGATCTATCCGAACAATCCGTTCGAGATCGTCGGCATCCCCATGGAGGCTCCCGGCGAGTCCGAGGTGCTGCTGGGAACAGACGCACTGGGACGGGATCTTTTCGCCGAGCTCCTCTACGGCGGACGAGCCACCATGCTCGTCGGCGTGGTCGCAGCCATCCTGTCTACCGCAATTGGAATCATGCTTGGCGGTCTCGCCGGTTACCACCGCGGATGGGCCGATTCTGTGGCTGTGCGCATCACCGAATTCTTCCAGGTTCTGCCACCGCTGCTGCTGGCCATGGTCCTCGTCACCCTGTTCACTCCGAGTCTGATGACGATCACGATCGCCATCGGAGTCGTCAGTTGGCCGGCGACAATGCGCATCACTCGAGCCGAATTCCTGCGCATTCGCGAACTCGACTATGTCAAGAACGATCGCGCCGCCGGCGCCGGTGACTTCTGGATCATCATGAAGACGATACTGCCCAACGCTCTGCCGCCGATCGTCGTCATGTCCACCCTCGTGATCGGCCAGGCAATGCTCTTCGAAGCAGGGCTGAGCTTCCTCGGCCTGGGGGATCCGAACACGATGAGCTGGGGCCTGATCCTCGGCAACAACCGTGAACAGATGCTCACTGCGTGGTGGCCCGTGGCGTTCCCGGGCCTGGCCATCTTCCTCGCAGTCCTCAGCGTCAGCCTCTCCGGCGACGGCCTCAACGACGCGCTCAACCCCAAAGGACGTGAACGATGAACACCGCAACGCTCACCGCTGATTCAGCCGGCGCCCCAGCTGCGGCCGGAGGAGACGAATCACCGATTCTGTCGGTGAAGGACTTGGCCGTGAAGTTCCAAGAGAACGTTGCCGTCAATGACATCTCGTTCGATGTCAGCCCCGGAGAGGTGCTTGCCATCGTCGGGGAATCCGGTTCGGGAAAGTCTGTGACCTCTCTTGCCATCATGCGGCTTGTCGAGCTCTCATCCTCAGGAAAAGTCACCCACGGTCAGATGAAGTTCACTCGGGCAAACAGGGACATCGTCGACCTGCGTACTGCTTCGGAAGCGAAAATGCGCACGATTCGCGGCAATGACATCTCAATGATCTTCCAGGAGCCGCTGACTTCACTCAATCCGGTCTACTCGGTGGGCAACCAGCTCGCCGAGGTGCTGCGCGTGCACAAGAGTATGTCTCGCCGAGAAGCGAGAAAGGGCGTCATCGAGATCATGGAAAGGGTGCGCATCCCCGAACCGGAGCGGCGCGCCCGTCAGTATCCGCATCAGATGTCGGGCGGTATGAGGCAGCGTGTCGTCATCGCCATGGCACTGGCGTGCCAGCCGCGGATCCTCATTGCTGATGAGCCGACGACGGCTTTGGACGTGACGATCCAAGCGCAGATCCTCGCTCTGCTCCGCGAGCTGAAGAACGACCTCGACGCGGGGATCATCTTCATCACTCACGATATGGGTGTGGTGGCCGAGATCGCCGACCGGGTGCTTGTCATGCGGCAATCTCATGCCATCGAGACCGGCAGCGTGGAGGAGATCTTCCACCGTCCCCAGCATCCGTACACGAAGAAGCTCTTGAGCGCTGTTCCGAAGCTGGGATCAATGAACGGCACCGACTCCCCCGCATTGTTCCGGCTCGATAAGGAAGAGGTCGCCCGATGACGAAAATTCTCGATGTCGAAAATCTGGTCAAGGGCTTCTCGATCTCGGGCGGCATGCGCGTCCATGCCGTCGAGGATGTCAGTTTCCATGTCGACAAGGCAGAGACTTTCGCACTCGTGGGTGAGAGCGGCTGCGGCAAGACCACATTGGCGAATCTGGCCATGCGCCTGCAGAAACCTGACAGTGGGTCGATCAGACTTCTCGACACTGATATCACTGACCTGGGGACGAAGGAGCTGCGGCCGCATCGGCGGCATCTGCAGATGATCTTCCAGGATCCTTTTGCCAGCCTCAATCCGCGCAAGCCCGTGGGAAAGATCGTCGGCGACCCGATGCGTCTCAATCGGACCGCGTCGAATGCTGACGCGGAGACTCGTGTTGTCGAGCTGTTCGAACTTGTGGGTCTGAGCGCTGACGATATGCGGAAGTACCCGCACCAGTTCTCCGGAGGTCAACGCCAACGGATCTGCATAGCTCGAGCGCTCACGCTCAATCCGAGTCTCATTGTCGCCGACGAGGCAGTGTCTGCGCTCGATGTCTCCGTACGCGCCACTGTGCTCAATCTGATGATCGAATTGCAGCAGGACCTCAACCTGTCGTATCTCTTCGTCAGTCACGATCTGGCTGTCGTCGAACGGATCGCCCATCGCGTTGCTGTCATGTACTTGGGGCAGATCGTCGAGATGGGACCTCGTCGGCAGGTATTCGAGAACCCGCAGCATTCCTACACTCGGCGCCTGATGGATGCCGCCCCGATCGCGGATCCCGGTCAGCGACGAGAGCGTGGCCTCATTGCCGGAGAGATCCCCAGCCCTGTCTGGCCCGAAGATCAGGGGCCCGAGAAGGTGGCGTTGAATGATCTCGGGGACGGTCATTTAGTGGCAGCGGAATAGGCGGCTTCAGGGCGTCGGCGGCCAGGGTGGACTTGGTCCGCAACTGGTGCCGACTACCCCAATCCTTCCCATGCCATCCTCTGCCTGAGTGCGGGAGCGAGGACAAGAGCTGCGATGACGCTGCCGGCCAAGAGCATCCACGCTCCGAAGTAGGTGAAGAGTTTGAGCTCGGGCGCCAGAGGCGGCCCGAAGTCCGCAGCCATGAGAATGACCCCGCCGAGGATCAGCGCGGTCGAGACGATCACCTGAATGAACTGCTCGACAGTCGAGACGAGCAGATTCTTGATCGTTGAAATGTTCAGCCCACTCGTACCGACGTCGAGCGTACCGTCCTGCAGATGACCGGCAATGCGAGAGATCTGCCCGGGAAGCTCGGCGATCTGTGGCGCGGTCGCCGCCGCGTAGAGAGTCATCTCGTGACGATCGACTCCCAGTCCCCCGACCTCACGGAGCAGTGTCTTGCCGTTCTGAGTGACCAGCGCGAGCAGGTTGAGTTCGGGCACCAGTCGGGTGATCGACCCCTCCAACGTGCTGATGGCACGGAACGCCGTCGCTACCGAAGCGGGCATTGGGAACCCGAAGTCGACGACGAAATCGATGAGCTCACCGAACAACGCCGCCGAGGTCGATCCCGGGGCGCTGTCGCCGTATTTGAGCATGATCTGCCCGATCTCACGCTGCAGCTCCCGCAGATTCACTTCGCTCGGTGTCCCGAGCAGCTCGAGGATCGCGGCCGTCGCCGCCTGCGAGTTCTGCGAGTCGAAGGCCATGAGCAGCAGCGCGATTGCCCGACGGTCCCGTTTGTCGATGCGGCCGACGGCACCGAAGTCGACGAGCCCGGCACGGCCCGCGCTCGAGACGACGATGTTGCCGGGATGGAGGTCGGCGTGGAAGATCCCTTTCCCGAGCACCTGGCGGACGACCATGAGGAAGAGGTCCTGGGCGATCTCTCTGCGCGCGATCTCGGACAGGTGGTCGACCACCTCGGCGCCGTGGGACAACGGAGCACCCTCGACGAGGTCCATGACGATGACGAACTCGCCGGACAGCTCCTTGTACACGTGAGGGATGTGGACGACGGAATCGGTCCTCGTCGTCGAACGCCCGGTCTCGTCGGCGAGGCGGAGGGCTTCGATGTGGGCGAGCTCGCCGCGGTAGTCGAGTTCGCCCTGCAGGGAATCGACGAAGCTGCGCGCGAGTTTCGCGATGCCGATCTTCTTCGCCCAGTCGGTGGTGCGATCGAGGCGGTCGGCCAGGGTGAGGACGATATCGCAGTCGGCACGGACCTGTTTGCGGATCTTCGGCCGCTGCACCTTGACCGCGACCAAGCGACCTTCCCAGGTCACAGCCCGGTGGACCTGGGCGACGGAGGCACCCGCGAAGGGTTTCTCATCGAACTCGGCGAACACCTCGGCGACGGGACGGCCCCATTCGGCCTCGAGCTGGTCCTTCACCTCGGCGAAGGGAACGGGCTTCACCCCGGCTTGGAGGGTGGAGAACTCCTCGACGAATTCGTGCGGAATCATGTCACCGCGGGTGGCGATGAACTGGCCGAGTTTGATGAACGTGACCCCCGAGGCGGCCAGGGCGTCACGGGTGGTGGCGGCGATCTCTCGGAGAGAGACGCGCAGGGTCGGGATTCGGGGTCTGAGGTAGCGGGAGAGGCCGAATTTGATGAGGATCTTCTGGATCTGGGCCAGGCGGTTGACGCGGCGGTACCAGGTGGGGATCTTCGGCGCGTTGCGGATGAGGGAGCTCAGTGTGCCCGAGGGCATGATGAGTTCGATCGCCAGGAGCACGAACATCTGGATGACAATGAACCACGCGAAGAGCAGCAGGAAGACCATGATGGCGGGGAAGCTCATGTCCAGGGTCGGATAGTATCCGCCTGCGGAGATTCCGAGCATCTTGTAGGCCTGGAGGGTGATGGGCCAGATGGAGAGGCCCATGATGAGGGAGACGATGGTGTTGCGGGCGGCTCCGGTGCCGGTGAGCATCATCCGTCGAACGAGGAATCCGACGATGAGCGCGCTGAGGACGCCCAATCCGATGGTGTAGAGGATCGTCACCCGTCAGCCCTTCCGTCATTTGTTCCTTGCGCCGTGCTGCAGCATCGTTCGGCGCCGTCCCCAGCCTAGTTGATCAGGGGTGATTGAGATTGAGAGTTTGCAGTGCATCGGAAGACTGCTCTTCAGATCCGCTGCCAATGTTGATATCATCGTGTTGATATCATTTGGAGGCGTCATGGAACAGATTCTGATACGCAATCTGCCAGAGGGAACTAAAGCAATCCTGCGGAGACGAGCAAATGCCCACAATTCGAGTATCGAGGCCGAAGCCAGGGAAGCACTCGCAGTCGGTATTGCGGCCGAGGACCCCACCCTTGTTGACCTCATTTCGATGGATTCCGATACCGAGATCGAGTTTGAGCCGAAACGCCTTGGCTTGAAGGCGCGCACTGCAGAGTTATGAACTATCTTCTCGACACGAACGTCATTTCAGCGCTGCGAGTACGGGGGCGTAACCCGGAGGTCGAAGACTGGTCGAATTCCATACCCACGTGTGACCAGTTTGTGTCGGCCCTGAGCATTTCTGAGATCGAGCGTGGTGTTGCGTCGAAGGAACGCACCGACGCACAGCAAGGCAAGGTCCTACGAACGTGGTTCGAAGACATGCTGCTTCCCGGTTTTGCCGGGCGCATCCTTCCTTTCGACCTGCCTGCGGCTCGTGCGCTGGGTATGTTCCGAGTACCTGAACACGCACCGCTCGATGACGCGCTCATTGCAGCCATCGCCGTTGCCCACAACATGACGGTAGCGACGCGGAACAGGAAACATTTCGAAGCGCTCGAAGGGGTTCGACTGGTGGATCCTTGGACGGGCAATTCGAACTGACCGGGCCGTTTTAGATGCACGAAGACCCTGCTGGTGGGCGACCGGCAGCTAGTTGTATTTCTTGACCGCTGTGATCGCACTCGCCTATCGGGCAATGCCCGAATCGGAGGCCGCACCGATGCCCGAGGCCACCTCGAACGTGCCGGCCTCATCGCTCTGTGGCAACTGGCCGAGGCCGCATCCGACGGACCCACGCTGCAGCGCCTCACACGTATCCGAAGACGACAGCGGCACCGGAGGCGCACCCAGATCAGTCACCTGTTTGCCAGCAACTGCCGAACCGACACGAATCTACTTGCCCTTCCAGTCACCGAGCGAGGTCATCGGTATCGAGCACATCGTCGAATACCCGCCGGCGGCGAGCATCCGGATGAGCGGGACGAGGCTTTTCTCCTCGAACTCATCGAGCGCTTCCGGCGTCTCCCACGCCGCGTGAACGCCGGCAACGTTCGCCGCCAGATCGCCGGCCAACGGTGATAACAGCAGCGTCTACATCGCCGTGCCAGTCGCATCGAAGGCCCCAGACGATGCTGAGGGCGCTCCGACCGCCCGATCACTCTTAGATAGCCTTCTTCATGTCGAGACCGGTGGACGCGAGGATTCGGGTACAGCGTGATTTCACTTCCAGCTGGTGCGGCGTTCATGTGGGTCGGCAGGTTGCATGCACGGCCAGAACCTACACAAGGCCTGAGCTCCGATGCCGAAATCTGAAGGATGAAAAACACCCCGAAAACTAGCTCCCGCATCGACTGTGACATCAATCAACGAGGCAATACATTCGGCCGCGAAAATCGGAGTCAGTACATAGACGCAACCCTTGAGCCTCGACTGAGATTCAATACATGAAGAAGACGAGCTAACATTTCATCCCTGCCGATCGCCCCACAGACTCTCTTTGACGCTCCGCTGAGCACGTCTGGCGAATCAAAGAAGTTCTAAGTGGCGAAAACACAACATATGTTGATAGATTGCAAGTGTCGAACAGTACCTAGCCGTACGACGCCGAGCGCGCATGACAACCGAAATGGATGGACACCAACGAACGGTCAATATTGAACCGAACAGCCACCAGACCGATCGCGGCAGTATCCCTGACGCTCCTCCTTGCGGTTGCGTCTACTGGCTACGCTTCTCCCGAGGCGCCGGCCGAAGCAAGCACAAGACCGACCGCCATTGACGTCGACGCGAATGTTGCAATCAACAAGAACTCACTCGATCTCCACGGCCCAGTATCGGACTTCAACGTTTCACTGGCGAATGGCAGTGGCTCGAAACTCGACGCCTCGATTGTCGATGGAGGAACAGCCGCCGAGTTCACCATCGACTACGCAGACTCTGAAAACGCCATTCTCGATGCGTCAGTTGAAGATGACGTAACTGTCAAGATCGTGGAGGACGATGAGGGCGAACAGTCTGTTCAAATGAGTGACTCAAACGGGGAAATCGTGGGAGGCATACTCATCGAAGATGCCCACACCAGTGATGGAACTCCAGTTCGGGCTGAACTTAGCGCCGACGAGAAAACAATCTCGCAGAAATTCCTGATTGGCAACGAAGAAGTCGAAGAGCCCATTACCGTCAAAGCGTATGCTTCAACAGTTTGGTATAATAAAGGTTGGGTTACTAAGAAATCTTCCAAAAAATACATTGTGAACCTCGACCCCACTAAACTCGGTCGGAAACAAAATGCACTGAACACGCATAGAACACACGTTAAGCATGCCAAAAAGGTGCTTGGAAGTTCGAACACCAAGAAGTACTGGAACTATAATATAGAACAGCAATTTCTTTGCCACGTGGTCGGCGCATGGTTCCCGACTGGAGTGTACAATATGGAATCCTGGCAGCCGACCAAGAAATGGCAGCAGATTGCAAATCCGTTCGATCGCTGCAATCGGTCCAAGAAATAACCAGCAAAGGAGCAAACTGGGATGAAATATTTCAAGCCAGCTCTAATCATTTTAATAGCCCTACTTGCAATCAGCTTATTAATAATAGGCGCTATCGCCACAGTTACATTTTCCACCAACGGCGGTGGATTCTCAGGATCCGAATGGCTGGTTGGCCTTGGATTTGGTGCAATGCTGACAGCTATCGTCTGCCCGATACTGATTGCGCTAATGCTCATAAGCGCTTGGCTCAAGAGCCGGTCAAAACTCAACACTCAATAAGTACATTTGGAACGCAAAGGCAACAGATCAGTCGCCCATCTCGCTTCAATTGCGTGATGCGCGACTGTTTACGATTTATTACAAAGCAATGCCTCTCAAATGAGGCCATTCGTATGAATCTCCGAATGCCAAAGCATGCATCAAGCTCCACAACACGAGGAAATATCCTTATTCCTTCCCGAAAGAAGGGCCTCGACGTGTTCCGCTCTACGTTTACGCCGATGGCCTGACCACTTTTTGCCGCTTCCAGCTGACTCGCACAGTCATAGTGGCTTGGAATCCTCCTCACCTGAATTCCACAACGATAGTTAGCCTGATGTCGTGAGGGATGGGACACCGAACTCTTTCGGCCTAATACTTCGGCGTCGACAAAGCTCTCGTCCCTGCCACGCACCCCTCCCGCACAATGATCAGACGCGGTCCGGCTGGAACAGACGTCGTCGACGCGAACTCACAATCGTGCGAGGAAGTCTTTCATCAGATTCCAGCACAATCGACAAATTCGACACACCGATCTCTGACAGCCCTAGCTCACTCCGGCCGGTGCTCGGCCATGACCTTCTCGAACAGCTCGTCGCCGAGCTTGTCGTAGTTCGCATCGTCCGGGTACCACTCATCGAGTGAGGCGAAGTCGGCCTTGTCGTCAAAGCCGAGATCGGACACGGACTTCGCCCATTCGCTTCCAGCGGTGCCCAGCGTCTTCGGCGCATCGGTGACGCCAGCCTTTTCGGCAGTCTTTTCCGACAGCGTCTTCGCGTACTTCGCCATCTGCTTCTGCACGTCATCGTCGAAAGGCTTGACCGAACCGTCGTTGTCCTTCGCCTGTTCGACGGCCTGCGCCTTCGCTCCGATGACGACCTCCATCATTGTGGAGAACGTCGTCGACATCGAGTCGAAGATGACCTGCTGGTAGGCAACTGGAAGCTCCGAGTACTTCTTGCCCGCCGTAATCGCGCCGGCCGATCGCGCGATTCCCGCGTCCGAGGCCACACCGATGTTCGGGGCCACCTCGAGGGTGCCGGCCTCGACATTCGGTGCCAACTGGCCGAGATCGCAGTCGACGGTTCCGCGCTGCAGCGCCTCATAGGTCTCCGGGAACGACAGCGACACCGGAGTCGCACCCAGATCGGTCACCTGCTTGCCGGCAGCGGCCGAACCGACGCGCACCTGCTTGCCTTTCCAGTCATCGAGCGAAGTCATCGGCTTCGAGCACATCGTCGAATACCCACCGGCGGCGAGCATCGGAATGAGCGCGACGAGGTTCTTCTTCTCGAATTCTTCAAGCACTTCGGGTGTCTCCCATGCGGCCTGCACTCCTGCTGCGTTCGCCGCCAGGTCACTGGCCACCGGCGAGGACGGCAACGTCGACATGGCCGTGCCGATCGCGTCGAAGGCAGGGTACTCGGCCGGGGTGTACGACGGCAGAGTGAAGGCGAGGTCGACTCGGCCATCGGCCAGGGCATCATCGACGTCGGCATAGCTGGCGATCGCCTGACCCCAGACGATGTCGACGGTGATTTTTCCGCCGGAACGTTCTTCGATGGCTTTCTTCACGTCGAGTCCGTTGGGCGCGAGGATCGACTTCTCCGACATCGCCGACGGCTGGAACTTCAGAGTCACAGGATCAAGGTCGGCCAGAGCCTCGTCGATCTCATCTTGGGAAGCGTCATAGGCGAAGCCCTCCCCCGCGGAGTCATCCGAGCCGGAGCCATCGCCGCCGACGGATCCGGCGCATCCGGCCAACAGTGCCAGCGATGCGACCGCCGCGATGGCATGAGCGGGGCGAGCAGCCGTACGGATGCGCTTCATGGGACTCCTTTGAACGACGGCTGAGAATTCCCTCCAATCATATGCCTGAATGAGGTCACCCTAACCATGAGTCCGCTCACACCCTGCGGCGGCCACCCAGACGACACGGGGCACGGGTGGGCGGGCCGCCTCGGCGAGGATTATCCGGACATTCCCCCGCTGGTGCGACTGATGAGGTCGGGCAGCCATTCGGTCATTCCGGGCACGGCGACCATGAGGATGAGGAAGATGACGCCGACGGGCAGGAACCACAGCAGGGAGATGAAGATATCGCGCAGCGTGACCGTGGCACCGAGGTTGACCTCGGGGTTCTTCGCGATCGAGTGGACGATGTAGGGGATGATGCCGACCGGCGGGGTGACCATGGCGAACTCGCCGAGGAGGACGACGAAGACTCCGAACCACAGCGGGCTGACACCCATCGTCTCGAGGGTGGGCAGGAGGATCGGGATGGTCAGCAGCATCATCGACAGGGTGTCGAAGAACATGCCCATGACGATGTAGAGGACGATGAGGACGAGCAGGAATCCGATCCGCGAGAGCCCGAGGTCCGTGATGAGGCCGGTGAGGATGGGGGCGAGTCCCGTGATGGCGAGCAGGCTGGTGAGCATGGTCGCGCCGATCATGATGAAGAAGATCGCCGAGGTGGCCGCCACCGTATCCATGGCCGATCCCGCGACCTTCCGCCACGGCCCGTCGCCCCGCTTCTCCCACAGGCACAGCAGCAGGGAGCAGAGTGCGGCGGCGGCTCCAGCCTCGGTGGGAGTGAAGATGCCGGAGAACATGCCGCCGAAGAGGACGACGAGAATGACGGCGAAACCCCAGATCCCGCCCAGTGAGCTGAAGCGGTCACGCCAGGTGGTCGTGGGGCGGGTGGTGGCTTTGGCGAGGTCGGTGGTGGTGTTGGCGGTGTTGGCGGGGTCGATTGCTACCCGGCCGCGGCCGACGAGTTTCGGGGCGATGACGCCGATGGCGAAGATGAAGGCAGCGAAGCAGACGGCGAGCAGGATGCCGGGGACGGCTCCGGCCATGAGCGCCGGGCCGACTGGGACGGAAGCGATGCCGGCGTAGACGACCATGAGGATCGAGGGTGGGATGAGGTTGCCGGTCATGCCGGAGACCATGATCGTGCCGACTGCCGTGCGGCGGTCGTAGCCGGCTTTGAGCATTTCGGGGATGCCGGCGCGTCCCAGGGCGTAGGTCATTCCGATGGTCGAACCGGTGACGGCGGACAGGCCCGCCCCGGCGAAGGTGGTGCCGATGCCGATGCCGCCGGGCAGCCAGGAGAACCAGTGGTCGGCGACGCGGTAGATCTTGCCGGAGAGTCCGGATTGGGTGAGCAGCATGCCCATGAAGATGAACATGGGCAGCACGCTCATCGACCAGTCCGAGACGGCGCTGAATGGGGCGGTGGAGAGGATGTTCATCGTCGCCGGGATGCCGGATACGGCGTAGACGCCGATGATCGATGGCACGGACAACGCAATGGCGACGGGAACGGAGAGGAAGAGGAGGACGAGCATCATACCGATGCACCAGGCTCCGCCGATGGCCGCGGACGGGCTGGTGAAGAGGCCGATGAGGCAGACGGCGACGAGTCCGAACCCGATGGTCAGGGCCAGTGTGCCGGGGCGTTCGCGACGGGAACCTGTCGGGAAGAGCGCGATGGTGTTCGGGCGCCCAGTGCCGGTGATGTTCGCGCTGTTCGCGTCGTCTGGTGGCAGGGGTGCGCCGGTGAGGTCGGTGTTCGCGTTCACTTCTCCTCCCCTGCCTCGGTGCGGCGGCGGAAAATCGCGACGACGTCGAGGATGTAGAGCACAGCGAGGAGCACGAAGACGATGGGCACGAGGTAGTACACCGGCCACGTGATGACATCGGAGACATCGGCGGTCGATCCGATCGCCGTGTTTTCCAGTGCCTTACCCAGCCCGAACCAGGCGAAGGCGATCGATACGAGTGCGCCGAGGACGCACGCGAAGACCGTGAACACCGCAGCGGTGGCAGGTTTTGCCCGCTCGATGGCCATGGTGACGGTGATGTGTTCCTTCTGCAGTTGGGCGGCCGGGATGCCGAGCAGCGCCACAAGGGGCAGGTACCAGTATTCGACGATCTCGTTGGTGCCGTAGATCGGGGCATGGAAGATCGACCGGGCCAGGGCGTGGGTGACGATGTGGAGCATCATCACGATGATCGCCGCGGCCGTGGTAATCGTCAGCCACCTATCGAGAATTTTGGTGAACGTGCTCATCGGGATTCACTGTAGCCGTCAGTCGCGGTGCCGGTGGCGGTTGCACCGTTAGCGGCTTCCATTGCTTCCGGTCCGGTTGCGACGTCGGCCCCACCGCGGGTGACGTCAGCAGCTCGCAGTGCATCGATCAGGTCGACGACTTCGGAGGCGTCTGCCAGTCCATCGGGGATCATCGCTGTGACTCGGCGGGCGCCGGCTTCTTCCAGGGCGATGGGGTCGATGCCCGCGATTTGGGAGTAGCGGCGGGCGCTGCGAGGGAGCAGCGCGACGCCGAGTCCGTTGGAGACGAGTGATTGGATGGCTCCAGGGTTGTCCGTGATGTGGCGAGTCCGGGGTTCGAAGCCAGCAGTACGACAGAGGCGTTCGGCGGTGGACCGGCAGCGGACGCATCCCATGATCCACGGCAGTTCGGCGACGTCGTTGAGGTGTTGGATCTGCCCGGCACGGTTCCACCGTTCGGGGACGAGCAGGTCGAGGTGGTCGGCGCCGAGGTCGACAGTAATGTGTCCGGGGAGCTCGGGCGGGACTTCGTCTTCGTGATGGAAGAGGAAGGCGATGTCGATGGCACCGTCATCGAGCATGCGCAGCGCTTCGGGTGGTTCGGCCTCGGAGACCTCGTAGGAGTGGTGAAGCGGTGAGTCCGTACTTGTGCCGGCGTTTGCCTCGAGCCGGCCAAGTGCTGCGGCCAGTGGGCCGATGACGAAGCTGGGGAAACCAGCGAGGCGAACATTGCGTCCGCCGAGGCCGAAGGCCTTCGCAAGATCGCTGCGCAATCCCGTCACCGAGGCGGCCACCTCGTTAGCTCGGATGCGAGCGAGTTGGCCGGCGGTGGTGAGCTGAATACCGCGTGGAGTGCGGTCGAAGAGCGTGACGCCGAGGTCCTTTTCCAGGGCATTCATGTGTTGGGACAGTGCTGGTTGGGACCAGCCGAGGACACGTGCGGCGGCGCCGATGCTGCCGGATTCGGCGATAGCGCCGAAGATCAGGAGGCGTTTGGGCTCGCCGAGGTCGAGAGCCTGCTCGTAGACAGTAGCCATAAGTCCAGCTTATGTCAGAGCAGAGCGAACTGGGTCTACCGGAGGCCGATGATGCGCACCACACTGGAAGCAATCGTCGTGAAGTCACCGTTGAGTTGAGGAGTGGAAGTATGCGCAGGATCGGTCTGCTGGGTGGAATGAGCTGGCATTCGAGCATCGAGTACTACACGAAGATCAATGATGCCGTGGCGAAACAGCTCGGCGGTCATCATTCGGCGCAGATCCTGCTCGACTCGTGCGACTTTGCAGATATCCGGCAGCTACAGGAGGCCAACGATTGGGCGGGCAGTGATGCGTCGCTCGTCTCGACGGCACAGCGATTGGTCGACGGCGGCGCCGAGGCCGTCGCGATCGCCACAAACCTCATGCACAAGTGTGCACCGGCGATCGAGGCCTCAGTCGATGCGCCTCTCATCCACATGGTCGATTCGATCGCGACAATCGCGAAGCGCCGGGGCTATTCGACGCTGGCCGTTCTGGGCACCCGATGGACAATGCTCGAAGACTTCTACACCGGCCGACTCGAGGCGCAGGGCATCAAGACGCTGGTGCCGGATGAGACGACATGCCTCGAGGTCGACCAGATCATCTGGGAGGAACTCACCCAGGGAGTCTTCACGGAGAAGTCGCGAGCCCGCTACATCGAAATCATGAATGACCTCAAGGCCCGCGGCGCCGAAGCAGTGACACTGTCGTGCACCGAAATCGGCCTACTGGTTCCGCCGGAGACCGCTCCCCTGCCGGCCATCGACTCCGTCGATGCACACGTGGCTGCGATTGTGGCGTGGACGATGGCTCAGGAGCCTACTCTGGTGCGGATCTGAAGCCCCCATGCGGAAATATAACTACAGTGAACCCATGACCGAATCCGCCGGCAAGCTTACCGCTCACTAAGCTGGGCCCCGGCTCAAAGACGACACAAAAGAATCTATGAGCTCAACTCATTTTCTTAAGCTAGTCGCCCGATAAGCAAAGACTCACATCAACCCGCTCGACAATGAGACACAACACATACTAATTGCATTATACTCGTAGTATGCGTTTACCATGGAGCCAGTCGAAGACCGACAACACTGATACCGAATCACCTTCGCACCCACCGGTGCGCGCCAATGAAGTCTTCACCCCATCCGTTCCCGCGGCGAGAGGCTTCGTCGGACGCCAAGTTGAGATGGCAGACATCCGCAAGAAGGGCCTAAATGTGCCTGGTACACAAATTGTAGTTTGGGGTGAGTCCGGAGCAGGAAAGTCCTCTCTAGTAAACAAGGCTCTAGTTGACGCTGGGAAAACAGCGGTAAAAGTTTCATGCACACCAGATTCCACGTATGGAGAGATTCTTGAAGCCGCATTTTCAGGAACCGGAGCTTTTTTTGTCAGCGAGAGAACTGAACAGTTCAATGAGGAACTCGGTTTCTCTAGCACTGTCGGCAGTGACCTCATCGGGGCAAAGCTCGATGCCAGAATTCAGGTAGAGACCGCTAGTGGGCAACAAAAGACCCCAATCGCACGGCCCCAAATGAGTCCTCAACGCCTCGTCGCGGAACTAGGATCGAGAAATTTGTCATGGGTGATCGAAGACTTCCATAAGGTGCCCAAACCCGAACGCGAGAAACTCTCGCACGCATTGAAAATATTTTCCGACGAAGGTACGAAATATCCAGATACCAGGATCATAATCCTAGGAGTATCGGACTCGATTGATGAGCTCGTGAGAGACTCCACGAACGTAGGTCGTCGACTGATCGACATTCCTGTCCCTCCGCTTGACGAGAACGAGCTAGGAAAGATTCTGGACATCGGCGAAGAGCTTCTCAACCTAAGTTTCTCAAACATACGATCACGGCTTATTAGCACCTCAGTGGGTACCGTCACAGTTACCCATGCACTTGCATTGTCCTGTTGCGACGAAAGGAATGTCGACGCATACTCAAGTGAGCGCATCGATTTTACAGAAGATGACTTTGATGCCGCAGTGAGTAGCTACGCGCGTACGCGCTCCAGTATTTTGAGGTCACGTTTCCGCAAGGCATTAACAGTCCACCGGAAACGGGTCTACGACAATCCACAGGTAATACTGCGTGCACTGACTGAGTTACCAGAAAGCGGAGGCACTGTTGGTGAGATCCTTGCCAAGGTCCGCAACTACTATCCACAATACCCCTCTGGTAACGCGACAACCTACCTGAAAGCCTTGCAGGGTGAGGAACGTGGATCACTTGTCCGCAGGACGGCTAGTGGTGAATATCGATTCGACGAGCCGCTGCAACACGCATTTGCGAAGACCCTTTTCGATATGACGTCACCCGCCGAAGCCCGAGACGAGAGTGACTGGGTGCAAGTTGTGTCCGGCTCAGAAGGTCAGCTCAAGGCGTTGCGAGCTGACCTGGAAGCTGAAACCAGCCTCCTTAGCGACGCATCTGAAGAATTGGAAGAATCACCAACTAGAGATTGACTTTCGGAAAACTTTCAAAATCTTGTGCCAAAATCGCGATCGTGAGGTCATTGATTGGACGATAAGCGGAGACCCGATAATAATCCTTGAGACCACTGGAGGGCGTTGATCTCTACTAGGAAAAGCAAAGGGCGATATATTCCTTCGCCCTTCAGGGACCATTTCATCATAATGGATCTCGAAAATGCTCTCTAAACCACCTCGGCGGAACTCTCGCTGATCGCCGATCATCCAGATGCAACGCTCAGCCACGTTCGCGGGTTCGAACAACTTTGATGGCAATTCGTCAGTGCCCATGCCCCTGTTCGCGATCCAGAAATATTCAAAGATCCGTTCAGTATCGGAACCAGCCCTGTCAGTCGGAAGCTCGGCGAGTTCAGTGCTACGAAGATTACCGTCTGCGGTCCCATGAAGTACCAGAAGCGTCACTGTGCCATCGTGATTTGGAAGCTGCGCGGCCCATAGAATGATTCTGGGCGCATTCGCAGCCTCAATGCCTCTGAAGTCATCATGAGTTCTAATAGAAAATCCCATCTGCCCTGCAAATCGAGACCAACCATGAGTACGCCGATCCAATACATTTTGGAGGGACGACGATGAACGAGAAATTTCACGAATCTTATCTTTCGCGATTGAACGCAGCTGAAGCTTGTTCAGCTGTCCTTCCAACGGGAGATCTCGAACCGACTTATATCCGAATCCGCCACCCAAAGTATTCGTAGATCTGAATCCAAAATCAATAGTCTTAGAACGCTTCTTGAAATCTTCAGGATACGACATTCCAAAGATCTTCCAATACCCCAAGTACTGAAGTCTCTTAAGATCCAGCTTCAATCGACCTACCTCCATCCTCAAATCCGAAAAGTGTGAACGAGGCGCCACCTCTCCGAAGCACCGCGATTCCCACTATCCTCACCCAAGCACAAGTCGGCGGGTCGAATCCGACAATCCGCCGGACGCCTCGGCGATCAGGGACTTTTCCGAATCCTTACCCGCACGGACATACCGCCCGGTGTATGAGTCCAAGGTCCCTGATGCCAAGGCCAGCGCGAGGCCAGTCACCTGCTCCGGTGAGGTCCAGTCATCTCCGGTGCGGAAGTCATGGACCGGCATGGACTTTGTCATCGCGGTCTCAACGACTCCGGGAGCCATCTCGAAGATGCGCAGTCCCTTGTCGTGACCGAAATGGACGACCGAATCGGCGAGACGGAACAGCGACGCCTTCGACGCCGAGTACACGGCGTAGGCGGGTGTCCCCTGCGCCCCCGACCCCGAGTTGAGGTCGATGATGCGGCTGGCACGGCTGGCCGCCTCGGCGTTCGTGATCAGCACAGGCGCGAACGCATTGATCATGAGCGCAACCCCGGTGACGTTCGCGTCGACGACGCCTTTGAGGCTCTCCGGATCGGCGTCCCACAGCGAGCCCTCGGTCGACTCGATGCGACCGGCATTGTTGATGAGCACCTGCAGTCGCCGACCGATCTCTGCCTCGAGAGCGGTCACGGACTCACGGAGCGCCTTCACCGCGGCGATGTCGTCGGTGCGCAGCCCGACCCCGGTCACCGCTCCCCCGGTCGCCTCACCAATCTCGTCAGCCGCGGCCTCCGCATTGTTCGCTGAGGTGGCGGTGACGATCACGTGATAACCGGCCTTCGCGAACGCCTCAGACAGGTGGCGTCCGATTCCGCGAGCTCCGCCGGTGATGAGCGCGATCGTCTCGGACGGGACCGCGGTCGCTTCAGAGGCACCGTCGGTCGCGGGCATATTCGTTCCGTAGGGCAGCTTCTCGGACATGGTCGGGACTCCTCGGTAGTGGTCAGGTTCGGGCGGCTAGCTGCGGACTTCGGCGCCGTGACGCTCAGCGGCCAACTTCGTCGCCGCCTCCCGCATCGCCGAGGCCTCATCGGCCTTGAGCGTACGATCCGGGGCGCGGAAGGTCAGGCGGAACGCCAGCGACTTCTTGCCCTCGGGCAGCTGGTCGCCGGTGTAGAGGTCGAAGGTCTCGAGCAGTTCGAGCTCCTCACCCGCGCCTTCGCGCAGCGTCGCGGCCAGAGTCTGCGTGGGCAGTTCGGCATCGACGATGAGGGCGACATCCTGACGCGACACCGGGTAGGTCGACAGGGCACCGTCCCAGGCGCGCAGATCGTCCTGGGCCAGCAGAGCGTCGAGGTCGAACTCGAAGGCGACGGTCCTGGCCGGCAGGCCGAGGTTCTCGCACACCTTCGGGTGCAGCTCGCCGGCATTGCCGAGAGTCTGCCCGTCGGCGAGGATGAACTTCGCGGCTCGCCCCGGATGCCACGGGGCAATCTGGTCGGCTTCGATTGTGACTTCGAGTCCGTTCGTTTCAGCGATCCGACGGACGGTGTCGATGACGTCGGTGGCTTCGGCCTTGCGGCCCTTGCCCCAGACACCGGGCATCTCCGCGTTGCCGGAGATGATGCCCGCATAGTGGTAAGGCTGGTGCGGAACCGAGGCGTAGATCTTCTCGAGCTCGTCGTCGCTCGGATGGTATCCGGGCAGGTGACGCGGTCCGGGGCCCTCGGGCAATCCAGCCGAGGTGGACACGAGTCCGGCCTCGAAGAGCGCCACATCCTTGGCTCCGCGGCCCTGGTTGCGCACCACAAGTTCGACGAGCGTCGAGAGCAGATTGGTGCGCATGAGCGGCAGGTCATCGGACATCGGATTGGCCAGACGCACATGCTTGCGCCGCACATCGTCAGCCTCGAGTCGCAGCTGGTCGTCGCGCTTGTCGTTCGTGAACGGGTAGGACAGCACCTCGGTGAAACCATCGGCGGCCAGCAGATTCGAAATCCGCCGGCGCGTCTTCTGCGCAGTCGTCAGCCCCTTGCCGGCCCGCGCGGCAGGCTGGACGGACGGGATGCGGTCGTAACCGCCGGTGCGGGCGACTTCCTCGATGAGGTCGACAGTGTCGGTGATGTCCGTGCGCCAGCTGGGTACGGTCACGGCCAGACGGTCCTTGCCGATGACCTCGACGGTGGCACCGATTCCTTCGAGAAGTCCGGTCACCTCGGCGGTCGTGTACTCCACTCCGACGAGGCTGCCGATACGCTCAACCGGGAGTTCGATGACGGTCGGTTCGAGAGCGTCCCCGATCTGCGTGGTCGCCGGACTGAGCGTGCCGCAGCCGAGTTCGACGAGCAGGTCCGCGCAGCGGCGGGCCGCCACCGGTCCGAGCTTCGGATCGACTCCGCGCTCGAAGCGACGGGAGGCCTCCGAGGACAGCTTGTGGCGACGCGAGGTGCGGGCGATGGAGATCGGATCGAAGTGAGCGGCCTCGATGACGACGTCGGTCGTCCGGTCGTTCACCTCAACATCGGCTCCGCCCATCACTCCGGCCATACCGATGATCTTCCCGCCCTTGCCGCTGGGTCCATCCCCACGGTCGGTAATGAGGAGGTCTTCGGCATCGAGTGTGCGCTCGACATCGTCCAGCGTCGTGAACTTCTCCCCCGCGCTCGCACGGCGGACGACGATCTCGTCGCCGAGCAGCGCGGTGTCATAGGCGTGCAGCGGCTGACCGAGTTCGAGCATGACGTAGTTCGTCACGTCCACGGTCAGACTGATCGGGCGCATGCCCGCCTGCTGCAGGCGTCGCTGCATCCAGAACGGGGTCTTTGCCTCCGGGTTCAGGCCGGTGACCTGAACGGCGGTGAACTGGTCGCAGCCGGCCACCTCGTTGATGGGGTTGGCATCGTCGATGACGACGGGGAACCCATCCGAGGTGGGAGCGTTCACTTCGGCGACAGTGGCCGATCCGATATCGGTGAACGCCTGCCCCTTCATCTGCGCGTACTCGCGGGCGATACCGCGCATCGACAGCTGGTAGCCGCGGTCGGGGGTGACGTTGACGTCGAGGGTGACCTGGTCGAGGCCGAGCAACGCGATCGCGTCATCGCCGGGCTCACCGGTCAGCCCGAGGTCGGTCAGCACGATGATGCCGTCGTGATCCTCGCCGAGGCCGAGCTCCTTGGCCGAGCAGATCATGCCATCGGATGTGTGACCGTAGGTCTTCCGGGCAGCGATGGCGAAGTCGCCGGGCAGGACTGCTCCGGGCAGGCAGGCGACGATGAGGTCACCGGGCACGAAGTTGTGCGCTCCGCAGATGATGCCGCGGCTGGGCACCTCGGGGCCGGGCTGCGGGTCCTTCGGATCGTCGAGGGCCTCATTGTGGTCGGGGCCGACGTCGACGCGGCACCAACTGATGGTCTTGCCGTTCGAGTGCTCTTCCTTGACCAGTTCGAGCACGCGGCCGACGACGAGGGGTCCGGTGATCTCGGGTCCGAAGAAGTCCTCTTCCTCGAGACCGACGGCTGCGAACTCGGCGGCAAGAGCATGGGGATCAGTCTCGGCTGGTAGATCGACATAATCGGCCAGCCAGTTCAGTGGGACGCGCATATCAAGCCTTCATTCCGAAACGGGCCGAGAAGCGCACATCGCCTTCGACCATGTCATGCATATCGTTGATTCCCTCGCGCAGCATCAGTGTGCGTTCGATGCCCATGCCGAAGGCGAAGCCCTGGTAGACGTCGGGGTCGATGCCGGCGGCGCGCAGCACATTGGGGTGGACCATTCCACAGCCGCCCCATTCGATCCAGCCGGGGCCGCCGACCTTGTTGGGGAACCAGAAGTCCATCTCCGCGCTCGGTTCGGTGAACGGGAAGAAGCTCGGGCGCAGGCGGGTCTTCGACTCCGGCCCGAACATCTCGCGGGCGAATCCGTCGAGGGTGCCCTGCAGATTGGCCATGGTCAGACCCTTGTCGATGGCGATGCCTTCGATCTGGTGGAACACCGGGGTGTGGGTGGCGTCGAGCTCATCGGTGCGGAAGGTCTTGCCCGGGCACACGACGTAGAGCGGCACTCCGCGCTCAAGCAGCGAGCGCGACTGCACCGGAGAGGTGTGGGTGCGCAGCACGAGGCCGGCCTCGGGTGGGTCGACGAAGAACGTGTCCTGCATCTGGCGGGCCGGATGGTCGGGGCCGAAGTTGAGCGCATCGAAGTTCAGCCACTCTGATTCGATCTCCGGTCCTTCGGCGACCTCCCAGCCGAGGCCGACGAAGTAGTCCGCGGCCTGTTCCTGGATGAGGCTCAAGGGGTGGCGAGCGCCGAGGCGGCGACGATCGGTGGGCAGGGTGACGTCGATGGCCTCTTCGATTAACACGGCCGCATCGCGTTCGGCTTCGAGTTCGGCCAGCCGTGCGTCGTGAGCCTGCTTGACCTGTCCCCTGGACTTACCGACGATCTTGCCGGCGGCGGCCTTATCGGCCTTGTCGAGTGAGCCGATGGCTCGGTTGGCGAGCGCCAGCGGGGCTTTGTCGCCGGTGTGGTCGATCTTCGCCTGCTTGAGCTCGTCGAGAGTCGTCGAATCCGCGAATGCCTGCAGTGCCGCGTCGACGGCCTGCTTCACGGCCGACTCGTCCAAGGGGTCGAGTTGGTCTGTCATCAATGTCCTTTTGTCCGTGTCGATGGGACGTCATTCTTCTTCGTCGTCAGTCTATCGTCTCCCCCGCCGGCACCTGGGGCGGCGTCCGCTGGGCGGGTGATCCGCCTCGGTGAGGCCGTCCCTCGCCGAGGCGGCCCCGCGGTTGCGTCCGTCCGCTGGGTGGGCGGGCCGCCTCGGTGCGGGTGGGATCTCACCTATGCGTGAGGGTGTGTTCTGGATCATTGGGATCGAATCATGAGAAGCGTAGTGTCGGAAACATGACGACACAACGTGCATCAGATGTCATGGTCAGAGCCCTGGAGAACGAAGGCGTCGAGCGCATCTTCGGCATTCCCGGTGAGGAGAACCTCGACTTCGTCGACTCCCTGCGGAACTCATCGATCGAACTCATCCTCACCCGCCACGAGCAGGCCGCCGCGTTCATGGCTGCCACCTACGGCCGGCTGACGGGACGGCCGGGTGTCGTGTTGACGACCTTGGGCCCGGGGGCACTCAATCTGGCGACCGGGGCGGCGTACGCCCACCTCGGCGGGATGCCGGTCATCATGATCACCGGGCAGAAGGGCATCCGCACGGCCGAGCAGGCGGCGTTCCAGATGGTCAACACTGTGGCGACGATGGATCCGCTGACGAAGGTGAGCAAGCAGATCACCTCGGCGGCGATGATTCCGACGATGGTCCGCGAGGCGTTCCGGGCCGCTCAGGCCGAACGTCCGGGGCCGGTGCATCTCGAACTGCCCGAGGACATCGCGGGGATGCCGGTCGACGGGTTCGAGCTCATCGAACCGCATACGAACACTCGGCCAGTCGCCGGGGACACGGCGATCGCGAACGCCGCGAACGTCATCAAGGAGGCGAAGAAGCCGCTGCTCATGCTCGGAGCGGATGCGTCCCGGGCCTCGTGCAGCGAGGCTCTGTCGCGGTTCGTCGCCGGGATGCGCATCCCCTACGTCACCACGCAGATGGGCAAGGGCTCGGTGTCGGGGTCGTCGAGTCTGTACATGGGCACGGCGGCGCTGACGTCCGGTGACTACGTCCACGACGCGATCGATGCCGCCGATGTCATCGTCGCCATCGGTCACGATACGACGGAGAAGCCGCCGTTCACGATGGATGAGAACGGACCGACCGTCGTGCACATCGGGTACCGTCCCGCGATCGTCGAGCAGGTGTATTTCCCGCAGTTCGAGGTCATCGGTGACCTGGGTCCGTCCTTGGACAGGCTCGCCGAGGTGCTCGGAGGCCCCGTGCCCACCGCCGAGGCGCTCCTGCCGATGCGCGATGAGATCCTCATCAAGATCCACGAGGGGGCCGATGAGGATCGGTTCATCCCGCAGCGCATCGTCCAGGAGGTCCGTGACGTCGTGCCGACCGATGGGATCGTGGCGCTGGACAACGGGATGTACAAGATCTGGTTCGCCCGCAACTACCGCACGACCCGGGCGAATACCCTGCTGCTCGACAATGCACTGGCGACGATGGGAGCCGGACTGCCCTCGGCCATCGGGGCGAAACTGACCTACCCGGAACGTCGAGTCATGGCCGTGGTCGGCGACGGCGGGTTCATGATGAACAGCCAGGAAATGGAGACCGCAGTCAGGCTCGGGTTGGACCTCGTCGTGGTCATCCTCGAGGACTATGCCTACGGCATGATCCGGTGGAAGCAGACAGCTGACGGGATGCCCGACTTCGGTCTGACGTTCGACAACCCCGACTTCGTGAAGTATGCGGAATCGTATGGTGCCACCGGCACCCGCGTCGAGGATGTCGACAGCATCAGCGATGCCTTGGAGAACGCGTTCTCGGCCGGCGGTGTGCACGTCGTGGTCGTACCCGTCGACTATTCGGAGAACAAACGGGTGCTCATCGACGAGTTGGGGCAGCGGTGAGGCGCTGCTTTCGGCGTCGCATATGGCCCTGATCGGGCGATTGGTTGAGTGTTGCGGTCACGTATCTTCACGATTCTGCTGGGGATCTCCGCGCTGTGCGCGTGGGGATGCCTCGGCGAGATCGTCAAGGCACTCCTGCGGGACCGGCCGATCGATTCACTGCTCTGGGCCATGCTTGGGGTGGCGGCCGTCTCGGCGATAGTGGTCTGGTCGGTGTTTCGGGCACGCGGTGTCAGGCTCGAGGTCAGAAGCTTCATCGGCAGCGTTCCGTTGGGAGTTGTGCTGCTGTGCTCGCTGGTGGGCGGATTCGTTCTGCCGTCACTGCTGGTCGGCGGAACAGATGCCATCGACGTGACAGTCACCGCGGTCGTCGCCGTTGCGGTCTGCGTTGGCACGATGCTCTACCTGCGCAGAACCTACTTCACTCCCCCGGATAGTCCCGAAGGGTTGGACGACGAATGATCCCTAGTCAGGCAAGGCGTCTCGAGGAACCCAGATCCACCCTTCTCTTCGCGCACTCGACTGCAATTCAGCGGGAACCGGTTCGCATCTGCCCAGATAGGCTTCCAGTGCGATGATAGCGGCCAGCACTGCGTCCAGCGCATTGTCATCGGCGACGCAGAAGTCTCTTTGCCCATTCCACTCCAAGTTGAGAAATTTCGCGGACAGGTCGTCGACCAACTCGTGCCGGACCTCAGAATTCTTCTGTCCTTTGTAACCACGATGTTGCAGGCCCCACGCTTTCAGCGCTGCCGCAGGATAGACCTCATAGACAACACCTGACCCGTCTCGGGCAACTGAGACGCCCTCTGCCCTCACGTGTGCCTCGATACCGGCCCAGCGCATTGCCGCATAAGCAATCCGCTCAGTGGCGACGCTCAATGGCCAGACACCAATTGCGCGTTGGACGTACCGGTCAGTCTCCCTCAGCGCCAGACCCCGTCGCCATTCGCGGTCGGTGGACTCCGGAGCAGACAATGTTCCACTGGCGTGGTCGGACACGAATTCGACGAACTTCTGTGGCCAGCCAAGAGGCACGTCAATACCTGTCCGACCTGCCTGAACAATTGCGTCCCGGATCGCGTCATCGTCGGCGCCAAGAAGAAGTTCGTCAATTGTTATTTGCGCGTTGAGCGATTCCCCCTCGCCAAAATTGAGTATAGCGAGGCCAGTGCGGTCCGCCTCGGCTGCGAGGTCGACTCCGGCAACTTTCATCCCGACCTTCTTTCCATGTGTATCCACGGGGCTCTCGGCCCGCTCCACGGAGGTACCGACGACGGACGCCGCTTGCTGACCAGTGTTATCAGAACGCCGGTGGACGCTTAGGTGACTCGAACGGATAGCGTGCCCGGAAGTCATCGGCGATCTCTCCCATGGTCACAATCTTCACGCCGTCGTGCCCGCCGATGTAGTCCAGCAGTCGCTCAAGCATGAGCAGCACCTGCGGACGGCCGGACACGTCCGGGTGGATCGTAATCGGGAAGATCGCATAGTCGAGTTCGCGGTAGACCCAATCGAACTGGTCGCGCCACAGAGTCTCGATATCGCGGGGGTTGACGAAGCCGTGGCTGTTCGGGCTGCTCTTCACGAACAGCATCGGCGGCAAGTCATCGACGTACCAGTTCGCGGCGATCTCGACGAGGTCAATCTCCTGACCGTGCTTGAGAGGCTTCATCCACGTTTCCGGCGACTGCGAATAGTCGATCGGGGTCCATTCGTCGCCGGCGATGGAGTAATAGGGCACGAAATCCTTGTGGCTCTGGCTGTGGTCGTATTCGAAACCGAACTTCTTCAGCAGCTCAGGCGTATATGCGCTCAGCTCCCACCATGGGGCGACGTAGCCGCGCGGCTGGATGCCAGTGAGGTTCGTGATGAGCTCGACGGACTTCTCCATGACGATGTCTTCCTGACGGTTCGTCATTGCGACGGGGTTCTCGTGGCTATAGCCGTGGGCACCGATCTCATGTCCGTCGTCGTGCACCATCTTGCATTGGTCAGGGAAAGTCTCGAGCGAATGTCCGGGAATGAACCAGCTAGCCTTGAGGTCGCGGCGTTTAAGCATCTTCAGGAGGCGGGGAACTCCGATCTCGCCAGCGAAGATGCCCCTTTGAATGTCGGAAGGAGAATCCTCCCCACCGTAGGAACCGAGCCAGCCTGACACTGCGTCGATGTCGATACCGAGTGAAACGAAGATCTCTTTGGCCATTTTGCGCATCCTCCGTCGATTCGAAAGTGAGAACGCGGACTCGCTGCGGGCGAATGCCGCGATGCTGTGAGTCTTTCACCGAAGAGTGATCTGCGCAATAGGTGTCTCACCAGGTCAGAGACCGTGCTTCTCCGCTAGGAGGCTCCCGTGCTCACTCCACGGTGATGCCGAGTTCTGAGGCGAAGAGTTCGGCAAAGAGCATGAGCTGGGTGTCGTCGATGGTCGCTCCGCGCAGCGAGTGCACACCGGAGATCTTATGCGGTTGCAGTCCCCGGATGTCGACGTTGCCGAGCGTGGCGCCTTCGCACTGGAAGACGCCGACGGTGCTTCCCGGAAATGCGACCCGGCTGACCTTCGCTCGGTCGAGGTCGATCTCGTCGATCTTGCAGTCGCGGAACTCGACATCGGTGAGTTTCGACCCGCGCAGATTGAGGTAGGAGATGCGGCAATTGGTGAATCGCACCTTCTCCCACACGCTGTCATAGACAACGCCGGCACCGATGCGTGTTCCAGAGATCTCGGTGTGCAGTAGGTTTCCACGGGGCATAGTCCACGTGTCGGCGCGGCAGTCCGTGATCTCCGTGCCGGAGAACCTCGCCCCGGTGAGATCGACCGGCGCGTCGACATCGCCAAAATTGACGTTCTCCCATCGACAGTCGAGGAACGTCGCTTGGGTGGCGTCCGCCTCGGCGAGGTCGAGATCAGTGAACTCCATCCCTTCGAGGAATTCCTCGGGACCGATATCGCCGAGGAGGCCCTGAACCAGATCGTCGAGGTTGAGTTTCGGTGGGCGCGGAGCTTCGGTCGTCATGTCCTCACCGTATCGGGTCCTGGTGACAGCTCGTATTCCAAGGACCACTTCGTCTTCTTCGAAATGCCCAACCGGTCGATCTTCTTTTTCGACACCGAAGAGTCCTGCATGTATCTCAAGTCTCCTGACCAGTTCGGCCCCGGGGGCCCTCGTCTCGAGAGCGATCACCATCTTTCTTTGAACGGTTCGACAAAGGGGAGCAGTCGCGTCAGCGCGCCAGTGTCAGTGTCGTCTGCGAGAATCCCATCATGGCCAGCATCCGCACCGACAACGTCCCGCCCACCATAGACGGACCATCCCTCGTAGCTGCAGCCTCAGGTTTGATGCTGCTCCCGAAGAACGCATCGAGGCTCCTTCGTCTACACCGGATGGCGGCTCTCGGCATGTCGCTAGAGAATCGAGAGGTTCCCGCCACAAGCACCAGTGCTATTCGCGCGTTGCTGAAGAATGACGACATCGGTGGTCCTGCGGTCCTTATGCACGAAGACCCCTACTCCGAGGTCCTTGTCCAGAGCATCGATTTCCCCGGCGGTCCGTACCTCGTTTCGTCAGGCAGCGGAGAACACACAGTCGCTGACGTCAAGAACCTAATCGACGTGATGTTACGTGAGCGTTGGATGGACGACGACGTCTACCGACCTGCATTCCAACTCATTCACGGCCTACTCATCGTCAGCGACCTAGTCTTGAAGCGAGCTAGTCTACAGCGCGGCACACTGCCGGATGGCTCTGCACAGACTCCCGTTGACGTGCCTGGCGCGAGGAGACTCAAAGAACTCGCCTCTGCCACGTTCATCTCAAATAACGACCTCAGCTCGTACGCCCCGTGGTTGCGAATGGTTATCGATACCTTCGCGCTCGACCCTGGAACTCTCACCGAGCCTTGCTGCGACGACATCACAGATGACCGTCTTTTCATGTCCCCGTTCCTCAGACTGGACGGAGGATACCAAGTCGCTTTGCCTCTCGATCTACTCGTGACGATGCGCTTTCACTTCCTGCGATTTGTACGACAAGCCGGGCAGCTCGATGAGCTGGGACGAAGGTGGCGAGCCTCCGTGCTCTTCCACGTCATGCGCCTGCTAGATACCGAAAATGCAGCGGTGCGTCTAGAAGAGGACGAATTGTTCACTAGATACTTACTACCGATTGATGACAGACGAGACCTGCATGTCATGGTCGCGACCGACCCTCTGGCCGACTGGCAAACCACTGTCTGGGAACACGTGTACGACACCCAGCGGGTGTTAGCCCGGCTTGCTGACCTCATGACGCCCGCGGAACGCCGCACATATTCGAATGCAACTACAGTCTTGCATCTTGTTATCACAGACAGCCCGGGCGGAAGCGCATTTTGGGGCGTCCCTAACATCGACGGCGCCGACCCGGTGCTCTTCATCAGGTCGGATGATCTTGAGGTCATGCTTCATCACGAGCCTGATGGACCTCTCGGTCTACTCCTCTTTGCTGAGGCGCGGGACAGACGCCACTGGGAAGCATTCGTCACCGACATTCTTGACGAATTCAGCGTCTATGAAGAGTCCGAGAAGTCGTTCTACATTTCGGACGGACCCCAGCCTAGCTTCATGATGTTCCAGCCCGGAGAGGCTCTCGCGCCTCGTGCCAAGTACCAACTCGAAGTCGATATGCACGGTGTTGTGCCGCCAACTGACCCTAAGATTATCCTTCCTGCCCGCAGGAGATATCGAAGCGACGGCCCCGGCATCTACGTAGTCGATCCTCGTACCCCTTACCCCGGTTATGTGGTCGAACTGCCCGCCAGCAACATCTTCGTTTCTGTCGACTTGGACAACGGCGGACCGCACGGTGTCGAAGCTGAACTCATGGAGTGCACTGCTTACTGGATCTGGGAATGTGCAAATTACTTCGACGTCGATGCGGCCAACTCGACCGTTGAACTCGTCCTCAATCTCTCTTCAATCGATTCATGGCGCAAGCCGAACACGTTGCCGCAGCCTGACTCTGCAGTGCGCGTTTCCACTTGCTCGAGTGGTTTCACTTTTGAGGTCACCGAGACGTTTCTCGCTCTCTTGAACGAAGAAGATAACCATGCTGAACGCCAGCTGGTCTCGGCATTGCTTCAGACACTTTTCGCCGTAGCAGTAACCGACCTGCCAAAATTTCTAGATCGAGTAACTCCGAGTGGTTCCAAGCGCATGCTCAACATCTTCGATCAGAACCTGACGCCTGACATGTGGGCAACGGGGTTGCCTCGCCCTTTGACGGGACACTCACAAGTCACCGCACGCCTGCTTGATGACCTGGGCGACTGGCTCCGTTCTCCGTCAGGAGGCAACTTTTCTACAGGTGGGTTCGAAGGGGACGAACGAGTCGACGTTCTTAATGCGGCAGTCAGCTACCTCTTTGACCGATTAGAAAGTGAAATTGTCGTCTATGACTCTCACGACCTACTTACTTACCTCATCAAGCAGAATGAGTCGCTACTCCACGATGCCAAGTTTCTCAACACAATGCTCCGGGCGCGTATCGCCTGTTTCGGAGCGACTTCTAAGGTTGCCACCGGACTCGTTGAAGAGCGCAAGGCGAGCGCCTCTGCGCAGCGGGCCAATAGATTTCTAATCGAGTACGTCGCAGCGCGTCCGCCGACCGGCAAAGCGCGTGCCCAAACGCTCGACTACTATGAGCTACTCAGCATCGCGAGGGAGATCACCGAAAGAGGAACAGCTTCAGACTTCATCTACCACGGCTTGGCTGACTTCGAAGTGTCCATCCTCGAGTCGGGACGTCTTGGAGTAGAACGTGACCACCCTATCCATCAAGCAATAGAAACATACTCACAGAATTCTGGCTCCAGAACTCTTCGTGAGGCCCAAGCCGATACCTCGATGCACTCTTCAACCGACAAATCGGAACCATTCGATTTCGCCGAGTTCCTCGAAATGAGTGCCGAAGCAACACAGGCAGAATTCGGCTTTACGTTCGAGGAGCTGCGCTTCGTATGCACGGGTTTGCTCGACATTGCAACCGCTGCCCAGGTAACTCGTGTCGACCGAAAGCATGCTATTTCCCAAATTGCCAGTAGTCAAAAATTGGCCATAGAGACCGTGGAAAGTGTGCTAAATAAGATCACGCTCGCCCCCAGAACGTCGTTCATGTCGATCAAAAACGACGCCGTGCCATGGCGCTTCAATCGAGACATGTCATACGTCCGACGCCCAATCATCCAGCAAGGGTCAGACCTAGTATTTGGCTTCCGTACCACCTACCAGCTTGGCCCTTACTGGGTAGACAATCTCCTCTCGGGTCGGCTTCAGGCACGCGCCACTTCCAACGAGATGATTAAGTTCATTTCCCAGACCAGGAGCCGAATCAATAACAGGTTCGCGCAGCAGGCCGCCTCTAGATTCGAACGTCTTGGCTTCAACACACGCCTCTCAGTGAAAAAGTTCGGCAAAAAACGTATGTCAGACTTGGAGGGCAACGACATTGGTGACATCGACATCCTTGCATTTCACGAAGCAAATAACCTTATCGTGGCCGTTGAAGCAAAGGACTTCGAAATTGCCCGCACGCCTGCCGAGATTTCCAACGAGTTTAAGAAGCTCTTCGCCCGAACCGACGGTAAGAAGCCAACTGTTGAACTACACTCACGGCGAACCAACTGGCTTCGCGACAACTTGGATATTGTCGCCCTCAATCTGGGGCTCTCCGCCAACAAATCAATCAAAGTAATCGGCACGGTCGTAACCAGCGAGCCGCTGATCACTCCCCTCGTGAAGAAAAGCCCCTTCCCGGTCGTCGCCGTCGACGATCTCACGCTCGAATCGCTCGGACTCGACACGAGCCAACGACTCCCCCGTCACAAGCAGAGACGCAAGCGATAGATAGTCCATTTCATAGTTGATCAGTGCGCCACCGAACACCTATGGAGCCAACACTTCGCGTAGGACGGCAATATCACCGGAAGTAGCGAAGGGGGCTTGGATTGCTTTAAAGGCACATCCTATAAGAACCATAGTGACCCCATTTCCATTCAACGTTGGCCGCCGTTATCGCCGAAGGGCTCGACCAAAAAGTTGCGGCTGCCCAAGATTCCCGCTTCCTCATCCTCACATCCGCTGGTTACGCGCACTCTCATAAATACACACACCGGCAGCAGTACCGAGGTTGAGGCTCTCGGCCGAACCGTAGATCGGGACAGCGACAGACGAGTCGCACAGCTCCAGATCATCGGCGCTCATCCCCCACGCCTCATTGCCGAAGACCCACGCGGTCCGTGCGGTCAGATCCAGCCCCGTGTCCCAGGGATGGTGAAGATCGTGTGCCTCGTCGTTCCCATCCGCGGCAAGCACCTGCAGGCCACGGGCGCGGGCCAGCTCTGTCACCTCGGACAGTCCGACTCCGGTGACGACCGGAATGTGGAACAGCGAGCCGGCAGTCGACCGCACGACCTTGTCGTTGTAGACATCCACCGAGGACGACGTCAGCACCACGGCATCAGCCCCGGCAGCATCGGCGAGACGGATGATCGTGCCGGCATTGCCCGGATCTCGCACCTGCGACAGGACGACGATGAGCTGCGCCTCCTTGTCGAGCACCGAAGTCAGATCCACATCGAGGGCCTTGCACACAGCCACGACACCCTGAGAGTTCACCGTCGATGCGAGCTCCGTGAGCACCTCGGCGGTGACGATGCTGCACTGCATGCGGCCGTGCTTGGCCGTGGAAACGAACGAAGGATTCTCCTCTGCGGCCTCCTCGGTGATGAAAAGCTCGACGACGGAGCCCTTGCGCGCCAGTGCCTCACGGACGGCCTGCGGACCTTCGACGAGGAACTGCCCCGTGGCCTTCCGGTCACGCCGTTTGAGCAGCTTCGCGGCGTTCTTTATCCGCTTCGACTGAGGCGAGGAGATGACGTCAGGGAGTTTCATGAAACCGTGTTCTCGATCCGTTGGGTACTGAAGAGGCAGAAGCCGAAATAGGGGCCAGGTGAGTCCTGGCAAAAAGACCGACGGCCCCGAACCTGAAGTTCGGGGCCGTCGTCAGTCACAGCTGTGACCGAAGTCTTGAGATGACGCTGCTCAGGCGGCGTCGGTCTTCGCTGCGTTGACGTCAGCAGGAAGAGCGTCCTTGGCGACCTTGACCAGGTGCGCGAAGGTAGCCGAGTCGTTCACGGCGAGCTCGGCGAGCATACGACGGTCGACCTCGACTCCAGCGGCCTTGAGGCCCTGGATGAAACGGTTGTAGGTCATGCCGTTGGCGCGAGCACCGGCGTTGATGCGCTGGATCCACAGACGACGGAAGTCGCCCTTGCGCTTGCGACGGTCACGGTAGCTGTAGACCAGCGAGTGGATGACCTGCTCTTTGGCCTTGCGGTACAGGCGCGAGCGCTGTCCGCGGTAGCCGCTTGCCCGGTCGAGGATGACCCGGCGCTTCTTGTGAGCGTTGACCGCTCTCTTCACACGTGCCACGTGTTACTCCTTTGAAAAGTTCGTATCTGCCGGCGGTGCCGGACTCTGGTTCAAGCTGTGGGAGCCGTTGCCGGCTGCCCGTGGGAGCTCCCGGAGTCTGTCCGGGAAGAAAGACCCGAAAAGGGGTCTCACCTGCCCTTGAGCTTGCCCAGAAGCTTGCGGGCCTTGGCGCGGTCGCCGCCGACGATTTCCTGGTCGGTGGACACGCGGCGCTTACGAGCCGAGGTCTTGCCCTCGAACTTGTGCTGGTTGTTCACGCCTTCACGCATGATCTTGCCACTGCCAGTCACGCGCATGCGCTTCTTGGCGCTGCTGTTCGTCTTCTGCTTCGGCATTGTGCCGTTCTCCTTTGCAATTCGTTGCCGACGTCAACCGCCTGCAACTACTTCACACGCACAGACCAGGATGGACCTGGAACGCGACGTTACTTAATTTCTCACGCGTCCGGGTGAGCTGCGTTCTTCTCTGCAGCGACCCGATCGCGACGGGACTTCACCTCAGCGGACTTGCCCTTGGCACCTGCTGATGCCTTCCGGGCCTCCGCCTTGGCGTCAGACTTTGACTTGTGCGGGGCGATGACCATCACCATGTTGCGTCCGTCGACTCGCGGGGAGGATTCGACGGTGCCGAGGTCCGACACATCTTCGGCCAAGCGGTTGAGCAGCTTGATGCCCATCTCGGGGCGGGACTGCTCACGTCCGCGGAACATGATCATGACCTTGACCTTGTCGCCGCCTTCGAGGAAGCGGGTGACGTGGCCCTTCTTCGTCTCGTAATCGTGTTCGTCGATCTTGAGACGGAAGCGGATCTCCTTCAGCGCAGTGTTCGCCTGGTTCTTCCGGGCTTCTCTGGCCTTCTGGGCAGATTCGTATTTGAATTTTCCGTAGTCCATGAGCTTGGCTACGGGTGGCTTCGCCTGTGGGGCCACCTCGACGAGGTCGAGACCTGCCTCACCGGCGAGATCGAGTGCCTTGCGAATGGCAACGATACCGACCTGTTCACCATTGGGTCCGACCAACCGGACCTCGGGAACCCGAATCCGGTCATTGATGCGCGTCTCGCTGATGTGTTCACTCCTTTTTGCTCAAATGTGGTCGTGGCAACGAAAAAGGCTCCCGTTGACACATGCCAAGGGAGCCTGCACACACGAGCAGTACGGTAGACGTACGTTCAGTGAATACACCTCGATCTGCACCCGCTCAGACACAATCTGACGGACAGATCTTCGGACCCGATCGCTCCTCGCGATCAAGGTGGGAGACAGACTCCGCTTCGCACCAGCTACCAGTGTACTACGCTTCATGACTCTTCGCACATCGGGGCCCTGGTGTGATCGCCGCATTGATTTATATGTCAAGCTTATGGCATGAGTTCTGAAGAATCCGTTCCCACCGAGGCGATGGCCGACGTTACGCGCGACATCGCCGAGGTCCCCGCTGTCGAGGTCATCACCTCCAGCGCCGTCCACCTCATGTCCGCCGCCGCCGTCAAGTGCGGCCTGGCCGAGGACTCCGCCGAAGGCCGCGGCGCCGACCTCCAGGACCTCGATGAGGCCCGCAAGCTCATCACCGCTCTGGCCGGTTTCGTCACCGGCGCCGCCACCGTGATCGGTGACCACCACGCCCGCCCGCTGCGCGATGGACTGCGCAGCCTGCAGCTGGCCTTCCGCGAGGCTTCGGAATACCCCGACGCCCCGGGCGAAGGCCCCGGAGAGAAGTTCACCGGTCCCGTCCGCTGACACTCCCGCCGACCAATCAGACCGCGGCCCTCGATCATCGATCGGGGGCCGCTGTCATGTCCCCATTCGCCGAGGCGGCCGGGCCCTTCCACCCAGATGCTCACCGAGTCACGCGCCGAGGCGACCGACCACTCCGGACATCAGCTCGTCCTCGACGTGGTCGAACCCTGGTCCGAACTGACCGAACCGGAGTCCGCTGATCAGGCCGATGACCGCGACCCAGATCGTGATCGTCTCCATGATGATGTTGTCGTCGTAATCGAGGCCGAGTTCTTCGAGCCCCTCCCGCAGCGGCTGCAGCGCCGCCTCCGGGCCTCGCCGTTCCCCGTCGCCCGGTCGACGTTGCGCCTGAGGCCCGCCGGATGTCGCAGAATTCCGGGCAGCCGCTTCGGCGCTGGTCGTTGACTCTGCCACCAGAGCCGCGAGCGTGACCATGATCCGCGTTCCCGGCACCACGGTCTTCTCACGTGGAGCCTCATAGCCGGCGATCGGAGTGCCGTAGATGAGGGCCCAACGGTTCGGATACCTCCGTGACCACGCGAGCATCGTCACCGCCAGGGTTCCGACTCCCCGCTCTCCCGCCAATGCGTCGTCGACGGCATCCGCGATCTGAATAAAGGCGTCTCGAATGAGGATAGTCAGCAGTTCGTCGCGGCTCTTCACATACCGATACACCGCGCTGGAGACGACGCCGAGCTCACGTGCGATCGCCCGCAACGACAGCCCGTCGACTCCCGACTCGTCGATCATGCGATTGCCGATAGCTGTGATCTGCGCTTCGGTCTCGATGCGGGCACGCTGTCGCGGAGTCTCAGTCATGACTCCACCTTACGATCCGAGAGCATGGATGACAATAGTGAGCGTTGCTCTTGAATTGTCGACGCGTGAAGCCTACGCTGATTCGAGAGAGCACTGCTCTCGCTCATTACTCGGAGGCATCGGAAAGAATTCGTCATGAAAACAGCTCTCGTCATCGGCAATGGTCAGATCGGCTCGGAGATCGCGGCTCAGCTCATCGCGTCCGGAACAGCCGTGCGCATTGCCACCCGCTCCGGCGGTGGGGATACGCCAGCAGCCGGGCATGCGTCGGCACCAACCCACATCAGAACCGACGCCAGCAATCGGGCGCAGTTGGCCGAAGCCGCGGTAGGAGTCGATGCGATCTTCGCCTGCGCTCACGCCCCTTATGACAGCCGGAAATGGGAGAAGATTCTTCCGCCGATGGACGAAGCGATCCTCGACACCGCGGCCGAGGTCGGCATTCCCGTGGTCTTCCCCGAATCGGTCTATGCCTTCGCCGGCCTCAGCTCACCGATCGCCCAAGACTCCCCGTTCGCTCCGGTCGAGGATAAAGGTCGGATCCGGCAGCAGCTCCTCGAATCCCGTGTCGCTCATTCGGCGACGTGCGCCAGCGTCATCGCCGGTGATCTGCTCGGCAGGACTGCAGAGAAGTGGTCATCGGTCGTGCGGATGTGCATCACCGAACCGATCTCCCAGGGCCGCCGAGCCATGGTGCCGGCACGCACGGACGCCCCTCATGGCATCACCGTCATCGCCGACCACGCGGCCGCCATGATCCGCGCCGCCGAGGACCTGGAGGACGTCCCCGCGGGGACGCACCAGCTGCGGATCGCTCCTGCCTCGAACCCGACTCTGGCCGAGATCGCCGATTTCACCTCGGACGCTCTCGGGCGGAAGCACAAGCGTCCGGTCTCGGTGCCGCGGTGGGTGACCCGTGCCGTCGGTGCGTTCGAACGCTCCTTCTATGAGCTCAACCAGCTGGCACCGATCTGGTATGAACCCTGCGTGATCGCCCCCGGAGACCTCGCTGCCGAGGTCGGCACCACGGACTGGCGTGACGGTGTGCGGCAGATGCTCTGAGCCGACGGCACGACGGGCTCCGCCTCATAGGTGGATCCCGTTGCCCGGTCCCAGCGGCAGGTCGAAGAGGAACCAGATGCCCAGCAGCACGGCCCAGGCCAGCCAGAACGGGACGACGAACGGGAACATCCGAGAGATGACCGTGCCCAGTCCCGCATTCGGCTCATACCGGCGGACGAGGCCGAGCAGGACGATCATGTACGGATTGAGCGGGGTGATGACCTGGGTGGCCGAGTCACCGACGCGGAACCCGGCCTGGATGAACGCGGGTTCGTAGCCGAGCAGGGAGAAGAGCGGGACGAACACGGCAGCCATGAGCGTCCACATCGACGATCCGGAGATGATGAACAGGTTGAGCAGGCTGGCCAGGAGCATGAAGCCGAGGACCGCGGCGAATCCGGTCAGTCCGATCGCCTCGAGCCCTGAAGCACCGGCGACGGCGATCCATGAACCGATTCCCGTCCAGTTGAACAGGGCGATGAACTGACCGAGGATGAACGCGAGGATGAGGAAGGACATCATGTCGATGATCGACTGACTCATCATCCTCACCAGGTCATTCATCGACCGCACGGTGCGAACGACGAAGCCGTAGACGACGCCCATGAGCATGAAGTAGGCGAAGACGATGAAGACGATCGACGACAGCAGCGGGGATTCCGGGAGGAATCCGCCGTCGTCGTTTCGCCATGGGGAGTTCGGGACGAGCACGGAGACCAGGATCACCGCGGTCAGCAGCAGTGCCGCGACCAGCGACCAGATGAGTCCTCGCTTCTCCTCCGGTTCGAGTTCTGCATTGATCTCGGTCGACTCGCCCTCGCCCGAGGGCTCGGTCGAGGCACCCGATTTCGCCGAGGCATCCCCGTAGGGGCTCTCGGGCGCCTGGTATTCGCGGGCCAGCCCGCTCGCCGAGGCGTTCGCGTATTCGCGTGGCACTCCCTTGCGCACCATGTTCGGTTCGATGAGGCGGTCGATGATGAATCCGGCGATGACGGCCAGCACGATCGACGAGGCGATGTTGAAGTAGTAGTTCGACACTGGGTTGACCGCGGTGTAGTCGGTGTTCGGCAGGGTCTCCATCACCGAGGTGGTGATCCCGGCGAACAGTGCGTCGAGGCTCGTGGGTACGATCGACGTCGAATAGCCGGCACCGGTGGCGGCGAACCCGCCGATGAGACCGGCCATCGGGTGCCGTCCGGCCGCCTTGAACACGAGCGCTGCCAGCGGCGGGATGATGACGAAGGCCGAGTCGGCCATGATCGAACCGACCACGCCGACGAAGCCGACGGCGTAGGGCAGCAGCCATTTCGGGCTCTTGCCGAAGGCGATGCGCACGGCCGCGGCGAGCATTCCCGACTTCTCGGCCACACCGACGGCGAGCAGGATCGGCAGCACCGTGGCCAGGGGCGGGAACCCGATGTAGTTGTCGCCCATCGTCGTGGTCAGCCAGGACAGGCCCTCACCGGTGAACAGACCCTTGATCGCGATGGTCTCGTCGCCGCCGGGGATGGCCACGGTGACATCGGCCATGGCCATAGCCGTGGAGACGAGGCCGGTGATGATGAAGAGCCCGAGGAACAGCGTGAACGGTTCGGGCAGCTTGTTTCCGATGCGTTCGATCCAGTCCAGCGTGCGCTGGCCGAAACCGATCTTCCCATTTGTCGTCGTCGACATGAGCGGTCCTTCTCTTCGATGGCGCGGGTCTGGGTGCGGCTGAACGATCTCAGTCGAAGAAGTTCTCGACGTCGATGGCTCCCCCGTCGCGGGCGAATTCCTCGGCCACCTCGGCGGCGAGGGCATCGTCGACGAGGAAGTCCACGGCGGTGCACGCGAGCCCGTAGGCCGCGTCGAGTGCCGCGGATTCCGCGGCGGGGGTCTTCGCGGCTGCGGCGAAGTCACGGGTGTGCAGGGCTACCTCGGCGTCGGCGGTCTTGATGAGCGGGTGGATGCCGGGAATCCGATAGGAGACGTTGCCGAAATCCGTGGACGCTGCGATCGATTCGTCGAGGACGCCGGCGGGAAGCGGGTGGCGTCCCCGGGCCTGCTCGTGTTCGGCCCAACGAGCGGTCAGTGCCTGGTTCGTGCGCACGGGCAGCGAGGGCGGGTGCTCGTCCCAGTCGACGGTGACCCCGGTGCCGGTCATGAGCGCGGCGCCCTTCGCCGCGTCCTCGACCCGGCCGGAGAGCTCCTTGAGCGTGTCGGGGAACTTCGAACGGACATAGCACTGCACAGTGGCGGATTCAGTGATGATCGACGGCCTCGTTCCGCCGTCGGTGATGACCGCGTGCAGGCGGGAGATCGGCGGCATCTGCTGCCGCAGCAGGCCGAGCCCCTGGTAGAAGAGATTCGCCGCATCGAGGGCGTTGCGTCCCATGAACGGCTGCGCCGAGGCGTGGGCGGCGACTCCCGAGTACGTGACCTTGAGGAGGCGTCGGCCCAGCCACACCTGGTCGGCGCAGTCGTAGCCGTACCCGTGGACCATGATGGCCGCGTCGATGCCGTCGAAGGCACCGCCGCGGGCCATGACCTCCTTGCCCGAGTGGCCTTCCTCGGCCGGGGTGCCCAGCAGCACGACGGTGCCCGGTACGGCCTCGGGGTCTTTCTCGTAGAGGGCGTGGAGGGCGAGGAAGGCGCCGACTCCGGCGGTGGCGATGATGTTGTGCCCGCAGGCGTGCCCGATCTCCGGCAGGGCATCGTATTCGGCGAGGATCGCGATCGTGCGCCCGTGTCCGGATCCCGTCGTCGCCCGCAGAGTCGTCTTCACCCCGAAGAGGCCCGTCTCGACGGCGACCCCGTGCCTTTCCAGCACCGAGGCGATCGCGGCGACCGAGTCGAACTCTTCGAAGGCGGTCTCGGCTAAGTCATGGATGGTGTGGAGCAGTTCCGTGAGGTCGCCCTCCGCGGCGTCCAGACCCGCGGCGATGCCGGAGCGACTCGTGTCCGGGGCTCCGGTGAAGTCGGAGACCCACTCGGCGGCCTGCGCGGCCCGAGCCTGGGTCTGACGAGCCATCTCGTCGAGGTAGGTGTCGTCCGGGGTGGTCGAGTGGCCGAGGTCACGGATTTCGCTCATGGGTCACAAGCATAAGGGCCGTGCCGATCTGACACGCCCGAAACAGTCAGACTTCGATGAGGCGGATGGCCAGAGAATCGATCTTCGCGACGAGCTCTTCGTCACCGGCCACGGTCTCCTGGAACCGGCGCACCTCCTCCGGGGGCACTTCGGACTCGACGCCGAGCGTGATTCCGAGCTCCGGCCCGCCGAGGTGGACGGAGCTGCTGCCGGGGCTCACACCGAGCCGAGCCAGCCAGGGGAAGGGCTCGGCGATGGCACGCAGACGATGGGCCACCTCGGCGTCGGCCCAGGACGGCGTCCAGGGCTGGGACTGCACGAACGCGAACATGGCCGGTCGGCGCAGCAGGAACGAGGAATCGGCACCGGGGTCGAGCACGACGAGCTGGGACTCGGCCTCGATCGCCCCGAGGACGAGCCGTTCGGATTCGATCGGCACGGGCCGGGCGTCCGAATGCCACGCCGTCAGCGGTGGGATTCCGGAGAATCCCGGGGTGCATTCGCGACCGTCCTCGGCCTGGAGGCGGACCATCGCCATCTCCGAGGAGTTGTCGGCCATCAGACCGTTCTCTCCGACCTCCTGGTCGACGACCATCGGCACGATCGGGGCGTAGAGCCTGGCCCCGGACAGGGCCCGGACGACCTGCTGGTGCGCAGCCGGGTCCAGGGGTGCCTGAGCGACCTGGGTCATGGCTTCGAGCAGGGCCGGGTCGGCCAGCCCGGAGTCGCCGGAGAACGGGTTGGGTTTGAGGTCCCGGCCCGCCCACGCCTGTCCGGCGGAATCCGTCGGGGCGTCGCCTGTCTGGTCGGCAGACGCGGTGGACCGAGGTTCGTCCGGATCGGGCGAGTGCGTGTTCACAGGCTCACCGTCCTGCGACGTCGAGGGCTTCTTCCAGAGTGAACTTGCCGGCGTAGAGGGCCTTGCCCACGATCGCCGAGTCGACGCCGAAGGGCACGAGCTCACGGAGTGCACGCAGGTCATCGAGGCTGGAGACTCCGCCGGAGGCCACGATCGGAGAGTCGGTCTTCTGTGCGAGGTCCTTGAGCAGTTCGACGTTGGGCCCCTGCAGGGTGCCGTCCTTGCGCACATCGGTGACGACGTAGCGGCAGCAGCCGGTGGATTCGAGGGTGGCCAGGACTTCGTAGAGGTCGCCGCCGTCCTGCGTCCAGCCGCGGGCGGCCAGGGTGGTCCCTCGCACGTCGAGGCCGATGGCGACCTGGTCGCCGAAGCGCGAGATCATCTCGGCGGTCCATTCGGGGTTCTCGAGGGCGGCGGTGCCGATGTTGACGCGCTCGGCTCCGGTGTCGAGTGCCCGTTCGAGGCTTTCGGTGTCACGGATTCCGCCGGAGAGTTCGACCTTGATCCCCACTGCCTTGACGACCTGGTTGAGCAGGTCGGAGTTCGATCCGCGTCCGAAGGCGGCATCGAGGTCGACGAGGTGGATCCATTCGGCTCCGCGGTTCTCGAAGTCCTGGGCGGCGTCAATGGGTGAACCGTAGTCGGTTTCGGTTCCGGCTTCGCCCTGGACGAGACGGACGGCCTTGCCGTCGGCGACGTCGACGGCGGGGAGGAGGACCAGCTTGTTCGAACTGTCTGTCATTGTGACCTTTCTGCCAGGGTGCCACGGGGTTTGCGGGCAACCATAGTCGGTGTGCTCGGTCAGGAGCTGAGTGCGTCTGTGGGGTTGGTGCCGGTACGGCCGGAGTCGCTGCCCGGACTGCTGTCGGCCGCGAACGAGGCGAGCCAGTTGCGCAGCAGCCGGGCCCCCGCCTCGGCGGATTTCTCGGGGTGGAACTGCGCGGCCCAGGTCGTGCCGTCTTCGACGGCGGCGACGAATTCGCTGCCGTGGCGGGAGGTCGTCACCATCGTGCCCGGCGGTGGTTCGGCGGCGGCATAGGAATGGACGAAATAGAAGCGTTCGTCGCTGATCCCGGCGAACATGGCCGAGTCTGCGGGCGCGGTGACCTTCGACCACCCCATATGCGGGATGACCGGGGCCTCGAGCGCGGTGACGGCACCGGGCCACAGGCCGATGCCTTCGGTCTTGACTCGGTGTTCCTCACCGCGGGCGAAGAACACCTGCAGACCGACGCAGATGCCGAGCAGCGGTCGGCCCTGTTCGTGGCGGGCACGGATGAGTTCGACTCCCCCGACGTTCTCCAGTCCGGCCATCACGGCGGAGAAGGCGCCGACGCCGGGAACCAGCAGTCCGTCGGAGTCGTTGATGACATCGTGGTCGGCCGTGAGCGTGACCTCGGCGCCGGCCGCGGCGACAGCACGCACGGCGGAGCGGACATTGCCGGCTCCGTAGTCGAGGACGGCAACCGTCGTCATCGCTTCGCGCCCTTGCTCAGCACCGACCAGATCCTCCACAGGGAGAATCCGAGGACGATGGCGCCGAGGGCGGCGACGACCCAGGCGATGGTGTTCCCGCCCAGGGCCAGGGCGATGCCGAAGGCGGTGACGAGTCCGGCGAGGACTGCGGCGATGATCCACAGCAGTGCCGTGCGTGCCATGGCGGCCCGGCCCGGGCTCATGGTGGCGGCGCTGGCCTGCAGCTTCGTCATCGATGAGGTCGGGATACTGCCTTCGACGTCTTCTGCGGCAACGGTCTCGAGCAGCAGCCCTTCGAGCACATCGGGCAGGTTCTTCAGCGCCAGTCCGGCCGGCACGTCGGATTCGCGACTGCCGTGGCGGTAGTGGCCGGCGTCGATCTGCTCTTCGCTGCGCACGAGGAGGAGGACCTCATGTTTGCCGGCGAGCTTCGAGATCGCCGCGGCCGCCTCGTTGCCGGCTTTGACATCGGTGTCGGCGAGGACGATTCCGCTGAATTCGCCGATCGGCACGATGGTGCCGGAGATGTTCGACAGCACGCAGGCGGCGGCCAGCTGCTGGGCGACCCCGAATGGGGTCACGATGACGGTCGTGCTCACAGGACTCCCTTGGTGCTGGGAACGGAGTTGCTTCGAGGATCGGTCTCGACGGCTTCGCGCAGCGCCCGGGCGAAGGCCTTGAACTCGGCTTCGACGATGTGGTGCGGATCGCGGCCGCGGATGAGGTCGAGGTGGACGGTGAGTCCGCCGTTGAAGGCGATGGATTCCAGCGAGTGGGAGGTCATCGAACCGGTGAAGTGACCGCCGATGAGGTGGTACTGCTGGCCTTCGGGTTCGCCTTCGTGGACGAAGTAGGGACGACCGGAGACGTCGACGACACACTGCGCCAATGCTTCGTCCAGCGGCACGGCGGCGAATCCGTAGCGGCGGATGCCGACCTTGTCGCCGAGTGCTTCGCGCAGGGTCTGGCCGAGCACGATGGAGGTGTCTTCGACGGTGTGGTGGACGTCGATGTGGGTGTCGCCGGTGGCGGTGATGTCGAGGTCGATCATCGAGTGCTTCGACAGGGCCGTGAGCATATGGTCGAAGAACGGCACGCTCGTCGAGATGGTCGAGGCGCCGGTGCCGTCAAGGTTGACGGCCACGGACACCGTGGACTCGGAGGTGGTGCGCGAGTTCTGGGCCTGCCTCATGGAGTGCCTTTCGTCGGGGCGGCGGATGACGGGGTTGACTGGGTTGGAGCCTGCGGACGTTCCCCGAGGGTGTCCGGGGATTCGGCGAGGATCTCGTCGATGGCGGTCAGGAACGCTGCGGTCTCCTCCTCGGTGCCGGCGTTGACGCGGGCGTGGCCGGTGATGCCGATATCGCGGATGAGGACTCCACGATCGAGCAGCTTCTGCCACAGATCGGCCGGTGAGGAGATGTTGCCGAAGAGGAGGAAGTTCGAATCGCTGTCGTGGACGGTGAACCCGGCCTCTGCGAGGTGGCTTGCCATCCGGTTGCGTGAGTCGATGAGCCGGTCGACGTTGCCCAGCAGCAGCTCAGCGTGTTCGAGTGCGGTGCAGGCGAGGACCTGGGTGACCTCGGACAGGTGGTAGGGCAGGCGGACGAGGCGGAGGACGTCGATGAGCTCGGGGGCGGCGATGGCGTAGCCCAGCCGCAGTCCGGCGCAGGCGAAGGCCTTGCTCATGGTGCGGGAGACGACGAGGCGGGGCCGACCGTCCAGCAGAGTCATCGCCGAGGACTTGGCAGGGCGGGAGAACTCCGCGTATGCCTCGTCGACGATGACGATTCCCGAACAGTTGTCGTAGGCGGCCTCGATGACGTCGAGTCCGATCGAGGTGCCGGTCGGGTTGTTCGGAGTGCAGAGGAAGACGATGTCCGGATTCGCACGGGCCACCTCGGCGGCGACCGTGTCGGCATCGAGAGTGAAGTCGTCCTTGCGTTCGACGTGCTGCCATTCGGCTCCGGTGCCCGTGGTGATGAGCGGGTGCATCGAATAGGAGGGGGTGAACCCGAGGACGGTCCGCCCGGGCCCGCCGAAGGCCTGCACGATATGGCTGAGCACTTCGTTCGAACCATTGGCTGCCCAGATCATGGAGGGGTCGAGTTCGACGGTGTCTCCGGCGCGTTCGTTCACTCCGTCCAGGTAGGTCACGAGGTGTTCGCGCAGAGCGGTGAATTCGCGGTCGGGATACCGGTTGAGTCCGGAGAAGTGATCATCGACGGCGGCGCGCATGCTGTCGGCGACGACGTCCGGAAGCGGATAGGCGTTCTCGTTGACGTTGAGCTGGACCGGCACATTGAGGTGCGGAGCCCCGTAGGGCTTGAGGCCGACGAGGTCGGACCGCACTGGCAGAGATTCGATGTTTCCCACGGCGATCATTCTACCGAGAGGCCCACGCCGCCCGGGCGGCGGGTCGGGCCACGAGACTCGCCGAGGCGGCCGGATCCGGCCGGCCCTCAGCGGACGGGGACGTCGAGGGTCTGGCCGGGGTGGACGGTCGGGGTGTCCAGGTGATTGATCTCGGCGATATCAGCCACGACATCGCGGGTGTCGCGGTCGAGGCCGAGATTCGAAGCCACGGTCCACAGCGATTCGCCTTCACCGACGACAACGGCGTCGGCATCGATGCCGACGCTCTCCGTCTCCGATTCGGCGACAGCAGCGGCAGAGAACGACTGGGTGGCGAGGAGGAGCGCTCCGCCGATGACGACGAGAGCGACGAGCAGGGTCCGGAGAAGGCGCACAGCCTGGCGTCCACGAGTGGTCAGGCGCAGCTCGGTGTTCTGTGCAGACATCGCATTACCTCTTTCATTCGTACGATTCCACCAGTAATCGGTAGAACGTCTGTTCTATTCAACATGCCAATCGAACAAATGTCCAGTCCGACTCGAACATCTATGCGACAATGAGAGAGAACCAGCGTTGTTGATTGATCTGTCAGAACCATCTCAGTCGGCACTGACACGAGAATCTCCGAAGCGGAGATCACGGCGTTCAGCGGCAGGGAATAGAACGAAGGGGAACGAGCAATGGTTCAGAACAAACGAGGCAGAGGCAGGCCTCGCAACGAAGATGTTGCCAGCGAGATCGCTGCCGCTCGCAGCGATGACGACGACGTGGTCCAGATCCCCGAGGGATCGACCGGTGAGGGCGATTTCCGCCTGACTCCTCGTCAGCGTCTCGTGCTCGAAACCATCGAACGCGCGGTCGTCACCAACGGCTACCCGCCGAGCATGCGCGAGATCGGCAGGGCCGCAGGACTGGCTTCCCTCTCGAGCGTCGCCCACCAGCTCTCCCAGCTCGAGCGCCTCGGCTATGTCCGTCGCGACCCGAAGCGCCCGCGTGCCATCGAAGTGGTCAATCCGTTCGAAGAGGAAGAGGCCGAGCGCGCGAAGTACGAGGAGCTGTCCAACAACACGGTCCAGGTTCCGGTCGTCGGCCGCATCGCCGCCGGTGGACCGATCCTGGCCGAACAGGAAGTCGACGATGTCTTCTCGCTGCCGACCCAGGTGGTCGGCTCCGGTGACATGTTCCTGCTCAAGGTCGTCGGCGATTCGATGATCGAAGCCGCCATCTGCCACGACGACTGGGTGGTCGTGCGCAAGCAGCACACCGCTGACAACGGTCAGATCGTCGCAGCACTGCTCGACGGCGAGGCCACGGTGAAGACGCTCAAGCGCAAGGCCGGTCAGCAGTGGCTGATGCCGCAGAACGAGAACTACGAGCCCATCGACGGCACCTACGCGCAGATCATGGGCCTCGTCGTCGCAGTCGTCCGCCGCCTCTGACCCTCTGTCGGCTCTCCGCTGCCGAAATGCAAAGGCCCGCGACCGATTCGGTCGCGGGCCTTTGTGTCATCCTTCGTCGGTCTCGGCCAGCCGTGCCAGGCTCTTGCGCACGAGACCGGAGTTCGTCGTCGGCCACATCCTCGGCATCGAGTTGACCAGGAAACCGGCGTACCGGGCCGAGCGCAGCCGCGAGTCGAGCACGGCGACCACCCCCCTGTCACCAGTGGAACGGATGAGTCGGCCGGCTCCCTGAGCCAGACGCAATGCAGCGTGGGTGGCCGACACGGCCATGAACCCGTTGACTCCGCGCTGGTCGGCATCGCGTGCTCGAGCCTGCATGAGCGGATCGTCGGGGCGTGGGAACGGCAGACGGTCGATGATGACCAGGCGGTTCGTGCGTCCCGGGACGTCGACTCCCTGCCACAGCGACATGGTCCCGAATAGGCAGGTCTGATCATCGGCGGTGAACTGGGAGACCAGCGCGGGCAGTCCGTCATCACCTTGCAGCAGGATCGGGAGATCGAGTTTCTTCCGCAGGTGTTCGGCCGCCGCGTTCGCCGCAGCGCGGGAGGAGAACAGTCCCAGCGCTCCGCCGTTCGACGCCTCGACGAGTTCCTCGAGCTCCGTCAGCGCCTCCTCGCTCAGCCCGCTGCGTCCGGGCTTGGGCAGGTGGGAGGCGACGTAGAGGATGCCCTGCTTCCCATAGTCGAAGGGCGATCCGACATCGAGGCTGTCCCACTTCGGGGCATCGGGGCCGAAGAGCCCCAACGAAGCTGCGACCGCGTCGAAGTTCCCGCCCAGGGACAGGGTCGCCGAGGTGGCCACGACCGTGGATTCTTCGAAGATGCCGTTGCGCATGGTGCCGGCAACACTCAGGGGAGCGACGACGAGGTTCGTCGTCTCCTTCTCCCTGAAGGTCGAGCGCGAGAGCCAGATGACATCGTTCTTGCCCGGGTCGCAGAAGCGCTCGGCGAGTTCGAAGATCTCCTGACAGCGGGCCTTGGCCATCTGCCGACCGGCATCGGCGTCCTCGGTCTTGCCGCCGATGTCGTTGATGATCTGGCGTGCGGAATCACGGATCTGCGCCATGGCCAGTCCGAGTGCCTCGCTCATATGCAGGATGAGCCCCTCGGGCACCGATTTCTGTGCGCGTTCGAGTGCTGCCGCAGCGGAATCGAGCAGGGAGACGACCCCGTCTTGGACGGTGGTGTGTTTCCGGACCGAACTCGTCGCCGCCGAGAGCATGCTCGTGTTGATCTGACCGGACAGGGCGCTGGTCACCCGGTCCTTGAGCTCGTGGGCCTCGTCGATGATGATGACATCGTGTTCGGGCAGAACGTTCGATTCTCCGAAGGCGTCGATGGCCAGCAGGGCATGGTTCGTCACGACGATATCGGCCTCGGCGGCCTTGTTCCGCGCCAGCTCGGCGAAGCATTCGGTGAACAGCGGACAGTTCGAACCGAGGCAGTCGAAGGCGTTCACCGATACCTGTGACCAGGCACGATCACTGACACCGGGCATGAGGTCGTCCCGGTCGCCCGTGTCGGTGGTCTTCTCCCAGGTGCGGATCCGTTGGATCTCCTCGCCCAGCCCGGAGCGTTCGGTGGGTTTGCGTCCCGCCTCGGCGTCGGCGCCGAGGTCGAAGAGCATTCCCTCTCCTTCGTCGGGATACCCGCCGGCGAGCTTGTGCTTGCATACATAGTTCCGCCGCCCCTTGAGCAGAGCCGCCCTGGGCAGCGGATCGAGGTCCTTCTTCACGGCCTTGAACAGTCGCGGCAGGTCGCGGTGGATGATCTGCGTCTGCAGGGCCAGGGTCGCCGTGGACACGACGACCTTTCCGCCGGTGCGAGTGACGTACTCGGCCGCCGGCACGAGGTAGGCCAGGGATTTGCCGGTGCCGGTTCCCGCCTGCACGAGCAGGTGGATTCCCTTGTCCACCGCCGAGGCGACCGCCTGGGCCATCTCCTGCTGGCCTCCTCGTGGCGACCCGCCGATGGCGCCGACAGCGGATTCGAGGAGGTTGTCGACAGCCTTCACTCGTCGATGACCAGGTCCGGACGTTGGAATTCGCGCAGTTCGTCGACGAGTTCGGTCGGCACCTTCGCCTGCAGGCTGGTGCCTTCTGCGCCGTGCGATTCGTGTTCGACCGTGCCGAGGGCGTAGATCTTCGACACGAGGTCACCGCGTTCGTAGGGAATGAGCACGGTCATGTCGATGTCCGGGACCGGCAGTCGGTCCTCGATGGCCTCGATGAGGTCATCGATGCCTTCCTTCGACACGGCGGAGACGAACTGCGCATCGGGATACTCCGCGCGCAGCCCGGTGATCACGGCCTCCTCGGCGATATCGGCCTTGTTGAACACGAGCAGTTCGGGGATGTCCCCGGTCTCGACCTCCCCCAGGACGTCGCGCACGGCCTGGATCTGCCCGTGCGGATCCGGGTGGGAGGCGTCGACGACGTGGAGGAGCAGATCCGAACCGGCGGCCTCCTCCAGGGTCGAGCGGAAGGCTTCGACGAGCTGGTGTGGCAGGTTGCGGACGAAACCGACGGTATCCGTGTAGGTGAAGACGATGCCGTCGGCGGTCTTGGCCTGACGGACGGTCGGGTCGAGAGTGGCGAACAGGGCGTTCTGCACCATCACCTCGGCGTCGGTGAGCAGGTTGAGCAGGGAGGATTTGCCCGCGTTCGTGTACCCGACGATCGCGACGGACGGCACGTGGTGGCGGGCGCGGTTCTTCCGCTTCGTCTCCCGCGACGGTGCCATGGCGTTGATCTCGCGGCGCAGCTTCGACATCCGGGCGCGGATGCGGCGGCGGTCGAGCTCGATCTTCGTCTCACCAGGCCCGCGGGAGCCGATCCCGGCACCGCCGGCGACCCGGCCACCGGCCTGGCGGGACAGTGACTCACCCCAACCGCGCAGACGCGGCAGGAGGTATTCGAGTTGGGCGAGTTCGACCTGGGCCTTGCCTTCGCGGGATTTCGCGTGCTGGGCGAAGATGTCGAGGATGAGCGCGACGCGGTCGACGACCTTGACCTTGATGACGTCCTCGAGTCCGCGCCTCTGGCTGGGAGCGAGTTCGGAGTCGATGATCACGGTGTCGGCGCCGACGGAGGCGACGACCTCGGCGAGCTCGGCGGCCTTGCCTTTGCCGAGGTAGGTGCCCGGATCCGGCTTGTCGCGGCGTTGGATGAGCGCGTCGAGGACCTCGGAGCCGGCGGTTTCGGCCAGCGCCGCGAGTTCTCGGATCGAGTTCTCGGCTTCGGCCTGGGTGGTGTTCCAGATGCCCGCGAGGACGACGCGTTCGAGGCGGACCTGACGGTATTCGACCTCGGTGATGTCTTCGAGTTCGGTGGAGAGTCCGGCCACCCGGGTGAGGGCGGCACGCTCGGCGAGGTCGAACTGGTCGTCCTCGGGGGTGGTGTCGTGATCATCGAGGGCTTGGGCACCTCGGGAGAGCACACGGTCGAGCATCGCTTTGCGACGCTCTTTGTCTTCAGACGTCATTCATTCCTTTGTTCTCTGCCGTCCGCACGGGACTTCTCGTGCGGACGTCGTCATGCTTCGCACCGGTCGCGGCGATGCGCACCGACGGTGGTGTCCGTCAATTATCCCACAGCCGTCTACACTGAAACGGTGTCAGAGCACTATTTCACCGAATCGCCGAGCAGCGAGGCCAAGTCGCGGGAATTGAACCTCGAGTTGGCCGGCCGCGCCGTCACCGTCGAAACCGTATCAGGCACGTTCTCGCCCACTCGCCTCGACCTCGGCACCGCTGTGCTCCTGCGTCATCTGCCGCAGCCGCCGGCCGGCGATATCCTCGACCTCGGCTGTGGGTGGGGGCCGATCGCCCTGCACACGGCCCTGGATGCCCAGGACGCCGAGGTGGATGTGCGGGTGTGGGCACTCGACGTCAACTCCCGCTCATTGGAGACCACGGCGGCGAATGCGCGCAGGCTGGGTCTCGAATCGATTCGCACGGTCACCGCCGCTGATGTTCCCGACGAGGTGCAGTTCGCCGCGATCCGGTCGAACCCGCCGATCCGCATCGGCAAGGAAGCGCTGCACGAACTGTTGGAGATGTGGCTGCCGCGCCTGGCCCCGGGCGGCCGCGCGGACCTGGTCGTGTCGAAGAACCTCGGCGCCGATTCCCTGCAGAAGTGGATCGCCGGGATGCTCGGCGACGACTTCGAGGTCGTGCGCACGGGCTCGTCGAAGGGTTTCCGCGTGCTCACGGTCGAGCGCGGCTGAGGCGCGACCGACTCAGCTGATCGTGCCGCTGGCGACGAGGACCGCGGGGCCGGCGAGGCTGACGCGTCCGCTCGTGCCCTCGACATCGGGTTCGATTTCGATGCGCAGCTGACCGCCGGGCACATCGACTCGCCATTGCAGAGGTGACTTCTCCCCGGCCCAGTGATGGGCTGCGATCGCCGCCGCGCAGGCACCCGTTCCGCAGGACCGGGTCTCTCCGACTCCGCGTTCGAACACGCGCATGCGCAGAGCGCCTTCTCCCCCGGCCACATCGGATCGGGCCGGTTCCATGACGATGTATTCGATGTTGGATCCCTGCGGCGGGACAGGGTCGAGGAGTGGGGCATCGCGCAGGTCGGCGGCTGCGAGCTCAGCGTTCTCGGCCAGGGCGACGACGGTGTGGGGGTTGCCGGTGGACACGCGCAGGCCGGGGCGGGCGACCTCGATGCCGCCGGTGTCCACGAGCACGGAGCTCGATGGGTCGAGCGACCAGTCGCCCATGTCGATCGTGTACCAGGCATCGCCGGGCGAGCCCGGTCCTGACACTCCCGTACCGACGACGTCGTCGCCGGTCTGGACGCCGAGAGCCGGGTTGAGGGTCGTGCGCACCGTCTTGATGCCGTCACGGGTGCCGACGAGGATGTCACGGGCATCAGCAGAGACGCGACCGCTGGTGACGAGCGCGTGAGCGAAGACACGGACACCGTTGCCGCACATCTCGGACAGGCTGCCGTCATTGTTGTAGTAGTCCATGAACCATTCGGCTCCGGCTTCGGCCTGTTCGGCGGCCCCCGGGATGCCGCTGGCTGCGGAACGGACGATGCGGATGATCCCGTCGGCGCCGAGCCCGGCCCGCCTGTCGGCGAGCGTGGCGACGGCTTCGGGATGCATCTCCAGCTTGCTGTCGTCGTCGGAGATCAGGACGAAGTCGTTCTGCGTGCCGTGTCCCTTGACGAAGGCGGCATCGGCCCATGCTGCGAACGGGGTATCCGGAGTGCTCATGACTCCATCCTATCGGTGGGCGCCGGTGGCTCGATACAGTCTCTGGTCAGGGACCGAACCTCTTCGCCAGCTCGAGGCCCTTCTTCGCCCAGGCGATCTCGGTTCGTGCCTTCTCGGCCAACCCCTCATAGGCGAACCGTTTGAAGGCGATCGTCTTCTCTCGGTCCTCGGGGCGGGTCACTTCCAAACGCCGGTTGAGCATGGGCGTGGTCAGAGTGTCGATCTTCTCGATTTCGTCTTGCCAGCACTTCAGTTCAGACGTCCAATGAGCGATGTGATCGCCCAGGAAGGCGATTCGGGTCTCGTGATCGGCTGACTCCAGGTACGAGGCTTTGAGATGCGCGGCGTCTCGCGTGCGCTGATACTTCAGCGGAGTGCGCATCCATTCGGCGAAGCTCTCCTCACCCGCGTCTGTCACGTGATACACCCGCCTGGTGGCCACGCTCCCCCGCGTCTGCTCTTCGGGCTCGACGAGTCCCTCCGCGGCCATCTTCCTCAGCTCGGGATAGATCTGGGAGTCGGGAGCATGCCAGACGTATCCCACGGAGTGCGAGAACTGCTTCTGCAGCTCGTAGCCGGACATCGGTGCAATCCGCAAGAGCACGAGGAGAGCACTGCGTAGGCTCATTGGTCTGGATCTCCCTACAGTCGAACGCCAAGAGGGCCCGGACCGAAGTCCGGGCCCTTTCAGGATAGCGGTGTCAGTTCGTATAGCCGGTCCGCCAGCCGCCCTTGTACGTCTGACGTGCGACCGTCGAGTACGGGACGGGACTGACGACGGCACGGACTTCGGTCTGCTCGTGCGGCTCGACCGATGCCTTGGTCGTCCCGCCGTCCGGTTCGCCCCACACGACCTTGAGCTCCGCGCCTTCGGGAACTTCGGGATCGACCACAGCCAGTGACAGTCCGCGACGCTCGTTGGCCGAGTATCCGGTGAACATCGAGAACCCGACCGTGTTGCCCTCGGCGTCGATGACCGCGTCGTAGTTCGCCGAACCGTAGTTGGCAAGAGGCAGATCGAAGTACTTGAAGTTGGGGCCGTCGACGTTGAGCGGCGACGACAATACCTGGCCGAGGTCGTCGGCGTCCCAGGCCAGCGTGACCTTCCGGCGCTGCTGCGCCGGATCCATGTTCTCCAGGGCGCTGCGGCCGATGAAATCATGGTCGAACTTGACGAAGGAACCGTAGCCGAGCTCCCACGGAGTCAGATAGTAGTCTTCGATGTTCTCCGAGACGAACGATCCGGCCAGGGTCCCGGTCGCCTCGTAGCTGTCGACACCGAGCCATTCACGGAATCCGCGTTCTTCCTCACCCGTGTAGATCGCGGGCAGCGGGGAGGGGATCCAACCGGACTCCAGAGTGTTCGACGGGTAGGCGCGAGACCCGACCGGCAGAAGGCCGAACTCGGCTCCCGCCTCGACGATGGCGTCGCGGATCAGGTGGTGGTCTTCGTACGGGCCCCAGACCTCGAGGCCCGGTGCTCCGGCCATTCCGTGTCGCAGTGTGCGGACCTGCCGGCCGGCGATCGACATCGTCGACATGTTGAAGAATCCGAGCTTCTCGAGCGGGCCGCCATTGAGCTTCTCGATGATGCTCCACGCATTCGGGCCCTGGATCTGGAATCGGTAATACCGGCGGGAGACCGCGTCGCCGTACGGGCGAGAGGGCGAACGACGATCGATCTCGATGTCGAGATTCGAGTAACCACCGGTCTCACCGTGGTAGAGCAGCCAGTTCGAAGCCGGAGCGCGCCCGACATAGACGTACTCGTCTTCGGCTTCGTGGAAGAGGATGCCGTCGCCGATGACATGGCCAGAGGCCGTCGTGGGAACGTACTGCTTGGCCTTGTTCACCGCGAACTTCGCCGTCGAGTTGATGGCCGTGTCGGAGATGAGTCTGATGGCACCAGAGCCGCGCAGGAACACGTTGTCCATGTGGTGCGACTGGTCGTAGAGGACAGCCGTCTCACGCCAAGCCCGCTGTTCCTTGATCCAATTGCTGAAGTCGGCGGGAACCACCGGGTAGATGTAGGACCCGATCTGGGAATTGCGGAGCAGGTCGACCGGATTGGCGGTGTCGAGGAGCTGCTGGAGATTGTCGGTCATGAGATGTGAACCTCTCTGTTCTGATTTGTCGTTGCGGTCACTGGATGATGGTCATGTCTTCACCGTCCGGCCGAGAAGTCGCTGACCCATTGTGCCGTGTTGAGCAGACCGCCGAAGGTGTAGAAATGCACCTTGACATCGTCTCTCGTCGAACCGGGGTCGATGTCGTCAGCCAGCTCGGTGAGAAACTTGCCGGGACCGGCAGTGCCGAGAAGATTGGTGAGCGAGAAACCGTACTTCTTGACGATCGAGGCGCTCGTCCCGACACCGAATCGGCCCGCATATCCGAGCAGCCGCTTGATTCCGGCAGGGCCGGGAGTTCCGATGCGGACGAGGGATTCGATTCCATGCTCCCGGGTCTCCTTGACCCATTCGCTGACCCGATCGGCATCGAAAGCGAACTGGGTGAGGACCACACGTTCGAGTCCCTGGTCTTTCAGGGACTGAGTCTTTGCCTCCAGATGAGACCACAGGTCGCTCGTTGCGATATCGGGGTGGCCTTCCGGGTATCCGGCGATGCCGACCTCGGTCACTCCAAAGTTCGGCAGCAGTCCGGTGTCGATGACCGACAGCGAATCGGCGTAGGGTCCTTCCGGTTCCCTCGGGTCTCCCCCGATGACGAATACATGCTCCGAAGCACCGACCTGCTGAAGTTCGCCGAGGAAGTCTTCCAGTTCGGTCTGGGACTTCAGCCGGCGAGCGGAGATGTGCGGCACCGGCACGAAGCCCAGCTCGCGGACCGCTTCCGCGGCTTCGACCCGCATCCGCAGGTCCTCGTTGCCGAGGAAGGTGACGTTGATGCGTGTGCCTGAGGGAATGGCATGAGCAGCGTCACGCAGCTTTCCGACATCCTTGCCCGTCATTTCGAGGGAGTAGTCGTCGACGATCTGGGTTCCGGTTGCTGTGACCACGGGGCCGCCTTTCATGAACACTTCCATGGGTTCCGTTAATCACTATAAACATAGGTATTTGCCTATGTCCATAGGTAATTGTGAATTCACTCCACCGGCGCGAACTCCGCCGGCGAACCATTGCCCTGGGACCCGGGCTTTGCTAGCGTGACCGGCAACCCGCTTTCACTATCTCAATAGGGACTCTGCATAGGGAAGTCGCATCGGAGCGACGTTCCTGCTCTTCACCAGGCCTCACAAAGACGGAGACTGCTCGTGGATCTACGTACCCGCATCGACAACTCGCCGATGTCCTTCTACCAATGGCTGATCGTCGCGATCTGCACATTCCTCAACGCCCTTGACGGCTACGACGTCCTGGCCATCTCCTTTTCCTCCAACCAGGTGACCGAGGAATTCGGACTCTCCGGGACGGCCCTCGGCCTGGTCATGAGTGCAGCGCTCTTCGGTATGGCCGTCGGTGCTCTGGTCCTCGGCCCGGTGGCAGACCGGATCGGGCGCAGAAACATGATCATGATCGCCATCATCGTCAATGCGATCGGCCTCTTCATGTCCGCGACCGCGACGTCGGCGAATCAGCTCGGCCTGTGGCGCATCGTCACGGGCCTGGGCATCGGAGGCATTCTGGTCGCCACCAACGTCATCTCGGCCGAATACTCGTCGCGCAAGCGTCGCGGACTGGTCATCAGCATCTATGCCGCGGGATACGGAATCGGTGCGGCTGTCGGAGGATCCGTCATGGTCGCACTCATCGCGAGTTCCGGCTGGCGGTCGGTGTTCGTCCTCGGCGGTGCGCTGGCCGTCTTCTCACTCCTGCTCGTCGTCTTCTTGGTGCCGGAGTCCCCCTCGTTCCTCTACAACAGGAAGCCGCACGATTCGCAGACCAGGCTCGAGGCCATCGCCGGCAGGCTCGGCTTCGACGGGCCGGTCGATATCGACGCGAGGGGGCCCGCATCAGCCGGAGATTCGGACGTCGGCACTGGGATCACGGCGCTGTTCAATCGCCGGAATCGTCGCGTCACCTTCGTCGTCTGGACGACGTTCTTCATCATCATGTTCGGGTTCTACTTCGTGAATTCGTGGACACCGCGGCTGATGCACGAAACCGGCCTGACCGACACCCTGTCGATGATCGTCACCGTCGGTCTCACCTTGGGCGGAGCCATCGGTTCGGTGGTCTTCGGCCTCTTCACCTCACGCTGGTCCACCCGATCCGTGCTCATGACGTTCTCCGTGGTGGCTGCTGTGCTCATGGCGATCTTCATCTTCATGGCGCAGTGGGTCGCAGTCGTCGCGGTCTTCGGTGTGCTCGTCGGTATGTCGATCAACGGCTGCATCGCCGGACTCTATGTGCTGACGCCGCAGTCGTACTCATCGACGCTGCGCTCGACCGGCGCGGGTTGGGGCATCGGAATCGGGCGGTTCGGCGCCATCATCGCGCCGACGGCGACCGGTGCGATGCTGGACGGCGGATGGAGTCCTCAAGCCATCTACATATTCGTCGGAGCGGTGCTCCTCTTGGCTTCGGTCGTGCTCCTGGGCATGCGCGGAATCGACGTCGAGGCAAACAGTCGCCCGCGGGTTCGCGACCAGCCTCCGGCCGCCGTCGGGTAGCCTGCGCCCTTCGGAGACGGCCCCCGCTGATTACGTGTCCCCGCACCCGCCCTGGTCTGTCCACTGCTCGGCTTCAGACCTCGGCCATCGCTCAGGACTCGCCGAGCAGGTCGAGCGCATGCGTCAGATTCTGCTCGGCGTCTGCGGCGCTGCCGTCGATCCAGTGGATGCGCGGGTCACGACGGAACCAAGTGTCCTGTCGGCGTGCGAACTGCCGGGTGCGGATCGTTGTCTCTTCCTTCGCCTCGGCGGCGGTGAGCTCTTCGGTCAGGTGGCGTTGGATCTGTGCGTATCCGATGGCGCGCGACGCGGTCTTTCCTTCGGCCAGCCCCGCGTCGAGCAGGTGACGCACTTCATCGACCCAGCCTTGGTCCCACATGAGTTCGACGCGTGTGGCGATCCGCTCATGGAGTACGGGCCGGTCCATGCTCAGACCGATGTGGATGGTCGGTTCGATCTCCTGATAGTCCGGCAGCTGAGCGCTGAAGGGTCGCCCCGTGAGTTCGATGACTTCGAGCGCTCTGGCGATGCGTCGTTGGTCATTGACGGTGATCTTCGCGGCCGCCTTCGGGTCGAGTTCCCGCAGCTTCCGGTGCAGACCCCAACGGTCCCTCGCGGCCTCTGCCTCGAGCCGGGCCCGCACCTCGGGATCGGTTCCCGGGAACTCCATATGGTCGACGGCGGCGCGCACGTAGAGTCCTGATCCGCCGACGAGGATCGGCCGCAGTCCGCGCCCTCGGATGTCCGCGATCGCCGTTCGCGCACGTGCCTGAAAGTCTTGGACGTTCGCCTCTTCGGTGACGTCGAGGATGTCGATGAGGTGGTGCGCAATCCCCCGCCGTTCCTCGACCGGCAGCTTCGCAGTGCCGATGTCCATCCCCCGGTAGAACTGCATCGAATCCGTGTTGATGATCTCCCCGCCGAGGTGGCCGGCCAGATCCAGCGCGAGATCCGACTTCCCGGTGGCAGTAGCTCCGACCACGGTGATGATCGGCGGCGTCGACTGATCGCCCGGCTGCATCGACCGCTCGCCCGGCAGCGTCGACCGCTCACCGGGCAACGTCGATATGCCGTTCGGAGTCGGCGACTGCCCCTCAGCCATGAGCGATCACGCCCACTGCCCGGTGCCGCAGAGAGTATGCACTTCGTGAACGGATTCGTCGACGACCGGCTGCAGCGTCGAGACACGAGCACCTTGGTCGACGATGTGGCGGATCCCGGCGGCAAGCACACTGAGGCTGGCGGCCATGGTCCCCGCGTGATCACAGAGTTCGAGCAGTCTCTTCGTCTCCATGGTCGTCCCGGAGGTGAGTGTCTCGATGACTGCGGTGTCGAATTCCGCAGCGCCGTCGATCGGAGCCAAGGGGGCGTCTTCTGCTGCTGCTCCCGACAGGTCGATGGGCAGCAGAAGATTCTCGCTCGAGCCGAGCGGACCGATTTCGACGTCGGCGGCGTGAGCGTGAAGAATAGCGACGATGACGGCGGAGTCGGCCGCCTCGGCGAACTGACGTTCTTCCCTCGTCAGGGCCTCAACGGTCTCGACCCATTCGTTCCCGGACAGCAGCTGACCGGTTCGGGTGTCGACTCCACGGTCGATTCCCCAGCCGCCGAGCCCGGCCACCGGCGGCAGAGTCTCGATCGGCAGAGCCCAACCGGTCTGCGTCCTCAAGGTCGCGCGGATGGCGGTCCGCAGGTCGACCGTCCTGGCGGTCTCGCTGAGGTCGATGTCGTCGAGCAGCACGGGGGCTGCCGGGATGATGGCAAAGGCACCCATCTCAGCCGCGGGGGCGGATGGTCGGCATGCCGAGGTTCGTGGCGCCTGCCGAACCCTGGCCGGGGCTCGGTGCGCCGCAGCTGTCGGCCTGTGCCCGGTCAAAGGCGTCGCCGGCACGGGACGGGCGCACGGAGAATCCCGAATCGGCGAGGAGGAAGTAGGGCTTCGCCTCGGTGACGGTGGCGGTGACGAAGTCGCCGGGTCGCGGCATCTGGGTGCCTTCGGGGATTCCGACGTGGACGAGGCGGTTGTCTTCGGCACGGCCGCTCAGGCGTGGGGAATCGTCGTGGGGCAGCTTGGTCACGAGCACCTCGACCTCACGGCCGACCTGTGCTCTGTTCTCGTCCCAGGCGATCTCGTCCTGCAGCGCGGTGAGGCGTTCGAATCGTTCCTGCACCACGTCCTTCGGCACCTGGTTGTCCATCGTCGCCGCGGGTGTGCCGGGGCGGATGGAGTATTGGAAGGTGAAGGCCTGGGAGAATCGGGCCCGGCGGACGATGTCCATCGTGCCCTGGAAGTCCTCTTCGGTCTCGCCGGGGAAGCCGACGATGATGTCGGTGGTGATGGCCGCGTGTGGGATGCGCTCGCGCACGGTGTCGAGGATGTTCATGAACCGCTTGGTCCGGTAGGAGCGGCGCATGGATTTGAGGATCGTGTCGGAACCGGACTGCAGCGGCATGTGCAGCTGCGGCATCACGGTCGGGGTCTCGGCCATCGCGTCGATGACGTCATCGGAGAATGCGGCCGGGTGCGGGCTGGTGAAGCGGACCCGTTCGATTCCTTCCACGTTGCCCACGGCGCGCAGCAGTTTCGCGAATGCGCCCTTGTCACGGAATTCGGCACCGTAGGAGTTGACGTTCTGGCCGAGCAGGGTGACTTCGACGACTCCGTCGGCGACGAGCGCTTCGACCTCGGCGAGGATGTCGCCGGGGCGGCGGTCCTTCTCTTTGCCGCGGAGGCTGGGCACGATGCAGAAGGTGCAGGTGTTGTTGCAGCCGACCGAGATCGAGACCCAACCGGAGTGCTGGGAGTCGCGGCGGCTGGGCAGGGTGGAGGGGAAGACGTCGAGGCTCTCGAGGATCTCGACCTGGGCTTCCTCGTTGTGGCGGGCGCGTTCGAGCAGTGCCGGCAGAGAGCCCATGTTGTGGGTGCCGAAGACCACGTCGACCCAGGGGGCCTTCTTCACGATGGTGTCGCGGTCTTTCTGTGCCATGCATCCGCCGACGGCGATCTGGAGTCCGGGGTGGTTCTCTTTGACCCTCGCGAGCTGGCCGAGGTTGCCGTAGAGACGATTGTCGGCGTTTTCGCGGACGGCGCAGGTGTTGAAGACGACGACGTCGGCTTGGTCGTCGGTGTTCGCCTGAACGTAGCCGGCATCGTCGAGCAGTCCGGACAGGCGCTCGGAGTCGTGCACGTTCATCTGACATCCGTAGGTCTTGACCTCGTAGCTGCGAGGGGTGGTTTCGGATGTCGTCGGGGATTCAATCAGTTCAGTCATGGCGCACCCATTCTAGCCGTTCTGCAGGCGCGGTTTCAGTCTTCGGCGAGCACGTCCCGTGTGACCTTGATGCAGATCGCCGAGGGGAAGCCGCGGCGGGCGAGCATACCGAGGATTCGGCGCTCTCGCACCGCATAGTCGAGTCGGCGGGTGGAGGCGGCTTTCTTCTCGGCCACTTCGCGGGCGAGCTCTTCCTCACCGTCGATGTCGGCCACGGCATCGGAGGCCAGTTCGGGGCTGATGCCCTTTCTGCTCAGTTCACGTTTGAGCACGGAGCGGGAGAGCTTCCGGTTCTCCCGCTGTGCCCGTGCGAAGCGGTGAGCGAACTCTTCGTCGTTGAGCAGGCGCGAGTTCTGCAGCTTCTCGATGAGGACGTCGATCGCTTCGGGCATGAGGTCGCGTTTGAGGAGCTTCTTGCGCAGTTCGTCGCTGGAGTGATCGCGCATGGCCAGCATGTTCATCGCCGTCTTCTTCGCCTGTGCGTAGTCCGCGTCGAAGTCAGGGGCGTCGTCTTCGTCGTCGTCGAAGCTCAGCCCGGGACCGGCGGCGAAATCCGGTGCGGCGTCGTCAGGGGCGTCGACGAAGTCCGGGGCGTCGACGAAGTCCGGAGTTGAGCCGGTATCTCCTTCGACCCATCCGTTGTCGGATTCCGGCCGCGGACTCTTCCCGCTCTTCGTCTTCTTCTTCCGGGAGGCCGTGCTCGCTACCGACCGGGCACGATCAGCGACATCGTCGTCATCGAGCCCGGAGAGACCGGCGAAGAATCCGGCCTCTCCCTCGGCATGGCGTTGGTCGATCTCCGAGATCGCACTGCGCAGCTGCGAGAGCGTCTCGGTCTGAGACGAGCCACTCTGGCCTGAGTCCCCCGCACTGACCTCTCCGGTCGATGCGGTGGACTCGATACCGGTCAACTCGTCGTCGGCCGACGGGGCGTCAGGAGACTTCGACGTCATCCGTCTGTGCTTCTCCGGCCGCCTCGGCGCCTTCCTCAGGTTCATCGACCTGGATCAGGCCCAGCTTGTGCTTGATCTTCAGCTCGATCTCTTCGGCCAGGCCCGGGTTGTCGCGGAGGAAGTTGCGGACGTTCTCCTTGCCCTGACCCAGCTGGTCGCCGTCATAGGTGAACCAGGAACCGGACTTGCGCACGATGCCGTTGTCGACGCCCATATCGATCAGGCTGCCCTCGCGGGAGATGCCGTGACCGTAGAGGATGTCGAACTCGGCCTGCTTGAACGGCGGAGCGACCTTGTTCTTCACGATCTTCGCCCGGGTCCGGTTGCCGACCGCGTCCTGACCTTCCTTGAGGGTCTCGATGCGGCGGACGTCGATGCGCACGGAGGCGTAGAACTTCAGTGCCTTACCGCCCGAGGTGGTCTCCGGCGAACCGAAGAAGACTCCGACCTTCTCACGCAGCTGGTTGATGAAGATCGCGGTGGTCTTCGACTGTGCGAGGGCACCGGTGATCTTGCGCAGAGCCTGCGACATCAGCCGAGCCTGGAGACCGACGTGGCTGTCACCCATCTCGCCTTCGATCTCGGCCTTGGGCACGAGGGCTGCGACGGAGTCGATGACGATGATGTCGAGGGCTCCGGAGCGGATGAGCATATCGGCGATCTCGAGCGCCTGCTCACCCGTGTCCGGCTGGGAGACGAGGAGCTGGTCGGTGTCGACGCCGAGCTTCTTCGCATACTCGGGGTCGAGGGCGTGCTCGGCATCGATGAAGGCAGCGATTCCGCCGGCCTTCTGAGCATTCGCCACGGCGTGGAGGGCCACGGTCGTCTTACCGGAGGATTCCGGACCGTAGATCTCGACGACGCGGCCGCGCGGCAGACCGCCGATGCCCAGAGCGATGTCGAGAGCGACCGAACCCGTCGGGATGGAGGCGATGGGCTCACGCACACCGTCGCCGAGGCGCATGATCGCGCCCTTGCCGTAGTTGCGATCGATCTGGCCCAGCGCGGCGTCGAGTGCCTTCGACTTGTCTCCGCCGGTGGGAACCTGGAGGTTCTTGGGTGTACGTGCCATGACGTCTCCTCTTCGTTGCATTTCCTTTGAGACCAAGGCTAGAAGATGGCACTGACATAACGACAGAGGAGGCGATTCCCCCGTGGATAACCAGCCACTCATGGTCACAGGTCCCGTGATTCCTCACCAGGATAACCCACATGGGAACAGGTGTTCTATATATTCGGGTGTGTCGCGTGTCTCTGCGGAGACTAGGCCGACGCCAAGCCCAGCTGCCAGGTGAGGCCGAAGCGGTCGCCCACCCAGCCGAATGGTCCGAATCCGTAGTCGTCGAGCGGCATGTACACAGTCCCCTGCACGCTCAGCGCGGTGAAGAGGCGTTCGAGTTCCTCGGTCGATTCGCAGTCGACCATGAGAGAGACACCGGGAGTGATGTCCCACTCGTGTGCGACGAAGCTGTCGCTGAATCGCAGTCTCTGGCCGGCGATCTCGATCTCGGACATGATGACCGTGCCCTCTGCCCCAGGTCCATCGGGACCGTATCGGTTGTCGAGGATCACTCGCCCATCTGTGAAGAGCTTGAGGTAGGTCTCCATGGCTTCGGCCGCGCTCTGGTCGCGACTGGGCTGAAAGGTGATGAAGGGGACCGCCTGATTCATGCGATCAGTCTACACGCGGCCGACACCGCGTCGGCAGAGAAAGATACGCGCAGCTGCGAACGATCAGAACGGGGTCGACCGCGGTTTCTCCTTGCCGAGGCGGCGGGATTCGGGCACACCCATGGAATCGCACACGGCGATCCAGATGTCGCGGGGTTCGACCCCGGCGGAGAATGCCTCTTCGGCCGTCCGCGAGCCCAGTGAACTCAGAGTCAGGTCGGTGTGCAGGGAGGCGGCACGAGCCTCACCGAACTCCTCGTTCATGAGGATCCAGTAGAGCGTGTGCCGCATCAGGGCTTGGCGGCCAGGCGCGGAGAAGAGTATCCCTCGGGGTGGCCGAGGATCTTGTCCGAGAGCTCCTGCGGAATGGTGTCGGGGATCTGCACGCCCTCTTCGAGTGCGAAGCGATCGGACACGGACGACAGCAGCGCCGACAGCGGCAGGTCGAGTGCCTCACAGATCGCAGACAGCAGCTCCGAGGAGGCTTCCTTCTGTCCGCGTTCGATCTCGCTGAGGTAACCCAGTGAAACGCTGGCCCCGGTCGAGACGTCGCGAAGGGTGCGTCCTTGACGACGGCGGGCGGAACGAAGTGCGTCGCCGATTTCGACTCTCAGTAACATAACGCGGCCCTCCCTTTGTCAGCGCGTCCCGTCATGGTGGTTCCAACAACTTTACAACCTGGCTGTGACACTGCACCAACCTGGTGCCCCGAGCGGATGGTTTTGCCAGTCCATTCGAAGTCTTTGGAGAATATTCGTCCGATGGTCATCACTTGCTCAACCCCGCGGCGTGCCGACTTATTCCACGGCCGTCCCACGACCGGTCCCCTGCCCGCTCTCTGGCCCGAAGGCGAGTTCGGCGACGAACTCGTCGAGGTTGACCGCCATCGCCTGCACCGTCTGCCTGCGGATGGCGTCTCGGTCGCCGGTGAACTCGTGTTCGAAGACCTTCGCCTTCCCTCCGAAGGCGATCGCGGTGTAGACGAGACCGACGGGTTTGCCGTCCTGAGGATCGGGTCCCGCGACGCCGGTGCACGAGATCCCGATATCGGCGACGCACTGCGCGGCGGTGCCGACGGCCATCTGCGCGGCGACGACCGGGTCGATCGGTCCGGTCTCCTCGAGGTGGTCGGCATCGACGCCGGCCAGGCTCGCCTTGAGGTCCGTGGCGTAGGTGACCAGTCCCCCGCGCACCACGGCCGAGGCCCCCGGCACGTCGACGAGTGAGGCGACGAAGCGTCCGCCGGTCAGCGACTCCGCCGATGCCAGAGAGATCCCCAGCCGAGTGCAGGTGGAGATGATGCGCCGCGCGGTCGCGAACGGCTCGGCTTCAACCACGCTGCGCGTCCCCACCGCTCTTCGCATCCTTGTACAGCTTCGCCGCCTGCACGCAGTAGTCGACGCCGGTGACGATGGTGACGACGATGGCCGCGGTCATGATGATCCACGCGATGACGAGGAGGATGACGTAGACGAGCGAAGGCACCACGGCCGAGAGCGGGAAGAGGAGCAGGAACAGTCCGATCGCCGCGGTCTGCAGCACGGTCTTGATCTTGCCCCCGCGTGAGGCGGGCATGACAATGATGCGGATCATGAAGAATCGCAGCACGGTGATGCCGAACTCGCGCACGAGGATGATCACCGGCACCCACCACGGAAGTTCGACGATGATCGCCAGACCGATCAGGGCGGCGGCCATGAGTGACTTGTCGGCGATGGGATCGGCGATCTTGCCGAAATTCGTGATGAGGTTGTTTCGCCTGGCCAGGTATCCGTCGACGAAGTCGGTGAACATGGCCAGCAGGAACACGACGAGCGCCCACCAGCGCAGTGTGACATCGTTGCCGCCGTCGATGAGCAGCAGCACCAGGAACAGGGGCACCATGAGGATGCGCAGCACCGTGAGCGCGTTCGGGATATTCCACGGACTCGGTTCTGCAGAGGGCTGCTGAGAGGCTCCGGCCTCGACTCGATCGTTCACGCCTCCAGCCTATCGGAGTGAGCTGAGCAGATCATTCCAACCACGGACATCTCAACCACAATCGCCGAGGCGGCGCCCCGTTTCAACGGTGCGCCGCCTCGGCGAGGGGTGGGGTTCGGATCAGATCATCGCCCGGTGAGCTGCCACGCGTCCTCTCCGCTGGCTTCGACGACCTCGAGCCCGGTCTCCGGCTCGGTATCGCCGACCGTGAGGTCCCCGGCGTGGCCGACTCCGTGGGCGTAGCGGTCGGACGAAGCTGCGCCGTGCGACGCAGCCGAGCCGTGCGACGTCTCGCCGTAGTCGTCGTCGAACTCCTCGTCGTAGTCATCGGCAGCCGAGGCGTGGCCGGACTGACCGTGACCCTGTCCGCCGTGGTTCTGGCCGCTGCCGTTCGGTGCCTCAGCCGCGCCGGAATCCTCGGGCGGGGTCTCGCCCTTGATGATGGCCAGGGTGCCGGGCAGGTCGTCGGGGCGCACGAGCACGTCGCGGGCCTTCGACCCTTCGGAGGGTCCGACGATGCCGCGGGACTCCATGAGGTCCATGAGGCGGCCGGCCTTGGCGAAGCCGACGCGCAGCTTGCGCTGGAGCATCGAGGTCGACCCGAACTGCGTGGTCACGACCTGCTCGATCGCCTGGAGCAGCAGCTCGAGGTCGTCTCCGATGTCCTCGTCGATCTGCTTCTTCGGCGCTTCGACGGCCACGTCTTCGCGGTAGTTCGGTGTCAGCTGGCCCTTGACGTGTTCGACGACCTTCTCGATCTCGGACTCGTTGACCCAGGCACCCTGGACACGCATCGGCTTGGCCGCACCCATGGGCAGGAACAGGGCGTCACCTTGGCCGATGAGCTTCTCCGCGCCGGGCTGGTCGAGCACGACTCGCGAGTCGGCCAGCGAGGAGGTCGCGAAGGCCAGACGAGAGGGCACATTGGCCTTGATGAGGCCGGTGACGACATCGACGCTGGGTCGCTGCGTGGCGAGGATGAGGTGGATGCCGGCGGCACGGGCGAGCTGGGTGATGCGCTGGATCGAGGCTTCGACGTCGCGCGGGGCGACCATCATGAGGTCGGCGAGCTCGTCGACGACGACCAGCAGGTACGGGTAGGGCTGGAGGACTCGTTCGGATCCGGCCGGCGGCTGGATGCGGCCCTCGCGGACGGCCTTGTTGAATTCCTTGACGTGTTTGAACCCGTAGTTCGCGAGGTCGTCATAGCGGGCGTCCATTTCGCGCACGACCCATTCGAGCGCCTCGGCGGCCTTCTTCGGGTTCGTGATGATCGGGGTGATCAGGTGCGGGATGCCTTCGTAGATCGTCAGCTCCACGCGCTTGGGATCGACGAGGATCATGCGGACCTCGTCGGGAGTCGCGCGCATCATGATCGAGGTGATCATGGAGTTCACGAAGCTCGACTTACCGGCACCGGTGGCACCGGCGACAAGCAGGTGAGGCATCTTCGAGAGGTCGGCGACGACGAATCCGCCTTCGACGTCCTTGCCCACGCCCATGACCATCGGGTGGTCGGTCTTGCGGGCGGCCTTCGACCGCAGCACATCGCCGAGGGCGACGTTCTCGCGGTCGGAGTTCGGGATCTCGATGCCGATGGCCTTCTTGCCGGGGATCGGGGAGAGGATGCGCACGTCGGCGCTGGCCACGGCATAGGCGATGTTCTTCGACAGCGCTGTGACCTTCTCGACCTTCGTGCCGGGGCCCAGCTCCACCTCGTATCGGGTGACCGTGGGTCCACGGGAGAAGCCGGTGACCTCGGCGTCGATCTTGAACTGCGTGAGCACGTCGCGCAGGGCTTCGACGACGCGGTCGTTGGCCTCGGAGCGCTCCTTCGCGGGGGGCCCGGGCTGGAGGTTGTCCGAGGCGGGCAGGGTGTAGGTGACGTCCCCGGCCAGGGTGAGCTGCTCGACGCGTTCGGGCAGCTGCTCCGTGGGCGGTGGTGCGGGTGCATTCGTCACTGGCACCGGCGCCGAGGCGGCAGCGGGTTCGGACTTCGTCGCCTGGTTGGCGGCGGCGTCGTCCATCCCGATGGTCTTCTTCAGCTCGGCCATCTCGCGTTCGGCCTTGGTCGGGCGGCGCTGGCCGGGCTTGAGCTTCGGCTCGGGGTCGGTCTCGATGCGTGTGGTGTCGGCTTCTTCGTCGCTGACGTCGTTCTCGTGGATGTAGGCCTTGTCGTAGGCCTTCGTCGTGGTGTCATCGTCGGCGGATTCGGAGTCGAGATCGGGGATCTCGGTCTTCTTCTTCCGGCTGCGGCGCTTGGCGCCCATCACGGGCTTGAGGTCGGAGGTGCGGCCGTTCTCGGCAACGAGGTCGGACTGTTTGGTCTCGGCCGCCTCGGCGTCGGTCTCGGGCCGGGCCCCACCGGTGAGTCGGTAGTACAGAGCGGTGAGGCGCTGCGGGATAGCCCGCACCGGGGTCGCAGTGACCACGAGCAGGGAGAACAGGCCGAGGAGGACGAGCAGCGGCACCGCCACGTACACGGTGGTCGCGACGACCAGCGGTGAGGACACGACGAAGCCGACCGCGCCTCCCCCGTTGGCCATGGCATCGCGGGAGTTCGTGAAGGTCGGATTGCCGGCGGCGATATGGGCCAGGCCCGAGGCCGCGAGCAGGCCGAAGATCATCCCGATGAGGATGCGGTTGTTGCCGCGGTTGTCGTCGCCGCGCAGGAACAGGCGGATCGAGTAGCAGGTGAAGATCACCGGCAGGGCGAGTGCCACCCGGCCGAAGGTGCCCTCGACGATACCGCGGACGCCATCGCTGATCGCGCCCGGGATGTTCCACCACTCGAAGGCGGCGATGATGATCGAGAGTCCGATGAGGAAGAAGGCTGTGCCGTCCCGCTTCGTCGGTGATTGATCGGTCGGTTCGTCGCTGAGAGTCTTTCGCGCACGGTTTCCGGCCATGTGGGCCACTCCCCTCCATGCACCGGTGACAACGTTTGTCCCGGGTTCTTCGGTCCCCGCTTGACCGGACCGACCAGCGTTTTTGCGCGCTGTGCGTTTCCCGGAACCAGAAGCGGGGGAAGTCGTTCTGGTCGCCATGTCTCTCATCTTAGGACGATATTGCGCTCCTGCCCAGCAAATCCGCAGGTTTCGGCGTGTGGCGGGGCGGTTGGCAGAGGGCGGATCGCCCACCTCCGCGCCAGCGCGGGGTCGGCCCCTTTGGTCCCTGACGGGTCGGCCCACCTGGTCCCTTTCGTCGCTGGCAGGTCGGCCAACCTGGTCCCCTTCGTCGCTGGCAGGTCGGTCCTGTCAGTAACGGGTCGACCCGCCCACGGCGGATCAGCTTGGCTGAGCCTGGGATAGTGCGATTTCGCGGGGTTGGGCTAGATAAGTGGGTTCAGAATGTATATTTTCGTCGCTATTCTGGCAATCTGAACCCACTTAACTTTGGAGAGGTTCACTGTCGACGTCATCCGCGGGCACCCGGGTCTTCTTCGTCGTCGGGAGCGTCTTCGGCGGGAGCATCTTCGTGGTCGGGAGCATCCTGCTCGGTGATGGTTCGCGACGAGCTCGGGTGCATGGCGATGAAGAGTCCCCACTGCTTTGCCCCGCCCTTCTTCCTGCGGGACCGGAACTCCTCGAACAGCTCATCGATGCGGGTCCGGAACTCCTCGACTTCATCCTCGGTGAGCATTGCTGCCATCCGCCCCATCGTCCGCTCCTCGTACGGTGCGGCGGTGAACTCCGCGGTGAAGGCATCGAGCATCTCGCTCGTTATGTCACCGGTGTTGAGGAACCAGCTCTTGCCCGTGGCGAGGTACGGGAACTCCCTGGACCCGCGCTTGCCCCGCCGTGCTTCCTGAACCTCGAGGAAACCGGTGTCGGCGAGCATCCGCACATGATGGAGCGAGGTCGCAGGATTGAGCCCGGCCGCCTCGGCGATCTCTCGATTGCTCAACGCCTCGTCGAGGCACAGCCGCAGAATCCGAATCCGAATGCTCGAGGCCAGAGCCTTGGCCTCGGCGTCGGTGGCGTCCCGGCGTTCGACGGCCCTGGCGAGGGCGGCTGCGGCAGGGGAATCCCCATTGGAGCGCGGATCGGGTTGCTGTCCGATCGCACGCGGGGCGGACGGATCCCCCGCAGCGTGATGGCCTGGCGAATCTGCGTTCATGCCTCAAACCTAGCGAGTGATCGGGAGAAGTCAATCAATCTTCCAAGAGTGATTGACTTCCCTCAATCGCTCCTGGAGGATTACTGATTGGCAGTTCTCGATCACTGATTCTCCGCCCGCCGACTCAAGGAAGAGCAATGGCCGCAGCCGACCCAGCAACGCCGAGCGAACCAGAACCGAAACTGCTCGGTCCGGAACCGAAGCTGATCGGACCGGAACCAACGCCTGTTCCCCGGTCGCCGAAGCGGCCACAGCGGTCCTCCCTGTGGAGACAGCGTGATTTCATGAAGCTGTGGGCCGGCGACACCGTCTCCGTGTTCGGTTCCGAACTCGTCCTCTTCGCCCTCCCCCTCATCGCCGTGCAGCTCCTTCACGCAGATGCCTTCGAAATGGGTGTGCTCGCGACCCTTGAGTCTGCGGCGTTCCTGTTCATCAGCCTGCCCGCGGGCGCATGGGTCGATCGTCTGCCGAAGAAGCTCGTCATCGTCTCCGGCGACATCATCCGCGCCGCAATCCTGCTGACCATTCCCCTGGCCTGGGCTTTCGGCTCTCTGAGCATGATCCAGCTCTACCTCGTTGCGGCCGGGGTCGGCATCGTCAGCGTCTTCTTCGACATCGCCAACCAGTCCTTTCTGCCCGAACTCGTCGACGGGGAGGCGATCTCCGACGGCAACGGCAGACTCCAAGCCAGCCAGCAGACCGCAGGAGTCGCCGGCCCCACTTTGGCCTCCGGCCTGGTCACCGCGATCGGCGCCCCGCTCACCATCGGGCTGACCAGCATCTGCATGGGACTCTCAAGCATCCTCGTCGGACTCATCCGGCACGGCGAGAGCCCACGGCCGGCGGAGAATCGGGCCGGATTCGTCGCCGAGATCCGGGAAGGGCTCGCCTTCGTGCTCGGCCATCCGCTGCTGCGCCGGATCACCGCATGCACGGGACTGACGAACTTCGCGTCGTCGGGCATCTTCGCTCTCCTCGTGCTGTTCGCGCTCACCACGCTCGGACTTCACCAGGTCGAACTCGGCATCATCATGTCCGTCGCCTCGGTCGGCGGCATCCTCGGTGCGCTCACTGCCTCCTGGGTGCAGAAGATCCTCGGTGAGGGAACGAGCATCGCCGTGTCCGCGCTGATCAGCGGCCTCAGCTTTCTCGGCGTCCCGCTCGCGGTGATCCTGCCTGCTCTGCCTACTCTGCTCGTCAGCTGGTTCCTTGTGACCTGGGCGGTCGTCGTCTACAACATTGCGCAGGTGAGCTTCCGGCAGCGTCTGTGCCCGAAGCCGCTGCTGGGCCGGATGAATGCGTCGATCCGCTTCCTCGTATGGGGGCCGATGCCGTTGGGCGCCTTCCTCGCCGGAGTCCTCGGTGACTGGCTGGGAGTCACGTGGACGATGTGGATTCTCGCGGCCTGTGCTCTGCTCGGCTCACTGCCGGTGCTCGCCTCCCGCCTGCTGCGGATGCGCGAACTCCCCCGCGAACTCGATCTGCTCGGCAGCGACGGAGCGGCCGAACGACAGTGAGGGAAGGCTCGTTCGCCGTTCTAGAGACTCCCTGAGAGCGAGATGATTCCGGCATTGAGCGCAGAATCGGTCCGTTCGGGGCAGAAACAGTCCATCCGGTGCAGAATCTACGTACGCGCCGGGTCAGCGGGTGGCGTAGAGGTGTTCGGGCCGGCCCGTCGACCCGTACTGCAGGGAGACCGTGATCGTGCGGGCTTCGGCAAGCTTCGCCAGATGCCGCTGCGCGGTGGCACGCGAGGCCCCGACCGCCTCGGCGACTTCGAGGGCCGTCATCGGACCGCTCGCCTCCTCGAGTGCGGTGAGGATCCGAGTCGTCGTCGACGATCCTGCCGGGCTCGCCCCGGTCCCGCCGACGGCCGCCGCATCGTGGAGGTTGCGCAGCTGCCGTTCGAGATCGGCCTGACCGACCTTCTCCCGCTCCCAATAGCGGCGGAACCGGGCATAGCGGCGCAGGAAGTTCTGCAGAACCTCGGCGGCGAAGGGTTTGACGATGTAGGTCATCGCCCCCGCCCGCAGCGATGAGCGGACCACCTGCGGATCCGTGACGGCCGAGAGCACGATCGCATCGATGTCGGTTTCGCGGATGAGGTCGACCCCGGTGCCCTCGGGCAGCACATAGTCGACGAGCAGCAGGTCGACATCGTTCTCTGCGATGACTTCGCGTGCCGTTCTCAGGTCGCGGACGGGTTCGAACGCCGTGAAACCGGGCACCTCGTCGACGTAGCGGGCATGGATCTGCCCGACGAAGAAGTCGTCATCGAGCACGAGAACGTTGACCATCATCTCTCCTCATTCGTTCCGAAGTCGTTGTCGTCGTCCGCGGCGGCACCGCGTGCTCCCGCGGCGGCATGGCCGTCCGTCTCAGCAGCAGAGCCGTCGCCCGCCGGTTCGTCGAGCGCATCGGGCAGGCGCATGCCGAAGCTCGCCCCGCCGAGTTCGGGATCGTGGCCGTCGATGAGCCACACCGCTCCCCCGCCCTTCTCCGCGACCCGGCGGCTGAGCGCGAGTCCGATGCCGAGTCCGTGGCCGTCCCCGGTGCCTGTTCCCGTGGTCAGTCCGATCCCGAAATCCGGCGCCGAGGCGGCCGTCGAGGTCGAGAATCCCTCGTCGAAGATCTTCTTCCCCAGCTCGTCGTCGATCCCGTCGCCGGTGTCCGTGACGACCGCGTGGAGTTCCGTCCCGGAGCTGAGCACCTGCACTTCGACCCGGCCTCCGTCGTCGGTGAACCGCTGACCCGCGACGACCGCACGCACCGCATTGTCGATGAGGTTGCCGAGGATGAGCGTGACCGCTTCCGGGTCGTGGACCGCGCCCACGGCCAGGGAGTCGGGGGTCACGGCCAAGCTCACCCCCGCCTCGGCGGCGGTCGTCCCCTTCGCCTCCAGAACGGCGCGCAGGTATGGGTCGGAGATGAGATCGATGTCCTCGACCGGGGTGGTGATCGGGCCGGTGCCGAGGATCGAGGACAGGTAGGTGTGGGCTTCGTCGGTCGCGCCCGTGTCGACGAGGCCGAGCACGGTGTGCAGCCGGTTGGCGAATTCGTGACGCTGGGTGCGCAGGGCCCGGGCCATGGCGGTCACGGATTCGAGCTGACGGGCCATCGTGAGCATCTGCGTCTCGTCGCGCAGGGTCACGACCCCGCCGACGGAGACTCCGTCGCGCTGGACGCGCACCGCCGTGGCCAGCAGGATCCGGTCGCCGATCGTGATCCGCCGCCGCAGTGCGCCCTCATCCGGGGCGTCGGCCATCATCGCGGTGATCTCGTCGGGGACGACGATCAGCTCGGCGTCGTCGATCTCCTTCACCGAGGCGACAGCGCCGTTCGCATCGACCGTGTCGTTCCCCTGGTCGCCGTCCTTCGCCGAGGCGGCTCTGCCCTTCCCGTCGGACACGGCCGCCACCGCCTTGTCGGAGGCCGTCCCGAGCAGCTCCTTCGCATTCGAGTTGCTCAATGTCAGCGTCCCGTTGGCGTCGAAGCCCAGCACCCCGTCGTCGAGTCCATGCAGCACGGCTCCTTGGTCGCGGGCCATCTCGGCGAGCTCTTCGGGACCGACCCCGAGCGTCTCCCGACGCAGCCGGCGTCCGAGCATGACCGACACGATCCCGCCGAGCGCCAGGGCGAGCACCGCCACGGTGCCGAGCAGGATGAGTTCGCGGCGGACATCGGCATCGAGCACGGAGGCGAAGATGCCCACCGAGACCTCACCGACGACGGTCTGGCCGTCCTCGCTCGAATAGATCGGCACCTTCGCCCGCACCGTCTCACCCAGGGTCCCGGATTCGTGGGAGACGTTCTCGCGACCGGCCAGCGCCTCCTCCGGGGAGGTCGAGACCTTGTGCCCGATCTTCGACCGGTCGGGGTGGGTGAGTCGGATGCCGCGATCATCGGTGACGACGGCGAAGGTGATGCCCGACCGGTCGCGCAGATCATCGGTGATCGTCAGCATCGAGGACACGAGCTGCTCATCGGGTTCGTCGGCGTGCTCGGCCGAGGCCTGCGTAGCAGCGGCGCGGACGTCCGGGTCGATCGCCAGCGTCCGGGCAGTGGCCAGCGCTTCGGTCTCGGTCACCTCGGTGACGGTGCGCGCCCCCAGCCACGCGAACACTCCGGTGACCAGGGCGAGGATCACGGCAACGAGCGCGAGCTGAGAGATCAGCACACGACGGGAGAACGAACGGTGGGGCCGGGGCACGCGCTCAGCGTAGCCGCGGTTGAGCGCAATGCGCAAAAGGCGCTCAACGATCTAAACGCCATCAGTGCACACAAGCGCGCGCGGCACGTGAGCTGGGCCCTACGGTGTTTCGAGCCTCACATTCGCCTTCGAAGGAGAAGCTCGTGCTTGTCATTCTCGGTTTCGCCATGATCCTCGTCTTCATGACGCTGATCATGACCAAACGACTCTCGCCGATCCTCGCTCTCATCCTCGTGCCCACGATCTTCGGCCTCTTCGCCGGGGCCGGCCTGGGCATCGGTGAGATGGTCATGGACGCGATCGCCTCGATGTCGTCGACGGCAGCGCTGCTGCTCTTCGCCATCATCTACTTCGGCATCATGATCGACGTCGGCCTCTTCGACAAGCTCGTCGAGTTCATCCTCAGGATCGCCGGCAACGACCCCGTCAAGGTCGTCCTCGGCACCGCACTGCTCACCGGCGCCGTGTCCCTCGACGGCGACGGATCGACGACGTTCATCGTCGTCACCGCGGCCATGCTGCCGATCTACCAGCGCCTCGAGATGTCGCCGGTGGTGCTCACCTGCGTGGCCGGCCTCATCAACGGCACGCTCAACATCGTGCCCTGGGGCGGTCCGACGGCACGCGCCTCCTCGGCGCTGCAGATCGACGCGAACGAGATCTTCGCCCCGATGGTGCCCTCCCTGGCCGCGGGTCTGCTCGTGTGCCTGCTCTTCGCCTACCTGCTCGGTCTCTCCGAACGCCGCCGCCTGGCCAAGAACGGCGTCACCTGGGTCACCGACCGCGGATCGAACAGCTGCAGGGACCTCGTCGGCGCCGTCGCCGGTGCCGGTGCCGGAACCGCCGCCGGGGATCCGACCACGACCTCGGGTCACGTGGACGGACACTCGGGCGCCGCCTCGGCGAATGACGGCACCGCCGCCGAGGCGGGGCCCACCTCCGCGGACGACGCGGCCGGATCCGCCGGTTCGGGTCTGGCGAACACCGCGCTCGACCCGAATCGGGCGACCCTGCGGCCGAAGCTGTTCTGGTTCAACCTGGGCCTGACCCTGGCCGTGATGGTCCTGCTCATCATCGACATCCTGCCGCTGCCGTACCTGTTCATGATCGGCACCGTCATCGCGCTCATGGTCAACTTCCCGAAGATGAAGGACCAGCAGGAGGAGCTCGCCTCCCACGCCACCGCGATCATCTCCGTCGTCGCCATGGTCATGGCCGCCGGCGTGCTCACCGGCATCATGTCGGGCACCGGAATGGTCGATGCGATGGCCGAATGGCTCGTCGAGGTCATCCCGACCTCGATGGGACCCTACATGGCCGTGATCACCGGTCTGCTGTCGATCCCGATGACGTTCTTCATGAGCAACGACGCCTTCTACTTCGGCATCCTGCCCGTGCTCGCCGAGACCGCTTCCCACTTCGGCATCTCGGCCGCCGATATGGCCCGCGCCTCGATCACCGGCCAGCCCGTGCATATGCAGTCGCCGCTGGTGCCCGCGATCCTGCTGCTCGTGTCGCTGTCCGGCGTCGAGCTCGGCGACCACCATAAGAAGGTGCTCTGGCGTGCGCTCATCGTCGCCCTCGTCATGCTCGCGGTCGGTGTGGCCGTCGGCGTCATCGGAATCGGCTGAGGAGCTTACGATGACTGATCTCTATTCTGCCCCACAGTCCCGCTTCCCGGCCCCGTCCCTGCAGGTCACCGCCTCGCCGGGCATCGACTCGGCGTCGGCGACCGTGGTCCTGGCGCTGCGTCCGGACGCCTCGGAGGCGGTGCTCGAGCAGGCGATCGCCGCGGCCCGACGCGAGAACGCGGCGCTGCAGGCGGTCGTGTTCGGCACGGATACGACGACGGCCCCCTCGACGTCTCCCCTGGCCGAGTGCACCCGGTTGGGTGCCGCCCTCGCCGAGGCGGGGCTGGACTATGCCGTCCACCGTGCCGGTTCCGATCTGGCCGAGCAGATCCTCGGCCTGGCCGACGACCATGGAGCACGACTCATCGTCATGGCCGCCAAACGCCGCTCGCCGGTCGTGAAGCTGCTGCTCGGGTCGAGCGCGCAGCAGGTCATCCTCGAGGCCGAGTGCCCGGTACTGCTGGTGAAGTAGAACCGCGATATCGATCGCGCCGGGTGTGCTGCTGGCGCGCCGGCCATCGCCGCGCTAGATTCCGGCTATGCCGCGGCCCGGGGCCAGGACTCCTCGCGGGTCGACGAGCGTCTTGAGCTCGCGCAGACCCTGTCGGCCCGGCTGCGGACCCCACGCGTCGACCTCAGCCCAGACAGGTGCGGGTGCGTGGATCAGCCGGGCGGCGATCCTGTGCAGACCGAAGCTGCGCAGGTGTTCGAGCACCACTCGTGTGGCCACTCCCGGCTCGGATTCCGGGGCGCCGATGCCGAGTTCGAAGTATCCCGCGGCGGTGCCCCGCAGCTGCAGCGGATAGCCGATCGTCGTCTCCAACCGGGCGACAGCATCGATGAGAGTCGCAATGAAGCTCGGCGCCGCGGACACCGCGATGGTCGCGGCCAGCCGCGCCCGACGACCCCACCATTCCGGCTCCCCACAGGGAGTCGCCCCGGGGATCCGGTCGACGAGGTGGCCCACCTCGGCTTCGACCTCATCGGGCTCCCCTTCGATGAGGACCATTGTCGCCGCGGGTGAGCCGGGTGGGCGCTCGATGACGACCGCATCGGGACCACGGCGGGCGATGAGCAGGTCGGCGGCCGCCTCGGTGCCGGGAATCCACACGAATCTCTGGACTTCGGGTCTGTTCGTCAGCCGGATCTCGGCCTCGACGATGATCGCTCGGGTCCCCCAGGATCCGGCGACGAGCCGGGGAAGATCGCGGCCGCCTAGATCCGGATGGAGCCCCTCGGCGGTGCGGGCGATGGTCCCATCCGCGGCGACGGTCGTCACCGACCGCACGGTCTCCGCCAGGCGCGGACGGCGCAGGTGGCGGGGTCCGGCGGCCGCGGTGGCGATCATCCCGCCGAGGGTGGCCCCGGCGTCGATGCGGTCGAGGGGAAGATCGGCGAGGGTCTCCTGTCCGGACTCGGCAGTGAGCCTGTTCAGCGCGCTGGTCCGGGTTCCGGCTCCGGCACGGATGGTGTCGCTGGAAGGGTCGGCCACCTCGGCGATCGAGGTCAGGTCGATGAGCAGCCCGGGAGTGTCCGCAGGCGGATGATCGTCGAAGGCGGTGCCGCCGCCGAACACGGCGACGGTGCGGTTCTCGCCGTGGGCGCGGGCCATGAGCTCGGAGAGTTCGGCGATGCTGCTGGGACTGGCCAGTCGGGGCAGTTCGTCTGTGGTCAGGCTCATCTTCCGTTCCTGCGGTCTCGGGCGCCGGGCGCATGTGTACGTCGAGCTTAGCGAAGAACGCCCCCGAAGTCGGTGCGTGTGGCACAGATTTCGGGGGCGTCCAGCGACTCACCGGCCGCGAATCCGTCTGCCCCGGTCAGGGCACACGGATCGGCCGTGGTCGATCACGACGTTCGGATCACGGCATGCGGGCGTAGGCCGGCAGGGTGAGGAAGTCGACGTAGTCAGGAGCGATCGCGACCGAGACGAAGGTGTCGGTGGCGTCCTTCCAATCGGCGTCGTCACCGGGCAGCTCGGCGACCTCCTCGGCGACGACGCGCTCGACGAGCTCCTTCGTCACCTTCTCACCGGAGTCCAGGGTGATTCCGGCATCCAGCCACTGCCACACCTGGGAGCGAGAGATCTCAGCGGTCGCGGCATCCTCCATGAGCCCGTTGATGGCGACCGCGCCGTTGCCTTCGAGCCAGGCGCGCAGGTACTGGATGCCGACGGACACGTTGGTGCGCAGGCCCGCCTCGGTCATCGCACCCGGGGTCGACTTCACATCGAGGAGATCGGCGGCGGTGACGTCGACGTCTTCGCGCTTGTTGTCGATCTGGTTGGGCTTGTCGCCGAGGGTCTCGGTGAAGACCTCCTTGCACAGGGCGACCATTCCGGGATGGGCGACCCAGGAGCCGTCGAAGCCCTTGCCGGCCTCACGCGACTTGTCGTCGCGCACCTTGTCGAAGGCGGCCTTGTTCGCGGCTTCGTCCTTCGAGGGGACGAACGCGGACATGCCGCCGATGGCATGCGCCCCGCGCTTGTGGCACGTGCGTGCGAGCAGTTCGGTGTAGGCGTTCATGAACGGCACCGTCATCGTCACGTCCGAACGGTCCGGAAGCAGGAACTCGGAGCCGCGGGAGCGGTAGTACTTGATGACGGAGAAGATGTAGTCCCAGCGACCGGCGTTGAGGCCGGCGGAGTGTTCGCGCAGTTCGTAGAGGATCTCCTCCATCTCGAATGCCGCCGGGTAGGTCTCGATGAGCACAGTGGCGCGGATGGTGCCGCGGGTCAGGCCGAAGGCGTCCTCGGCGTGCTCGAAGACCTGGTTCCACAGGCGGGCCTCGAGGTGGCTCTCCATCTTCGCGAGGTAGAAGTAGGGGCCGCGGCCCTTCTCGATCTGGATCTGACCGGCGGTGGCGAAGTAGAGCGCGAAGTCGACGAGCGAACCGGAGGTCTCCTCACCGTCGATGAGGATGTGCTTCTCGGGCATGTGCCAGCCGCGGGGGCGCACGACGATGGTCGGCAGCTCCTCATCGGGGGCGAGCTTGTATTCCTTGCCCTCGGGCGAGGTGAAGTCGATGTCGCGGTTGAGGGAGTCGAGCAGGTTGAGCTGGCCCTGGATGACCGAGTCCCACTGCGGGGTGTTCGCGTCTTCCTGGTCGGCCAGCCACACCTTCGCGCCGGAGTTGAGCGCGTTGATCGTCATCTTCTTGTACGTGGGGCCGGTGACCTCGACACGGCGGTCTTCGAGGCCCGGTGCCGGGGGTGCGACCTGCCAGGAGGGATCGTTGCGGATCTCGGCGGTCTCGGGCAGGAAGTCGAGGTCCTTGCCTGCGGCGATCTCGGCCTGGCGTTCCTTGCGGGCTTCGAGACGACTGAGCCGCTCGCCGTTGAACTTCCGGTGCAGGTCGACGATGAGCTCCAGCGCCTTGGCGGTCAGGACCTTCTCAGCCCCGTCCGGCAGCTCACCGGTGATCTCCATCCCGGCGGGGATGTCCAGGTTTTCGATATGAGCGGTCATCGATGGTTCTCCTTAGTCAGCACAGAGGTGCTGCGTCCTTGTCCGCACTCAGAGGTGCGTCGTTTTCGCTGGTCAACGGGGTTTAGCCTGCGAAACTTCCACATCGTGAAAATTTATGTTCACACAACGAAAGAATATGAGGTGATGCACGTCTCGTCAAACCCTATCCCTGATTCGAGACGGTGTTTTCGTTGACTCGACGTCGCGGGCTGGAGAAGATGAACGAAGGAACATCTTTCGTGGATCGACGCGGCAAAGGTGCCGCAGATCGGACTGAGAAGTGGACAACCTCGCTGTTGCAGCTCTCCTGGCCCTGTCCCCCATCCTGTTGGCGGGAATCCTGCTCATCGGCTTCCGCTGGCCGGCCAAATATGCCATGCCCGTCGGGCTGATCGCCGCCGCACTCGTGGCGAACTTCGCGTGGAAGATCGAGTGGGTGACGATCGGCGCCTCCGTCGTCCAGGGTCTCCTCGTCGCGATCGGCCTGCTGTGGATCGTCTTCGGCGCACTTCTGCTGCTGGCCACGATCACGCGGTCCGGGGCGATCGAGACCATCCGCTCCGGCTTCATCGCGATCTCTCCGGATCGGCGTGTGCAGGTCATCATCGTCGCGTGGCTCTTCGGTTCCTTCATCGAGGGTGCCGCCGGTTTCGGCACTCCGGCCGCCGTGGTCGCCCCGCTCATGCTCGCCCTCGGCTTCCCTGCGATCGCCGCGGTGCTCGCGGGTCTCATCATCCAGTCGACGCCGGTGAGCTTCGGCGCCGTGGGCACTCCGATGGTTCTGGGCATCGGCTCGGGACTGTCGCAGGAGGACGGGTCGATGTCGGCCGATGTCGCCGAGCGCGCCGGTCAGCTCGGACTCGACCAGGCGGAGTTCGTCGCGCACACCGCGACTCAGGTTGCGCTCATCCACGCCTGCTGCGGCATCCTCATCCCACTGCTGCTGTCGTGCCTGATGACCGGATTCTTCGGTGCCAACCGGCGCTTCGCCGACGGTCTGGCCATCGCTCCGTTCGCCATCTATGCGGCCCTGGCGATGATCGTTCCCTACCTCATCGTGGCGAACGTCCTCGGCCCCGAGTTCCCGTCCCTGCTCGGTGGGCTCATCGGTCTGGCCATCGTCGTGACGACCTCGCGGATGGGCTTCCTCATGCCGAAGAAGACCTGGGACTTCGCTCCGCGTGAGAAGTGGCCGGCGTTCTGGATGGGCACCGTCGACCCGAACAAGGAGAAGGCGCAGCTGCAGAAGAAGATGTCGCTGGTCCGCGCCTGGTCGCCGTATCTCATCGTCGTCGCGCTGCTGCTCATCACCCGCAATGTGCCGGCGATCAAGGAGTTCCTCAACGGTCCGGCGGTGATCAAGATCGAGGGCATCTTCGGCACTCCGATCAATCAGAACATGGATCTGCTGTGGTCGCCCGGCGCGATCTTCGTCCTCGCCTGCGGACTGACCTACTTCATCCACCGGATGACGAAGAAGCAGATCGCAGGCTCGTGGCAGATCGCCGGTTCGCAGATCGCCAGTGCGGCCGTGGCGCTGCTGTGTTCGCTGCCGCTGGTGCGTGTGTTCATCAACTCCGGTGCCGACTACAACGGCGCCGGCCTGGATTCGATGCCGGTCACCCTCGCCGAGGCGGCCGCGAGTTCCGTGGGCGACGCCTGGCCGCTGTTCGCCCCGTTCATCGGTGCCCTGGGTGCGTTCGTCGCAGGGTCGAACACGGTCTCGAACGTCATGTTCTCCCAGTTCCAGTTCTCCACGGGCACGGCCATCGGCGCGGCCAGCCCCGAGACCGTGGTCGCGGCTCAGGCGGTCGGTGGGGCCGCGGGCAATATGGTCGCCGTGCACAACGTCGTGGCCGCCTCGGCGACGGTCGGACTCGTCGGTCGGGAGGGCGAGCTCATTCGGCGGACGTCGATACCGATGCTCGTGTATTCGCTGGCCGCGGGCGCCTTGGCATTCATCGGGCTCAACGGGCTGGGCTTCAATGCGGGCACCGTCGTGCTCACCGCGCTCATCATCGGTCTCGCCGTCGTCGTGGTCATGATCCGCCGCTCGCCGGGCAAGCCCCTGCCGGGTCTCGAGGCGGGCGGCGGCAGCGGAGGCACGGCCGACGGGAATGCCGGTGGCGATGCCGAAGGCGCAGACGGGCGCTCGTCTCGCGACGGCGCAGGTGGCCGTACGGCTCGCGACGTCGGCCCCTCCGTCGATGACGACGAACCGGAGCCCACAGCCCGCTCCTGACGCCTCCGCAGGGACGAATCGGGCAGTCCGCCGACCGTCATCACCTTCTGTGACCGGCGTCATCACGTTCTGTTCTGTGCATCGGGGTTGAACCTGAGTCGTAGAACAGAACGTGACTCATCCGGTCGGCCAGGACGCATCAGCGCGGTCTTCCGACATCAGCTCGGTGCATGGACCAAGCTGCTGTCGGAAGACCGCGCTGTCGCGTCTGGCTGCGTGAGCGAGCGGTCGCTCGAGCGCGCGCCGGCACAGCCGCCTCAGACGGCGCGAACTCAGACGATGACGACCATGGGGACGATCATCGGCTTCCGGCGCAGCTTCGAGGACACCCAGCGGCCGATGGTGCGGCGCACCACCTGCTGGAGCTGGTACTGATCGGCAGTTCCGTCGCGCAGAGCATCCTCGACGGCCTTCTGGACCTTCGGCACGATCGTGTCGAAGACGTCGTCGGACTCGGCGACACCGCGGGCATGGATCTCGGGCCCGGCGATGAGGGACTTCGTCTGCGAATTCACGGCCATGAAGATCGTCACGAAGCCCTCACCGGACAGGACGAGACGATCCTTGAGGTCCGCCTCGGTGATCTCACCGACCGACGATCCGTCGACGAAGACGTAGTTGCAGTCGACGGCGCCGACGACCTCGGCGTGACCGTCCTTGAGGTCGACGACCCAGCCGTCATCAGCCAGGACGATGTCGTTCGGATCGACGCCGGTCGCCTCGGCGTGGCGGGCGTTGGCCAGCAGGTGACGCCATTCGCCGTGGACGGGCATGACGCCGCGGGGCTTGACGATGTTGTAGCAGTAGAGCAGCTCGCCGCCGGAGGCGTGGCCGGACACGTGGATCTTCGCATCGGCTTTCGAGATGACACGGGCGCCGAGCTTCATCAGGCCGTTGATGACCTTGAACACGGAGTTCTCGTTGCCGGGGATGAGCGAGGAGGCGAGGATGACGGTGTCGCCGTCGCCGACGTCGACGCGGTGGCTGCGGTTGGCCATCCGCGACAGGGCGGCCATCGGCTCTCCCTGGGAGCCGGTGCACATGAGGACGATCTGATCATCGGGGAAGTCGTCGACCTTCTTGATGTCGATGAGCGTCCCGGCCGGCACGTTGAGGTAGCCGAGGTCTTCGGCGATCTTCATATTGCGCACCATGGAGCGGCCGACGAGGGCCACCTTGCGGCCGTGGGCGGTGGCGGCGTTGAGCACCTGCTGCACGCGGTGGACGTGGGAGGAGAACGAGGCGACGATGATGCGGCGTTCGGCGGTGCCGAAGAGGTTCTCGAGCACCGGCCCGATGTCCTTCTCCAGCGCGGTGAAGCCGGGGACCTCGGCGTTCGTCGAGTCCGTCATGAACAGGTCGACGCCCTCCTCGCCGAGGCGGGCGAAGGCGCGCAGGTCGGTGATGCGACCGTCGAGCGGCAGCTGGTCCATCTTGAAGTCGCCGGTGTGGAGGATGTTTCCGGCGCCGGTGCGGATGAACACGGCCAGGGCATCGGGGATCGAGTGGTTGACGGCGACGAACTCGAGGTCGAAGGGACCGAGCTGATCGACATCGTCTTCCTTCACCACACGGGTGATGGGCTTGATCCGGTGCTCTTTGAGCTTGGCTTCGATGAGCGCGATCGTCAGCTGCGAGCCGAGGATCGGGATGTCGCCCTTGCGGCGCAGCAGATAGGGGACGGCGCCGATGTGGTCTTCGTGACCGTGGGTGAGCACGAGGCCGATGATGTCATCGAGGCGGTCGTCGAGGTAGGAGAAATCGGGGAGGATGAGGTCGACGCCGGGCTGATCCTCTTCGGGGAAGAGCACACCGCAGTCGACGATGAGGAGTTTGCCGTGGTATTCGAAGACGGTCATATTGCGCCCGACTTCGCCGAGCCCGCCGAGCGCGACGATGCGGACGGCTTCTCTGTCCATCTTCGGTGGGAGGGACAGTTCTTGTGTCAATGCATTATTCACTGAGGTAACCACTCCTGGTCAATTGGGCGGCGACGAACGCCATCTGCTCCTCATCAGCTGGGAGCAGCGGCATCCGCACGTCGCGGTTGTCGAGTATTCCTTGGGCCTGCAGAGCGGCCTTCGCCGAGATGACTCCCGGCATGTGGTTCATGAGCGCATCCACCACGTCCGCGGTGTCGCGGGAAAGGGTGCGTGCGGTGTTGAGGTCGTTGTTCGCCGCTGCGGCCACCATGGCTGCGAACCGGTCGGAGCAGACGTGCCCGGCCACGGACACGAGTCCGAGTGCGCCGAGGGACAGCAGCGGCAGGTTGAGGGCGTCTTCGCCGGAGTAGTACACGAGCGAGGAGTTGTTCATCACGAACGAGGAGGCGAAGAGGTCGCCCTTGGCGTCCTTGACCGCGAGGATGTTCGGGTGGTCGGACAGTCGCAGCAGGGTGTCCGTGATGATCGGGGCACCGGCTCGGCCGGGAATGTCATAGAGCATGACCGGCAGGTCGGTGGAGTCGGCGGCCGCACGCATATGCGCTTCGATCGCCGGCTGGGTCGGCTTCGAGTAGTACGGGGTGACGAGCAGGATCCCGTCGGCGCCCGCATCGGCCGATCGGCGGGAGAGGTCGATGGTGTGCGCGGTGACGTTGTTGCCGGTGCCGGCGATGATCTTCGCCCGCTTGCCGATGACACCGCGGACGACGCGGATGAGTTCGACCTTCTCGTCGTCGGTCGTCGTCGGAGATTCGCCGGTGGTGCCGGAGACGACGAGCATGTCGTTGCCGAGCTCGACGAGGTGGTTCGCCACCTTCTCCACGGACGCATAGTCGATGCTGCCGTCGCGCTTGAATGGGGTCACCATTGCAGTGCCGACGGAACCGAACGCGTCAATGGCAGTCGCTGCTGCCTGGTCACCGAGAATCGCCATAGTTCCAGGATACCGCCCACCTCCTCCCATGAGTGCAGTGGTCCACCCGCGTTGCGGGTGTCATTCGCCTCGTCGGTCCCTCGCCGAGGCGGCCCGGCCGTCCGTGGGCACGCCGCAGAGCGCGCATGGTGAGAGACAGATCACGACCGGTGGGCGGAGATCGTCTACGCTTGGACCCTGCCCGCCACCGAAACAAAGGAGTTTTCGATGACCCGCACCCGCATCCGCGATTTCCATGATGATGATCTCGACGGAATCATCCGTCTCTTCGAGGCCGCCGTTCCCGAGTCTGCGACGACCGCTCCCCCGCTCTATCCGCTCTCCGAGGTGCTCGCCACCTGCCAGCGCAATCAGGCCGTCGTCGCCGTCCGCGATGAGGAGGTCGTCGGCGCCGCCGTCGGCCGTGCCGCCCACGGACAGGGGGTGCTCGTGTTCTTCCATGTCCTCGAAACCGTGCGGAAGCAGGGCACCCGCGCCGAGGCGGGGCTGCTCGATGCGCTCGAACGTCGTCTCATGCCGCTGGGCTTGGGCAAACTGTCGATGCTCATTCCCGCCGGGACCTCGGCGTGCGATGGCCTGGTGGCCAACGGCTTCGAGACCCGTTCGGGGTTGAAGTACGTCGAACGGCACCTGCCCGTCCAACGTCGTGAGCTCGACCGGCTCAAGGCGGTGGGCGGACGGATTCTGCCCCGCCACCTCTGGGACGGGGTCAGTGGGATGCAGGAGGAGAAGGACATGCTCGAGGACCGCCTCGTCGTGCCTTTGGCCGAACCGGATCTCGCCGATCATTTCGGGGTGGTGCCACCTCGGGCGGTGATGCTCTTCGGTCCTCCGGGGACGGGGAAGACGACGTTCGCGAAGGCGGTGGCTTCGCGGCTGGACTGGCCGTTCGTCGAGGTGTTCCCCTCGCGCCTGTCGGGTGAGCCCGGTGGTGTGGCCGCGGGTCTGCGGACGACGTTCGAGCAGATCAACGAGCTCGAGCATGCCGTGGTGTTCATCGATGAGGTCGAGGAGATCGCGTCGAAGCGCGGGGGTGAGCCGCCGTCGCCGACGCAGGGGGTGACGAACGAGCTGCTCAAGCAGGTCGGTCAGTTCCGGGACCGCGAGGGCAGGCTGCTCATCTGTGCGACGAACTTCGTCCGGGCGCTCGATGCGGCGTTCCTGCGGCATGGGCGTTTCGACTATGTCATACCGATCGGTCTGCCCGATGCCACCGCCAGGGAGGCGATCTGGTCGCGCTACATCCCCGAGCACACGATTTCCGGAGTCGATCTCGCCGTCCTCGTCGATGCCAGTGATGGGCTGACTCCGGCAGATATCGAATATGCGGCCAGGCGTGCCTCGCAGGAGGCTCTGGCGTCGTCGCTGCGGCAGCAGCAGGTCGACATCTCCTCCCGCACGGAAGTGCTCTCGACCGATGACTACCTCGAGGCGCTGCGGGCGACGAGGGCGACCGTGTCCGAGGAGACGGCCCGGGAATTCGGTGAGGACGTGGACACGATCGCGCGTCTGTGACCGGGGCCGGGCTGTCACTGGGCCAGGCTGTGACCGGCTGTGACCAGATCGGATTCCTCGGATCCGCACTCGTCGCGCCGGTGACGAGTTCGATCCAGACCCGCGACCGCTGCCCGTGGCTGCCGACCTCGCGGACGGCCGGGCCCCGCGGGCCCGATTGCCGCGAAGTCGTGTGAGAATCGTTCCATGAGCTCTCACCCGGCGGACTCCCACCGAGCGCACGACGCGAACTCCACGGCCACCTCGGCGAGGGTGGTCCGTCGACTCAGCCCCGACGGTCGCCTCATCGGGCTCGACGTCGCCCGCGGGATCGCCCTGCTGGCGATGATGGTCACGCACATCTTCGCGCTCGGCGACGAGACGGGGATGCCGACGTGGGCGGCGGTCTTCGCCGGGCGGGCCTCGGCACTGTTCGCGGTCCTCGCCGGCTGTTCGCTGGTGCTGTCGACCCGGTCCCGGATGGCGGGGTCGGGGAGGTTGCGCGATGCGGCGCCGAGCGTGCTCATCCGGGCGGCAGCCATCGTCCTCATCGGACTGTGCCTGGGGTCGATCTCCGGACTGCTCGCGGTCATCCTCGTCAACTACGGGATCATGTTCGCTCTCGCCCTGTTCTTCCTGCGGCTGCGGGCCGGTGCGCTGTTCGCGATCGCCGGGGTCTGGATGGTGGTCTCCCCCGTGGTGTCGATGTGGGTGCGCTCGACGCTCCTCCTCGAACCGAGCTACCTGCCGATGGGGTTCTTCGACCTGGCGACGCCGTCGACGATGCTCACCGACCTCTTCCTCACCGGCTATTACCCGGTGCTGCAGTGGCTGTCCTATATTCTGCTGGGCATGGCCGTGGCGAAGCTCGACATCGGCCGCCACCTGCTCGCACTGTTCACGGCCGGTCTCGGACTCTTCGTCCTCGGCCGCGGTGCGTCGTGGATTCTGCTCAATGTCTTCGGCGGTGATGCCGCCCTCGTGGCCGACTCACAGATGTGGGGCACGGATCTCACTGCGGCGCTGTTCACCGGCAGCTACGGGGTGACGCCGGCGACGTCGTGGTGGTGGTTGGCGATCGCCGGTCCGCATTCGGGCACGCCGTTCGATCTGCTCTCCACGGGCGGGACAGCCGTGATGACCATCGCTGCCTGCCAAGCCGCGGCGGTGCTGCTGGACCGTCGGTCGTGGGTGCTCGCGCCGCTGTCGGCACCGGGATCGATGCCGCTGAGCGTGTATTCGGCACACGTCGTGCTGTTGGAGATCACGCGACGCCAGGTCGTGGGCAATCCGCTGGAGGAGTCCGCAACGACGGGCGAGCAGACCCTCGAGTTCGTCATCCACGCGCTCACGTTCGTGCTGCTGCCTCTGGTGTGGAAACTCGCCGTCAGCTCACGCGGGCCGCTGGAAGGCGGGATCGCCGCGCTCGTCCGGGCGGCGTCGCCGGGGCCTAAGCGCCCTGCTTCTGACCTTCCCGGAAGAGGCTGATCGACTTGCGCATCGTGGCGCGAGCCCGTTTGCGGTCTCCGCTGGCGTCGTAGGCACAGGAGAGCCGGAACCAGGACCGCCAGTCCTCAGGAGCGGCCTCGGCTTCGGCTTGGTATTTCACGAATTCCTTGTCGGCGGCTTCGCGGATGATCTTCCCGCCCGGCGTCCTGGGCAGGTCGTCGACAGGCAGGCCGCCCTCGGCGCCGAGGATGCGTGCGAGCTTCTCGGTGCGCGCTCCGAAGACGAGCTCGACGATGAGCGTCCAGGCGCCGATGATGGGCAGGACGAACAGGGCGATGCCCATGACCTTGGGGATCATGGCGGGTTCACGCACGAGGATCCACGCCCGCTGTCCCATGAGGACGAAGTAGAAGACGAGGACGACGGAGACGATGATCGCCCCGATCTTGGCCTTCGACATCAGAGGTCGAGCATGTTCTCGAGGCCGTGGATGAGCCCCGTGCAGTCGGCGATCGAACGCACCGCGGTGACGATGCCGGGCATGAACGCCGAGGTGGAGTGCGAGTCCGTGCGGATGGTCAGGGCCTCGCCGTCGGAGCCGAAGAGGATCTCCTCGTGGGCGTTCATGCCCTGCTGGCGGATGGCGTGGACGTGGATGCCGTCGATGACGGCACCACGGGCACCGTGCGGATCGGCCTCGGTCGAGTCGGGTACGGCGGGCAGTCCGGCGGCGTTGCGGGCTGCGGCGATGCGCTGGGCCGTGTGGTTCGCGGTGCCCGACGGGGCGTCGAGTTTGCGGGTGTGGTGGATTTCGACGACCTCGGCGGAGTCGAAGTAGGGGGCGGCGAGTTCGGCGAAGCGCATGGCCAGGACGGCGCCGATCGAGAAGTTCGGGGCGATGAGCACCGCGGTCTGCGGGTGGTCCTGCAGTGTGGCGTCGAGCCGAGACAGGCGGTCATTGTCCCAGCCGGTGGTGCCGACGACGGTGTCGATGCCGTGCTCGACGAGGAAGGTGACGTTGTCCTCGGTGGACTTCGGCACGGTGAGCTCGACGGCGACGTCGATGTCCTTCTCGAGCAGGGTCTCCAGAGAATCGCTGCTGACGAGCGCGGCGACGAGTTCGAGCCCTTCGGCGTGGTTGATCGCATCGACGGCGTGGGATCCCATCCGGCCCTTGGCTCCGATGACGGCTACGCGAATGCTCATGTGTCTGGTCTCCTTATGTGACGATCCCGGCGAGGTGTGACGATCCCTGCGATCTCCGCCAGCCAGTCTAGCGACTCCACCGTCGCTCCCCCGCATCCGGTGACCATCCGAACACTCCCTCTTACTACCTGACGGCGGCCCAGCAACCTCGCGCGAGGTTGCTGGGCCCCCGTCAGGTAGTTCTGGAGGGGCGGGAACGGAGTCAGCGCGATGCGGTGATCGGTATTCGCGGTCCGCTGTGCCGCGGATCTCCAGTGAGTCTGGCGCAGACCTCCGTGTCATAGCGGATGCCGTCGTAGAGCAGCTTCTCTCGCTCGCGACCCTCGACGAGGAATCCGGCGTTCCTGGCCACGGCGGCTGATGCCGGATTGTTCACCCTGCAGCCGAGTTCGAGCCGGTAGATTCCGAGTTCGTCGTGGAGGAGATCGACGAGGCTGCGCAGCCCCGCCGACACCAGTCCTTGGCCTCTGGCTTCGGCCACGGACCAGTAGGAGACCCATGCGCTCGAGTGCCTGTGCTCAATTCCCGAGGCCATGACATTGCCGAGGATTCGTCGGTCCGACCCGTCACCGGGGCCGACGATCACACGAGCGCAGAGGTCCCCGACCGCCTCGGCGCCGGTGACGGTCTCAATCCATGCCCGGGCACCGTCGATCGTGCGGTCGTCGGGGATGTTGCTCAGCAGAGCGCCATCGGCCTGCTCATACACCGCACCCAACATCTCGGCGTCCTCTGACTGCCAGGGTCTGAGAATTGCGCTCATTCGTCCACCCTATCCGCAGCTGCCGGCCCGCCTGCCTGTGCCCGTTTCGCACCCCCACACACCTGACGGCGGCCCAGCAACCTCGCGCGAGGTTGCTGGGCCGCCGTCAGGTAGCAATTAGGGGTCTCAGCCGAGGAGGAGGCCCTTCGTCTGAGCGACTGCGCGGTCGAAGCGTGCGCCGGCGTCGGCCCAGTTCACGATGTTCCACCAAGCCTTGACGTAGTCGGGCTTGACGTTCTGGTAGTCGAGGTAGAAGGCGTGCTCCCACATGTCGAGCTGCAGAACCGGGGTGCCGCCGAGCTGGATGTCGGACTGCTGGTCCTTGAGCTGCTCGATGAAGAGGTTTCCGCCGAGCTGGTCGTAGACGAGGACGGCCCAGCCGGAGCCCTGGATCGTGGTGGCTGCGGTGGTGAAGTGCTCGCGGAACTTGTCGAAGGAACCGAACTGGTCATCGATGGCTGCGGCGAGTTCACCGACCGGCTTGTCTCCACCGTCCGGGGACATGTTGTTCCAGAAGATCGAGTGGTTGACGTGTCCGCCGAGGTTGAACGCGAGGTCACGAGTCAGCTTCGGCACGTTGGCGAGGTTGCCGGATTCGCGGGCTTCGGCCAGCTGCTCAATGGCGGTGTTGGCGCCCTTGACGTAGGTGGCGTGGTGCTTGTCGTGGTGCAGCTCCATGATGCGAGCCGAGATATGCGGCTCAAGAGCGGAGTAGTCGTAGGGCAGTTCCGGAAGTGTGTACTGCTCAGCCATGAGATTCCTCCTGATCAGATTTGATGACCACCACATCGGTGGCTTCATTTCGACCCTATCCCAGGGTCTCATCTCGGACAACAAGGGGTTCGCGGGTCCTATTCCATTTTCTGTGAAAAGAAGGTCGAACCTGAACTGTCCCGTTGTGCGAGCAGCATCGGTCTCCTCACGCCGACTCCGCACACAGACCGCGCCGCCACCGCACGCAGACCGCGCCGGCTCCGCACGCAGAGCACGCACCGCACGCAGAGCACACAGCGCGCAGTCTGCTCCCCGTTCACCCGAGGTTGCGGGAGATGAGCAGCCGCATGATGTCCGAGGTGCCCTCCTCGATCTCCTCCAGCTTGGCATCGCGCATCCACTGCTCGACCGGATGCTCCCGCGAGTACCCCCATCCGCCGAGGGTCTGCACGGCCGCCCAGGTGCAGAACATCGCCGTCTCCGAGGCGCCCAGCTTCGCCATCGCCGCCGTCGACGTCACCTTCTGCCGACCCACGGCATCACCGGCGTCGAGCATCCGCGCGGCGTTGAGCACCTGCAGCCACGCGGCATCGATCCGCGCCGACATGTCCGCCAGCCGGAACGCCACGGCCTGATGATCGATGAGCTTCGTGCCGAACTGCGTGCGCTCCCGCGCGTAGTCACGCGCATATTCGAAGGCCGCCCGTGCCGTGCCGAGCGCCGCGGCCCCGAGCACCACCCGTGAGATGTCGAAGGTGCGCATGAGCCCGTAGAAGCCCTCCCCTTCCTCGCCGAGGCGGCCCGAGACCGGTACGAATGCGTCGGAGAGGAAGATCTCCCGACACACGATGGCCCGCTGCCCCATCTTCTTCATCGGCGCCCCGAACTCCATCCCCTCGGTCTCCCGGGGAAGAAGGAACGCACTGATCCCGCGCGAGCGCTGACTCGGGTCGGTCTTGGCGAAGACGACGTAGAAGTCGGCGAGTCCTGCGTTGGAGATCCAGGCTTTCTGCCCGTTGAGCACGTACCCGCCCTCGACGGCATCCGCACGGGTGATGATCGAGGCCGAGTCCGATCCGGAGCCGGGTTCCGTCGTCGCCAGCGCCGTGATCTTCGGGTCGGCACCTGTGAGCGGGCGCAGCCACTCCTCCTTCTGCTCCGACGTGCCCAAAGCGAGGATCGGGTCGGTGAAGAACCCGTTCGAGCACACGAAGTTCCCGATGCCCGGGTCCCCGAAGCACAGCTGCTCCTGGACGAGGCATTGGGTGAAGACATCGGTGAGTCCGCCGCCGCCGAACTCCTCGGGAATCATGAAGTCGGTGATCCCGAGCTTCGCGGCGGCCGTGAAGATGTCGACTGGCGATTCGGTGTCGGCTTCGTCGACGCGGCGTCCTGCCGGCCGGATCGTGTCATGAGCGAATCCGCGCACGAGGTCGAGGATGTCGTGCTGCTCATCGGTCAGCGGCCAAGGTGTGTAGCTCATCAGTTCTCCTTCGAAATGTGTGTGGAGGTCGGGTGCCCCCTTGCGCCCGACCGGCGGTCGGAGGTCTCAGCCGCCGAGCATGTCCGCTCCGGCTCGGGACTCCTCGGTGATGTGGATGAGCGTCGGACCCGTCGAATCCTCCGCCTCGGTGAGTGCCGCCACCAGCGCGTCTTCACCGTCGACGTGGACCCCGCGTGCCCCCATCGCCTGCGCGAGTGCCGGGAAGTCCGGTCCGGTCAGCTTCACCCCTGACGGGGTGTCCCCGCGGTCTTCCATCTCGTTGCGGATCTCCCCGTACCCGCCGTTGTCGATGATGATGAGGCTCAGCCGCACCCGTGCCTGCACGGCTGCGGCGAGTTCGGCGATCGTGAACATCGATCCTCCGTCGCCTTCGACCGCGACGACCCTGGCCTGAGGCGATGCGAGTTTCGCGCCGATTCCGGCGGGCAGTCCGAAGCCGAGCGTTCCCGCCCCGGCCGGGTAGAGGAACCGGTCCCCTGGGCGCGCCTTCCACCCGGTCTGCACCCCGTAGTAGCAGGCCATCGTCGAATCCGCCGCCACGATGAGCGGCGAGTCGTCGGCCTCCGCGAACGTCGTGAGTGCGGCCGAGAGTTCGGCCCAGGGTCGACCGTCGGATTCCATCGCCGAGGCGGCCCTGTCCTTCCAGCCGGCCGTCCAGTCCCGTGCGGCGGCAGTCGCGGACTCCGTCCGCAGCGCGGCCACCCGTTCGCCCAGCGCCGCGGTCGCAGGCCGCGCGCCGGCGAGGATCGGATGGGTGACGGCCGCGTTCGTGAGCATCTGCACCTCATCGATGTCGATGCGCACCACGGTGTCGGGCAGCGGCAGGGGCTCCGGCCAGAAGTCGCTGGGCGCCAGTTCCGTACCGATCGCGATGACCGCATCGGCATCGCCCGTGAGTTCCGGGAGCAGTTCGAGGACCCCGACCGCACCGATGGTGGACTCGGCGCGGTCGTCGATGAGCCCCTTCGCGTTCGACGACAGGATGATCCCGGCACCGAGGCTCACCGCCAGCGCGGCGATCTCCTGACCTGCCCCGTGCGCACCGGCGCCGGTGATGATGAGCGGGCGCTGGGAGCCGGCGATCGCCTCGGCGGCGGTGTCGATCTGTGAGGGCACTGGGACCGGCAGGGCCCGGGTCACGGACGGATGGAGCTGCCCGGGACCGGTGGTTTCGATGAGGTCGAGCGGGATCTCTATGGCGGCCGGTCGCGTCCGGCCCGAGCGCATCGCCGACAGTGTCTGCCCCACGGCCAGGGGCACCTCGCCGGGGCTCGTGACCCGCGTGACCTCGGTGAGGACGGCGGACAGGGCCGCGGACTGGTGGCGCACCTCATGCAGGAGTCCGTTGCCGCGGCCGGGGTGGGTCAGCGGCATGCCCGGGGTGATGAGGAGGACCGGAACGGAGTCGGTGAAGGACTGCAGCAGGGCGGTGAGCGCGTTGAGCGCGGCCGGCCCCGTGGTCGTGACGATGACCTGCACCTCGCCGGTGACGCGGGCGGCGCCGTCGGCCATGTAGCCCGCGCCCTGTTCGTGGCGGGGTGAGACGATGTCGATGCCTGCGGCGCTCAGCTGTGCGAAGATTTCGAGGTTGTGGGTGCCGGGGATCCCGAAGACTCGGGTGATCCCCTCGGCTTCGAGTGCCCGAGCCAGGTGTGCGCCGCCGGTGATGTCCGTCTGTTCCATTCTCATTCCTCGCTGTTCGGGTTCTCTGTGGTCACGACGAGCGCGTCGACGGCCAGGGCGCCGTCCGGGGCGACGCGGACCGGGTTGATTTCGATCTCGGCGATGTCGTTGCTGCTGGCGACGAGCCGTGAGACGGCGACGATGACCTCGGCGAGGCCGTCGATTTCGGCGGCGGGACGGCCCCGCCATCCGGTGAGCAGTCGCGAGCAGCTCAGCCGCGAGATCATGCCCAGGGCCTCGGTGTGGGAGACCGGGGCGAGTTCGAGCCAGGTATCGGCGAAGAGTTCGGTCTCCGTGCCGCCGGCGGCCACGACGACGAGCGGCCCGAAGTTCTCATCCTGGCGACCCCCGACGAGGATCTCGACGACGTGCTCGCGCGTGTCCATCTCCTCGAGGATGTACTCACCCTCGCCGAGGCGGCCCACCATGTCCGCATACGCCGTTTCGACCGCGGGCAGATCGTTCAGACCCAGGGCGATGCCCCCGACTTCGGTCTTGTGCGCCGGCCATCCGGCCTTGAGCGCAAACGGCGGTCTGAGTTCAGAGTCCGGGACCGCCTCGGCGGGTTCACGGGACTCCCCCAGGCTCACGTTTCCCAAGGTCACGGCGGCGGGAACGGGAACTCCGGCGTCCTCGATCACGGCTCGGGCGGCTGCGTATCCGGTGCCCCACGGGGTGACGGGGCCGGTGAGGTCGAGGGATTCGGTGAGTCGTCCGGAGTGGGCGGCGTAGAAGCCGGCGCGGGCGAGCACGCGCATGGCCGCCTCGATGGAGGTGTAGGCGGGGATGCCGAGTTCCCAGAGCCGGGTGATGGCGGGCGAGGATGCGCTCATCGAGTGGACGATGACGGGTTTCTTCGCCTCGACGACGAGCTCACCCAATCGGTCGACGACGGACAGCTCACGGTCAAGGAGGTCGGGGATGTCCTCGCCGTAGCAGCCGAAGTATCCGGTCAGGACGACGGCGTCGATGTCCGAGTCGGCCAGCAGCACCTCGGCGAGGTCGGCGTAGACGTCGAGATCTTTCTCCCCTGCTCCGTCGAGGTCGATGGGGTTGTCGAGGTGGTCGGCGTCGGTGAGGACACCGGCGACACGATCACGAGTGGTCGGTGTCAGCTCGGTGACATGCAGGTCCCAGCTCTCGGCCGTGTCGGCAGCGATCGCTCCCTGCCCGCCCGAGTCGGAGAGCACACCGATGCGACGGCCGTTCGGCAGCCAGGCAGAGGCGAAGAAGCCGGCGAGTTCGACGAGCTGGCCGGGGGTGGTCAGGCGGATGGCGCCGGCGGCCCGGCAGGCGGCATCGACGGTGTCCATTGCCGAGGTCATCGATCCGGTGTGGGATTTCGCGAGCCGGGCACCGGCACTCGAGGATCCGGTGGTCAGGATCATCGTCGGCTTCCCGGCGGCGCGCAGCGCCTTGAGCGCTGAGACGAGGGCGGCGCCACCGGTGAAGGACTCGAGGTAGAGCGCGACCTGGGCAGTCGCGGGGTCGTCGACGAGGGTGGTGAGCACCTCGGCGGCGCGGACGTCGGACTGTCCGCCGATCGAGGCGAACCGGGAGATGCCGAGTCCGCTGCGGGCCGAGAGGGTGGCGATCTCCGTGCCGAGCTGCCCGCTCTGGGTGACCACGGCCAGGCTTCCCGGGGTGAAGTTGCCCCAGGCCAGGAGCAGGTCGGTGCGTGAGTCGACGAGGCCCAAGGAATTCGGGCCGATGAGGCGGCCTCCGGCTTCACGGATCGTGGCAGCCAGCGCGTCGGCGTCGGGCACGCGGGCGGAGATGATGAGGAAGGCGCGCACTCCGTTCTCGAGGGCCTCGGCGACGACTCCCGCGACGGTGGGACCGGGCACGGAGATGACGAGCAGCTCTGGGGTCTCCGGCAGGTCTCCCAGACGGGCGAACGTCGGCCGGCCCTGGATCGACGCGGCTTTCGCGTTGATGAGATAGACGCGGCGTCGCTCGGCTCCGCGCAGGGCTCCGGCCGCGAGCCAGAATCCCCATTTGCTGGAATCATTCGATGCTCCGAGGACGGCCACACTGCCGGGGTCGAAGAACGCATCCATGTCGCTAGCTTTCCGACGCCGAGGCGGGAGCGGCGGTGCGATCGGCGAGGTGGTCGAGGTTCGCATCGACCTTCGCCTGCGCTGCCGCACGGGGGCTGATGCCCTGGTCACGGGCGGCGGTGAGGACTTCGGTGGTGAGTTCGCGCAGAGTCGTCGTGACGATGGTGCGGCTGTCGTCCCAGCTGCCGTCGACGTCGCCGAAGGTCACCCACCACCACCAGGCGTTCGTCGCCGAGTTCGCGAGGAAGTCCGGGACGACGGTGACCCCGCGGGCCAGCAGACGTTCTTCGGCTGTGGGCACAACGGGCATGTTCGCGGCTTCGACGATGAGTGAGGCTTGGATGCGGTCGCAGTTGTCCGGGGTGATCGAGTAGCTGACGGCGGCGGGGACGAGGACGTCGGCGTCGGCGGCGAGCCAGTCGTCGCGGTCGCCGTCGTGGTCATCCGGACGCAGAGAGGCCCGGTCGATTCCGCCGAAGGGATCACGGGTCGTCAGCAGGGCTTCGACGTCGAGCCCGGCGGGGTTGGTCACGAACCCGTCGGCGTCGGCGATGCCGACGATCCGCAGTCCCGCCTCGGCGAGGTAGCGGGCGGTCGCTCCGCCCATGGACCCGAAGCCCTGGATGACAGCAGTGGACTCGCTGGGTTCGCGTCCGGCTTCGTCGAGGGCGGCGAGCACCGAGGTGGCCACGCCGAGTCCGCCGACGAGTTCGTCCTGGGCGATGCCGTCGACAACGGCGGAGAAGGCCGTTTCGGCTCGTGCGTCGACGGCGGACGGATCGTCGACGAGTTTCGCCACGGCCGAGAGTCCGGAACCGAGTTCGCGGCGGGCGAGGATCTCGTCGATATCGTCCTGGCGGACACCGAGGTCCTCGCCGAGGGCCCAGTAGGCGTGCATGATCGGGTTGATGTCGGCGAGGAACCGTTCGAGGACGTCCTTGGCCCCCGGGGCCCGGGGATCGAAGTCGATGCCGCCCTTGGCTCCGCCGACCGGAACGTAGTGACGGCCCTCGCGCAGGTGGATGGCTTCCTTGCGGGTCATGCCCTGGGCGAGTCCGCGGACTTCCTCGAGGGTGCAGCCTCTGCGCATGCGCAGCCCTCCCGAGGCGGTTCCGCGCACGAGGGTGTCGATGACGACATAGCCTGCCGCGCCGGTGACAGGGTCCTGCCACGTGATGTCCATGAACATGGAGCCTCCAGGAAAGAATCGGGAGCGGAGTGCATCAGGCCATTACTGAATCGCGATTCAGTAACGTGCATTTCCAGTCTGCCGGGGTCAGGCCACCGCGTCAAGGGCGTTAGGATCGAGCCATGCGCACGGTGAAGAGTCCGGGATCCTCGACACCACCGCCGAGAGCTTTGACCGCCACATGGCAGTGAACACTCGCGCATCACTGATCCTCATCGCGGCATTCGCGCGGCAGATCGGCGAGGAGGGCGGAGCCATCGTCGCGTTCACCAGCGATCATGTCACCGGCAATCTGTCCTACGGCGCGTCGAAGGGCGCACTCGATCGCATTGTCATCTCAGCTGCCCGGGAACTCGGTCCGAAGAAGATCTCTGCGAACGTCGTCAATCCCGGTCCGATCGATACGGGCTAGATGGACGAGGAGACGAGGATCGGGCTGGTGATCGACCCAACAATCGCGCTCAACCGAGTTCGTGGGCGAGGAAGTCGTCAACCCAGGTCGCCAGCACGTCGGCATCGACGGCGGCGGGATTGACCACCACCTGGATCGCCAGGCCGTCGAGGAAGGCGAGGATCCGAGTCGCACAGGCTTCGGTGCCGCCCTCCGGGGCAGAGCACTCCCCAGCCGCGATGGCTTCATCCATGAGCCCGACGAGGATCGCCTTCCACTCCTGATCGAGACCGGCGAACGTGGACTTCAGGCCCGCATCGAAGAGCCCGGCCGCCCAGCCGTCGATCCAGATCTTCCAGCTGCGCGAGGACCCGCTGGGCATGTACCAGCCGATGACCTCCCGCAGACGCTGGCGCGCGGCAGCTGATCCGGGAGCCGACGCCGACCTGCCGGTGGAGGCGGCATCCCCTGCGGCATGCCCGTCCGCAGCGAGCTCACGCGCATGGTCGATGTCCTGGCGACCGGCGAAGTCGAAAGCTTCGGCGACGAGCGCTTCCTTCGTCTCGAAGTGGTAGATGACGAGGCTCGCGCTCAAACTCAGACGTGCCGCGACGTCGGAGACGCGCAGAGTGCGCAGGCCGGAGGATTCGATCTCCTCGACCGTAGCCGCGAGGATCTCCTCCCGGCGTACGGCTGCGCTCTTCCTCGACATCTCACCGTCTCCCTTCAGATTCCTGCCGACCGGCAGCCCACGGCCACAGCCCTGACCCCACGGACGCGGTCAGGGCAGTTCGACCTCGGCGGCGGGGCCGACCAAGGCCAGTGCCTTGGGCCGAGACAACAGGCGCCCGGCCATCTCGCTGACGTCCTCGGCTGTGACCGAACGGACGCGTTCGATGAGATCCATCGGCGATTCGAGCGGCAGACCGAAGATCTCGGACCGGGCGAGGCGGTTCATGCGCGCCGCCGACGATTCGAGTCCGAGCACCATCGACCCCGACAGCTGGGAGACGATCTCGTCGAGTTCGAACCGGCTCGGCGCCTCCTGCGCCAAACGGTCCCATTCGTTCAAGGCCAGATCGACGACGGCCTGAGCGTTCTCGGCGGTGCAGCCGGCGTAGATTCCGAAAGTCCCCGTGTCAGTGAATTGGCTGGCCACACAGTTCACGGCATAGGCCAGCCCACGCTCCTCGCGCACGCTCTGGAACAGTCGCGAGGACATTCCGCCGCCGAGCATCGTGAGCATGACCGAGTAGATGAACCGGTCGTCGTGGCCTTCTTCCAGGCCTTCGCAGCCGAGCATGATGCCCAGCTGTTCGATGTCCTTGACGGTGTGCGACTGTCCGGATTGGAACTGCGGACGCACTCGGGGCGCACCGGCCAGGTGCGCTCCCTTCTCCACCGAGCCCGCACCGTGAGCACCGTTCTCCGCACCCGACCACACATCGGCACGGGACCCGAGCCCCGCCTCGGCGAGGGCGTCCTCAACCATAGCGAGGACTTCCTCATGGGTCGCCCCACCCGCGGCAGCGATGACCAGACGAGGCGGAATATAAGTCGACTGGTAGTGGTCGATGACCGTGTGATGGCCGAGCACACGGATCTGGTCCTTCGTCGCACCCACGGGCCGAGCCAGCGAATGCGAGCCGAATACCAGGGAGTCGAAGTCGTCGAAGAGGACGTCCCCGGGATCATCGGCGGACATCGCGAGCTCTTCGATGATGACTCCGCGCTCGCGCTCGAACTCCTCGTTCTCGAGCTGGGCGTTCGACACCATATCGACGAGCAGCGCCGTGATGTCCGGCAGATCCGTCACCAGACACCTGGAGTAATAGCAGGTGAGCTCCTTCGCGGTGATCGCGTTCGAGTCCCCGCCCGTGCGGTCGAAGGCCGCGGCGATGGTCTTCGCGTCGCGGGTGCCGGTGCCCTTGAACAGCATGTGTTCGAGGAAATGCGTCGACCCGGCGGTCTCGGCGGATTCGTCGCGGGACCCGGCGGCGACCCAGATGCCGATGGTCTCCGAGGCCAGGCCCGGCATGTGTTCGGTGGTCAGCGTCAAACCACCGGGGAGGACAGACCGATCGATTCGGCTGCCCTCCCCGGTGTGCGAACTGCTCAGTATCAGTTGTCTGATCCCTCTTCGTCCGTGTTCTCGTCTTCGTCGGTGACCGGAGCCAGCGACAGCTTGCCGCGGTCATCGATCTTCGTGATCTCGACCTGGACCTTCTGGCCCACCCCGACGACGTCCTCGACGTCCTCGACACGCTTGCCGTCGTTGAGCTTACGCAGCTCGGAGATGTGCAGCAGGCCGTCCTTGCCCGGGGTCAGGGAGACGAATGCGCCGAAGCTCATCGTCTTAACCACGGTGCCCAGGTAGCGTTCGCCGACCTCGGGGACCTGCGGGTTCGCGATCGCGTTGATCATCGAGCGGGCGGCCTCGGCGGCCGGTCCGTCGGTGGCACCGATGAGGACAGTTCCGTCGTCTTCGATGCTGATGTCCGCGCCGGTGTCCTCCTGGATCTGGTTGATCATCTTGCCCTTGGGTCCGATGACCTCACCGATCTTGTCGACGGGGATGTTCACGGAGATGATCCGCGGTGCCGTCGGTGCCATCTCGGCCGGGGCGTCGATGGCGTCGTTGATGACGTCGAGGATGACCATGCGGGCTTCACGAGCCTGCTTGAGTGCGGCACCGAGCACCGAGGCGGGAAGGCCGTCGAGCTTGGTGTCGAGCTGGATCGCGGTGATGAAGTCACGCGTACCGGCGACCTTGAAGTCCATATCGCCGAAGGCGTCTTCGGCGCCGAGGATGTCGGTCAGAGCCGCGTAGGCGGTCTGCTCACCCTGGTCGGTGGAGATGACGTCGGAGACGAGACCCATGGCGATGCCGGCGACGGGTGCCTGCAGCGGCACACCGGCAGAGAGCATGGCCAGCGTCGAGGCGCAGACCGAGCCCATCGAGGTCGAACCGTTCGAGCCGAGAGCCTCGGAGACCTCACGGATCGCGTACGGGAAGTCCTCACGCTTGGGCAGAACGGGCACGAGGGCGCGTTCGGCGAGGGCGCCGTGGCCGATCTCGCGGCGCTTCGGGCTGCCCACACGACCGGTCTCACCGACCGAATAGGGCGGGAAGTTGTAGTGGTGCATGTAGCGCTTCGAGGTCTCGGGTGAGAGCGAGTCGATCGTCTGCTCGAGCTTGAGCATATTCAGCGTGGTGACACCCAGGATCTGGGTCTCGCCGCGCTCGAAGATGGCCGAACCGTGCACGCGCGGGATGACGTTCGTCTCGGCGGTGAGCGGACGGATGTCCTTGAGCCCACGACCGTCGATGCGGACCTGATCGGTGAGGATGCGTTTGCGCACGACCTGCTTGGTCAGCGCGTTGAGCGCGTTCGCGATCTCCTTCTCACGGCCTTCGAAGCGCTCCCCGAGCTTGTCGAAGAGTTCGCCCAGGAGCACCTCGCCGGCGGCTTCGCGCTCCTGCTTGTCAGCGATCTTGAAGTTCTCGGTCTGCTTCGCCTCGGCGAGTTCCCTGACGGCGTCGAAGACGTCATCTTCGAAGTCGCGGAAGACGGGGAATTCGGCGGTCGGCTTCGCAGCACGATCGGCGAGTTCGGACTGCGCACGGCAGAGCTCGGCGATGAACGGCTTCGCAGCTTCGAGACCTTCGGAGACGACCTCCTCGGTGGGGGCCTGAGCGCCGGTCTTGATCTTGTCGATGGCGTTGTCGGTGGCTTCGGCCTCGACCATCATGATGGCGACGTCGTCACCGACCACGCGACCGGCGACGACCATGTTGAACACGGCGTCCTCGAGCTGCGAGTGGTTCGGGAAGGCGACCCACTGGCCGTCGATGAGCGCGATGCGCACAGCGCCGACGGGGCCGGAGAACGGCAGACCCGACAGCTGGGTCGACATCGACGCGGCATTGATGGCCAGGGCGTCGTAGATGTGGTCGGGGTTGACCGACATCACGGTCACGACGACCTGGACCTCGTTGCGCAGACCCTTGACGAAGGACGGGCGCAGCGGGCGGTCGATGAGGCGGCAGGTGAGGATCGCGTCGGTCGAGGGGCGTCCCTCACGGCGGAAGAACGAGCCGGGGATGCGGCCGGCGGCGTACATGCGCTCTTCGACGTCGACGGTCAGGGGGAAGAAGTCGAAGCCCTCACGGGGGTTCTTTCCGGCCGAAGTGGCCGAGAACAGCATGGTGTCGTCGTCGAGATAGGCGACGGCGGATCCGGCGGCCTGCTGAGCCAGCCGACCGGTTTCGAAGCGAATGGTGTGTTTGCCGAAGCTGCCGTTGTCGATATGGGCAACGGCGGATTCAGGGTTGAGTCCCACGTAGTCTCCTATGTTGTGCCGGCACGCGGTGGTCTGTGGTGCGCAGATGCTTGTCCTCAACGCATGAGTGAACGCGCTGCCGCAGGCGTTGTGCCCTCGGCAGTGCGAGACCCCGCGCCGTTCCGGCGGGATATTGGCTCGGACATCCCATGGATCCAAGCCGGTCATCGATCGGGGCCCACGGAACCGGCGCGAAGCGCTCATTCCTCCGGAGGCCACTACCGAAGACCGAAACGTCCATGGCATGGTTGTCCGTTACGAAGTCTACCGCAGAAGCACAGAAGCGCCCCACCCGAAGGTGGGACGCTTTGCGTAACAGCTGCGCGGACGTCGAATCAGCGGCGCAGACCGAGGCGCTTGATGAGCGAACGGTAACGCTCGATCTCGACCTTCTGCAGGTACTTGAGCATGCGGCGACGCTGACCGACGAGGAGCAGCAGGCCACGACGCGAGTGGTGATCCTGCTTGTGATCCTTGAAGTGCTCGGTCAGATCGGAGATCCGGCGGGTCAGCAGTGCAACCTGAACCTCGGGAGAACCGGTGTCGCCCTCATGAGTTGCATATTCCTTGATGATCTCTTGCTTCACAGCGGTATCGAGAGCCATGGAGTTCTCCTTCGTGTCGTTGCGCGGCGCAGGGACCTGAAGTCTCTGCACTAGGGGACCGCGGCCGGTGAAAACGGCAGAGTTCAGCTTATCAGGTGTGCAGGACTTCGCGCACATCGGCGATGTCCTCATGCATCTGCACGATGAGGTCATCCATCCCGGTGAACGCGACCTGGCCGCGGATGCGGGAGACGAATTCGAGAGTCATCTCACGGTCGTAGACGTCGAATTCGCCGAACTCCTTGTCGAGCACGTACGCCTCGACCCGTCGGATCTGCCCCTGGAAGGTCGGGTTCGTGCCGACTGAGATCGCTGCCGGGTACGACTGGTCCTCAGCGGAGAACGTCGCCCATCCGGCGTAGACGCCGTCAGCGGGGACGAGCCCTTCGGGATCGTCGGAGAGGTTCGCGGTGGGGAACCCGAGGTCGCGTCCGCGGGCATCGCCGTGGACGACGGTGCCGTGGAGTGCGTGGTAGCGCCCGAGCTGGTCTGCCGCCTCGGCGACGTCACCGGTTGTGAGCTGTTCGCGGATCCGCGAGGACGAATACCGTCCCCCGCGTCCGACCTCATCGATCGTCTCGGTCCGGAAACCGTATGTTTCGCCGAGGCGGCGCAGAGTCTCGATGGAGCCTTCGTTGTCCTTGCCGAAGCGGACGTCATCGCCGACGACGACGATCTTCGCGCGCAGGGCTTCGACGAAGTATCTGCGGACGAATTCCTCGGCCGACTGGGCGGCGAAGTCGAGATCGTAGGGCTGGATGAGGAGGCCGTCGATTCCCGTGGCGGCGATGAGTTCGGCGCGCTGCCGGGTCGAGGTGATCATCACGGTCGGGTCCTCGGAGCGGTGGACCGTGCGCGGGTGCGGATCGAAGGTCATCGCGATCGAGCGCAGGCCCTCCTGCCTGGCCAGGGCGGCGACGGTGGTCAGCACCGTCTGGTGTCCGCGGTGCACGCCGTCGAAGTTGCCGAGGGTGACGACGGTGCCGACAGCGTCGACCTCGACTTCACCGAGTCCGTGATACAGCTCCACCAGACATTCGCTCCTTCCGTGCACCGATTCAGATTATCGCAGAGATCTTCCGCCTCCTAACCCGCACCTCGCCGAGGCGGCCCTGCCCCACCGTGACCGTGCAGTGACCGTGGCGATGAGGCGGGAACGGCGTGGGGCGGAGCTGAGAGGAGGCGGTCAGGACACGATCGCCCATCCGATGACTCCGAGGAGGGAGGCCAGGGTGATCGAGACGAAGGTGCCGATGATGAACCGCTCGCCCGCGGCCGCCGAGGATTTGATCTCGGCGAAGCGTCCGAGTCCCTTGACCGCGATGACCACGGCCATGAGTTCGGGTCGGCCGAGCACGATGGCTCCGGCGATGAGTGCGCGTTCGACGATGCCGATCCACAGTCCGCCGCGCAGGACTTCGATGTCTTCGGCTCCGGTGCGTGCGGGCTTGGTCCCCGGTCCCGAATGGGTCAGACGAAGGAAGAGCGGGACGAGCGGCCAGCCGATGAGCGCCGCGACCACTGCGGCGGCGACGGCGACGAGGACGTCAGTCCACATGCTCGGCTCCTTCCGACTGGGCGGCCTCGTGCCGGGAAAGGTGATATCGGGCGAGGCGTTCGGCTCCGGCGACGATTTCGGCGGGACCGGCCGACAGCACTCGAGAGATGGCCTGCTGGGAGACGTCGAATTCTGCGGCGATTTCGACCTGAGTGGCATCGGGATGGTCGAGGCGGAAGCCGACGTAGCCGCGGGAGTGGCTGCGCAGCTCGCCGAGGGTGCTGACGAGCAGGCGCAGAGCCGACTCGGCCAGGACGCGGTGCTCGCCGTCCGGCTCGCCGTTGACTACGAGGTGGGCGGGTGCGGATTTCGCCGTTTCGACCGCCTGACGGGCAGCATAGAACGCCGCTCCCCTGCCCTCGGTCGTCGCCTCGGGCAGAGGCCGCTCGACCTCACCGATGCCGATGCCGATATGCCAGCCGGAGTCGATGCCGATTCTGCGCACTGCCTCGGCGACGGCCTCGGGGTCGTCGAGGACTCCTTGGACCTCGTCGCCGATGGTGCGGGCGAAGGGAACGACCGCAGCGATCGGAGACAGCGCGTCGAGGACTCGGGGCACCGCGTCGGCGTTCGACCGCGAGTCCTGCTGGTCGAGGGTCAAGACGAACATAGGACAAGTAGATCAGATGCCGTCGGCTGACACAAGCTTTTCGGTTGTAATTCATGACTACAACCGATTATGTTGTCACGGTGGATCGGTCGACGGCGTGGGTCGGCCGACGGCGGCGTCGGTCGGCCGAAGTCGGCGCGGGTCGACTGGTCGGTCTCCGGCGGGACCGGCTCAGGCGAGGCCGATGGCGAAGGCCGTGAGGGATTTGAGTCCGCCGCCCCGGCGCACTTCGGCCACAGAGACGAGGGCGTCGTCGCAGACCACGGCGACTTCGCGGCTCTCCGAGTCCGTCCCGCCGGAACCGGCACTGCAGTCCGCCCTGCCGGAATCGGCGCTCCAGTCGGCGGCGGCCACCGTCTTGCCCTGCATGAGCGCTGTGGCCTGTTCGGCCCCGACGGTGACGACGGGCAGCAGGGTGCGGGCCGCCTCGGCGAGGGAGATGAGGTCGGGCGCGGAAACATCGAGGTCTTCGGGCAGGGCCACGGCCTGGTCGATGTGGAATTCTCCGACGCGGGTCCGCCGCAGCGCAGTGAGGTGACCGAAGACGCCGAGGTCGGTGCCGATATCGCGGGCCAGAGCGCGCACATACGTGCCGGACGAGCAGTCGACCTCGACATCGACGTCGATGTGCCCCTCGTCGGCGGAGAAGCGGATGTCGATGATCTCGAAGGCTGAGACCTCGACGCGGCGGGCCTTGAGCTCGACGTCCTCACCGGCGCGAACGCGGGCGTAGGAGCGCTTGCCGTCGACCTTGATCGCCGAGACGGCGCTGGGCACCTGGTCGATGGGACCGCGCAGTTCGGCCACGGCGGCCTCGATGGCCGCAGGGTCGACGCGGGCGAGATCGGCCGGATCAGCGAAGCGATCGGGCTCGGAATCGGCATCATCCGTGGGGGTCGATGATCCCAGACGGATGGTGGCGAAATAGGTCTTCGAGACCCCGGTGATATAGGTGAGCAGCTTGGTGCCGCGGCCGAGGCCGAGCACGAGGACGCCCGTGGCCATCGGATCGAGAGTGCCGGCATGGCCGACCTTCTTCGTCCCGAACCAGCGGCGGATGCGGGAGACGACGCCGTGGGAGCTCAGTCCCTGCGGTTTATCGCAGACGAGGACGCCCTGTGGGGAAGAATCGCTCACTGGGGCCGGCGATCAGTTGAAGGACGCGTGCACGTGGTCGAAGTGGTTGGCGGTCGCGTCTCCGCGGTCCTCCATACCCTTCCAGCCCTGGCCGGGCATCCAGATGCGCTGCTTCCAGATCACGTACTTGACGTTGAGGGAGCCCTGGTTCTGGATGAGGTAGTCGGCGATGCGGTCGCCGGTGGCGCCGGTGATCATGATGTCGACGGCTTCACCGGTGTTGTGATCCGAGCCGGTGCCGGGGCGGCGCCCGCCGAAGGTCTTGACCTCAGGGAACTTCGCGCACACAGCGCGGTAGCCGTTGACGGCGTTCGGCAGCAGACCGGACTCGATCGACGAGGACACGCTGCACGGCGGAGCCGAGGTGTCCGAGGAGGTGCCTTCGTCCGAGGAGGACTTCTCATCGGAGGACGAGTCGCTGTCGCCCTTCTCCGGGGAGGCCGAGGATTCGGCGGTCGGCTCGGGCTTCGGCGGCGCCTTGACCTCGAGAGTGGTCTTCGAGGACTTGTTCTTGTACTTCGGGTCGTCCTTGACCTTCTCCAGGTACTCTTCGCCGGCCTTCTTGCGCTCGGCGTCGAGCTCCTTCTCGCTCACGGTCGAGGATGAGTTCGACTCCTCGGGTGTCGTCGATGCGGCTTCGGTGGTGACATTGCCGGACTCGGGCGGTCCCATGACGACGGTCGAACCGACGACGGCGGCGGTCGCGGCGGCTGGAACGGCGATCGCGGCGACGACGGGACGCTGCTTGACGGTCGCCAGCACGGAAGTCGCCGTGGACGGCGCATTCGCTGCGCGTCGGCCGGCGGGGCGCTTGCCGGGAGCCAGATCCCGGATCAGCTGCTTCGCGAACGACGGCTTCGGTGAGGAGTGCTTACCCAATGCAGAATTCCCTTAACAGAGTCGTAATCATTTCGTTACCGCAAAAAGTCTACGACATCTCGGAAAGATAACAAAACTGTTACGAGAACTTTTCTTCCGGACGTGACGAAGCTCAACTCGGGCCCTCAGCCGCCGACCGGCGGCACTTCCCCGATGACCAGGGGCGATGCGATGAGCGCCGCGATGAGAGGCTCAGTCTTCGTCGGCGTCGTCGTGGTTCTTGTACGGGTCCGACTCGCCCGCATGTTGCGCGTTCTTGGCCAATCCGGCCACGCGTGCATCGTCGGCGGCGGCCTGAGCGAGCAGTCCGTCGAGACGGGCGGCTGCCTCGGGGACGGCATCGGCGATGAATTCGAGGCTCGGGGTCAGCCGGATCGTCAGTCCCTTGCCGACCTCGGAGCGGATGAAGCCCTTGGCCGATTCGAGGGCATGACCGGTGCCGACGAGGTCCTGGTCGTCGCCGTAGACGGTGTAGAAGATGGTGGCGTGCTGCAGATCGCCGGTCACGCGCACGTCGGTGACGGTGACGAAGCCGAGGCGCGGATCCTTGAGCTTGCGCTCGATGGTGCTGGCGACGATGACCTTGATCTGGTCGGCGATCTTGCGGGCCCGTGTCGAGTCTGCCATGGTGCTTGTCCTTCTGTTCGGGGCCGGAGCTTCTCTCCGGCCCTATATTAGCTGTGGAATCGAACCGGCTCCGGTCGGTCCCCGTCCGGGGGCCGACCGGAGCCTTCGACTCACGTGGCGAGTCCCATCCGAATCCTCGGGTGCGCTGCTGCGCTCGAAGTCATCGGGGTGACTCGTCGGAAGCGACCGTTCAGTCGCGCGGCTTCTCCTGCATCTCGAAGGTCTCGATGATGTCGCCGACACGCAGGTCGTTGAACTTGCCGAGTCCGATACCGCACTCGTAGCCCTCACGGACCTCGGTCGCATCGTCCTTGAACCGGCGCAGCGATTCGATGTGGACGTTGTCGCCGATGACGATTCCGTCGCGGGTGACGCGTGCGGTCGAGTTCCGCTTGATGTGGCCGTCGCGGACGATCGAACCGGCGATGTTGCCGAACTTCGACGAGCGGAAGACCTCGCGGATCTCCGCGGTGCCGGTCTGGACCTCTTCGTACTCGGGCTTGAGCATGCCCTTGAGCGAGCTCTCGATGTCGTCGATCGCCTGGTAGATGACCGAGTAGTAGCGGACGTCGACGCCTTCGCGGTCTGCCAGGTCGCGAGCCTTCGCTTCCGGCCGGACGTTGAAGCCGAGGACGATCGCGTTGTCGACCGTGGCCAGGTTGATGTCGTTCTCCGTGATCGCTCCGACGCCGCGGTGGATGATCCGCAGGTCGACGTCGTCGCCCACATCGATCTTGAGCAGCGAATCCTCGAGCGCTTCGACAGCACCGGAGACGTCACCCTTGAGGATGAGGTTGAGCATGTCGACCTTGCCCTCAGCCAGAGCCTTCGTGAAGTCTTCGAGGCTGATGCGCTTGCGACCGCGAGCCTGAGCGGCGTTGCGCTCGATGGCGTCACGCTTCTCAGCGATCTGACGGGCCGTGCGATCGTCATCGGTGGAGATGAACGAGTCACCGGCGCGGGGCACTGAAGACAGACCGAGCACCTGGACCGGGCGTGAGGGTCCGGCTTCCTCGACGAGGTTGCCGTTCTCATCGAACATCGCACGCACACGTCCGTAGGCGGTGCCGCAGACGATGGCGTCGCCCTGACGCAGGGAGCCGGACTCGACGAGGACGGTCGCGACGGCGCCGCGGCCCTTGTCGAGCTTGGCCTCGATCGCGATGCCGCGAGCGGACTTGTCGGGGTTCGCCCGCAGATCCAGGGCCGCATCGGTGGTCAGCAGGACGGACTCGAGCAGCTGGTCGATGCCCTCGCGCTTGAGTGCGGAGATCGGCACGAACATCGTCTCGCCGCCGTATTCTTCGGCCACGAGGTTGTATTCGGTCAGCTGCTGCATGACCTTGGCGGGGTTGGCGCCTTCCTTATCGATCTTGTTCACGGCCACGACGATGGGCACCTCCGCCGCCTGAGCGTGGTTGAGAGCCTCAACCGTCTGGGGCATGACGCCATCGTCGGCCGCGACCACGAGGATCGCGAGGTCCGTCGACTTCGCACCGCGGGCACGCATGGCGGTGAACGCCTCGTGACCGGGGGTGTCGAGGAAGGTGATCTTGCGATCGGCACCTTCGTGTTCGACCTCAGCCTGGTAGGCACCGATGTGCTGGGTGATGCCGCCGGCCTCTCGAGAGGCGACGTTGGCCGAGCGGATCGCGTCGAGCAGCTTGGTCTTACCGTGGTCGACGTGACCCATGACCGTGACGACCGGAGGACGGGCAGCGAGATCCTCGTCATCTTCCTCTGCGGCTTCCGCGTCGAGGTCGATGTCGAAGGTCTCGAGCAGCTCACGGTCCTCGTCCTCGGGCGAGACGATCTCGATCTTGTAGCCGAGCTCCTCACCGAGGACCTCGAACGTGCCCTCGTCGAGGGACTGTGTGATCGTGGCCATCTCACCGAGGTGGAAGAGCACGGTCACGAGGTTCGTCGGATCGGTGTTGATCTTCTCGGCGAAGTCGGCCAGCGAGGAGCCGCGACGCAGACGCAGCGGCGTATTGCCGTCTCCGCGCGGAACGCTGACGCCGCCGACCGACGGAGCCTGCATCTGCTCGAGCTCTGCGCGCTTCGCCCGCTTCGACTTGCGTCCCTTCTGACGGGGACCGCCGCCGCGGCCGAATGCACCCTGCGTGCTTCCGCGACCGCGACCTGAACCGCGACCACCGGGACCGCCGCCGGGCCCACGACGAGGACCGCCGGGAGCGCCGCCCGGTGCACCGGGTGCGCCGCCGGGGGCATTTCCGCGTCCGCCGCCGCGACCGCGGCCGGGAGCGGGTTTGTTCAGCGCCGAGTTCTTCAGCATCGACGGGTTGGGGCGAGGTGCGCCCGGGCGAGGTGCCGGACGGGGACCGCCCGAGGAGTCCTCACCTGAGCCGCGGGGCTTCTGGCCGGGCTTCGGCATTCCCTGCGAAGGAGCGAACGGGTTGTTGCCGGGGCGTCCGCCCTGGCCGCCCTGACCGCCTTGGCCACCCTGACCGCCCTGGCCGCCGGGACGACCGCCGGACTTGGATCCGCGGCCGGGCTTCGGCATTCCCTGCGAGGAAGCGAACGGGTTGTTGCCGGGCCGTGCAGCTCCACGACCGCCTGGCTTCGGCGCACCGGGCTTGGGCGCGCCCGGCTTCGGCGCACCCGGCTTGGGCGCGGCAGACGGCTTCGGGGCACCGGGCTTCGGCGCCGAGGAGGCAGCCGGCTTGGTCTCGGCTGCGGGGGCCTCGGTCGGCTCTGCGGCCTTCGGAGCGGCCGGCTTGGCGCCGGGCTTCGGAGCGGGGGCGGCATCCTCGGCGGGGGCCGATTCTGCGGATCCGGCAGGCTTCGCAGCGCCCGGCTTGGCCGCCGACTTCGCGGCTGGTTTGGGTGCGGGCTTCGCACCGGGCTTCGGGGCTCCGGGCTTCGCGGCCGGCTTGGCGGCCTTCTTCGCACCATCGGCGGGCTTCTTCTCACCACCGGCGGGAGCGGAATCGGCGAATGCCTCCTTCACGCGGCGCACGACGGGCGCTTCGAGCGTCGAAGAGGCGGAGCGAACGAATTCGCCCATGTCCTGGAGCTTTTCGAGGACGTTCTTACTTGTTGTGCCGAGCTCTTTCGCGAGCTCATGGACACGGGGCTTTGCCACAGTTCTCCTGTCCGGGTTCTTTCCCGGTCAGGAAAGAACCTCATCAATGAAGAGCAGTTCTCATTTCACTGCTCTCTCGAATTCCGTTTGGGTGTCATCGTGCGACACTCACAACTTGTCATCCATTCGGCTACCCGTTCTCTTTGGGTTCGGTGTCCGGCCTCGGGAGGTCCGAGGCGGTGATCTTCGTTCGAAAGGATCGAGCGAAGGAGGCAGTGCTCAGGGCCCTGTTCAGGCACTTCTCATCAGGATGCGCCCAAGCACCACGTCCGGGCAGTGTCGCTGACACATCGTGGACGACGGCGGGGTGCTGATCGGGGCGGAACACGAAGCGTGTCAGCTCGTCCCGACCGGCCTTCTGCCTACAGGCGATGCACGTCCTTACGGGTCCATCACCAACATTCACAATGAATGATTCTACAGCACCGGCAACCCCGCTCGCGCCAAGGGGGCCAGTGGTGCGGATCACTGCGAAAGGCTACTCGCCTGCGACGATGTCGATCTTCCAGCCGGTGAGCTTCGCTGCCAGGCGCGCGTTCTGCCCTTCCTTGCCGATGGCCAGGGAGAGCTGGTCGATGGGGACGACGGCGCGCGACTCCTGGGCGGCGGCATCGAGGATCTCGACGCTCTTGGCCTTGGCCGGGGACAGCGCGTGGGCGATGAACTTCGCCGGGTCGTCGGAGTAGTCGACGATGTCGATCTTCTCCTGGCCGAGCTCGTTCATCACTGCGCGCACGCGCGAGCCGAGCTCGCCGATGCAAGAGCCCTTGGCGTTGACTCCGGGCTTCGTGGCGCGCACGGCGAGTTTCGTGCGGTGGCCGGCCTCGCGGGCCAGGGATACGATCTCGACGGTGCCGTCGGCGATCTCCGGGGCCTCATGGGCGAAGAGCCTGCGCACGAGGTTCGGGTGGGTGCGGGAGACAGTGACCGAGGTGCCCTTCGTTCCCTTGTGGACATCGGCGATGTAGACGCGCAGGCGGGTGCCGTGAGCATAGGTCTCGCCGGGGACCTGTTCGTGCGGGGGCAGCACTGCTTCGACATCGCCGAGGTCGACCTGGACCATCTGCGGGTCCCGGCCCTGCTGGATGATGCCCGAGACGATCTCGCCCTCGCGGCCCTTGAATGTGCCGAGCAGGGTCTCGTCCTCGACGTCGCGCAGCCGCTGGTGGATGACCTGCCGGGCGGTCTGGGCGGCGATACGGCCGAAACCGGTGGGGGTGTCGTCGAATTCGCCGATCGGGTTGTCGTCGTTGTCGAACTCCACGGCGAGGATGCGCACCTCACCCGTGGACTTGTCGAGTTCGGCGCGGGCGTCGGGCCATGCCCCTTCGGTCTTCTGGTAGGCGAGGAAGAGCGCCTGTTCGATGAGTTCGATGAGGGTTTCCAGCGGAATCTCACGCTCTCGTTCGATCACGCGCAGAACATTGAGGTCGATGTCCATGTCTAAGTCCTCTCCGGCTCAATCGAGCATTGAATTGTCTGTGTTCACTTATGCAGGCGTCACAGTCTATCCCAGTCCGCGCCCGCATTCTGTCTCCGTTGGGGCTCCTCACCGCCGGCGGAGCGTGAGTTCCGCCTCAGCGGAACTTCAGTTCCACCTGGGCCTTGCGGATATCGCCGAGGTCGACCGTCTTCGGCTCCTTGCGCTGGGGGTCGGTGCCCGTGATCGAACTCTCCCCCACCTCGGCGAGGTCGAGCTTGAAGGTGTCCTTCTTCGTGGTGATCTCCAAGCGGCGGCCGATGACACGTCGGAAGTGGCGTGGGATCTCGAGTTTCCGGGTGGCGCCGGGGCTCGTGACCTCGAGCTGGTAGGGCTTGTCCCGGAAGATCTCTACCTCGTCGAGGGCGTCGCCGACGATCTTCGTCGATTCGGCGATCTTCTCCATCGACATCGGGTCGGTGCTCGATTCGTCGAGGTCGACGACGACGGTGAGCGTGCGCCGCGGTCCGGCCGCTACCGCCTTGACGGTCTCGAGGTGGAATCCCGCGTCCTGCAGGGGCGGGGCGAGCAGGCCCTTGATCCGCTCGACGTCTTCGTCCATTTCTCCTCCATATCTCCGGCCTCTCCCCTCGCCGAGGTGGGGCGAGGGGTCCGACGCACCGTGCACTCGCGCGGTCGCCTTGTTCTCACCCACCCTAAGCGACAGCCGCCGTCGAGGTTAAGCCTTCGCCCCAATCGGTGGGGTGTCCGAGTCTCGAGCTGCGGCCGGTCGCGCGTCCCTCTGCGGCCGGTCGGGCGTCCCTCGGCGATCGCTCGGGCGTTCCTCGGCGACGACCGGGCATCCGATAGGATTGCCGTATGCGTTTTCCCGTCAGTCGCCGCAGCCTGCTGACTGCCGGCGTCGGCGGGTTGAGTCTGGGCCTGCTCACCGCCTGCGGCCTGCGACTCGATCAGGATCCCGAGATCCCCGCGCTGGATTCGACCCAGCAGCTGCGCAATCGTCTGGCCCGCATCCTCGACTCCACCTCTCCTGGTCCAGGCGACCCCGAAAGCGCTGGTGAGGACCTCGCCGATGTCGTTGCGGCGGTCGGACCAGTTTGGAATCCGCCGACAGAGTTCGCCACCGAAGCACCCCCGACCGAGGAGGAGCGCACCTTCGTCCAGGCCGCCGAGGTCGCGTCCCGAGCCGTCTTCGAAGCCTCGTCGTCCCTGGGGTCGGGGCTCATTCCCGTCCTGGCCGACGTGGCCACGGGCCTGGCTCTGATCGCCGGGACGAAGAAGCCGGAGATCATCACCACAGCCGACGACCTCATCCGCACCGGCCGTGACGAGATGGACCAGGACAGGGACCGGAGGCAGACGACTCAGGACTCGAAGCAGGACGTCGACGAAGAGGACCAGGGCGATCGCGCCGAGGTCTTCAATGCGATCCTCAACCAGTCCCGGGCGGCCGCGTACGGCTATGAGCGCCTGGCTGTGAACTTCGACGCGAAGTCGCGCGAACGCAAGGGGGCGCTCGCGCGGCTCGAGTCCCTGGGTGCCCTGTCCGGGGAGATGCTGGAACTCCTCGGTGAGGACGCGGCCGACCCGGCCGCCTCGGCGTGGAAGCTCGACCCCACACCGACCGATGCGGAATCCGCGAAGGACCTCGCCCTCTCCCTCGAGGACGGCGTCGCCTCCGCGCTTCTGCCCTGGTTGGAGGCGGACGCCTCGGCGATTCTGCGACTGTGGGAATCGGCTCGGACCCGAACGGTCTTCGCCGATCCGCAGCCGCTGCGCTTCACCTATGACGAACCCGGGCAGGCGGAGGTGCAGGAGTGAAGGTTCCACCGGTTCTCTATCGTGCGACGCGCGAGATCATCGGCGAATTCCGCACCGATTCGTGGGTCGCGGCGCTCGACTATATGGCCAACGAGCTCCTCGACCGGTGGAAGCTGCGCTTCGACGATGTGCCGGGGGCGCCGTGGGCCGGGTGCGAGTCGCTGGTGATTCCGGTGCTCACTCAGGAGAACTATCAGGGGGTGCTGCGGTTCGCCGCTCCCACCTCGGCGCATACGGCCGCGCATGCGCAGGTGCTGCGGGCGCTGACGATGTGGAACGGCCACGGCGCGGTCCGGGTCATCCGCGATGATCGCAGTTTCCGGGTCACTCTGCAGGAGCGGCTGCGCACGAAGGACAATCTGTCCGTGTTGGCCCTGGCCGACGTGCCGCCGGTGTGGGGTGCCCTGCAGCGGTCCTTGGAGATTCCGGCGACCTCGGAGTTCCTGCGGGTCCAGGATGTCGTGGCCGGGTGGCTGAACTCGTTCGATGCCGATGCCGCGCTGCTGACCGGGTGGTCGGAGGCGGGTCCGCACGATTCTCTGCTGCTGTCGTTCGCCCGCAATTGGATGCAGACTCTGGCGTCTTCGGAGGAGAACTGGCTCATCCACGCCGACCTGCACTACTACAACATCCTCGCCGGCAATCCCGATCCGACGGGCATTTCGACGTGGAAGGCCATCGACCCGCAGCCCTTGGCCGGTCCGACCGCGTACACGCTGGCCCCGGTGCTGTGGAACCGCTTGGCCGAGATCCCGTCGGATCATCCGCAGGCGCAGGCGGCCTGGCTGCGGGGCTTCGCCACCGATCTGGCGCTGTGTGCCGGGGTCGATCCGCAGTACGGGATGGGCGCGACCGTGGCCCGGGAGATCACGAACATGTTCTGGTATCTGCGCGCGGCCTCCGGCGGCTCGACCTCGAGCCTGGCCGATGCCGCCCGGTCCCTGTGGGTGGCCCGCGCCCTGTCCGGCGCCGACGTCGCCGGAGTCAACGCCCACGCCCTCAAACCCATAGGCTGACCCCTTACTGCTACCTGACGGCGGCCCAGCAACCTCGCGCAAGGTTGCTGGGCCGCCGTCGGGTAGCAGTTAGTGGATGAGGCTGGAGATGACGTCGTAGCCGAGTTTGAGGATCATCGCGGAGACGACGATGACGAAGATGACGCGGACGAACCCGGAGCCCTTCGCCAGCGCGGTGCGGGCGCCGATGATTCCGCCTGCGACGTTGCCGACGGCCACCACGATGCCCAGCAGCCACACGACCTGACCGTCGGGGACGAAGTAGACGAGCGCTCCGAAGTTCGTGGCCCAGTTGATGACCTTGGCCGTGGCTGAGGCCTGCAGGAACGAGAATCCGATGATCGAGACGAAGGCGATGACGAGGAACGATCCCGTTCCCGGCCCGAGCACTCCGTCGTAGATGCCGATGACGAGCCCGATCAGCCATGACAGCGCATGGTGACGTTTCGAGGTCTCCCCGAAACGCAGAGTGGCATCGGCGCCGAGGCTGGGGTTGAGCACGGTGAAGATCCCGACCCCGATGAGCGCCAGCAGGATGATCGGAGTGAAGGCCTCGCTCGGCACCAAGGTCGCGAGCTTCGCCCCGAGCACGGCACCGAGGAACGCCGAGGCCGCGGCCGGGATCGTCGCCGACCGGTCCGGAGTGATCTTACGCAGGTAGGTGATCGCCGAGGCGGTCGTGCCCGCAATCGAGCCGATCTTGTTCGTCGCGACCGCTTGGACGGGGCTCATCCCCGGCACCAGCAGCAGCGCGGGCAGCTGGATCAGTCCGCCCCCGCCGACGACGGCGTCGATCCACCCGGCCAGGAGTCCTGCGGCGAGCAGCCACAGAACCATCGTCCAGGTGACGTCGATGCCTCCGGCGAGGGCTTCGAACACCGAGGCGGCTCAGGCGTTCTCGTCGGCGCTGATCGCCGCATCGGCTGCGGCTGCGGCCTCGGCGTACGCCTGACGGACACGTGCCACGGTGGCAGTGACCACCTCGGCGACGGGCTGGTCGGACTTCTCGCCGGCCAGACGGTCACGCACCTCGACGACGCCGTCGGCCAGACCGCGGCCGACGACGATGACGGTGGGGATGCCGATGAGTTCGGCATCGGCGAACTTGAATCCGGGCGAGACCTTGTTGCGGTCGTCGAGGAGGACGCTGATGCCGTCGGACTCGAGTTCGGCCGTCATCTTCTCGGCCGCCTCGGCGATCTCTTCGCCCTTGCCGGCGACGATGATGTGCACATCGGCCGGGGCCAGATGCTGCGGCCACAGGAGCCCGTCCTCGGAATGGTATTCCTCGGCGATGCAGGCCATGACGCGGGTGACGCCGAGGCCGTAGGAGCCCATGGTCACGGTCTGGGCCTTGCCGTTCTGATCGAGCACCTTGAGGTCGAGGGATTCGGCGTACTTGCGACCGAGCTTGAAGATCTGACCGATCTCGACACCGCGGGCCAGCTCCAGCGGACCGGAACCGTCCGGTGCCGGGTCGCCGAGGACGACCTGGGCGGCTTCGATCGTGCCGTCGGCGGCGAAGTCCCGTCCGGCGACGAGGTCGAAGACGTGGCGACCCGGCTCGTTGGCTCCTGTGATCCAGCGGGTGCCGTCGACGACGCGGGGGTCGAGGAGGTAGCGGATCTTCGACGGCGATTCGAGACCGAGCATGGGATTGTCGAGGTCGTTGCCGGGTCCGATGTATCCCTTGACGAGCTCGGGATGAGCGGCGAGGTCTTCGGCCGTCGCGGCTTCGAGGTCGACCTCGCCGTCGCCGAGCATTCCGGTGCCCGCGGCACGGTCGAGGTCGACTTCGCGGTCGCCGGGCAGGCCGATGACGATGATCTCGCGAGTGCCGTCGGGGTGGGTGACGGCGCAGACGACGTTCTTCAGGGTGTCCGCGGCCGTCCATTCGCGATCGGCGCGCGGATGGTCAGCGTTCGCAGCGGCCACGAGGGTCTCGATGGTCGGGGTGTCAGGGGTGTCCTCGACATGGGCGGCAGGCGACTGCGAGTAGGGAATCGCTTCGGGCACGATCGAGGTCACGGCCTCGACGTTCGCGGCGTATCCGCCCGGGGACCGGACGAAGGTGTCCTCTCCGACCTCGGAGGGGTAGATGAACTCCTCGGTTCCGGAGCCGCCCATGGCACCCGGGGTCGCCTTGACCGGCAGGCACGGCAGGCCGAGGCGGGCGAAGGCGCGCAGGTAGGCCACGCGCATGGCCTCGTACGAGGCGTCGAGACCGGCGTCGTCGATGTCGAAGGAGTAGGCGTCCTTCATGATGAATTCGCGTCCGCGCAGCAGACCGGCGCGGGGGCGGGCCTCGTCGCGGTACTTCGTCTGGATCTGGTAGATCGACAGCGGCAGGTCTTTGTACGAGGAGTAGAGGTCCTTGACCAGGAGGGTGAAGACCTCCTCATGGGTGGGGGCGAGGATGTAGTCGTTCTCGCGGCGGTCACGCAGGTGGAAGAGGTCGGGGCCGAAGGCTTCCCAGCGGCCGGACTTCTTGTACGGATCGGCGGGCAGCAGGCCCGGGAAGTGGACTTCCTGGGAGCCGGCGAGCGCCATCTCTTCGCGCACGATGGCTTCGATCTTGCCGAGCACGGCCAGACCCAGCGGCAGCCACGTGTAGATTCCCGGTGCTGACCTGCGGATGTATCCGGCGCGGTGCAGCAGTTTGTGGCTGGCCACCTCGGCGCCGACCGGGTCCTCCTTCTGGGTTCGCACGAACAGGGACGACATGCGCAGGGCCATGGGTAAAACTCCTCAACTTGTCAAGACTCAGATCGAACACTATCGCACGCGGGCGAAGCGGAGGGAATCGGCGCGGGCGCGGATTCGTCACCTGGGGGAAGAGAATTAGACTGGTGGCTGCAGCACCGAAGTCCAGCATCAGTCGGGACCGTCCGGTTCCCCGCCCGGTCCCCGCTGAAATGATGAGTCCGAACGATACGAAGAGCATGCCTGATCCCAGTCAACTCACGCAGTTCCCGCGGCCCTCGGTCGCGGTCGACACCGCGGTCCTCTGCCCCGTGCCCGGCCGTGGCCTGCATGTTCTCATGACCCATCCCGGAGACGGGGAGTGGCAGCTGCCCGGATCGATTCTGCGTCCGCAGGAACGCCTCGCCGAGGCAGTTGCCCGCTGTCTGCGTGAGAAGGCTCGGCTCGTCGACCGTGCTCCCGTCCAGCTGCATGTGTTCGACCAGCCCGACCGTGACGATCGCGGCTGGGTGATCTCCGTGGCCCACCTCGATGTGCTCTCCGCCGCCGACGTCGGACTCGCCGAGGATGACGGCACAGGTGACACCCCCACCGAGGCGGCCGCGCCGAATTCGTCTGCGCCGGGCCCGGATTCCTCCCCCGCCGAGTCGACCGTCCCCGAGGCGGCCGAACCTGAGCCGGCGGAGTCCGATTCCGATCATCCCGACTCCCCCGTCCACAGCCGGAAGCTCGTACCCGTCCACGACGTCGGTGAGCTCAGTGCCGAACATCAGGAGATCGTGCGCGTGGCCGTGCACCGGCTGCGAGACTTCCACGAACGCACCCCGGACCCCTTCGGGCTGCTGGAGAGGGAATTCTCGCTGCGACAGCTGCGCGAACTCCACGAGGTCGTCGCCGGTGAGAGCCTGCAGGCCGATACGTTCCGCCGCACCATGCTGCCTCTGCTCGACCCCACCGGCCAGGCCGTCAGCCAGGGGCGGGGCCGCCCTGCCCAGACGTTCACGAGGCGCTCGGCCCTGGCTCTGCGCGCCGACACTCGGATCGAAACGCCAGAGGGACCCCAACGGGAGTGAGATGACTGAGATCGATCGTGACCCGTCCAAGCACATGCGCATCGACGTGTGGCTGTGGACGACACGGATGTTCAAGACCCGCAACCTCGCCACTCAAGCCTGCCGCGGCGGCCATGTCCAGGTCGATGGTCAGCGGGTCAAGGCCGCGCAGAAGGTGACGATCGGCCAAGAGGTCCGAGTGCGCAAGGCCGGGTCGGAATTCATCTGGAAGATCACCGGGTTCATCCCCACTCGGATGCAGGCCAGTGTGGCCGTGAAGTGCTACGAGGATCTCACTCCCCCGCCCGATCCGGCGCTGCGCGGATTCGTGCCCAGGCGCGACAAGGGCTTGGGACGTCCGACGAAGAAGGACCGCCGGGAGATGGAGAAGTTCCTCGGCGATATGGCCAAACCGCAGTCCCGCAATCGCCGCAACTGATTCGCCGACTACTCAGTACATGACGGTGGCGAAGGTGCCGACCTGTTCGAAGCCGACACGGGCATACATGCGCAGAGCCGTCTCGTTGTAGTCATTGGCGTACAGGCTCACCGTGGAATGGCCTTTGTCGCGGGTGCGTTGGACGACGGCGGCCATGCCCGAGGCGCCGAGGCCCTGATTGCGCACTTCGGGATGGACCCACACTCCCTGGACTTGGACGATGCGGCGAGCGCGGATGCCGATATCGGCCTTGAACAGCACCTGCTCGTCCTGTTCGGTGGCAGGCCACCTCGGCACCGCTCCTCCCTGCGGCAGAGTGTCGGAGATCCTGGCGTAGCAGTTCTTGCTGCGGATGATCCCGCGCACCCGGGACAGGTACCCGGCGGTGCCGTCCTCGATCGGTGAGAATCCGACCTCTTTGGTGAACATGTCGACGCTGGCGGGAAACACTGCGCCGAGATCGTCGAGAGTCACCCGGTGCACATGCTCATCGGGGGCCACCCGCGGATCGGAGCTGATGGCCAGCAGCGGCTGTCGCTCGCGCACTCCGCGCGGTTCGCCCCAGTTGAGTCGCTGCCGCAGGTCGAGGATGACCGACCGACTGCCGATGAGTGAGCAGGACACGCGACCGTCGGCATTGAGTTTGCGGGCGAGCACGTCATTCGTCGCCGGAGTCGCCGCGACCGGGATGATGTTCCCGCCCACCCAGTAGGCGGCGACGGGTCGGTCACCGTCGAAGATTCCGTACAGCGTTCCTGCCGGTGACCCCAGCCGGGCAGTGCCCGTGACCTCGAGGAGGGAGATGAGGTAGACGTTCTCGCAGGGGTTGCGCGCAAGCAGGTCCGTCAGCCACCGGGTGTGCTGATGTTCCAGTCGTGCGATCCTCAGCGCCATGTGCCCCTGAACTCTTTCTCAGCCGTCAGCATGGGCCAATGACTGGACCATGAATCTGTTCGTCCTCACAAGGTATCCCACCTATCCCACGGTGACTTCAGGCGGCCCCGAGGCGACACCGGATGACTCGCCCGCGGCCTCCTCGGCGATGCGGTTGGCCTCATGGATGAGGGTCTCGACGATCTCGGATTCGGGTACGGTCCTGATGACCTCTCCCTTGACGAAGATCTGCCCCTTGCCGTTGCCGCTGGCCACACCGAGGTCGGCGTCGCGGGCCTCGCCGGGCCCGTTGACGACGCACCCCATGACGGCGACTCGCAGCGGCACCTCCATGCCTTCGAGGCCGGCGGTGACGCGTTCGGCGAGCGTGTACACGTCGACCTGCGCACGTCCGCAGGACGGGCAGGAGACGATCTCGAGCTTCCGGGGGCGCAGGTTGAGGGATTCGAGGATCTGGTTGCCGACCTTGACCTCCTCGGCCGGAGGTGCGGACAGCGACACTCGGATGGTGTCCCCGATGCCCTCGGCCAGCAGGTGACCGAAGGCCGTGGCGGATTTGATCGTGCCTTGGAAGGCGGGTCCCGCCTCGGTGACGCCCAGATGCAGCGGCCAATCGCCGCGTTCGGCCAGCAGCTCGTAGGCGCGGACCATGATCACCGGGTCGTGGTGTTTGACGGAGATCTTGAAGTCAAAGAATCCGTGCTCTTCGAACAGGGAAGCCTCCCACAGCGCGGATTCGACGAGCGCTTCGGGAGTGGCCTTGCCGAATTTCTCCATCAGCCGTTTGTCGAGAGACCCGGCGTTGACGCCGATGCGGATCGACACCCCCGCCTCGGCGGCGGCCTTCGAGATCTCTTTGACCTGGTCGTCGAATCTGCGGATGTTGCCGGGGTTCACGCGCACCCCCGCGCAGCCGGCGTCGATGGCGGCGAAGACGTATTTGGGTTGGAAGTGGATATCGGCGATGACGGGGATCTGGGATTTGCCGGCGATGATCGGCAGGGCCGCGGCATCATCGGCGGTCGGGCAGGCCACGCGGACGATATCGCAGCCGGCGGCGGTGAGTTCGGCGATCTGCTGCAGAGTCCCGTTGATGTCCGTCGTCGGCGTCGTCGTCATCGACTGCACGCTCACCGGGGAATCGGAGCCGACCCCCACCCGTCCGACGTTGATCTGCCTCGTCTTCCTCCGCGGAGCAAGCACGGGAGGCGGCGGTGCGGGCATTCCGAGATTGACCGATGTCACGAAGGATCCCTTCAGTCGGGCTGGTGACCAGCCACAATGTCCGAGTCGGCGCCGATGCGGAGCCCGGATTGTGCGAACCATCACCATTGTAGGACCTCCCACTGACACACGACCGACCGTCCGCAGTGCGCACCCTGGAACGGCACCTGCGCGACCGCGGGCCCACCTCCGCACCACTGCCGCGCCGCCGACCGCGCACCCCTGTCACCGGCTGACGGTAGTGTGAAGATGACGTGAAGTCTGCACAAAGGAGCGGCCCAGTGAGCACACCCGAATTCGTCGAACCCGATATCGAGGCGATGACCGCGGCCCTCGATGCCGAATCTCAGAAGCTCGACGAACAGGGCGGATCCCTGGCCTGGGGAATCTTTCGCCGAGGCGGCCCCGCCCGAACCGTGAACGCCGACGTTCCGTACCGGATCGCCTCGATGACGAAGTCCTTCACTGCCGCAGCCATCGGCTTTCTCGCCGCCGACGGCCTCGACCTGGACACACCGTTCGGTGTCCTGCTGCCCGAGCTCGCCGACACTGCGATCACCGACCGCACCTGCCGACAGGCGCTGACGATGAGCACGGGGTTCACGAAGGATGACCCGTGGGCCGATCGGATGGAGGCGATGACACCGGCCGAGCTCACCGCATGGCTGCACCGCGGCGCGATCGCCTGCGCGCCCGCCGACACCGGCTACGAGTATTCGAACCTCGGATATGCCCTGCTCGGCATGGTCGCCGAGGCGGTCACGGGCCGAACGTTCACCGAGATCGTGTCCACGGAGGTTTTCGGGCCGCTGGGGCTCAAGCGCACCGGATTCGACCACACCGATTTCCCGGACCTGGCGCCCGGCCACCGCGTCGACCTCGACGGCGGTCTCCACCCGGCAGAACTCACCGGCCCGGGGGTCTTCTCCCCCATCGGCGGTGTCATCTCCACCGTGGACGACATCGGTGCGTGGATGGACACACACCTCGCTGCCCTCGAACACTTGGACACATACATTCCCGGGGCCTGGTCGCGGATCCTCGCCGACGACCAGCAGCCACGACGGACCATGGAGCTCCAGACGAGTGACCATCACTCGGAGACGCTCAGCTACGGATACGGGCTCGAGACACGTCTGGACACCCGATTCGGTCGCGTCGTCTGCCATTCCGGCGGCTACCCCGGATACGGCTCACACATGCGGTGGTTCCCGGACCTGGGGTTAAGCATCGTCGTGCTCGGCAACACCACGTACTATCCGGCGCAGCGAGTCGTCCAGGACGCAATCGACCTCGGCTGGACGGCGGCCACGGGACGACAGGCCACCCGGCAGGAACGACGGACCACCTCGGCGCCGGTGCCGCGCTTCCCCGCAGCCCAAACCCAGACCGACACCGTGCTGGCCGCGGCAAACCTCGTCAACGACTTCGACGACACCGTCGCAGAGGCGATCTTCTCGATGAATATGGACCTCGACGAACCCCGCGACGAACGGCGGGAGCGCTTCGCCCGGTGGCGGGCGGAGAAGCAGATCGACCGTCCCTTCACCGGGGCGGACCTGACCATGGTCTCCCCGCTGCGCGGAGTGGTCACGGTGCCGAACACCGGCGATTCGGCGGTGACGGGCACAGCAGAGAAGGCGACGATCACGGTGGGGCTCAACCACCTCGGCGAGGTGCAGGCGATCACCCTCAGCAGCTGAACGAGCTCAGCCGCAGAGTTCGGTCGCTCAGCCCAGCCGCCCTGCCTCTCCTATCCCCCGGAGTTGAAGATCGCGTCGAGGGTGATGGGTTTGACGAGGTCGACGTAGACGAGCAACGCCGTCATGCACAGCATCAGCCCGATGCACACATAGGTCAGGGGCAGCAGCTTCGCCGTGTCGAAGGGGCCTATCAGCCCGCGTCCGCGCCACCGGTTGATGCGGCGGCGCGCGCCTTCGTAGAGGCCGACGGCGATGTGTCCGCCGTCGAGCGGCAGCAGCGGGATCATGTTGAATGCGAACAGGAAGATGTTGAGCGAGCCGAGCATGCCCAACCCCATCTGCGCTTTGTCGACGACGTCGATCTGATCGGTGGACACGATCTCGCCGGCGATGCGTCCGACGCCGACCATGCCGACAAGCCCTTCGGCGTCGCGGTCCTTCGTGCCGACGGCGACCTCGCCGATGTCGACGAGTTTGACCGGCAGCGTCAGGATCGCGTGGAAGACTCCGGAGACCTGATCCCACACTGCGCCGGGGAACTCCTCGAGCGGCAGGGACCGGCGTTCCTGGACGGGGCCGACGCCGAAGAATCCCTGGGTCTCGGTCTGCGCAGTCCCGTCCGGGTTGAGCACTGCCTTGCCCGCGTCGTCGACTTTCGGCCGTTCGGTGGCGATGATCGGCACCGTCACCGTCTGTGCCTCGCCGTCGCGGACGAAGTCGACATCGACGCGTTCACCGGCATGTTCCTTGATGACCGACGACAGCTGGTCCCAGTCCTTCGTCTCGACGCCGGCGATCGCGGTGATCTCATCCCCCGGTTTGATCCCGGCCTCCCACGCGGGCGTGAGCTGATCGTCTGGTCGGCACGTGTTCTGCTCCGAGGCGGGACGCTCCTGCGCCTCGGACGCGGGCACGGCACATTCGACGACGGTTTGAACCGTGGTCGTCGGAGTGACCACACCGATGCCCAGCAGTGAGATCCCCATGATGAGGATGCCCAGCACCAGGTTGACGAAGGGACCTGAGAACATGACGACGAGCCGTTTGGGCACGCTGAGCGCATAGAACGTCCGGTGCTCCTCCCCCGGCTCGATCTCCTGATTCGAGAACTCCCGGGCATCGGCCATCGTGTTCTCGAACAGCCGCCCCTTCCGCTTCTTCCGATCCCTGCGCAGCGGAGCGGCATCACCGTCATCCATCTCCTCGCCGAGGTGTTCCACCGTTCCGTCGCCGGTTGAGTCGAGTGCCGCGCCCGGTTCGCCGAGGCGGCCTTCCGTGCCGTCGCCACTGCTGTTCGCAGCGGCCCCGTTGTTCGCGACTGCTGCTCTTTCGAGGCGGGACTTTGTCGCGTCTTCCGGCGGGTACATTCCCGGCATCGCGATGAACCCGCCGAGGGGGAACGCTTTGATGCCGTGTTCGGTCTCACCGCGGCGGAAGGAGAACAGGGTCGGTCCGAAGCCGACCATATAGTGCGTGACCTTCACCCCGAACTTCTTCGCCGGGGTGAGGTGGCCGAGTTCGTGGAGCGCAATCGAGATCGAGATGCCGATGAGGAACAGGATGATCCCGACGATATAGAGCACGACTGTCATCGACGACCCCCGTTCTGTTCGGCGACATCGGCACGAGCGAACTCCCGTGCCCAGGCATCGGCGCCCAGTACGGTCTCCACCGTGTGGTCGGCCGCCGGTTCGTGAGCGGCCAGTGCTCGGGTGAGGCCCTTGTCGATGCCGGTGAAGGCGATGTCACCGGCGATGAATGCTGCGACGAGTTCCTCATTGGCGGCATTGAGCACCGCCGGGTAGCTGCGGCCCTTCCTGCCGGCGTCGATGGCCAGGCCGAGTGCGGGAAAAGCGAGATGGTTGACCGGTTCGAACGACCAGTGCATGGGCTGACCCCAATTGTGCGGGACGGCCCCCGAGGACAGCCGTTTCGTCGTTCCATCATACTGGGTGCCCAGCGCATAGGAGATCGGCAAGCGCATATCCGGCGGGGAGAGCTGCGCGATCGTCGAGGCGTCGGTGAACTCGACCATCGAATGGATCTGCGACTGCGGATGGACGACGACTTCGATGTGGTCGAAGTCGATGTCGAAGAGCAGATGCGCTTCGATGACTTCGAGGCCCTTGTTGACCAGGGTGGCCGAGTTGATGGTGATCATCGAGCCCATCGACCATGTGGGATGGTTGAGCGCCTGAGCGGGGGTGACTCGGCGCAGGGCATCGCGGGTCATTCCCCGGAACGGCCCACCCGAGGCAGTGATGATGAGTTTGCTGACTTCCCCATGGGTGCCGGCCCGCAGCGCCTGGGCGATGGCGGAGTGTTCGCTGTCGACGGGAACGAGTCGGGCACCCGTGGCCCGGGCTGCGTCGAGGACGAGGGAGCCGCCGATGATGAGGGATTCCTTGTTCGCCAGGGCCACATCCGTGCCGCGCTCGAGAGCGGCCAGAGTCGCGCCGAGACCGGCCGCACCGGTGATCGCGTTGAGGACCATGTCCGCGTCCGAGCCCGCCACCACCTCGGCGGCGTCGTGCCCGAGGTGGATGGCTTCGACGGGATCAGCGATTCCCCGCTCGGCGGCCAACTGGGTCAGGCGCTCGCGCACCTCGGGCTCTCCCCCGGTCGGAGGGGTCGTGAGCCCGATGACGGGCACACGGAAGTCAAGAGCCTGCTCGAGCAGAAGGTCGAGTTGGGATCCGGCAGCCAGGCCGGTGATCGCGTGCTCGTCCCTGTGTTCGGCGAGGACGTCGAGGGCCTGGGTGCCGACCGAACCTGTCGAGCCGACTACAATGAAACCACGTTTACTCACGCCAACCGATGATGCCAAAGTTCTCTGGGAAATGACTCGACATGAGCTCGTGTGTCGCCCAGCGTACCTGGTCATCTGTAGTGCTTCGGGACACCGGTCCTCCACCGGGTTCCGGTAAAACTGTGAATGAAGACAATCAATGGCGAAAGAGATGGATATGAGCAAGACGCTGAGCCCCGACGACATTCTTGGACTGGATTCGGTCTTCGAACCCGATGACCTCGAATTCGCATCGATCGTGAAGAAATGGCTGGACGAGAACGTTCGGGAGAAGATCGGCGACTACTTCCTTGACGCCACCATCCCCGCCCGCGAACTGGCCGAAGGGCTCGGCGAGCTCGGTCTGCTGGGCATGCACCTCGACGGCTACGGCTGCGGCGGGTCGACAGCGACTCAGTACGGACTGGCCTGTCGTGAACTCGAAGCCGTCGACTCCGGTCTGCGTTCGCTTGTGTCCGTGCAGGGTTCGCTGGCGATGTTCGCCATCCACCACTGGGGATCGGAAGCGCAGAAAGAGGAATGGCTGCCGAAGATGGCCGCCGGCAAGGCCATCGGCTGCTTCGGGCTGACCGAACCCGATGTCGGCTCCGACCCGTCGGGTATGAAGACGACGGCGAAGAAGGACGGATCCGATTGGATCCTCAACGGCGCGAAGATGTGGATCACGAACTCGCCGGTCTCCGATGTCATGGTCGTGTGGGCCAAGACCGAAGAGGTCGATGACAAGGGACAGAACGTCGTCCGCGGCTTCGTCGTGCCCTCGGACACCGAGGGTGTGCAGACTCCGGAGATCCACCGCAAGATCTCGCTGCGCGCCTCGATCACCGGTGAGATCGTCCTCGACAACGTCCGCCTGCCCGAAGATGCGATGCTGCCGAAGGCCAAGGGCCTCAAGGGCCCCCTGTCCTGCCTGTCCGAGGCCCGCTACGGAATCGTCTTCGGTGTCACCGGCGCCGCTCGCGATGCCCTGCTCTCGGCTCTGGAGTACACCGGCACCCGCATCCAGTTCGACCGTCCGCTCTCGTCGTTCCAGATCACCCAGCAGAAGCTCGCGAAGGCTTTCGGTCAGTACTCGCAGATCACACTGCTCGCCGCTCACCTGGGCAAGCTCAAGGATTCGGAGAAGGGTGTGCGCCCCGAACAGATCAGCCTGGGCAAGATGGTCAACGTCGACACCGCGATGAACGTCTGCCGCGACCTGCGCGCCCTGTTCGGCGGTTCGGGCATCACGAGTGAGTACCCGCCGCTGCGTCACGCCGTCAACCTCGAGACCGTGCTGACCTACGAAGGCACGCACGAAGTGCATCAGCTGACCCTGGGGCGGACCATGACCGGGATCAACGCCTTCGCTAACTGACCCGCATCGCCCAAGCGCAGCTGAGCGCCGAGCGACTCACCGCCCGTCGAACTCTCCGGTTCGGCGGGCGGTTCGCTGTCTCCGGGGCGCCCAGAACTCAGCTGTGGCCGGCAGGTGCGCGCCGCAGTTCGAGGACCACCGTGTGGTCATCCTCGCCGAGGTGGCTCCGCGTTTCCAGCCCCCGCTCGGCTGCGAATGTGGTGGCCTCTGCGACCTGCCCACGACCGAATTCGATGAGCAGCACACCGGCAGGAGCCAGCCAGTCGAGCGACTCCGTGATGAGCCGTCGGACGAGGTCGAGGCCATCAGCACCGCCGAACAGAGCAGTGCTCGGTTCGAAGTCGAGGGCCTCATGGGGCAGAAAATCGGCCGCAGTTTCAGGGACGTAGGGCGGCACGGCCGCGAGGACAGAGATTGACTGCCGCAGTGAGGCGGGCAGTCCGTGGAGACAGTCGATGACATGTCCTGTCACAGTGGCACCCGACTCCCCCACCTGTGCGGAGTCCCCTGTCTGGACGCAACAATCAACATTCTCCACAGCACATCGCACAGCCTCCGCCTGCGCATCACCGAGGTGAATTTCGGCTCCCGGCACCGCAGCGGCCACCGCCGAGGCGACCGGTCCGATCCCACAGAACGCTTCGAGCACAATAGGTCGGACAGCAGCGACGTCTGTCTCTGTCCCATTCCCTTGTGAGTTCATCATCCGCCGGGTCGCGGACACCGCTTGAGTCGCGAGCAGAGCAGTCCGCTGCCGTGGCACAAACACTCCAGGCCGGACACTCAATCGCAGGCCCGCGAAGTCGACCCAGCCGACGATCTGTTCGAGGGGTTCGCCGGCAACGCGGCGGGCCACGAGATCATCGAGTCTCCGCGCGGGCCCGTCCGCTGCCTCAAGGAGGATCGCCGCTTCGTCTTCGGCGAAGACGCAGCCGGCCGTGCGCAGAGCAGAAACCGTCTCAGCAGAACGCGGATCCGCAGAAGCCGGAACTTCGACACCATCGTCTGCGTCGAAGCCCCCGGACGTCCGGGGCTCAGGAGGCAGAGAGGACCTCGTTGCGATACCAGTCGAGGCTCGACTGGGCATCGACCTCACCGTCGTCGGTAAGCAGCATGGTGTGCTGTGGCTGAAGCGGCACCACGGCGGCGAATTCGACGCGAGAGTCACGCATCGCCTGGTCGAGGTTCGCGGTCTCGGATCCAATGGTCACACCGACGCCTTCGAAGCGAGAGCGGGTGACCCGGACGGAGGCACGACCCGGCTCGAGCGGTTCGGCTTCGATCGTGTGCAGGACGACCGCGTCCTGGGCAGAAACAGCACCAGCACCGGCAACCTCACCGACACCGGGCGTCGCTCCACCAGACCCGGCGCGCAGGTCCACGACCAACCCGATGCGGGCGGCAGCGAGCAGACCGAGCGCCCGCGTCAGCGGCGGGACATCCTCGGCGAGGGTGAGGCTGGCACCGGACTCCGGGACCACTCCCATGGCGCGCAGAACTCCGGCGAGCTTCGAACTGCGGTCGAGCACCTCGGCGCGGTCGAGCTCGACGGGCACCGACAGTGCCTTGATGAGGCGCGGATCGGTGACTTCGCGGCCGTCGACCAGGGGTTTCTCCGGGGCGGGACCGGTGAGGACGACGTCGTCGGCCCGGCCCATCGCGATCGGGAAGTCGAGGAGCTCGTAGACGGGGTTGAGCGTGCCCGGATCGGTTGCGGTCGGGACCGCGAAGAAGTGGAAATCAGTCAACGGAGGCCATCACTTCGACGACGCGGTCGATGAACGCATCGACCTGGTCCTCGTTGTACGCCTTCTTGCCCTTCCCGGTCTTGAACAGCACGCGGCGGACCTGGTCGACGCTCATCGCCACGCCCTGCGTGAAGTACGAGTTGACCTTGTCGCACATGTCGTCGACCTGGTCGATGTCGTAGCCGATGACTCCGGGAGGAGGGTTGTCGAAGCGCTCTCCGGGCTCGCGGACCAGACGTCCCCGCAGGGACGCGGCGACACGGGTGAGCTCGGAGACCCATGCGTCCTGACCGGACTGGGCGATCAGACGGTCACGCGCCTGCTTGGCGAAGGCGTCTTCGAGACGGTCGAGCGCAGCATCGACGACGGCCACGTGATAACCCTTGCGGACGAGGTCGAAGCCGACCGTGCGCACCGCCCGGGAGTCGAGATCACCGGGCTGCGGCGTCGGCCGTTCGAAGGACTCACGTGCACGCTTGAAGAAGCTGTCGACCTGCTTGGGGTCGTATCCGTTCTTCCAACCGGACATTCGAGGGAAAGTCGTGTCCGCCATGTCTCCTCCAGAAGCGAGTGGCTGTGGTGTTTCCACCATGATAGATGGAAGCCGCAGAAATTGCGTGGCCGCGGTCGGCGGGCGCCGAATCGGACGGAGATCAGTCGGCTGCGGCGAGCTGTCCGCAGGCACCGTCGATGTCGGAACCGCGGGTGTCGCGGATCGTCGTCGGGATGCCCTGATCGATGAGGCGGCGCACGAATTCGTCGGCGACCTCCGGTTCGGAGGCCGTCCACACCGAGCCCGGGGTCGGGTTGAGCGGAATCGGGTTGACGTGGACCCAGCCGCGACCGCGTGCGTTGAGTTTCTTCGCCAGCAGCTCGGCCCGCCAGACGTGGTCGTTCATGTCCTTGATGAGCGCGTATTCGATGCTCACCCGCCGACCGGTCACCTGGTAGTAGTTGAACGCGGCGTCGATGGCCTCATCGGCCTTCCACCGGGTGTTGACCGGGATCATCTCATCGCGCAGCTCGTCATCGGGTGCGTGGAGGCTGAGTGCGAACGTGACCGGGATGTCCTCGGCGGCGAGTTTGTTGATGCCCGGCACCAGCCCGACCGTGGAGATCGTGATCCGACGGGCCGACATGCCCAGGCCCTCCGGGGCGGGCCCGACGAAGCGGCGCACCGCGTTCATCACCCGTTTGTAGTTGGCCAGGGGTTCGCCCATGCCCATGAAGACGATGTTCGAGACCCGTTCGGGCCCACTCGCCGAGGTGGCCGTGGCCTCCCCGTCGAAGGCGGACTCCCCCGCCGCATCGTCATCGTCGGCTTCCGCGCCGAGCGCGGTCTCACCTGCACCGGGCATATCCGATCTCGGAGCCTCGGCGAGTTCTCCGGCGGCGATGACCTGGTTGGCGCGGACGACCTGTTCGACGATCTCGGCCGTCGACATGTTCCTGGTCAGACCCTGCTGACCGGTGGCGCAGAACGGGCAGTTCATGCCGCACCCGCACTGGCTGGACACGCACAGCGTGACTCGGTTGCGGTAGCGCATGAGCACGGATTCGACGAGAGCCCCGTCGAAGAGGCGCCACAGGAACTTGATGGTGTCGCCGTTCTCGGTGCGCAGGCGACGCACCTCGGTGAGCAGATGCGGGAAGAACCGCTCCTGGATCTCCGCCCGCTTGTCCTTGGGCAGGTCCGTCATCGCCTCGGTGTCGGTGACGTAGTGGCTGAAGTAGTGGGTGGAGATCTGCTTGGCCCGGAATGCGGGCAGTCCCATCTCTGTGACCGCGTCGATGCGTTCGTCCATCGTCATATCGGCCAGATGCTGAGGCGGCTGCTTGACCCGTGCGGACTTGAAATTGAGAAGGGGACGGCCATCGCGCATCGGGGTCGTCGATGTCGTGCCGTCGGCATGTTCGACGACGGGCCTGGTCTGCCTTCTGCCTGCTTGAGAACTCACACGGCCATTGTCTCATGTTCGCCGCTGGACTGTCGTGTGTGAGCCGCCACGTCGGGCGGATGCGAGCCGCCACGTCGGGACAGCGGCTCGGCACGCACGGTCCACTCGGTGCCGAGGAACCGCCTCGGCGACCGGCTCAGAGGTAGCCGGGCAGCACCGAGAAGAGGACGAGCGCGACGGGGGCGGTTGGCAGGATCGAGTCGAGTCGGTCCATCACGCCGCCGTGGCCGGGCAGCAGGGTGCCCATGTCCTTGAGTTCCAGGTCGCGTTTGATCATCGATTCGCTGAAGTCGCCGAGGGTGGCGAAGGCGGGGATGACCGCGCCGATGACCAGCCCGGTCCAGAACGGTGCGTCGACGACCGTGACCGCGAGGATCGTTGCGACGACCGCGGCGAAGACGGTGGAGCCGAGGTAGCCCTCCCAGGACTTCTTCGGAGAGATCCGCGGGGCGATGGGGTGTTTGCCCCACAGCACGCCGAAGACGTAGCCGCCCGTGTCTGAGGCGACGACCGCGGCGAGGAAGATGATGATGTAGAAATTGCCGTCCGGCTGGGTCAGAAGGTAGACGATGAAGCAGGCCATGAGGCCGACGTAGGTCAGGGCGAAGAGGGAGAGCGAGACGTCTTTGACTGCGTTCTTCCGGCGCTCGACCATCGTGAAGAGCATGACGGCTCCGGCACTGGCGGCGAACGTCACCCAGAGGGCTTCGCGGCCGCCGATGTAAGTGGCGACGACCATACAGGCGGCCGACACCATGGTCGGTACCCGGGAGACCAGGGAACCCGAACGCGACAGAGCGTTCGCCAGTTCCCACATCGCGGCGACGATGCCGACGAGGATGATGAAGAGGAAGGAGATCGGCAGGAACACCAGTGAGGCGAGCACCACGCCGCCGATGAGCAGTCCCATGCCGATCGCGGCCGGCAGGTTGCGGCCGGCCCGACCGTAGTCCTTCGATTCCGGTTCGGCCGCGTTTTCTGCCTCCTCGACGGTGGGATTCGACTCCGGGTCGTCGGGCGAAAACGGCTTGTCCGAGTTGCGCAGATCCCGACGTCTGGGGAACGGGGACTCCACCTGCGCTGCCTCGCCGGACGGATCCGGCTCCCCGATGGGAGCCGGATCTGAGGCGGGGCTGTCGGACCCTGTCACGGCGATCATCAGACCTCGAGCAGCTCAGCTTCCTTCTGCGCAAGCAGCTTGTCGACGCTTTCGACCTTGCTCTTCGTCAGATCGTCGAGTTCGGAGATGCTGCGAGTGACCTCGTCCTCACCGGCTTCGCCGTCCTTCTTGATGCGCTCGAGCGTCTCCTTGGCGTGACGGCGGATGTTGCGGATGGAGACCTTGCCGTCTTCGGCCTTGCCCTTGACGATCTTGACGTACTCCTTGCGGCGCTCCTCGGTGAGGTCCGGGAGGACGATGCGGATGACGTTGCCGTCGTTGGCGGGGTTCGCGCCGATGTCGGAGTTGCGCAGGGCGGTCTCGATATCGCCCAACGTGCCCTTGTCGTAGGGAGTCACGAGGATCGTGCGAGCCTCGGGCGTCTGGAACGAGGCGAGCTGCTGCAGCGGCGTCGGAGCACCGTAGTAGTCGATCTCGATGTCGGCGAACAGTGCGGGGTTGGCGCGGCCGGTGCGGATCGACGCGAAGTCGTCCTGCGTGAATTCGACGGCCTTGTCCATCTTCTCTCTGGCTTCGGCCAGTGTCTCTTCAATCACGGTTGCCTCTTTCCATCTCTTAAAGCTTTGAGTTCATTCTATGGGTCATCGCTGAAAAATGCCGCACCGAAACTTCACAGGGGTGTCCTCACCAGCGTGGATGCACAACGGTGCGGTCGCCTCGGTGACGGCGGTTCCACGCTGTGAGGGGCTGCCTGCGTTCAGTGCCCGGCCACCTCGGTGGGAGTGGGTCTCAGTGAACGACCGTGCCGATCTTCTCACCGATGATGGCCTTGCGCAGGTTGCCCTCGCCTTCCATTCCGAAGACGTGCATCGGCAGCTTGTTGTCCATGCACAGGCTGAAGGCGGTCGCGTCGACGACCTTGAGGCCGCGCTGCAGGGCGTCTTGGTAGCTGATCTCGGCGATCTTCTCGGCATTCGGGTCGACGTTCGGGTCGGCGGTGTAGACGCCGTCGACGCCGTTCTTGGCGATGAGGACCTCATCGGCGTGGACCTCGAGTGCACGCTGGGCGGCCACGGTGTCGGTGGAGAAGTACGGGAGTCCGGCGCCGGCGCCGAAGATGACGACGCGGTTCTTCTCCATGTGCCGCATGGCGCGGCGGGGAATATAGGATTCGGCGACCTGCGACATCGGGATCGCGGTCTGCACGCGGGTGTCGACACCCGTCTGCTCGAGGAAGTCCTGCAGGGCCAGGCAGTTCATCACGGTGCCGAGCATGCCCATGTAGTCGGCACGGGTGCGGTCCATTCCGCGCTGGGAGAGTTCGGCTCCGCGGAAGAAGTTGCCGCCGCCGACGACGATGCTGACTTCGACGTCTTCGGTGGTGGGGGCGACCTCGCGGGCGACTGCGGCCACGACGTCGGGATCGACGCCGATCTTGCCGCCGCCGAAGACCTCACCGGAGAGCTTGAGCAGAACACGGCGGCGGTGAGTACGCACCGCTCGGCTGGCGTAGCTGGATTCGTGAACAGGGGTGCTTGTCATGGAGTCCTTCTTCCGTGCGGGCAGGTCTGTGCCCGGTGGGATCGTCACTGTGGCCGGGCGTCTGGGTCATTCTAGCGAAAAACGGGGCCGGACCGATTGGTCCGACCCCGCTCCTCGGGTGAGTTCTCACTCACTCGGTGAACCTGGGAAGCAGAGACGTGTCGGCTTCGCGGTCAGTGGTGAATCATGCTCCGACGCGGTAGCGCAGGAAGCCGGTGGCCTTGACGCCGGCAGCCTCGAGCACCTTGGCCACGGACTGCTTGGGATCCTTGGCGAATCCCTGGTCGAGCAGGCAGTTCTCCTTGAAGAAGCCGTTGACGCGACCCTCGATGATCTTCGGCAGTGCCTGTTCGGGCTTGCCTTCGTTCTTCGCGGTGTCTTCGGCGATGCGACGTTCGTTCTCGACGATGTCGGAGGGAACGTCTTCGCGGGAGAAGTACTTCGGGGCCATGGCGGCGATGTGCACGGCGACATCATATGCCACGGTCTCGTCGTCACCTTCGAATGCCAGCAGCACGCCGACCTGCGGAGGCAGGTCCTTGTTGGTGCGGTGCAGATAGGAGGCGATCTTGGCGCCCTCGAGGCGGCCCACGCGACGCAGGTCGACCTTCTCACCCAGGGAGGCACCGGATTCGGTGATGAACTGGGAGACGGGCTTGCCGTCGGTCTCAGCGGCGAGCAGCGACTCGGCCGAGTCGGCCTTGTTCGCCACGGCCAGTTCGAGGACCTCTTCGGAGAGCTTGACGAACGGTTCGGACTTCGCAACGAAGTCGGTCTCCGAGTTGAGCTCGATCATGGTGCCGGATCCGCCTTCGACGGAGGTCGCGACCAGACCGTCGGAGGTCGAGCGGCCTTCGCGCTTGGTGGCGCCCTTGAGGCCCTTGATGCGCAGGGCCTCCATGGCCTTCGCCTGGTCGCCGTCGGACTCGTCGAGAGCCTTCTTGACGTCCATCATTCCGGCGCCGGTCTTCTCGCGCAGTGCCTTGATATCAGCGGCAGTGTAGTTTGCCATTCTTTCTCCTCAGGATGGTGGAGTTAAACGAAATCAGGACTCGGTCGACTCGGTGGAGTCGGCGGCTCCCGCGGCCTCAGCGGCAGGTGCTTCGGTCGCCTTGTCAGCGGCTTCGGCAGCAGCCTCAGCTGGGGGCTCGTCGGTCGCCTCTTCAGCCGCGGCTGCGGCGTCTGCGGCAGGAGAGGTGGCTTCCTCAGAGGCGGGGGCGTTGCCTTCGAGCAGCTCGCGCTCCCATTCGGGCATGGGCTCGACGGCGGAGACGTTCTTCTCACCGCTGGCGTCGTCCGAGGAGTGGCGGGCGATGAGGCCTTCGGCCACGGCGTCGGCGACCACGCGGGTCAGCAGCGAGACCGAACGGATGGCGTCGTCATTGCCCGGGATCGGGTAGTTGACGTCGTCCGGGTCGCAGTTGGTGTCGAGGATACCGATGACCGGGATGCCCAGCTTCTTGGCTTCGTCGACTGCGAGGTGTTCCTTCTTGGTGTCGACGATCCAGACGGCCGACGGGGTGCGCTGCATGTCGCGGATACCGCCGAGGGTCTTCTCGAGCTTGTCCTTCTCGCGACGCAGGATGAGCAGTTCCTTCTTGGTGTGCGAGGAGCCTGCAACGTCGTCGAAGTCGATCTCTTCGAGTTCCTTCAGCCGGCGCAGACGCATCGAGATGGTCTGGAAGTTCGTGAGCATACCGCCGAGCCAACGCTGGTTGACGTAGGGCTGACCCACGCGCTGAGCCTGCTCAGCGATGGATTCCTGGGCCTGCTTCTTGGTGCCGACGAAGAGGATCGAGCCGCCGTGGGCCACGGTCTCCTTGACGAATTCGAAGGCGTTGTCGATGTAGCCCAGCGACTTCTGCAGGTCGATGATGTAGATGCCGTTGCGTTCGGTGAAGATGAAGCGCTTCATCTTCGGGTTCCAACGACGGGTCTGGTGTCCAAAGTGAACGCCGCTGTCGAGCAGCTGGCGGATGGTGACGACGGCCATGCCGACGCCCTCCTTTCTGTGCACCGCAAGGTGCTTTTACGTCACGCGCGCGCCGATCTCTGCCGGTTCGAGACCCGATGGGCTCGCTTCGATCGGACCGACGGGATGCGTCGATGACATTTTCGGTTGATTCCTGGTACCCGGTTCGTCCGCCCCACAGGCACACCTGACGGCTGCCTGCACCATGGGAAGGAGAAGAATTCGGATACGCGTAGTCAGAAGACACGCTTCTGCTGGTCTTAAGTCTATCCCGGTCGGGCAAGCCATTTCCAATCGAGATCGACCCCTCGCCGAGGCGGCCCACCGGCTCGCACCGCCGTGTCGACATGCGCGTCGACCCGAGGTCGACCGGTCACGATGTGTCGACTCATGCGTCGATCGGTGTGGATGGATGCGACCACGGCCGGCAGGAGCAGTTCCAGTCCGGGCCAGGACACCGTATCCGGGCACAGGCTGCTGAATCGCCGTGGTTCCGGTTCACTCGGCCACCGATTACTGTGCATGGCCTGTCGACTCGAACGTCGGGAGCCTGTGGAAGGAGAAGGCTCGTCCACAGGGCTGTCTCCGCTGGGTGACACGGACGTGCGCCACAGGCTTGCATGCTCCTATGGATCTCTTCGCGCTCGACCGATTCCGCCCACGCTTTCACCAGCGTGAGGCCGAGACCGGCTCACGTTTCGGTTCGCCGCCGTCTGCGTTCCTCGCCCTGATCATCGCAGCGGCCCTCGTGCTCACGGCCACTCCCCCGGCGGCGAGCGCCGCCGCTGGCCCTGGCTCGACAGCACCACAGAGCGCTCCGAAGACGAGCACTTCGAAGAATTGGGTCACCCCGGTGCCGGCGATGGAGATCATCGAGGCCTTCGACCCTCCGGACAAACCGTGGCTCAAGGGGCATCGCGGAATCGACGTGCTCGCAGTCGTCGGTGAGCCGCTGCGGGCACCGACGACGGGGACAATTCGCTTTGCGGGGACCGTGGCGGGAATGGCCACCGTCAGCATCCTCACCGACTCCGGTCATGTGCTCACGTTCCAGCCGGCCGCCACATCGTTGGCAAAGGGTGAGAGCTTCGCCGCCGGTGAGCAGATCGGCGCGGTGGGCAAGGGTGGTCATTGTCAGCGTTCGTGCCTGCATATCGGGGCGTGGCCGGCCGCGAGCGAGAAGAGATATGTCGATCCGGGCAGGTTCTTCGGCCAGGAGCAGTCGGCTCTGCTGCCGCTGTCTCGGAAGCCGGCGAAGGAACCGAAAGGCGGTGGGGATTCGACCACCTCGGGTGCTGGTGCATGGGGCGGTCACAGGAACGGGCGGATACCCGCCTCGGCGATGTGCCGGTTGGAGACGGCCCCCGGTCAGATGCTGCGCTGTGATGCTCAGGTCGCGTTCGATCGGCTCTCGAAGGCGTTCGAGGCCCGTTTCGGTGCTCCGATCTCCGTCACCGACGCCTACCGGGACTACGCCACGCAGGTCATCCTCAAACGTCGAAAGGGGCGGATGGCGGCGACACCGGGGACATCGAACCACGGATGGGCGCTGGCGGTCGACCTCGGCAGCGGGATCAATTCCTTCGGCACCGCACAGCATCAGTGGATGCGGGCGAACGCACCGAAGTTCGGCTGGATCCACCCCGGATGGGCGAGGCAGACGGGGTCGCTCCCCGAGCCGTGGCATTGGGAGTTCCGCAAGTAGAGAACCGCTGCCGGCAGGGCGCTTCCGATCGGACATTGCCGGCCGGCCGCAGCTCTGTGAGCCTCAGGCCCGCGGATGTGCTCGACGGTAGGTGTCCTGCAGCCGCTGCATGGACACCTGGGTGTAGATCTGGGTGCTGCTCATGGTGGAGTGGCCGAGCAGCTCTTGGATCTGCCGCAGGTCGGCGCCGCGGTCGAGCATATGGGTTGCCGCCGAGTGACGCAGTCCGTGCGGACCGATGTCCGGGGCGCTGGGGTCGTCGGAGCCGTAGCGGTGGACGAGTTCGCGCACCTGCCTCGCACCGATGCGTGCCCCGCGGACGCCGAGGAACAGTGCGTCGCCGCTGTTGGGACCGGCGAACAGCTCGCGCGCGGCGAGCCAGTCCTCGAGGGCCCTGCGCGCTGGGCTTCCAAAGGGGACACGACGTTCCTTGTCGCCCTTGCCGAGCACGGTGATCATCGATGCCCGGTGATCGATATCGGTGCGGTCGAGCCCGGTGAGTTCCGAGACGCGCACCGCGGTGGCATAGAGCATTTCGAGGATCGCGGCATCCCGAATGCGTTTGGCCGCATCGAGCGGGTCTGGCCTTTCCCCAAGTGTGTTCGAACCGCTCGCCCCGGATTCATCCTGCTGTTCATGTCCAGCCGCGGTGTTTCCTGACCGGGACCTCTCAGCGGCGGAGATGAGGTCGGCGGCCTGCTGGGGTTTGAGCACCGTAGGCAGACGCGAGTCCTTCTTCGGTGTCCGCAGACGTGCGGCCGGATTGTTCGGCAGCCCCAGATTGCTCACACCATAGGCGAAGAAGGAACGCACGGCCGCGATCTTGCGAGCCACCGTCGATTTCGCGGCCCCGGCGTCGTCGAGCGCGATGAGCCAAGACCGCAGGTCATCGAGTTCGACGCCAGCAACATCGATTCGCGGCCCGGAAGTCTTCGACGAGTCTCCTGCTCCGTCCGACAGGCCCTGTCCGCCGTCAGACGAGGTCCGCTTGGACGTCGCCGTTGTCGCGCCTTTCTCGGAGCCGCCTCGGATCTTCGTCGAGTGCACGGCATGGTCGAGGAAGTCGGTGACGTCGGCGACGTAGGCGCGAGCGGTGTGTTCGGAGACATCACGGGACCGCAGGTGGTCGGCATAGCCGGACACCACCTCGGCGACGGTCGAGTCTGTGCTCACATCCCCAGGATATGCGAGCGGCTGGGTTCAGCCGCGGGACTTGCGCAGTTTCACCCACCCTGTGTCGCGCCGAGCCGCCAAACCGGCGAGGTCGAGTGCGGTCAGGGAGTTGAGCGCGTCGGCAATCGTCAGACCCGCCCGAGAGGCGATGGTGCCGACGTCGAGCGGCTTCGATACGGTCAGCGCATTCAGACAGATCTTCTCCCGCTCGTCGAGCGCTTCGCGGGGGTCGGACGACGGCGAACGATCTCCGCTGTGCGGGGCGTCTCCCATTGCGGCAGCGTCGAACAGCGCCGGGGTGTCATCGTCCATGAGCGCGATGACATCGTCGCTGCAGGTGACGAGCTCCGCCTGGTGTTCACGCACGAGCCTGTGGGCCCCGGCCGAGGACGCCGAATAGACGGACCCGGGGAAAGCCGCGACCTGCCGGGAGAGTTCGAGGGCATGCCGGGCGGTGTTGAGTGCCCCGCTGCGCCAACCGGCTTCGACGATGACGCTCACCTGCGCCGAGGCGGCGATGAGCCGATTGCGCAGCAGGAATCGGTGGCGCATCGGCGTCATTCCCGGAGCGGTCTCGGACACGATGGCACCGGTGGTGAGGATCTGTTCGAACAGTTCGGCGTTCGCCGCCGGGTAGAAGCGGTCGACGCCCCCGGCCATGAATGCCACCGTCGGTGCTTCCCGAGCGACGGCGGCACGGTGGGCGGCCGCGTCGATGCCGAACGCTCCCCCGGACACGACGGTGATTCCACGAGCGGCGAGGTCCCACGCGAGGTCCGAGGCGGATTTGGTTCCGTAGCTGCTGGCCGCTCTGGCACCGACGACGGCAACGGCACGAGTCAGCACGGTGTTGAGAGAGGCGGCACCTCGCACCCACAGGCCCAAGGGTGCTGCGGGACCGAGGTCGTCGAGCATTCGAGGCCACTCATCGTCATCGGGGGTGACCAGGCGCCCACCGATTCTCGCGATCTTGTCCAGATCATTCCCGACAGCACCGGCTTCCCCGGCTCGCACCGCCCACCGGTCGATGGCCTCTGGCATCTGCCCATGTTCAGCCGCCTCGGCACCGGTGGTGACCAGACCCTGGACTGCGTCGTGGGCTGTGGTCTCACCCCGGCCGACCGCGGCGATGATCGCACGGGCGGCGACGGGACCGATGCCGTCGACGAGGCGTTTGAGCAGACCGTCACCGGGCTCGCCGATGCGCAGGAGCGAGGCGATGGCTGCGCGGACTTCATCATGTGTGTTCACGGTCATGACTCCTGGGTCCTCAGGGCGAGCGCCATTCTCATCGTGTCGGGGTCGGGTCCTGGCTTTCCCACCAGATCGGCCAGAGTGGTCGCGACTCGCAGCACCCTGTCGTAGCCGCGCATTGTGATCCGGCCCGTGTCGAGGGCCCGGTCGAGGTCGGTCAGGGCCGCCGGTGTGAGTGCGAAGTGTTCGCGCAGCCAGGTTCCGGGTGCGTCGGCGTTGAGCCGCCAGTCGCAGTCAGCGAAGCGTTCGACCTGTCGCTCCCGCGCTTCGAGGACGCGGGCCGCGACAGTGGCGCTGGTCTCCTGGCCTCCGCCGAGCCTGATGTCGGCGGGTGAGACTGGTAAGAGTTCGAGCTGCAGATCGACTCTGTCGAGCAGCGGCCCGGACAGACGGTTGCGGTAGCGGCGCTTGTCCAAGGGCGTGCACCGACAGTCCGCGCCGGCTCCGGCCATCCCGACTCCGCAGGGGCAGGGGTTCGCGGCCATGATGAGTTGGAACGAGGCCGGAAGCACCATCGATCCCCAGGCGCGGTGGATGTGGACGCGACGGGATTCCATCGGCTGCCGCAGGGCTTCGAGGACGTCGCGGGAGAATTCGGGGGCTTCGTCCATGAACAGCACCCCGCGGTGGGCGCGGCTGAGGACCCCGACCGTTCCGGGGCGGCGTCCGCCGATGAGCGCCGAGGCGGTGCTGCGGTGGTGGGGTGCTTCGAACGGGGGCCGGTGGTCGAGTCCGTCGCTGCCGTCGAGTTCTCCGCGCAGAGAGCGGACGGTGGCGACTTCGACGGCTTCATCGTCATCGAGGGCCGGCAGGATTCCGGGGAGGCATTGAGCCAGCAGGGTTTTGCCTGCTCCCGGTGTGCCCCGCATGAGCAGGTTATGGCCGCCCGCGGCGGCGACTTCGAGACCGAATCGTCCTTCGGCCTGTCCTTGGACCTCGGCGAGGTCGTGGAGTTCCGGGGCGACGGGGACGGGGCGGTCCATTTCGAGGACCGCGGGCAATGCGGGCACGGCCATCGATCCGCCGTAGGCATTGACGACTTCGGCCAGTGAGGCGACCGGGAGGATTCTGGCCCGTCCGATGAGGGCAGCCTCGTCGGCGTTGCCGACGGGGACGACGAAGCGGTCGAAGCCTGCCTGCAGTGCTGTGTGCAGGGAAGGGAGCACTCCGGTGACGGGACGGATCCTGCCGTCGAGTCCGATCTCACCGCAGTGGACGACATCGCCGGTGTCGTCGTTGGTGATCAGCGACAGTGCTCTGAGCACGGCCACGGCGATGCCGAGGTCGAATCCGGTGCCGATCTTCGGCACAGTGCCGGGGGTGAGGTTGATCGTCAGGTGTTGTGTGGCAACGGGTCTGCCGAGGTAGGCCAGGGCGGCTCGGAGTCGTTTGCGTGATTCGCTCACCGAGGCATCGGGCAGTCCGACGATGTCGATTCCGGGCAGTCCGGCGCTGACGCCGGCTTCGATCGAGACGATCTTCCCGGTCAGTCCCCACAGGGCCACGGCCGAGGCCCGCCCGATGATGTGAGTCGTTGGCTGGGGTCCAGACGGTTCCGGCTCTGCTCCCCCGCCTCCTGTCTCAGGCTCAGAGCATTCGGGCTCGGCATCGTCCGCACCGACCGCTTCCGGTGGCGGGTGCTCGTGTCCCGGTGTCGCCTCGCTCATGAGTCGACCTGGATGTTCGGGCAGTGGAAGTACTGGACGCGCGGTTCCGTGATGATGCCGAGCGCATCGATGCGTGTGGCCGGAAAATACTCGTCCTGTTCCCGCAGCCAGATGCCTGCCAGTGTGCGGATGCGGGCGAGCTTGGTCGGGGTCACGGCCTCCAGCGGAGATCCCAGCATGGCGGTGCGACGCGTTTTGACCTCGACGAAGACCGCGGTGCCGCCGTCGCGGGCGATGATGTCGAGCTCACCTCGAGCGCACCGGAAATTGCGTTCGAGAACGACCAGACCGGCGGCTTCGAGGAACCCGGCGGCGAGGTCCTCTCCCCTGCTGCCGAGCGCCTGTCTGCGCATCCCTTTGGCGGTCCGTGTGCTCTTCGCCGTGCGTGTCCGACCGGGTGTTCGTGTCCGTCCCATGTCAGCCAGATGACCACGGCGGCACTGCCTGGGGGAAGGGAGGAGACAGAGCCTGTGGAGGAGGCTCACTCCTCCACAGGCTCATGACGATCGAGTCAGGGCCTCATCCCCAGCGATCGGCGCAGGAGTGGGTGAGCCCAGGATTCGTCGAAGGACTGAGAGAGCAGCCTCAGCCGCGGATCGCGGTCGGCGGCTCGAGATCGGATTTCGCGATCTCCTCGATGTTGACGTCCTTGAACGTCAGCACATGCACGGTCTTGATGAACCGTGCCGACCGGTAGCTGTCCCACACCCAGGCATCGCGCAGGGTGAGTTCGAAGTACACGTCGCCGGCATCGTTGTGAGCCTTGAGGTCGACATGGTTGGCGAGGTAGAACCGGCGCTCGGTCTCGACGACGTAGGCGAAGAGACCGACGACGTCTCGGTATTCCTTGTACAGCGCAAGCTCGAGTTGTGCTTCGTAGTCGTCAAGATCATCGGCACTCATGACAGGCCCTCCTTCGCTCCTGTGTCCGCGCTCAGGCGGAAGCTTCTCCGGTGGTGGATGCAGGGTCCGAGTTCGGCGATGCCCTGCCGGTGCTTCACCGTCCCGTATCCCACGTTCGATTCCCAACCATAGTGCGGATGGGCTTCGGCGAGTACGATCATCGCCTCATCGCGTGCCACTTTCGCCACGATGCTCGCCGCCGCGATCGCCGGAACGGAGCCGTCGCCCTTGATGATGGTGCGCACCGGCGGCAGTTCGAGGTTGGCACAGTCGCCGAATATCCCCAGGCAATCGAGGGTGAGTGGAGCAGACAGCCAATCGTGCCGCCCGTCGAGGAGGACCATCGTCCGGTCAGGCAGAACCCTCGCCGAGGCGGTCACGCCGGTCTCGTCGAACCCGTTCGGACCGTGCCCGACCGAACCGGCGCCGGCCCATTCCCGGAGTACCGAGAGCATGGCGCGACGTCCGGCGAGGTTGAGCGCCATCGTCATCCCCACCTCGTCGAGTTCGGCAGGGGTCGTCGACCCCACCGCCGCGGCGGCCGCCCATGATCGCACGCGGTCGGTGGCATCCCGTCTGGACTGCGCGCTCAGCTGCTTCGAATCATGGATGCCGGCAGGCACCTCGGCGGCAGTGAGGGCGCGCAGATCGAACAGGGCGACGCCGACGCTGACCGGGCCGGCCAGAGCGCCGCGGCCTACCTCGTCGACGCCGATGACGAAATCGAATCCCTCGCTCAGCAGTCCGCGTTCGACGCTGAGGTCGGTGAGTCCACGTACGGCCATCAGTTCCCGGTGATTCCCTCTGCGGTGTCCGGCACGTCCGCGAAGACCTCGTCGGGGGTGGAGACCCAGCTGAAGTGCTTGAACGGCCAGTTGATGAGGAACACGGTGCCGACCACGTCGTCCTCGGCCACATAGGGGTCGGTGTCCATGTGGTACCGGGAGTCAGCGGAGTTGCCGCGGTTGTCGCCCATCACCCAGTAGTGGCCCTCGGGCACGGTGATCTCGAATTCGACATCCGAGGGGGCGGTGCCTTCGTCGAGGTAGGTCTCGTCGATCGGTTCGCCGTTGACCAGCAGGCGTCCTTCTGAGTCACAGCAGCGGATGGTGTCGCCGCCGACGCCGATGACGCGTTTGATCAGCTGATTTCCCGCGTCCGAGGGGGCCAAGCCGATGAATTCGAGAAACGGGTTGGGTGTGTATTCGGTGGTCTCGGCGGCCGAGAGCCAATGATCCGGGTCGTCGAAGACGATGATGTCGCCGCGGTCCGCGGGTCCGAAGCGGTGAGCCAGCTGGTTGACGAGCACGCGGTCATCGACCTGGAGGGTGGTCATCATGGATTCGGACGGAATATAGAAAGCGCGGACGACCCACGTCTTCAGCGCCGTCGAGATGAGCAGGGCGATGACGATGATCGCCACGGTCTCCAACAGCCCGCGCGCGAACCGTTTCGAGGCAGGTGGCGGGGAAGCTTCGGATTCGCTTGTCATTCGTTCGCTTTCACATCGGACCAGGGCTGCGGCTGTGGACTGAACCGAGCGTATCAGCACGACCGGCACCGCACGCTCAGCCGCAGTACAGTTCCGTGCGAACGCTCAGTCGACCGTGCGAAGGCTCAGACGACCCAGATGCCCCTCGCCGAGGCGGCTCTCAGTCGATCGATGAGCCGTGACCGATCACGGGGCCGATGACCCGATCGGTGGGGATGAAGCCCCCACCGGGCCGTCCCAGCAGCGATCGTGAGTCGGCGGAGTCGTTGCGGTTGTCGCCCATCATCCACATGGTGTCCTCGGGGACTTCGACGGAGAACTCCACCGCGGAGGCTGGGGACGGGGCATAGTCTTCGTTCAGGGGCTTGCCGTTGAGGAGCAGACGCCCCTTCGCGTCGCAGCATTCGAGGGTGTCACCGCCGACGGCGATGACGCGTTTGACGTAGTAGACGTCGCGGGGGCCGAGTCCGACCCAGGATCCGATCTTCTGCAGAGGGGTGGGCAGCGCATCGTCGACGAACGACCCGCGACCGTCGAAGACGACGATGTCTCCGCGTCGGATGTCTCCGCGCAGGGCGTCCGGACGCCACACTGTGATCGAGTCGTCGACCTGCAGCGTCGGCTCCATCGACGCGCTCGGAATCGTGAAGCGCTGGATGACGAATCCGCGGATCGACCCGCCGAGGACGACGATGACGACGACGATCGCCACGATCGCCTTCCAGAAGCGTGCCGAAGACAGAAGACGCGACCCGAAGGTCGCGTCTTCATGTCTGTTCGGCACCGTGTGATCATCTCCCACAGTGCCGGGCAAATCAGGCCTTTTCGCGGATGCGAGCGGCCTTGCCGCGCAGTTCGCGCAGGTAGTACAGCTTTGCACGGCGGACGGCGCCGCGGGTGAGGACCTCGATCTTGTCGACGTTGGGCGAGTGCACCGGGAAGGTACGCTCCACACCGACGCCGAAGCTGATCTTACGGACGGTGAAGGTCTCGCGGACGCCGTCGCCCTGGCGACGGATGACGATTCCCTTGAAGACCTGGATACGCGAGCGCGAACCTTCGATCACCTTGACGTGAACGTTGAGGGTGTCGCCCGCACGGAATTCGGGAACATCAGACTTCAGCGAGGCTGCATCTACAACATCGAGCTTCTGCATTGTGGTTTCTCCTGTGGCCTCTGCTTCAGGTCGAGGACACGCATATCGGACCGGTGAACCGGCAACTGGATCGTCTGTCGGGATCTCTCCCCGTCGACCCGCCGAATCTTACGCGACGAGCCACCGTGGGCACTCATCCCCCTGAAGCAGGTGAGCGCCAACAAACGCGACGCTCTATTCTGTCACGGTTGAGCGCTCAGACTCAAACCGCTCGAGCGCCGCCAGGTCGTCCTTGTTCAGGTCATCGAGTCTCTCGAGCAGGTCGGGTCTGACTTCTGCGGTGCGTTCGAGACGTCGGTCACGTCGCCAGCGTGCGATCGCGGCATGGTTGCCGCTGAGCAGGATCTCGGGCACCTCACGTCCGCGCCAGTTCGCCGGCTTCGTATAGATGGGGTATTCGAGCAGCCCGTCTTCGTGACTCTCCTCGGCCAGCGACTCGGGATTGCCGATGACACCGGGGATGAGGCGGCTGACGGCCTCGATCATCACCATCGAGGCGACTTCCCCGCCGTTGAGGACGTAGTCGCCGATGCTCATGGGCAGCAGTTCGAAGTGCTCTCCCGCCCAGTCGATGACGCGCTGGTCGATGCCTTCGTAGCGTCCGCAGGCGAAGACAAGGTGGTCCCGGTCGGCGAGGTCTTCGGCGATGCGCTGGTCGAACACCTGCCCGGCGGGGCTGGGCACGATGAGCGTCGGTTTTGATCCGACCGCAGGACTGTCGTTCCGGCCGCCTTCCGGACTGTCACCCACCGCAGCGCTGCCGCGTCTCGCGAGGATGTGCTCGAGAGCGAGGGCCCAGGGTTCGGCCTTCATGACCATGCCCGCTCCCCCGCCGTAGGGCGAATCATCGACCGTGTTGTGCCGGTCGAAGGTGAAGTCCCGCAGGTCGTGGACGCCCAGGCTCAGCTGCCCACGGTCGACGGCTTTGCCGATGAGCGAGAGCTGCAGCCCGGAGAGATATTCGGGAAAGATCGAGACGACGTCGATCGACATCTGCGGTCCGGCCGCCTCGGCGGGGGTGGGATCCGGCGTCACGGGTTCGGGTGGGACCGCCTCGGCGGGGCTGTCGTTGCCGGTCATCGGAGACGTTTCGCTCATTCGGCGTCGAAGAGGCCGGCGGGCGGGGTGACGTTGATGCGACCGGCGTCGATGTCGACGTCGGGCACGATCTCGGTGACGAACGGGATGAGCACAACGTGTCCGTCGGTGTGCTTCATGTGCAGCAGATCCTGGGCGGTGCCGTTCGTGACGTCGACGATCTCGCCGACGAGGGCGTCGTTCTCATAGACCGAGAGTCCGATGAGGTCGTCGAGGTACCAGGCGTCGGAATCGTCCTCGTCGTCGGCCGCCTCGGCGAGGATGAGGGTGTTGCGGATCTCCTCGGCGCGGTTGCGGTCGGGGACCTCGTCGAAGGCCAGGAGCAGGCGGTCGCGGTGCCACCTCGCCGACTTCAGCGTCAGCGGTCCGATATCGGGATCGGTGGCGAAGCTCGCTCCGGGATTCAGCCGGTCCTCGGGTCGGTCGGTGCGCACCTCGACGGTGAACTCGCCCTTGATTCCGTGCGGCTTGCCCAGCCGGGCGATCACCGTGTCCATACTGCTCCTCGAAGATTGCTGTCGATGTCTGTCCGGCCGACCACGCGCATCGGTGGCTGCACTTGCAGTCCGTCGGCCGACCGCCGTGTTCTGGCACCAGTCTAGTCGGCGACCGGTGAGTGAATGCACGAGAGGGGATGCAGCGGCAGTGCGCTGCATCCCCTCTCGGATGTTCGGATTACGCCTCGACGAGGTCCACTCGCACCGACTCACGGCCGGCCAGCGAGTTCATCACGGTGCGCAGGGCCTTGGCGGTCCTGCCTGCACGGCCGATGACCCGCCCGAGGTCGTCGGGGTGAACCCGGACCTCGAGGGTCGTGCCGCGCTGCGAAGAACGCGAACGAACGGAGACGTCGTCGGGATGATCGACGATTCCGCGGACCAGATGTTCGAGCGAATCAGGCAACATCTCAGGCTTCAGCGCTCTCTTCAGCGACCTCGGCTGCTTCCTCGGCCGGAGCCTCGGACTTGCTGCCGCCCTTCTGGGTGATGGCTTCCTTGATCACCGATTCGGCGTTGGGAGCCACGTAGGCCTCCTTCTCCGGCTGCGGCTTCACGGTGTTGACCGCTTCACCTTCACCCTTGAACTTCTGCCAGTCGCCGGTGAGCTTGAGCAGTGCACGCACCTGATCGGTGGGCTGGGCGCCCACCGAGAGCCAGTACTGAGCGCGCTCGGAGTCGATCTCCACGACCGAAGGCTCGCGCGTCGGGTGGTAGATGCCGATCTGCTCTTTTGCCTTGCCGTCACGACGCGTGCGCGAATCCATGACGACGACGCGGTAGAAGGGTGCACGGATCTTGCCCATGCGGGTCAGACGAATTTTGACTGCCACTTTAGTGGTGTCTCCTTTTGTGTTCTGTGTGCACAGCTGTCCCAGAAGAATCGTGGGGTTGACCTGCCGGGAGCTGCGGCTCGGACTATCACTTCGGCGCGGATGAGAGGGCCCGGACCGAGAGCAAAAGTACAAGAGTCAATTGTGCCAGAAGGCTCTGCTTCTTGCCACTTGGGAAGACTCTACTTCTTTCCGCCTGGGAAGATTCCGCCGAAGCCCTTGGGCAGGTTCGCCGGATCGAATTCCTCGTCCTTGTCCAGATCGACTCCGCCGAAGGCCGAACCGACCGGATCCTGGGTCTTGCCCGCCTTCTTATCGGCCAGTGCCTGCGCCTCCTGCGCACGCTTTGCCGGGTTGCCCGACTGGCCGCCCTTGCGGCCCTTCTTCTTCCCTGCGGCTTTCTTCTTCTTTCCGCCCGAGGCGCCGGGCATTCCGCCCATTCCGGGCATCTGCGGCATGCCGCCGCCACCGGGCATTCCGGGCATCCCTCCACCGCGGGTCATCGACCGCATCATCTTCTGCGCCTGGGTGAAGCGCTCCATGAGCTGGTTGACCGCGGTGACGGTGGTGCCGGCGCCCTTGGCGATGCGGGCACGACGAGAGCCGTTGAGGATCTTCGGGTTCGTCCGCTCCTGGGGTGTCATCGATCTCACAATCGCTTCGACCCGATCGACCTCCCGCTCGTCGAAGTTCGCCAGCTGATCCTTGTACTGGCTCATCCCGGGCATCATGCCCAGCATCTTCTTCATCGAGCCCATCTTCTTCAGGCCCGACATCTGGGTGAGGAAGTCGTTGAGGTCGAAGTCCTCGCCGGATTCGACCTTCTTCTTGAGCTTCTCGGTCTCTTTTTCGTCGAAGTTCTTCTCGGCCTGTTCGATGAGCGTCATGATGTCGCCCATGTCGAGGATCCGGTCGGCCATCCGATCCGGATGGAACTGTTCGAAGTCTTTCATCGATTCGCCCGTCGAGGCGAACATGATCGGCTTTCCGGTCACCTCGGCGACGGACAGCGCAGCACCGCCGCGGGAGTCGCCATCGAGTTTCGAGAGGACGACACCGGTGAAGTCGACGCCGTCGAGGAACGCCTCGGCGGTCTTCACCGCGTCCTGACCGATCATCGCATCGATGACGAAGAGGACTTCGTCGGGGTTGACCGCGGTGCGGATGTCCGCGGCCTGCTTCATCAGCTCTTCGTCGATGCCGAGGCGGCCGGCCGTATCGACGATGACGACGTCGTGGAGTTTGGACTTCGCGACCTCGATCGAGTCGGTGGCGACCTGGATCGGATCGCCCACACCGTTGCCCGGCTCCGGGGCGTAGACCACAGCACCGGCACGCTCGCCGACGATCTGGAGCTGGTTGACCGCATTGGGTCGCTGCAGGTCGGCGGCGACGAGCATCGGCCGGTGGCCCTCTGACTTCAGCCAGTGGGCGAGCTTTCCTGCCAGGGTGGTCTTACCGGCGCCCTGGAGGCCGGCGAGCATGATGACCGTCGGCGGACGCTTGGCGAACTCGAGACGTCGGGTCTGACCGCCGAGGATGCCGACGAGTTCGTCGTTGACGATCTTGACGACCTGCTGGCCGGGGTTGAGTGCGCCCGAGACCTCCTCGGACAGGGCGCGTTCGCGGATTCGGCCGGTGAAGGAGCGCACGACAGGCAGGGCGACGTCGGCGTCGAGCAGGGCACGTCTGATCTCACGAATGGTGGCATCGACGTCGGCTTCGGACAGCCGGCCCTTCCCGCGCAGATTCTTGAAAGTCGCGGTGAGCCTGTCGGACAGAGAGTTAAACACGTACAAGCCTTCTTCACGATGGTTTGGTCGACTCTCTAGACTAGCAAGTCACCCGCGTCCGGCTGAAACCACGTGCCCTGACAATGCCCCGTGAACCCCTCGCCGCGAGTGCCATACCCGACACTTGCTCGCACAACGCCTTGGCAATCGCAAACCCTCTCGTTCCACCAGGGCGAATTGCCCGGAACGGTGAGGGATGCCCGAGTACCTGGAGGAGACAGCGCCAGTGGTGAGTGATGCAGCGGGCCGCAGAGGTGGCGTCGGCGAGGCCAGGTGCGGCACCGACGCACACCGAGTTGGCGAAAAACCCTCTGCATGGGCGTCGTTTTCGCAATCAGAACCAGGCATCCCTCACCGTTCCCGGCTCACCACCTCGTCGCAGCGCGGTGAGGTGCGAGGAACGGTGAGGGATGCCCGTGTACCTGTAGGAAGTGGCGGCAAGGGGAAGAATCGCCGCGAGCAGTGACCACGAGGCCGCGAGCAGTGACCAACGAGGCACAGGCTGCAGTGACGTCCAGTCGGCCGCGGGTCACCGGAAGGAGTAGGCCTGCTCCGCGTGCTCGAAGGCGTCGATCCCTTCGAGCTCCTCGCGCGGGTCGATCCGCAGCCCCATCGTCCGGCGCAGCACCAGCGCGATGGCCAGCGTGACGAGCCCGGCGAAGACGACGGCCACGAGGCAGGCGAGCACCTGCGCGATGAGGAGTTCGACACCGCCGCCGTAGAAGAGACCGGCCGGTCCGTCCTCGTGCGGGAAGGCGAAGAAGCCGATCATCACAGTGCCGATGATACCCGCGACGAGGTGGACGGCCACCACATCGAGCGCATCGTCATACCGCAGACGGTTCTTCGCTTCGACGGCGAAGATCGCTCCCGCACCTGCGGCGATGCCGATGAGCACGGCAGCGTAGGGGTCGACGTTCGCACACGCCGGGGTGATGGCGACGAGGCCGGCGATCGCACCCGAGACGCTGCCGATGCTGCTCGGTCGCGAGGCCCTCAGCCGTTCGATCATGATCCAGGTGATCATGCCGGCGGCCGGGGCGGCCAGGGTGTTGATCCAGATCAGACCGCCCTGTTCGATCGTCGAGGCGGCGCCTCCGTTGAAGCCGAACCATCCGAACCACAGCAGGGCCGTTCCGAGCACGGTGATCGGAATGTTGTGCGGCTTGTGCGGGGCCGAGAATCGGGCACGGCGTCCCATGACGATGACGAGGACGAGGGCGGAGATACCGGCGTTGATGTGGACGACGGTGCCGCCGGCGAAGTCGATGGCGGGTCCGAACAGGCGGCCGATCGCACCGGATTCGCTGAGCAGCCCGTCTCCCCAGACCATGAACGCCAGCGGGCAGTACACGAGAGTCACCCAGGCGGCGGAGAAGACGAGCCAGGTGGAGAACTTCGCTCGGTCGGCGACGGCTCCGGCGATGAGGGCGATCGCGATCATCGCGAAGGTCGATCCGTAGCCGATCGAGATGAGCGAGGCGGGATCATCGGCCACGGCACCCGTGAGTCCCAGCTGGGACAGCGGGTTGCCGACGATTCCGGCGATCGAATCACCCGAGCTCAGACCGTATCCGTACAGCACCCAGACGAGTCCGCCGACGGCCATTGCGGAGAAGACCATCATCATCATGTTGATGGCCGATGTGATTCGCGTCATCCCGCCGTAGAAGAACGCCACCCCCGGGGTCATGAGCAGCACCAGCCCTGCCGCGACCATCATCCATACGTTCACTGCATCGAGTTCCATGTCGTCTCTCATCTGTCGAAGCCGGTTCCGGAGCGAACCGTGCAGAGACAGTCTCCATGACGCATGTCACAGTGATGCTTCAGTCATGTTTCGTGATTATGACAAGCCGGGCCTCACCCAGCAGATACAAGGGCGAGGCCCGGCGGAATCAGTAGGCGAACTCAGTCGAGCAGAGCGTCGACGAATCCTTCGGCGGTGAATGGTGCAAGATCGTCTGCACCCTCGCCGAGGCCGATGAGCTTGACCGGCACTCCGAGCTCACGCTGGACGGCGACGACGATTCCGCCCTTCGCGGTGCCGTCGAGCTTGGTGAGCACGATTCCGGTGATGTCGACCGCCTCGGCGAAGACCTTCGCCTGCTGCATGCCGTTCTGTCCGGTGGTCGCGTCGAGGACGAGGAGCACTTCGTCGATCTCATGGCCCTCCCCCAGCGGGCGGGTGGCCACCCGTTTGACCTTGCCGAGCTCATCCATGAGTCCGCGTTTGTTCTGCAGACGGCCGGCGGTGTCGATGAGGACGACGTCGGTGTTGTCGGCCTGCCCCTTCTCGACGGCCGAGTACGCCACCGAGGCGGGGTCGGCACCTTCTTCCTTGCGGACGGTTTCGACGCCGACGCGTTCGCCCCACGTGGACAGCTGTTCGGCTGCGGCGGCACGGAAGGTGTCCGCGGCACCGAGCAGCACGGTCTTGTCCTCGGCGACGAGCACACGGGCGATCTTGCCCACCGTCGTCGTCTTTCCCGCACCGTTGACACCGACGACGAGGATGACGGAGGGGTCATCTCCCTTGCCGGTGTCGGCCAGGGACCGGTCCATCGTCGGGTCGACGAGTTTGATGAGCTCTTCGCGCAGCAGTCCGCGGACCTCTTCGGGGTCCCGGGTGCCGAGCACTTTGACGCGTTCGCGCAGACGGTCGACGAGTTCGGTCGTCGGTTCGACCCCGACATCGGCGAGGATGAGCGTGTCTTCGATCTCCTCCCAGGCGGATTCGTCGAGGTTGTCGCGTGACAGGAGGTTGAGCAGTCCGCGGCCGAGCCCGGTGTTCGACTTGGCCAGGCGCTCGCGCAGGCGCACGAGGCGGCTGGCCGGTTCGGTGGGAACCTCGGAACCGCGCGCTTCGACCTTTTCCTTCTCGACCGCCTCGGCGACGTCATCGATGCTCAGCTCACCGGTGACCTCGGCGTCGATGCCGCGCTTCTCGTCCAGTCCCTTCCTGCGGGCGTTGACACGCAGGGAGATGCCCAGGGTGACGATGAGGGCGAACACGATCGCCCCGACGATGAGCAAGATGATCGGCTGATCCATGGTTCTTCCGTCCTCCTTTGAGCCCCGCCGGTCAGGCCGCCGGCACTCGAGTTCCCGGAATCATCCGGGCTGGTGTCTGTCTGTCGGTGAGCGCGCGGGAATCAGTCGGCGCGGTCTCCGTTGTTCTCAGCCTCGAGCGCTCGAGGCCGCGTGGGTCAGAGGTCAGGAGCCGCGGCTGCCGAAGAGCAGCCCGGCAGTGGTCTTCCACCCGGTTCCCGACTCCGGGATCTTCCAATGGCGGGTGCGCGGGCGCACCGTGATGAGCGAGGGGGCCGCGTGGCGTCTTGGCTGGGGGCGCAGCACATAGGAGTGATCGCGGATCGCGGTCACCGCCGCCTGCTCCCTGGTCGCCAGGTGCGAGGTGCCGTCATCGTGGCCGAAGAATTCGTGGACCTCGTCGTCGTAGCCGGTCCATTCGGAGGGCAGGCGGAATCGCTGCACGTCGGAGGAGTATCGCAGTCGTCCTTCGGCACGCAGGCCGGGCAGAGCCACGAGGAGGACGACGACGAGTGCCAGAGCGAACGAGATCGCAAGTCCGACGATGACGACCAGTACCGAATTCATGCCCTCGAGCCACCTCGCAGTTCAGCAGCCTCGGCCATGGACGTCTCGCTCCTCACGTTCTTCGAATACCTGTGTCTCGGCCCAAGTCTATAGTCCCTGGCCACGAGAAGTGTGCTCGGCCGCCATACGGCAGTTGCAAAATTCCCTGGGACTGTCCTGGGCGTCACCGTCAAACAGCCTTGTGCCCAGACGGCGGCCCGTCACCTCGGGCACGTTCGCTGAAACGTCGGCTGGCGATCACGGAATCCGCTGCGATATGACTTTCGACACTCCGTCGCCGTGCATCGTCACTCCGTAGAGGGCGTCGGCGATCTCCATGGTCCGTTTCTGGTGGGTGATGACGATGAGCTGCGAGGAGTCCTGCAGCTCTTCGAACACGGTGAGCAGCCGCGACAGGTTGAGATCGTCGAGGGCCGCTTCGACCTCGTCCATGACGTAGAAGGGGCTCGGCCGAGCCTTGAAGATCGCGACCAGCATGGCCACGGCCACCAGCGACCGTTCGCCACCTGAGAGCAGGGACAGCCGTTTGACCTTCTTACCCGCCGGCCGGGCGTGCACATCGACGCCGGTGGTGAGCATATCGTCGGGATCGGTCAGGCTCAGTGCACCCTCACCGCCGGGGAAGAGTCGCGAGAAGATGTCCTCGAACTCCCGAGCCGTGTCCGCATAGGCTTCGGCGAAGACGCGTTCGACGTGCCGGTCGACCTCATCGACGAGCTGCATGAGGTCCTTGCGTGAGGACTCGATGTCCGCGATCTGCTTCTCGAGGAACTGATGCCGCTCCTTCAGCGCCTCGTATTCCTCGAGTGCGAGCGGGTTGACCGTGCCGATGCGCTTGAGCTGCGACGCAGCCTGCTTCTGCCGCTTCTCGACCTCGGCACGCACATACGGCCGGTCCTCCGCTACGTCGTCGAACGACGGCACCGGCAGATGCGGCCCGAATTCGTCGATGAGGCGGTCGATGCCGAGCCCCGTCTCCTCCTCAGACCGGTGCGCGATCTCCTCGAGCTTGAGCCGGAACCGCTCCTTCGCGAGCTCCGCTTCGGCGGCGGCGTCCCTGAGCTTCTGCAGCTGGGTCCGCGTCGACCCCAATTCCTCGCCGAGGCGGCCCTTCTCTTCGCGCAGACCGCCGCGTTCGTCGACGAGGACTTGGATCGCCTCACCGAGTTCGGCCACCGTGGAGGTGGCCAACTCCGCGGCTTCGGCCGCGGTCTCGGCGATGAGCTGCACCGAGGCGGCCGCGCGCTTCTTCTTCGCGATCGTGCGCTGCGTCTGCTCCCGCGCCGCCTCTTCGGCGTTCGCCGCTCTCAGGAGGGAGTCAACGCGGTCGCTCAGGAACCGGGCCCGGTCGGCTGCGGACCGGTGGCTGATGCGGGCTTCGACGAGGTCTTCCGACGATTGGGCGACCTGTGCGCTGAGTTCGTCGCGGGCGGCGGTGTCGACGACTTCGTCGACTTCGGCGGCTCCGGCCAGCGCCGCCGCGGCCGACTGCGAGTCGCGTTCGGCCGCAGCCAGGCGGGTTTCGAGTTCGGCGGCGTTCTCCTGCGAGCGCTGCAGACGCGTGCGGGCCACACCGATCTCACCGGTGATGCGTGAGACCTCTTCGGCGGCGGCCATGATCTTCGCGTCCGAGGAGTGGAGGGCATCGAGCGCTGCGGCCGCTTCCTCTCGGGCGGCGGTCAGTCGCGGGTCGAGCTCGTCGAGAGCGGCGTCGAGCTTCTCGGCTCGCCCCTCGAGGTCGGCGATCAGGGAATGTGTGTCCTCGAGCGCTGTCTGTGAGGCCAGGCGGGTTCCCGAGGCGGTGCGGGCCCGGCTGATGCGGGTCGCGGTGAGCACTTCGCCGTGGACGGTGACGGCGGTGAGTTCGGGCCGGGTCTCGGTCAGGGCGATTCCGGTCCGTGCATCGGGGACGCAGACGACTCCGTGCAGGGCCCGGGCCAGCAGGGTGCGCAGTTCGGGAACGTCGCTGTCGACGATGTCGGAGAGCCACCGCAGCTCTCCTGCCGACTCCCCCACCCGGGGCAGCTGTCCCGGCGCTGGCAGGTCCGGCAGCGTGGGAAGGGCACTTCCGCCGCCCTTCCCGACCGTCGTTTCGGCACCGGCGGGGATGGTGAGGGACACGTTCGTGTCCTCGCCGAGGTGGTCGAGCACTGCCAGCGCCACTTCGCTGTCATCGACGATGACGCCGGAGACCGTCGTCGACAGAGCCGCTGCCGCGGCCATTTCGAACCCGTGGTCGACGCTCAGCCGTTCGGTCACGGCAGTGCGCACTCCCGGCAGATTCGCGTTGACGATGTCTTCGAGGTCGGCTTCCAAGGCGGTGCCCAGGGCCAGGGCTTCTGCGCGGGCCTTCGCCGAGGACAGTTCGGACGCGACCTGCGCCCGCTGCTCCTGCAGCCGGCTGCGTTCGGTCTCACACTTCTCCTGCGCCTCCGTCGCGGTCTCGTAGGCGGAGTCGAGTTCGGTCTCTCCGGCCTCGACGTCCTCGACTCCGGTCTCGGCGGAGTCGAGTTCCCTGGTGCGCTCCGTGATGCGGGCGGTGACGGTTTCGATCTCCGTGCGATTGGCTTCGATCCGGGATCTGAGGTCGGTGATCCGTTCGGCTGCCTGGGTCTGCTTCGACTGCAGCGCCGAACGGTTCTTCACCGCTTCGGTGATGGCGATCTGGGCGGCCTTGACCTCGTCTTCGGCGGTGCGCAGCGCTTGGGTGAGTTCTTCCTTCCGCTCTTGGCTGGCCTCGAGTGCACTCGTCTTCTCGGTCACGGCCGCCTCGGCGTCGGTGAGTTCGGAACGGAACCGTTCGGCCTGGGCGCGCAGCTCTTCGGGGGACTTCGATTCCCGCCGCCCCAGGCTCGTGACCTCGGAGAGCAGGTGGGATCTCTTGTCCTCGGCACGTTGGCTCAGTCCCTGGGCGCGCACGACCAAAGTCTGTGTCCGCGATTCGGCGGTGCGTTGGACTTCGAGTTCACTGTCGAGTTCGGACAGTCGGGCTTCGATCTCCGACAGTCGCGCCTCGGTGCGGGTGCGAGTGCGGTCGAGATCGGCGATGCGGTCGCTGTGGTCTTCGCCGTCGCTGGTCGAGGCCAGGGAGGACTGCATCCGCACGGCATCGTCGGCGAGCAGCCTGGCGGTGGCATCGCGCAGGGTCGCTTGGACCGTTGCGGCCTTCGCGGCGGCCTCGGCCTGCCGGCCCAGCGGGCCCAGCTGCCGGTTGAGTTCCGTGCGCAGATCGGTGAGGCGGTCGAGGTTCGTCTGCAGTCCGGTAAGTTTGCGGACCGCTTTGTCCTTGCGACGTCGATGTTTGAGCACTCCGGCGGCTTCTTCGATGAAGCTGCGTCGTTCGAGCGGGTCGGCGTGGAGGATCGCGTCGAGGCGGCCCTGCCCGACGATGACGTGCATCTCCTTGCCCAGGCCGGAGTCGTTGAGCAGCTCTTGGATGTCGAGCAGTCTGGCCGGGGCCCCGTTGACGGCGTATTCGGATCCGCCGGTGCGGAACAGGGTCCGCGAAATGGTCACCTCGGTGTAGTCGACGGGGATGGCTCCGTCGGTGTTGTCGATGGTCAGAGTCACCTCGGCGCGCCCCAGGGCCTGCCGTTTCGAGGTTCCGGCGAAGATGACGTCGTCCATCTTCCCGCCGCGCAGATTCTTCGCACCCTGCTCGCCCATCACCCAGGACAGGGCGTCGACGACGTTGGACTTGCCCGAGCCGTTGGGTCCGACGACGCAGGTGATCCCCGGCTCGAATCGGAGGGTCGTCGCCGAGGCGAAGGACTTGAATCCCCGCAGTGTCAGGCTTTTGAGATGCATACTGGGCACCAGCATATCCGCAGGCGGCGGCGAGATCCCGAATCTTTTGGTAGAGTTTCTCCTCGTGCGCAGACGACTGCGCCGTTTTCCTCCGTAGCTCAGTTGGCAGAGCATTCGACTGTTAATCGAAGGGTCGCTGGTTCGAGCCCAGCCGGGGGAGCTGGAAGGGGCCCCGTCGTGCGCGACGGGGCCCCGACTTCTCACTGCGGGATACGGCGGTGAAGCACAGTGAAGGCGACGAAGCGGACCGAGCAGACGAAAATGCTCCACTATTTCCTCATCGTCTGCAGAGATCAGCTGAGATGCGATGAAGTGCGCTCTGCTCGAATCGTTTCGGAGCCAGTCCGATGCAGTCCATTCAAGGAAGGAATGCCGACGGGAATGCCCGCCCTCCTCTGCGCCATCGAGGGACCCGCTTCCTGTCGGCCCGATTGAGTATGAGCAGTGAACATACCAAGATCCAGGAGCTCATCGAGCACCTGAAGAATCCGACGACCGCGCTCCGGCCCTTCAAACGTGAGGGTCTGGACAAGGTGGTCTTCTTCGCGGCCGGCATCCTCGCCGTCGCCTTCGTCGTCTGGGGCTTCGTCTCCCCCGACAGTCTCGGCAATGTGGCGGGCACGCTGCTGACCGGTGTGATGGACAACTTCGGCTGGCTCTTCGTCATCGCCGCCACCATCTTCACGATCTTCGTCATCGTCGTCGCCGTCAGCCGTTTCGGGCGGATCCCGCTGGGCAAGGACGATGAGAAGCCGGAGTTCAAGACCTCCTCGTGGATTGCGATGATGTTCGCCACGGGCATGGGCATCGGACTCGTGTTCTCCGCCGTCGGCGAGCCCCTGTTCTTCTACATGTCCCCTCCCCCGAACACCGTCGACGGGTCCACGGCTGAGGCGATGGGCACGTCCATGGGAACGACTCTGTTCCATTGGACGCTCTACCCGTGGGCGATGTACGCCATCGTCGGTCTCGGTGTGGCCTATGGTTCGTTCCGCCTGGGACGCTCCCAGCTGTTCTCCTCGATGTTCACCCCGCTGTTCGGCGAACGCGCCGTCAACGGCTTCGGCGGCAAGATCATCAACATCCTCGCGATCCTCGCGACCCTGTTCGGTTCGGCCTGCTCGCTGGGGCTGGGCGCCATTCAGATCGGCGGCGGCATCGAGTCGGCAGGCATCATGTCCGATGTCTCCTCACCGGTGCTCGTCATCATCATCGCCATCCTCACCGCTGCGTTCGTCGCCTCGGCGGTCTCGGGTGTCGAGAAGGGCATCCAGTGGCTGTCGAACATCAACATGGTGCTCGCCGTCATCGTCGCCCTCATCGTCTTCATCGGCGGCCCGACTCTGTTCATCCTCAACGTCATCCCCTCCTCGGTGGGTTCGTTCATCCAGGACCTGCCGCAGCTGGCTTCGCGGACCGCGGCCGACGGGCAGGGTGTGAATGAGTGGCTGTCGTCGTGGACTGTCTTCTACTGGGCGTGGTGGGTGTCCTGGTCGCCCTTCGTCGGCCTGTTCATCGCCCGCATCTCGCGCGGTCGCACGGTGCGCCAGTTCGTCACCGGTGTGCTCATCGTTCCCTCCGTCGTCTCGACCATCTGGTTCGCGATCTTCGGCGGCGGTGCCATCGGCATCCAGGAACGCGCCGAACGCGGCGAGGGCACGGTCAAGGCGTTGGCTAACATGGTCGACGGCGAGCCGGACATCGACATGGACACGGTCCTGTTCGACCTCCTCGGCGCTCTGCCGCTGCCGAACCTCATCGCGATCATCCTCATGATCGTCACGGTCGTGCTCATCGCGATCTTCTTCGTCACCGGTGCGGACTCCGCATCGATCGTCATGGGCACCCTGTCTGCCAACGGCATGCAGGAACCGGGCAAGGGTCTCGTCATCTTCTGGGGCACCGCGACCGGTGCCGTGGCCGCAGTCATGCTCTTGGCCGGTGGTTCCGATCCCGCCGAGGCCCTCGACGGGCTGAAGAACATCACGATCGTCTCCGCCCTGCCGTTCGTCCTCGTCATGCTGCTGCTGTGCGTGGCGGTGTGGAAGGACCTGTCGAAGGATCCCCTCATCATCCAGGAGCAGCTGGCGGCGCACGTGCTCGAGACCTCGGTGGCCACTGCGGTCGACGAGTACAACGGCGAGATCTTCGGCCTCGAGACCTCTGAGCTGCAGGTCGAGGACGAGGATTCGTCCGCGGACAAGGCCTGACACCCCTCGTGCTACCCGACGGCGGCCCAGCAACCCCGCGCGCGGTTGCTGGGCCGCCGTCGGGTGTTTTGAAGGAAAGGACGTCGACAGATGAATAGGGTCATCAGATGCGAGGGGAACATCTCGACGTTCATCGGCTGGATGCTCGTCGTCATGGCGGTGCTCGCGTTCGCCACAGTGATCGTCTTGGCCATCCTGGCAGAGCCTATGCTTCTCATCTTCCTCTTCGGACCGGTCATCCTGCTCATCGGCGCCTGGGTGAATTTCCACATGGGTTCGCGTGCCCGGTTGGAGATCACTCCTGAGGAGTTCATCTGGTGCGGTTTCACCGGACGTCCCCACCGCATCGCGTGGCGGGATCTCGATCGGATCCTCATCCCGGTGCCAGGGTCCAGACCCCGCCTGGCCGCGGCCGCTCGGCTCAGGACCGGAGCTGTCGTGGAGATCGAGGCGCTGTGGCTCTCACCGACGAATCCTGCGAACCTGCTCAGCGCCCCCGACCATTCGCAGGCGCAGAGGGCACTCATCGACGGCCACCAGGCGTATCTTGCGAGGACACCCTGACACCCGCGTCTTGGTACTGTGTTCGCATGCAGCACTGCTGGTGGTGAGAGACGGAGGGCGAGACGGATGATCGTTGTCGACGGCATCGCGGCGTTGCGTGAACACACTTCCGACACGCTCTGTGTCCTCGCCACGCCCGAAGACAGGGAGCTTGCGGACGAGGCGTCGACAGTCCTCGACCTGAAGCTGCACACCGCGCATCCTTCGCCGAGGCGACCGATGGCTGCTCTCTCAGACGATCAGATCAGTCTGGTGCTGCTGATTCTCGACGAGGACAGAGAGCAGCACACTCTGCGGCTCCATGCTCGCGACCGCGGCCTGCTCGTCGTCGGCGACGACAAGGCGCTGGCCGCCATCAAAGCGGGACTCCCCGTCGGTTCGGACGACACTTGGTCGGTGCTGGTCGGGCTCGTGCTCATCGTGGCTCGCCGTTGCGAGGAGGCTCTCGATGAGATCGATGAACGGTGCCAGGAACTCGAAACACAGGCGATCGGCTACGCATCGTCCCCGCAGCGACGGTCCATGGGACGGCTGCGCGCCGAGCTCTTCCGCATCGGAGAGACCCAGGCGGCGCAGAAGAACCTCCTATCGGCGGACGAGGAGCTCTCGCAGAGCCTCGGCGAGGATCATCAGAGGCTGCTCGCCCGAGCGGAGACCGCCTTCGGAGCCAACCATTCGATGACCACCCGCCTCTACGCGATGCTCGGCGACGTCCTCAACGAACAGGACAGCGTCGTGTCCGAACGGCTGACCCTCGTGGCGACGATCTTCCTGCCGCTGACCTTGGCGACGGGCTTCTTCGGCATGAATTTCCAATGGATGCTCGACCGACTGGACGCCCTGCCGGCATTCATCGTCTTCGGGCTTGCGGTACCCGGTCTGCTCACCGTGGCGACGCTCTTCTTCATCCGCCGGCTGACGCGTTCGTCCTGAGCCGACTGGATCGCGTCGCCGTCACATGCCGAACAGGGCTGGGATCGCTATCGGGCCGGCCCCGAATGCTGTGATGACGGCGGCCAGCACCAGCAGAAGCAGGTCGTATTCGGGTCCGCCGGCTGAGGCCCAATACGTCGAATGCCATTTGAAGACGTGCAGACTGGACGTGATGATCATCAGGACGATCACGCCGATTCCGGCCAACTGTGCGAGGACGCCGGTCGCAAATGAGAGTGCGGCGGCGAGCTCGGCAACGGCGACGAACCACGCGGTCGGAACGTTGAGACCGTCGTTCCTCGCAAACGCCGGAATGTCTTTGGCCTTGACCAAGAATTCGCGGACGAAGGCCACGGTCAGCAGTGCCCTGACGAGCAGCAGCACGACCGCACCGATGAAAGTCGGAACCGTGAACATGTCTGTTCCTCCCCTCCGCCGGCCGAACCAGCAGTGTCTTGCCCCGATTCTACGCGGCAATCACTGCGAAGGAGCCGCCTCAGCGCAGCATCCATCACCGTCAGCGTCATCTCGCACCTGTGCAACGGGATGAGAAGTCGCTGCCGGTGACTGGTGGAGCGCCAACAGTAGGAAGCGCGGCGACGTGTGGCGCGAGCACGTATCGGTGAGGCATGCTCTGGAGTCGTGCCAGTCTCATAGTGAGGAAACTGTGTCGCTCATGCTCAGGTGGTCAGGCACAGGTGGTCAGGCAACCGCACCGACCTGCCCGGCAACGCCGGACGGCTGACACCGGCTACCGGTACCGCGGGGACCTCTGGCAGTTCGGGCAGTAGTGGGTGCCGCGGCCGCCGACGGTGATCTTCGCGATCTCGGTCCCGCAGCGCACGCATTCCTGGCCGCCGCGCCCGTAGACGAGCAGCGCCCGGTCGAAGTAGCCGGACTCGCCGTTGACGTTGACGTAGAGAGCGTCGAAGCTCGTCCCGCCGACTGCCAGGGCATCGCTCATCACCTTCGTCGCGGATTCGAGCACGGCGGCGAGGCGGCTCTTCCGTGTCCGCGCGGGCACCGCCAACGGGTGGACTCCCGCCCGGAACAGGGCCTCGTCGGCATAGATGTTCCCGATCCCGCTGATGAGCGTCTGATCGAGCAGCGCCGACTTGATCGCCGTGCGCTTGCGCGCCAGCTCACCGACGACCGCCCCGAGGTCGAACGCGGACTCGAGAGGATCGGCGGCGATGTGCACCGCCGAGGCGGGGACGAGGCGACCGTACCCGTGCACGAGAGGCTGGACGCCGATATGGCCGAAGATCCGCTGGTCGACGAAGCGCAGTTCGCGATCGCTGTCGAGGTGCAGGACCGCCCGAGTGTGCCGGTGGACCTCCTCACCGGGTGAGTGGATGCGCAGCTGACCGCTCATGCCCAGATGAAGAAGAATGCCGAGTTCGGGACCGGCAGAGAGTCCGGCCTGCTCCGCCAGGCTCAGCCACATGAACTTCCCGCGCCGCTCTGCTCCGAGGATTCGGGCATCCTGGACGGCGCTGACGAATCCGTCGACCGCGGACGGATCGATGCGTCGCTGGGACGTCGTGCCCAGAATTCGCGGGTCGGACACCTCGGCGCCGGTGATCGTGGTTCCGGCCGTCCATTCGTCGACGCCGCGACGAACGCTTTCGACCTCGGGAAGCTCAGGCATCAGGACATCGTCCCGTCGGTCAGCGAAGAACCCGGTAGCACGAAGAGACTCAGCGCCGGTAGTCCGGGTAGATGGTGCGGATGGCTTTGACGGCCACCTCGGCGGCTGCGGCTTCGGCGGCCTTCTTCGAGGACCCGTCGCCGGCGCCCCAGCTGTTCGCGCCGAGCATCGCTGTGGCGGTGAAGACCATCGCATGGTCGGGCCCGGACGAGGTGATGTCGTAGCTCACGGCGCCGAGGTCGAGGTCGGCCGCGGCCTCCTGCAGGGTGGTCTTGAAGTCCATGCCCGCGCCGAGGTTGACCGCGTCGTCGAGCATGCCGTCGATGAGCCGGTGGACGAAGGCGAAGGCCTCTTCGCGTCCGCGGGAGACGAAGGTGGCGCCGATGAGGGCCTCGACCGTGTCGGCGAGGATCGAGTCCTTGTTCCGGCCGCCGGTCAGCTCCTCGCCCTTGCCCAGCAGAATGTGCTCGCCGATGCCGTGGCGGCGAGCGATCGATGCCAGGGCGCGCGTGTTGACGACGGCCGAACGCATCTTGGCCAACTGGCCTTCGGGCAGGTCCGGGTTGTCGTAGAACAGCGACTCGGTGGCGACGAGGCCCAGAACGGAGTCGCCGAGGAACTCGAGGCGCTCGTTGGTGGGGATGCCACCGGCCTCGAAGGCGAAGGAGCGGTGCGTGAGCGCGAGACGAAAAGTCTCGGGATCAATATCGATCCCGAGACTCTTCTTCAGTGCTGCTGTGGTATCAGTGTCCACAGTCTCAGACGTCAGCGACCTTGCGGCCCTTGTACTCGAGGTACAGCGGGGTGCCGGCTGCGTCTTCGACGACCTTGGCCTGGTGGGGGCGCGAGTACACAACGCGACCGTTCTCCACAGTCTTGACCAGGTTCGGAGCCTTGGCCTTCCACTGCGAACGACGGTGGCGGGTGTTGCTGCGCGACAATTTACGCTTCGGAACAGCCACGTCTAGCTCTCTTTCTTCTCTTCCAACAGATTCTTCAATGATGCGAACGGCGATTCGGATTCGTCCTCGTCCACCTCGAGGTCCTCCCCCAAGGTGTAGCTGAACTCCTCGCTCTCATCCCGTGAGGGATTGAACGGCAGAGCCATCACGACGGCGTCTCTGATCGCGGGCTCGAGGTCGAGCTGATCCCGGTCGATGACGTAGGAGTCCTCGTCCCCTTCGGCCTGCTCATAGACGTACATCTCCTGGATGTCCACATCTATAGGCAGCTCGATGGGTTCGAGCGTCCTTGCGTCTTCGCCGCGGGCCGTCGCCGAGACTGTGCCCGACACGTAGATCCCCTCCGACACACTCTCGAACATCAGCTCGAGCGTCAGTGGTGAACCTTCCGCAACCCCGATCACTTCGATCTTGAGATCCGCTGGAGCCGACAAGGTGGTGTTCACCCGTTCCCACTCACCCGGATGACCGAGCAATCCCATGGATCTGAGATCATAGACGAATTCAGATCTGTTCTTCATGCCCTGTCCTCCTGGTGCGTTTGAGGATGTCGCTCCTGCGTTCACACGCGACTCACCATTCTAATCATTGTGGGCGGCCAATACCAATCGGCCGTCGCTGCCCGCGAAGGTGTTCCTCGTCACCATCGTTCGTGTTCGCTGCGCCATGTCACGGCGCCGGCGATGACGAGGAGCACCCCGGACATCGTGAACACGATCCCCGATCCGGCGACGACCGTCAGCGCCGAGGCGGCCGACGGAATCGCGACCTGGCTGAGTCGGTTGCCCGCCAAGCGGATCGAGAGCACCGCGGCCCGGTTCTTCGCATCGGCGAGAGTGGAGACCCAGGACATGGTCAGCGGCTGGGTGAGCCCGAAGCAGAATCCTGCGACCGTGAGCAGCACGCCGAGCATCCACGGCTGGCTCAGTACGGGGATGAGAACGACGCTGATTCCGGCCGTCGCCGAGGCGGTCCACAGCAGGGACAGGTTCCGCCACCTGGCCGTGAGGCTTCCGATGAAGAGCCGTGAGACCACCGAAGCCAGGGTGCGCAGCGCGAGCAGCCAGGTCACCGTGGTCACGGACAGTCCGTTCTGCTGCCCGATGAGCGGCAGGTAGGCGGTCATCAGATCGACGGCGGCCAGTGTGGCCATGGACGCGAAGATCGCCGGTTTCATCCCCCGCAGCGACAGCAGAGTCCACGGTGTCTGCGCACCTGCGGCCGCCTCGGCGCGGGAGACGTGCGGGGTTCTGCCGCGGAGCATGACGATGACGGCGGCGATGAGGGTGAGCGCGGAGACCGCGGTCATGAACCACAGGGCGTTCGTGATCGCCGTGTCTCCGGAGGTGGCGTCGGCGACCATTCCCGCCAGGGGCAGTCCGATGGTCTGTCCGATCGAGACGCCGAGGGTGAGGTGGCCGAACTTCGAGGTCATCTGTGCGGCCGGGAAGCTCTGCGGGATGAGCGCCTGGGAGGCGACCGTGGTCAGCAGCTGCCCGACGCCCAGGCTCATCGTGGCGACCAGCAGCACGCCGAGGTTGGGGGCCATGGCCGCGAGCGCGACGGGCAGGACCGACAGCACCGTCCCCGTCCACAGCACCGCGGTGGCGTAGCCGCGATCGACGAGGCGGCCGATGAACAGGGCGGTGAGCAGCGGGACGAGGGAGTACACGGCCGTCATCAGGCCGAGGACGAATCCCGTTCCGCCGAGCTCGAGGGTGCGGTAGGAGATGAGGACGCGGACGCCGTTGTAGGTGGCGTGCGCGAGCACGGTGTGGATGACGAGGCCTGGGAACCAGGCCCGGTTGGCCGGTGCTGCCGCGCTCATTCCTCAGCGGGCGCCGTCGTCGCCGGGCACGTCGCCCCGCAGAGCCGCCAGCACCGAGGTGGGGACGAGGCCTTCGATGTCCCCGCCGCCTGAGTGGACTTCCTTGATGAGCGAGGAGGAGACGTGTTCGAACTTCGGGTCGCCGGGGACGAAGATCGTCTCGAGTTCGGACAGGTGCCTGTTCATCAGCGCCATCGGCAGTTCGTAGGCGAAATCGGTGCCCGAACGCAGACCCTTGACGACGGCGGGGGCGCCGATGCTCGCGCAGTAGTCGACGAGGAGGCCGCCGGAGACGAGGTCGATGGTGATGTTCGCGGCATCCCGGGTGCGGTCGTCCTCGGTCAGGGACCGGCGGATGAGGTCCGCGCGGACTTCCGGGTCGAAGCGACCGGACTTCGAGGGATTGTGGACGACCGCCACAACCACCTGCTCGAACAGCCGAGAGCTGCGGGCGATGATATCGAGATGACCCATGGTGATCGGGTCATAGGAACCGGGGCAGACGACCTTCATGCTCTCATCGTATCGTTCGGCTGCTCGCGCAGCTGCAGCCACTGGTCATCGGCCTGTGACTCATCGTCGCGGCCCTTGAGGGTCCGTCCGTCGAAGCCGTCACCGAATCCGTGCAGGCGGGAGGCCGACTCGGCCATGATCCCGGCGACGATGGCCAGAGCACGGGGTTCGTCGCCGGCGGCGACCGCCTCGGCGAGTTTGCGGTGACTGTCGATGAGGTCGCACCGGACCTCGTAGCCGCGCTTGTCGGACAGTGACAGCAGGCGGGTGTGGACCATCGAGACCTTCATGAGGTCGGTCAGTCGCGTCGATCCGGAACACGCGACGATCGCATGGTGGAAGTTGAGGTCGGCGTCGCCGATCGTGCGCGCGACGTTGTCCTCGATGGCATACTCCAGCTCCCGCAGCGACTGCCCGATCCGGGAGGTGGCCCGACCGTGACGGATGACGAGCTTGACCGCCTGCGATTCGATCGCCTCGCGCACGGCATAGACGTCATCGATATCGGCGGTGCGCATCCGCCTCACATGCACGCCCCGTCCGGGAGCATGCGTCATCACGCCTTCGCTGATGAGACGCTGCAGGGCCTCCCGCAGGGACGGGCGCGACACCGCGAGCAGCTCGGCCGTGCGCACTTCGTTGATCGACTGGCCGGGCTCGAGCGAACCGCTGTAGATGGCGTTGCGGATCTGATCGACGATGAGGTCGATCGTCGAGGAGCGGACCACTTTGCGCAGCACCGGCAGCTCGGAGGCAGGAGAATTCGTCACGGTCACGATCATATAACGTTGTCAGACAGTGTGACATTCGGACAACATGAGTATTGAATACTGTTTCAGAGACGCACGTCACGTTGATGTGTCGACGTTCAAGGAAGGAACAGCAAATGAAACTCAAAGGACTGGCCGCCGCGACATCGATCCTCGCGCTGACGCTCACCCTCGGTGCCTGCGGCGGAAGCGACTCGGACAAGTCGACTCTGCAGAAGGCCGTCGACGAGGGAAAGATCACGGTCGGCTTCGCCGGTGAAGCCCCGTACAGCTTCGAAGAGGGCGGTGAGCTCCAAGGAGCGTCCGTGGCTCTGGCCAAGGCGGTGTTCAAGGAGCTCGGCGTCGATGACGTCGAAGGCGTCAACACCGAGTTCGGCTCACTCATCCCGGGTCTCAACGCCGAGCGCTTCGACGCGATCTCGGCCGGCATGTCGATTCTGCCCGACCGCTGCGAACAGGCCTCGTTCGGCGATCCCGAGTTCATGTACACCACGGCTCTGATGACGAAGAAGGGCAAGCAGGAGGGGATGAAGACCCTTGACGACGTCAAGGAGAAGGGCCTCAAGCTCGCCACCATGACCGGTGCGATCGAATCCGACTACGCGGAGAGCCTGGGTATCAAGGCTCAGCAGGTCGGCACCCCGCAGGACGGCATGGACGCTGTGACCACCGGTCGTGCCGATGTCTTCGCCCTCACGGGCATCTCGCTCAACTGGATGGCGAAGAACAACAAGGACGCCGACGTCGAAGTCAGCGAATCCTTCGTCCAGGAGATCGACGGAGTCCCGCAGGTCGGAGCCGGTGCCACGGTCTTCCGCACCGGTGACGACGAGATCCGCGACGAATGGAACACGGCCCTGGAGAAGATCGTCTCCGACGAGAAGTCCTACCTCGACATCGTCGGGGACTACGGCTTCACGAAGGAGGAGCGTCCGGACGGTTCGATCACGACCGATCAGCTGTGCAAGGGCGAACTTCCCACCGCCGACTCCTGAGCCGACGCGAACTGAAACACCATGACCGAAAACCTCACGACGTTGCTGAACTTCCTCCCACAGCTGTGGGAGGGAGTTCAGACGACGATCATCCTCACGGTCGTCGGAAGCCTCGGCGCCATCATCATCGCGCTCGTTCTCGGACTCGCGATGACGTCCACGCATGCGTGGCTGCGCGTCCCGGCGCGGATCATCGTCGAATTCTTCCGCGGCACCTCCCTGCTCGTGCAGCTGTTCTGGCTGTTCTACGTCTTCCCGCTCCTCGGGGTCGAGCTCGACCCTATGATCTGCGGCATCGGAGCGCTGGCGCTCAACTACGGCGCCTATTCCGCCGAGGTGGTCCGTTCATCGATCACCACCGTCGACAAAGGGCAATGGGAGGCCGCGATCGCACTGAGCCTCTCCCCCACCCGACGGATGATCCGCGTGATCTTCCCACAGGCCTGGGCTCTGATGATCCCGTCGCTGGCCACCCTGCTCATTCAGCTGCTCAAGGGCACCGCGGTCGTCTCATTCATCACTCTCCAGGACCTCACCGACAAGATCACGCAGCTGCGTCAGTCCACGAATGACACGTACTTCGCCTTCACCGTCGGCCTCATCATCTACTTCGTCATCGCCTGGCTGATCCAGGAGCTCATGAACTTCCTCGAACGCAGAGCCACGGCCGCTCTGGGACGCAGACGACCGAACTCGCGATCCGACCGTCGCAAGGCCAGGCGCCTCGCCCGTGAGGATGCCGTACGCAAGGACCGCCTCAAGTCTCAGATCAGGGGTGCCGGCGCCGGCTCGAGAGGGGGAGACCGATGATCTGGAATTGGGAATTCGCCTTCGAAGCCCTGCCGATCCTGCTCCGCGGCTTCGTCAACACGCTCATCGCCACCGTCGTGGGCACGCTCATCGCCACAGTCCTCGGCCTCATCATCGCCGTGGCCATCCGCGGACTGCCGCGCTGGATCAACTGGCTCGTCCGACTGCTCGTCGCCTTCGTCCGCAACACGCCGCTGGTCGTGCAGCTGATCTTCGTCTACTACATCTTCGCGGGCATACCCGGCCTGGTCGATGTGCCGGCGCTCGTCATCGGCTTCATCGTCATCGGCATCCACTATTCGACGTATATGTCCGAAAGCTACCGTGCCGGCATCGATTCGGTGCCGCCGGGACAGTTCGAGGCGGCCACCGCGCTCTCGCTGCCGCCGGTGAGGACCTTCACCGCGGTCGTGCTGCCGCAGGCCCTGCGAGCGACGATCCCTTCTCTGGGAAACTACGCGGTCGCGATGTTCAAGGACACACCGTTCCTGTTCGCGATCTCCGTGGTCGAGCTCGTCACCTCGGCGCAGCAGTTCGGAGCGGCGAAATTCGCCTATACGGAAGCCTTCACACTGGCCGGAATCATCTTCCTCGTCGCCAGCTACCCGACCTCACTGCTCATTCAGAGATTGGACCGACGCCTTGCCCGCTACTGAGAACACCCCGACGAACCCGACCGATCCCACTGCAGCGGCCGCCTCGACTCCGGGACCATCGCCGTCTGCCTCGGCGACCCCGGCGATCGAATTCAAGGACGTGGAGAAGCGGTTCGGAAAGACCACCGTGCTCAAGGACCTCAACTTCACTGTGGCTCCCGGCGAACGCGTCACCCTCATCGGACCCAGCGGTTCGGGCAAGACGACGATCCTGCGCCTGGTGATGACCCTCGAGGAGCTCACCGGCGGCTACATCTTCGTCGACGGGCAGCCGCTGACGTTCGAGGAGCGCGACGGCAAGCGGGTCGAGCTGCCGAAGAAGCGCACGCGTGAGATGACCACCCGCATCGGCATGGTCTTCCAGCAGTTCAACCTGTTCCCGAACATGACGGTGCTCGAGAACATCATCGAGGCCCCTGTGCACGTGCTCGGCAAGTCGAAGGCGGAGGCGAGCAGGGAAGCCGAGGAGCTGCTCGAGCGAGTCGGACTGGCGGAGAAGGCCGACGAGCATCCGACGCGGCTCTCCGGCGGTCAGCAGCAGCGTGTGGCGATCGCCCGCGCATTGGCGATGAGCCCGGAGATCCTCCTCCTCGACGAGGTCACCTCGGCACTCGACCCAGAGCTCGTCGGCGACGTTCTCGCCGTCCTGCGCGACATCGCCGAGACCACGGACATCACGATGCTGCTGGTCACGCATGAGATGCAGTTCGCCCGCGACGTCTCCCACCGGGTGATGATGTTCGACGGCGGTCAGGTCCTCGAGGAGGGCCCGCCGGACCAGATCTTCAACAACCCGCAGCACGAGCGCACCCGTTCGTTCCTCTCCAGCGTGCTCTAGCCCTCCGCTGCGCCCGCAACGTCCGGCTCCGCTGTGAGCTGGACGAAGTGGATCGCGGTCTCGCCGAAGGTCTTCGAACGGAAGACCTCCAGCCCGTCGGGCATCGTCGGCTCGGGCGAGCGCGAGGCGCGTTCGATGACGACGATGGACTCCATGTCCAGGTGTGCGCTCAGGCGACCGAGGATCTGCGTGACCGCGTCCTCGCCCAAGGGATAGGGCGGGTCCATGAACACGAGGTCGAAGACCCGCGACTCCGGATCGTCAGGACCGGGCAGCCCGGCAAGGAAATGGAGCACATCCCCGGTGTGGACCTCGGCCGAATGGTCGAGGCCGAGCTTGTCCGCATTGGACTCCAGGGCGCGGGTCGCCGCCAGGGAGGAATCGACGAAGTCCACCTGAGCGGCTCCCCGCGACATCGCTTCGAAGCCGAGACCACCGGAACCGGCGAAGAGGTCGAGGACGTTCGCGGCCTGCAGCACACCGTAGCCCTCGAGCATGGAGAACAGCGATTCCTTGACCCGGTCGGACGTCGGTCTGGTGTTCGCCCCCGACGGGGAGGTCAGCTTGGCCCCTTTGTGTGCTCCGGCGATGATTCTCATGTCTGCCTCCTCAGCCTGCCTCGATGAAGTGGGCGTCGTCCTCGGGCAGGACGCGCCTGATGAAGGCCCTGAGCGCAGGCACCGCCTCGAGAGTGGGGTCGACGGCGACGATCTGTTCGGCGACCCTCTTCGCTTCGGCCACGATCTCGGAGTCGCGGAGGATCGACAGGTGCCGCAGCGAGGACCCGCCCCACTGGGAGCCGCTGAGGACGTCGCCCTCGCCTCGGGAGTCGAGGTCGTATTCGGCCAAGGTGAATCCGTCCAGTGTCTCGGCCACGGCCTGCAGGCGCCCGTAGCTCTCATCCGTCTCGCTCATCTCGGTGAGCAGGAAGCACATGGCCGCGCTGCCGTCACGGCCGACGCGTCCGCGCAGCTGGTGCAGCTGGGCGACACCGAAGTTCTCGGCTTCGATGATGACCATCATCGTCGCCCGCGCGACGTCGACTCCGACCTCGATGACCGTCGTCGAGACGAGGATCTCGATATCGCCCTTGCGGAAGTCCGCGAGCACCCGGTCCTTCTCCGCGGCGGACATCCGCCCGTGCAGCAGACCGAACTTCCTGCCGGTGAGTTCGGGAGTCTCCTGGAGTTTGCGCGTGATGTCCTCGATCCCCTGCTTCTGCCCGAGCACCTCCCCGGACTCCGGATCTTCGACGTCCATGGGTTCGATCCGCGGGAACACGACGAAGACTCCCCGTTCGTCCTCGACGGTCTGCCGCATCAGCTCCCGGACCCGGGCGTACCAGTTCGGCTGCTCGACGATCGGCACCACATGCGTGGCGATGTCCTTCGGGCCCGCCGGCATCTCGTCCAGCGTCGAGATGTCGAGGTCGGCGAAGACCGTCATCGCCACCGTGCGCGGGATCGGGGTCGCCGACATCACGAGCGTGTGCGGAGTCGTCTCCCCGCCCTTGGCGCGCATCGCCTCACGCTGTTCGACACCGAAGCGGTGCTGCTCGTCGACGACGATGAGACCGAGGGCGGCGAACATCGTCGATTCCGACAGCAGCGCATGGGTTCCGACGACGATGTCGATGTTCCCGGTCACCAGGTCGAGGGCGAGTTCGCGACGGTCCTTCGCCGGCATCGACCCGGTCATCAGCGCCACCGTCACCTGATCGTCATCGGCCAGCAGCGGCGACAGTGCCATCTGTTCGTTCAGCAGGCTCTGAATGGAATGGAAATGCTGAGCCGCGAGCACCTCGGTGGGGGCGAGCATGGCGGCCTGGGCACCGGAGTCGACGGCGGTGAGCATGGCCCGCAGAGCCACGAGAGTCTTACCCGAGCCGACGTCACCGTGGAGGAGCCGGTGCATCGGCCGATCGGCGCCCATGTCCTCAGCGATCTCCTCACCGACCCTGACCTGCGAGGCGGTGAGAGTGAAGGGCAGCCCGTCGTCGAAGCGGCGGCTCTTCTCCCCTTGGGTCAGCAGCGGTGTCGCCTTCTGGGCGGCCAGGGTGGCCTTGCGGGCGGCGAACTCGGTCTGCAGGGCGAGCGCTTCCTCCCATTTCCACCGCAGCCGCGCCCGTTCGACGTCCTCGATCGTCCGCGGCCGGTGCATGGCCTCCAGCGCCGTGCGCAGATCCGGCAGCTCATGAGCTTCCCGCAGCCCCTTCGGCAGCGGGTCGTCGAACTCCTCGTCCCCGGCGACGGCGAGCAGAGTCTTGATCGAACTCCACAGCCGGGACTGGGCGATGCCTTTGACGGCCGGGTAGATCGGGAACGGCGAATTGAGGTCCTCGGGGGTCCACTCGTGGTCATCCTCGGTGCGGTTGAGCCAGACCGGAGACGCCAGGGTCAGCTGCCCTCGGAACGATTCGACCTTGCCGCCGAAGACGACGGTCAGACCCGGGGTCAGCGTCTTCTCCAACCAGTGCTGATTGAAGAACGCGATCTTCATCGACTGCTGTCCGTCGTGGACGATGACCTCGGTGATGGTTCCGCGCCGCTGCTTCATCCGTCGCGTCTCCACCCGGATGACTTCCGCCTGGATGATGGCGGTCTCGCCCAGCGGCAGGGCGCCGAGTTCGGTGCGCTCGCCCGGCACGAGGTAGCGGCGGGGGAAGAAGCGGAGCAGGTCGGTGACCGAATGCACCCCGCGTTTGGCCAGGTGAGTGCGGTCGGCCTTGCGGAAGTTGTCTTCGAGCCGCGTCGTCATTCGACCCCCATGATCACGAGCACCCCGGGGTCTCTGGCATCGATGTCCTGGAAGTGGACGGTCGCATGTGACTTCTGGATCCAGTCCCGCAGGTGTTCGAGCACCTCCGGTGCGCAGTCGGGGCCGTGGACGACGGTGAGCAGCTCTCCCCCGGCCCCGAGCAGCCGATCGGCGAGCTTCTCGACCAGGGTCCGCAGCTCCGTGCTCTGCGTCTTCGCTCTGCCTTCGATGAAGACCCGGTAGAACTGCGCCGGATGAGCCGCTCCGTCCTCGCCGATGATCGGCAGCATCCCTGTCGGCGGGTCGGAGGCGAGCTGGTCGGCCGAGTAGATCGTGCCCACCCGAGTGCCCGCGGCCGCTTCGGTCATATCCGCGAAGATCTCCGCCGCCGGGGCGAAGGGGTCGTAGACGGCCAAAGCCGAGAGCAGGGTGCCGACGTTGCGGGAGCGCACGACATGCGCATGCAGCCCGGCCAGGGACTTCAGCGCCGAGGTCGAGCTGGGGATGACGATGACCTCCCGGTCCTCGGCGGCGATGAGTTCGGACATCGTCTCGAACAGATCCCCCACCTCCGGGGTCAAGGCCGTGGCCCCGTTGAGGGCGGTGTGCATGAGCAGTCCCGTGCCCTTGACCAGGGCGATGAGCTTCGTCTCCCCCTCCTCCTCGTGCATGCGCAGATCTTCCATATCGAGCCGGGCGATCCCGTACTCGCCGAGGCGGTCGATGACGGTCGCGGCGGTCGTTTCGTCGGCGACGTGGACGTGGACCTTGGCCGCGTTGATGACGATCGAGGTCCCGCCGAGGCGGTCGAGTTCGTCCGCGAGCGCGTCCGTGGGTGTGGTGGCGAGGATGGCGACGATCTCGAGTTCGTCGGCGGTGGCTTCGTGGATGATCTTCGGGGCGCGGGCCACCTCGGCGAGCATCGAATCCTGTGGGGTGCGTCCGGTGACGGTCGCGTAGAGGAGGTCGAAGAGTTCGACGATTCCCGTCGATCCGGCGTCGACGACTTCGGCCTCGCGCAGCACGGTGAGCTGTCCGGTGGTCTCCCGCAGCGCGGACCGGGAGCGTTCGCGCACGGCTTCGATGACCTCGAACAGGTCGGCCCCGTCGTCGGCGCGTTCGCGGGCTTCGACGGCCATGGCGTCGAGGACGGTGAGCATGGTGCCGTCGACGGGCCGGGCGACGGCGGAGCGTGCCCGATCGGAGGCGGTCTCGAGGGCGGTCGCCATGGCGTCGGCGGTGGCGACTGTGACTCCGGCCAGGGCGTCGGCGACTCCTTGGAGGGCGACGGCGAGGATGAGTCCCGAGTTGCCGCGGGCACCGCGTCCGGCCCCGGCGGCGAGTGCGGCGACGACGTGCGGGAGGGTGACGGGCCCGGTGAGCTCTTCGACGGCGAGGTAGGCGGCACGCAGAGTGTGGTACATGTTCGTGCCGGTGTCGCCGTCGGGGACGGGGAAGACGTTGAGTTCGTCGATCTCGGTGCGTTCCTTGCGCAGCCGGTCGACCGCGCGTCGGGCCCAGCGTGCGGCCAGACGACCGTTGAGGCTGATGGCGTTGCTCATGTCACTTCCCGAAATGGCTGAAACCGCTCGCCGGCACGGGTGTGCCGTCGAGGCTGACATCGTGTCCGGTGCGGATCCGTCCGATTCTCCGCCAGCCTACTCCAGGGCTCTGACTCGAACGGCTCGACGCGGCGAAGCCGTGGTCTTCTCCCCCGTCGAGGACCCAGGCCAGGGCCAGATCCTCTGCCGTCATCGCGGAGCCGCCTGCCCCGCCCGCGTCGCCTGACCCGGCCGGCGCTCTCGCGGCGAGCACGAAATCGGCCGCAGGCAGCAGCGGGTCGACGAACTCCTGGAGCAGAGCCCGGTCGAGGTCGATTCCCACCCCCGAGGCGGCCGCCACCCGGGCGAGGTCGAGGCTGAGTCCGTCGGAGACGTCGATCATCGCCGAGGCGGCCCCGAGCGTGAGCAGTGCGCCGTAGTCCGGCTGTGGGGCCAGCTGGGTGTCGATGAGGGCGGCGAGTTCCGGGGCGGCGGTGTCGCGGCGGAGACCGGAGAAGAGCAGATCGAGGCCGGCGGCCGCCCGACCGACCGTTCCGGCCAGAAAGAGCGCATCGCCGGGCCGAGCCCCGGAGCGCAGAATCGCGGAGGTCTCCCCCACCGTCCCGAGTGCGGTGATGGCGATGACGATGAGGTTCGACGACGACAGGTCCCCGCCGATGATCGGCACGGTGCGGTCCAGGGCCAGTCCTGCGCGTTCCGCCTCAGCGAAGAGTCCCGAGTAGAAGGCCTCGAGGTCGGCGATGTCCGTGTCATCCGGGACGGCCAGGGACACGAGCAGTCCGTGCGGGCGGGCGCCCATGGCGCAGACGTCGGCGAGGTTCTGGGCGGCGGCCTTGCGTCCGAGCAGTCCCCAGTCCAACCAGTCGCGAGTGAAGTCCTCGTTCTCCACGAGCATGTCCGCGGTCGAGACGAGCCGCCCGTCCGGTGCGGTCACGGCCGCGTCGTCTCCGGGTCCGACGATCACATGCGCGCCGGTGGGATTACGGGTGAGCACGCGGGAGATGATGTGTGATTCGCCAAGTTCGGACAGTCGGGTCATGGCTCCAGGTTATCGGGAGATACGGTGGTCCTATGCGATCTCGCCCTGCTTCGACGCGCCGCCTCACGCGGTCGCCGCACCGTCGTCCTCTCACCCTCGTCGCGTTGGCCACGGTGCTCACCGGTCTCGCGGTGACCGGGTGTGCGCGCACCGTCATCGTCGAACCGGCCAAGGATGCGGCGAACCCGAAGTGCGCCGACATCATGCTCACCCTGCCCGAGGAGATCTCGGGTCAGAAGGCGCGCACGACCTCCTCGCAGGGCACGAAGGCGTGGGGAGATCCCAATGTCGCGGTGCTGCGCTGCGGAGTCACTCCTCCCGGTCCGACGACCGACAGCTGCGTCAGCGTGTCCGGGGTCGATTGGATCTCGAAGCCGGCCGAGGGCGACGAGACGACGTGGAAGTTCACCAGCTACGGGCGCGCACCCGCCGTCGAGGTGCTCGTCAACCGCAAGGCCGAGTCCGGCAACGACGTCCTCGCCGCGATCTCACCGACCCTGTCGAAGTTCCCGCCCGAGACCGAATGCGTCGGCGCCGAGGACATCGACGGCTAGAGCTCGCCCACCGCGGACGCCCTACTTCGCGCGGGCGTGATCGACGAGCGCGATCGAGATGAGTTCGCCGATGAGTTCGGAGTATTCGAGTCCGGACTGCGCCCACATGAACGGGTACGCCGAGGTGGGGGTGAACCCGGGCAGGGTGTTGAGTTCGTTGATGACGACGTCGCCGGTGTCGGTGACGAAGGTGTCGACGCGGGCCAGTCCGGTGCAGTCGAAGAGACGGAACACCGAGGCGGCCAGTTCCCGGACGCGGGCCGTCACCTCCTCGTCGAGGTCGGCCGGGCAGGTGACCTCTGCGGCGGAGAGGTCGAGGTATTTGGCGTTGAAGTCGTAGAACGAGTGGTCCCCGCTCACGCGGATCTCCCCTGGTGAGGACACACGCAGGTCCGTGTCGTACACGGACCCGAGCACGGCGCATTCGACTTCGCGGCCGCTGACCTCGGGTTCGACGATGACCTTGGAATCGTGTTCGAACGCACCGGCCAGAGCCTTGTCGAGGTCGGCCGCCTCGGCGATCCGGCTGACTCCCATGGAGGATCCGGCACGGGCGGGCTTGACGAACACGGGCAGACCGAGGTCGGCCACACGGTTCTCGACCTCGGCGCGACCTGTGGCCCACATCGTCTCGGTGACGAGCTCCCACGGGCAGGTCGGGATCCCGGCCTGGGCCATGAGCGACTTCGTATAGTGCTTGTCCATGCTCGCGGCCGAGGAGAACACCCCTGAGCCGACGAATGCGGTGTCGCTGAGTTCGAACAGGCCCTGCAGGGTTCCGTCCTCACCGAAGCGTCCGTGCAGGAGCGGGAAGAACACGTCGACCGACCCCAGTTCGGACCAGCTGCCGTCGGCATCCCGGTGCAGCAGAGGCGCCCCATCGGCGGACAGCGGTGGGATCACCTCGGTGCCGTTGTCGGTGACCTCGGGCATGTTCTCAGGGTCGAAGCGCATGCTCGACCAGTCGTCGACGACCCGCCACACACCGGTCTTCGTGATGCCGATCGGCAGGACGTCGAAGGCCTCAGCGTCGATGGCACCGATCACACCGGCCGCCGTGACGCAGCTGACGGAGTGCTCGCTCGAACGGCCTCCGAAGAGGACTGCGACAAGGGGCCGGTGATCGTTGTCTGCCATGAGTTTCCTTGCTGAAGTGGTACGCCCGCGAACTGGGACCGGTCACGGGGGCTGCGCACAGCGGTTCACGTGTGCGCGGACTGAAAGACTCTAGCTCACTTCGCCTCGAACGTGCATTCCAGCCACGCCCGGCCGATGCCCTTGAAGAACATGTTGAAGCCGGCGAAGGCCGGGGATGCGGATTCGTCGATGCCCAGCGGTTCGGCCAGGGCGGTGACGATGAAGAAGTAGCGGTGCGGCCCATGGCCCTGCGGTGGGGCGGCGCCGACGAAGCGGGGTTCGCCGGCATCGTTGCGCAGGGTCACGGCACCGGCGGGCAGCAGGTCGGAGGCCGGGTCACCGGCGCCCGTGGGCAGGCTCGTGACGGAGGCGTCGAGGTCGGTGACGACCCAGTGCCAGAAACCCGAACCCGTGGGGGCGTCGGGGTCGAAGCAGGTCACTGCGAAGGCCTTGGTCTCTTCGGGGAAACCGGACCAGGACAGCTGCGGGGAGATGTCCTGTCCACCGGGAACGCCCATGGCACCGGAGAGCTGGGGGCCGGCGAGCACCCCGCCGTCTTCGGCATCGGTGCTGGTCAGCGTGAAAGTCGGAAGTTCGGGAAGATTGTAGAACGGTGAGTTGGCGCTCATTTGTGCTCCTCATTTTCCAGCGGGCGGCCTGACAGCCGGGTCGGCTCAGGCCGGTGGTCCTTCGTGCTTACGTTTCCGAGACAACAGCAATCCGGCGAGTTCGTCAACCTGCAGTCTTCCGCCCAGCACCGCACACACGGCTTCGGTGATCGGCAGGTCGACCTCGTATCTGCGGCCCAGGGCGAGCACGGCCGGAGCCGATTTCACGCCTTCGGCCGTCTGCGAGGTATGGGCGATGACGTCCTCGAGGCTCATCCCCTCACCGAGGTGGCGTCCGAAGGTGCGATTGCGCGACAGGGGCGAGGCGCAGGTGGCCACGAGATCGCCGAGTCCGGCGAGCCCGGAGAGGGTGTGCGCTTCCGCGCCCATGGCCGCGGCCAGGCGGGAGGTCTCGGCGAGCCCGCGGGTGATGATCGAGGCCTTCGAGTTGTCGCCGAGCTTCTGCCCGTCGGCGATGCCCACGGACAGGGCGATGATGTTCTTGATCGCCCCGCCGATCTCGACGCCGACGACGTCGGTGTTCGTATACGGTCGGAAGTACGCGTTCGCGCTGATCTCCGCGACCGCCTCGGCGGTGGTGATGTCCGAGGACGCGACGACGGTGGCGGTGGGCTGACGGTCGGCGATCTCACGGGCGAGGTTCGGGCCGGAGACGACGGCGATCTGGGATTCGGCGACCTCGGCGACTTCGGCGATGACCTCGGACATGCGTTTGCCGGTGTCGACCTCGATGCCCTTCATCAGGCTCACGAGCTTCACTCCGGCGCGCAGGTGCGGCTTCCATCGGGTGAGGTTCTCCCGCAGCGTCTGGGCGGGGACGGCGAGGACGATGACGTCGGCGTCGGTGACGGCGGCGAGGTCATCGTCGGTCGCGCTCAGACCATCGGGCAGGACTCGCTCGCCCAGGTAGCGGTCGTTGGTGTGGGAGCTGTTGATCTCCGCGGCGACCTCGGGGCGGCGGGCCCAGAGGGTGACGGGGAAGCCGGCGTCGGCGATGACCGCGGCGTAGGTGGTTCCCCAGGATCCGGCCCCGAGGACGGTGATCTTGTCGACGCTCATTCGCCTGTCTCCTTGCTCGTGAAACGCTGCGGCAGTTCGCGGCCCGACAGTTCGGCCACCATCGCCGCAACGGTGTTCTTCACACGCTGGGAGAGGTCTCCCATCGTCTTCTTCTCAGCCCGGTGATCCCACAGATCCGAATAGTCGACGGCGGGGCCGAAGGCCACGACCGTGTCATGGCTGAAGGGCCTGAAGCGCACCTTCTTCTGGCCGCGCGGGTAGATCGTGTCCAGTCCCCAGTGGGCGGCGGGGATGATCGTGGCTCCGGTCTCCAGAGCGAGTCGGGCGGTGCCGGTCTTGAAGTGCTGGGGCCAGAGTTCGGGGTCCTTCGTCAGCGTGCCCTCGGGGTAGATGACGACGGTCTGCCCGTTGGCCAGGGCCTGTTTCGCATATGCCAGGGAGTCCCCGGCCTGCGCCGAGGCGCGCAACACCGGGATCTGCCCAATGCGCTTGAGGATGGCGCCCAGGGCACCTGTGAAGAGTGTGGACTTCGCGAGGAAGTGCGGCATCCGACCGTTGCGCTTGAGAGCCAGCCCGACGAGGATCGGATCGAGATGGTTCGCATGGTAGGCGGCGACGATCATGCCGGTGCCCTGCGGCGGCAGGTGTTCGAGCCCGCGGACGGTCATCCTCGTGGCCGTGCGCATGAGTCCGAAGGCCGCGGTGGCGGCGACGGTGCCCGCCCGGTTCTGCGAGCGCACCGAGGCGGGGTCGAACGCGACGAGGGGCTTCGACTCGGGGGCGGCCCGGGGCGAGGGTTCAGCCCTCATGCGGACACCTCGGCGCCGAGGCCGACGAGCTTGTCGAGGAAGTTCTCGTATCCGCGGTTGATGAGTTCGATTCCGTGGACTTCGCTCGTGCCCTGGGCGACCAGGGCGGCTATGAGGTGGCTGAATCCGCCGCGCAGATCCGGCACGTCGATGCGGGTGCCTCTGAGGTCGGTGGGTCCGGAGATCACGGCCGAGTGCTGGTAGTTCCGCCGTCCGAAGCGGCAGGGGGTGCCGCCGAGGCATTCGCGGTAGAGCTGGATCTTGGCCCCCATCGAGCGCAGCGCGTCGGTGAAGCCGAAGCGGTTCTCGTACACGGTCTCGTGGATGATCGACAGCCCTTCGGCTTGGGTCATGGCGACGACGAGCGGCTGCTGCCAGTCGGTCATGAAGCCGGGGTGGACGTCTGTTTCGAGGGCGAAGGACCGGAGTTTGCCGCCGGGGTGGCGGAACCGGATGCCCGTCTCCCGGACGTCGAATTCCCCACCGATCTTGCGGAAGATGTTGAGGAAGGTGATGAGTTCGGGCTGGCTGGCACCCGCGACGAAGATGTCTCCCCCGGTCGCCAGCGCGGCCGAGGCCCACGATGCAGTCTCATTGCGGTCGGGCAGGGCACGGTGGATGAAGCCGCGCAGCGAATCGACGCCTTCGATGCGCACCACCCGGTCAGTGTCGACGGTGATGATCGCGCCCATCTTCTGCAGCAGCGCGATGAGATCCATGATCTCGGGTTCGATCGCAGCGCCCCGCAGCTCGGTCACGCCTTCGGCGCGCACTGCGGTCAGCAGCACCTGTTCGGTGGCGCCGACCGAGGGGTAGGGCAGTTTGACCTTCGTGCCCTGCAGCCGGCTGGTGGCCTTGAGCATGATGCCGCCGGGGGTCTTGTCGACCTCAGCACCGAATTTGCGGAGCACGTCGAGGTGGAAGTTGATGGGGCGGTCGCCGATATGGCAACCGCCGAGGTCGGGGATGAAGGCCTGACCGAGGCTGTGCAGCAGCGGTCCGCAGAAGAGGATCGGGATGCGGGAGGACCCGGCGTGGGCGTCGATGTCGACGATGGATCCCTGTGCCACCTCTGCCGGGTCGAGGTGGAGCTCGCCGTCGGGCTGGTCGCCGTCGGGGCCGGAGGTGACGCGGACTCCGTGGAGTTCGAGGAGTCCGGTGACGATCTCGACGTCGCGGATGTTGGGCACGCCGCGCAGCACGGACGGGGTCTCACCGAGCAGGGAGGCCACCATCGCCTTGGGCACCAGGTTCTTGGCGCCGCGGACCCTGACGGTGCCGTCCAGCGGGTTTCCCCCACGTACTTCGAGCATGTTCCTCCCTGATTCCGATGACCGGGTCCGGGCGGGATTCCACCCGGAGACGGTGCCCGACCGTTGTTGCGGGCACCGTCCTAGACTAACCCAGCCGATGGGATCCCACCGATTCGCCGAGGCGGCTCCGAGGTCACGTCCGATGGTGACCGAGGGGCGCCTCGGCGGGGGTCCGATGGTTCCGGTGGGTCGCCTCGGTGGGGGTCAGACCTTCGCGGGCAGGGTGGTCGGCTTGAACGCGAACCGGGCGGATTCGTAGGCGACGATGTCATCTTCCTTGGCCAGGGTGAGGCTGATGTCGTCGTGGCCTTCGAGCAGGCGCCAGCGCGTGTAGTCGTCGATCTGGAAGGACACGGTGACGGTGTCGCACGTCACGGTCTTCTCAACCAGGTCGACGGTGATCGGAGTGCCGGGATGGTTCTCGAGGATCTTCCAGATCAGTTCGATGTCGGACTGCTCCAGTTCGGCGGCCAGCAGCCCCTCCTTGCCGGAGTTGCCGCGGAAGATATCGCCGAACCGGGAGGACAGGACGACGCGGAAGCCATAGTCCTTGAGCGCCCAGACGGCGTGCTCACGGGAGGACCCGGTGCCGAAGTCGGGGCCGGCGACGAGGACGGAGCCGCCCGCGAAGTCGGGGTCGTTGAGGACGAAGTCCTCGCCTGACCGCCAGCGGTAGAACAGGGCGTCCTCGAAGCCGGTGCGGGTGACGCGCTTGAGGAACTTCGCGGGGATGATCTGGTCGGTGTCGATATTGGATCGGCGCAGAGGAACGCCGATGCCGGTGTGGGTGGTGAAAGCTTCCATGGCTCGTCCTCCTACTTCAGTCGTTCGCCGAGACGGGTGTCAGGTTCAGTGACAGGCGGTCATCGGCCCATTCCACGGGTTCGGCGTCCCGTGGCAGGTCGGCGACGTCGCCGGGTGAGGACAGCGTGCCGCGCACCGCGGTGGCCGCGGCCACGAGCGGGGACACGAGGTGGGTGCGTCCGCCCTTGCCCTGGCGTCCTTCGAAGTTGCGGTTCGAGGTCGAGGCGCAGCGTTCGCCTTCGGCCAGCTGGTCCGGGTTCATGCCTAAGCACATCGAGCAGCCGGCGAAGCGCCATTCGCCGCCGAAGTCCTTGAAGATGACGTCGAGGCCTTCCTCTTCGGCCTGGAGGCGGACCTTCGCGGAGCCGGGGACGACCATGAAGCGGACGTTGTCGGCCTTCTTCCGGCCGCGGATCACCTCGGCGGCGGCTCGGAGGTCTTCGATACGGGAGTTCGTGCACGAGCCGAGGAAGACGGTGTCGACTTCGATCTCGTGCAGCGGGGTGCCCGGGGTCAGACCCATATAGGCCAGCGCATTGGCCGCTGCGGCCTTGTCGTTCTCGTCGGTGAAGTCGTCGGGGCTGGGCACCGAGGCCGAGAGCGGCAGGCCCTGGCCGGGGTTCGTGCCCCAGGTGACGAAGGGTTCGATGTCTTCGGCCTTGAGGACCACCTCGGCGTCGAATTCGGCACCTTCGTCGGTGTAGAGGGTCTTCCAGTACTCGACGGCGGCGTCCCAGTCTTCGCCCTCAGGGGCGTGCGGGCGGCCCTTGACGTAGTCGAAGGTCGTCTCATCGGGGGCGACCATTCCGGCGCGGGCGCCGGCTTCGATCGACATATTGCAGATCGTCATCCGGGCTTCCATCGACAGCTGGCGGATCGCTTCGCCGCGGTATTCGAGGACGTAGCCCTGTCCCCCGCCGGTGCCGATCTTCGCGATGATCGCGAGGATGATGTCCTTCGCGCTCGAGCCCTCGGGCAGATCACCGTCGACGGTGATCGACATCGTCTTGAAGGGCTTGAGGCTCAGCGTCTGTGTCGCGAGCACGTGTTCGACCTCGGAGGTGCCGATGCCGAAGGCCAGCGCCCCGAAGGCTCCATGGGTGGAGGTGTGCGAATCGCCGCAGACGACGGTGGTGCCCGGCTGGGTCAGGCCCAGCTGCGGTCCCACGACGTGGACGATGCCCTGGTCGGCGTCGCCGAGGCTGTGCAGGCGGATCCCGAACTCTTCGGCGTTATTGCGCAGGGTGTTGATCTGCGTGGCCGAGGTGGGTTCGGCGATCGGTTTGTCGATGTCCCAGGTCGGGGTGTTGTGGTCCTCGGTGGCGATGGTGAGGTCGGGCCGGCGCACGGGGCGCCCGGCGAGTCGGAGTCCGTCGAAGGCCTGCGGGCTGGTCACCTCGTGGACGAGGTGGAGGTCGATGTAGATGAGGTCCGGCGCACCGTCAACACCAAGTGAGACGACGTGATCGGCCCAGACCTTCTCGGCCAATGTGCGTGGCATGGTTCCTCCCGCCGGTGCAGGGATCTCTGCACCCGATGTAGACCTGACGGGCCGAGGTACGGCACGTCGATGAACTGCTGTTAGCGCACTGGAGTGAGTGCGTACTCGAAATCTACTCGCCCGTATCGCAATGCGAACTTGCATCTCGCCCACTGAGACGCGCACAATGGTGCCTATGACAAGCAATGGTAGCGGCGTCGGAGTCATCGACAAGGCCGCAATGGTTCTCTCCGCACTTGAGGCCGGACCCGCCTCTCTCGCCGAATTGGTGACGCTGACCGGACTGGCACGCCCCACTGCCCACCGCCTGGCTGTTGCCCTCGAATTCCACCGCATCGTCGGTCGTGACCTGCAGGGGCGCTTCGTCCTCGGGCCGCGCCTGGCCGAGCTGTCCTCGGCCGCCGGCGAAGACCGCCTGCTGGCCGCGGCCGGACCCGTGCTGGGTCAGCTGCGGGATCAGACGGGTGAGTCCGCTCAGCTCTTCCGCCGCCAGGGCGATCTGCGCCTGTGCGTGGCCGCGGCCGAGCGTCCGGTGGGTCTGCGCGACTCCGTGCCGATCGGCGCGACGCTGTCGATGCGCGCAGGCTCCGCCGCCCAGGTGCTGCTGGCCTGGGAGGAGCCGGATCGCCTGCACACGGGCCTGCGGGGTGCACGATTCTCCGCGACCATGCTCTCCGGCGTCCGTCGCCGAGGCTGGGCGCAGTCGATCGCCGAACGCGAACGGGGCGTCGCCTCGGTGTCGGCCCCCGTGCGCGGGCCGAGCAATCGCGTCGTCGCCGCCGTCTCGATCTCCGGGCCGGTCGACCGGCTCACTCGCCAGCCCGGTCGGCTGCATGCGAAGTCGGTCATCGATGCCGCGCGGGCGCTGACCGAAGCGCTCGTGCGCGGCTGAGTCCGACTCTGCCCCCATCGCACCTCGCCCAGCTGCGAACGATTTGACCGCGGGCTCGGAGGAACATCCCTCCGGGCCCGCGGTCTTGCACTGTCCTTGAAATCGGCCCGACCACCGGGCTTGTACGATGGCCCCATGATCGCCGCCCAGAGACGCAACATCATCGTCGATACGATCGAGAGAGACGGCGCCGTCTCCATCACCGCCCTGTCGGAGAAGCTCGACACCTCGGCGGTGACGATCCGCCGCGACCTCGATCAGCTCGCCGAGGAGGGCAGGCTCATCCGCACCCACGGCGGTGCCGTGCTCGCTTCGAGCGCGCGGGAGTCGAGCTACGCGGAGAAGCTCGAACAGGCTCTGGCCGAGAAGACGGCGATCGCTCGCGCCGCGGCGACTCAGGTGCACAACGGCGATGTCGTGGCGCTCGGTCCGGGTACGACGACCGAGCTGCTGGCCAAGGAGCTCGTGACCCGTTCCGGTCTGCGCGTGGTGACGAATTCGCTGCTGGTCGCCGAGGCCATGGTCTCCTCCCCCGACAATGAGGTCATCGTCGTCGGCGGTCTGCTGCGCCATTCGATCCGGGCGTTCGTCGGCGGCGGCACGGTGTCACAGCTGCTCGGCCTGCGCGCCGATACCGTTTTCCTCTCCGGCAACGGCCTGGCCGCGGACTTCGGCCTGTCGACTCCGGCATTTCCCGTCGCCGATACCGACCGGGCCATGGCCGCCGGGGCGGGGCACGTCACTGCTCTCGTCGATCACACGAAGGTCGGCCTCCGCTCGTCGGTGCTCACCGTCCCGACGGACGAGATCCAGCAGCTCATCACGGATTCGAAGAGTGAGGAATCCGAACTCGCGGCCCTGCGTGAGGCGGGTGTCGAGGTCGAGGTCGTCTGACCCCTCCGTCAAACGATCAAAACTGTTCAGGTTCGATCACTAGCGATCAGGCTCACAATCCTCTAAAGTGTCCACTCGGGGTGTCACACACCACACGCAGCTATGCACTGACGCACTTCGCAGCCATGCACTGACGCATATGGAGGAACCTTGGAAGCAATCCGCTTGGACGCACAGTGGATCGACTATCTGCTGATAGCGATCTACTTCATCTTCGTCCTCGGAATCGGGTGGTTCGCCAAGCGCGGGATCTCCTCGAGCATCGAGTTCCTCCTCTCCGGACGGAGCCTGCCGGCGTGGGTCACGGCTCTCGCGTTCGTCTCGGCCAACCTCGGCGCCGTGGAGATCATGGGCATGTCCGCCACGGGTGCCCAGTACGGCATGCCGACGATGCACTATTTCTGGATCGGCGCGGTCCCGGCGATGCTGTTCCTCGGTGTCGTCATGATGCCCTTCTACTACGGCTCGAAGGTCCGGTCGGTTCCGGAGTTCATGCGCAAACGCTTCGGCACCGGCGCCCACCTGGTCAACGCCCTCTCGTTCGCCATCGCGCAGATCCTCATCGCCGGCGTCAACCTGTTCCTGCTGGGCACAATCGTCAACCGTCTGCTCGGCTGGCCGCTGTGGATCGCCCTCATCGTCGCCGCCGCGATCGTGCTCTCCTACATCACCCTCGGCGGGCTGACCGCGGCGATCTACAACGAGGTGCTCCAGTTCTTCGTCATCGTCGCAGCGCTCCTGCCGCTGACGATCATCGGGCTCAACCGCGTCGGCGGCTGGGAGGGCCTCAAGGAGCGAGTGAGCAGCGACGGTATGCTCGGCGCGGAACAGTTGAGCAGCTGGCCGGGCGAACAGCTCTCCGGCTTCTCCAATCCGGTGCTCTCGGTCGTCGGCATCGTCTTCGGGCTCGGCTTCGTGCTCTCCTTCGGCTACTGGACGACGAACTTCGTCGAGGTCCAGAGAGCCATGGCGTCGAAGTCGATCAACGCCGCTCGACTGACGCCCATCCTCGGCTCTTTCCCGAAGATGCTCATCCCCTTCATCGTCATCGTCCCCGGCATGATCTCCGCGGTCCTCGTGACGCAGATGACGAACTTCAAGCAGATCGCGTCCACCGTCGACGAGGCGACCGCCCAGGCGCAGACGGGCGTGACGTACAACGATGCGCTCCTGCTGCTCATGCGGGAGGTCCTGCCGAACGGTCTGCTGGGCATCGCGATTGCGGGTCTGCTCGCCGCGTTCATGGCGGGCATGGCCGCGAACATCTCCGCGTTCAACACGGTCTTCAGCTATGACCTGTGGCAGCAGTACGTGGTCAAGGACCGCGAGGACGGCTACTACCTCAAGGTCGGCCGCTACGCCACGATCGGTGCCTGTGTCGTCGCGATCTTCACCGCCCTCATCGCCGGCAACTTCTCCAACCTCATGGACTATCTGCAGACGCTGTTCGGCTTCTTCAACGCACCGCTGTTCGCCACCTTCATCCTCGGTATGTTCTGGAAGCGGATGTCCGCGACCGCCGGTTGGGTGGGCCTCGTCGGCGGAACGCTCTCGGCCGTGGCCGTGTTCGTCCTCGCCGAGACCGGAGTGCTCGATCTGCCCGGTCAGGGTGCGGCGTTCCTCGCCGCCAGCACCGCGTTCGTCGTCGACATCGTCCTCTCCGTCATCGTCACCTTCAGGACTGCGCCGAAGTCGGCCCATGAGCTGCGCGGGCTCGTCTATTCGGAGACTCCGAAGACCGACTTCGAGGATCTGGGCGAACCGAAGCCCCCGGTCTGGAAGCGTCCGGTGCCCATTGCGGGAGTCGCCTTGGTCCTCGTCATCATCCTCAATGTGACCTTCGGCTAAAGGAGCCAGTGAACACCATGAGCAAAGCAAACGAACTGACGAAGACCGCAGGTGCCTTCGACATCCGCAACTTCATCGGCATTCTGCTGGGGATCTTCGGCATCATCCTCACGATAGCCGGGATCGTCGGCTTCACCCCCGACGAGGCCGAGCGCACCGGCGGGGTCGACGCGAACCTGTGGACCGGGATCGGTCTCATCATCGCCGCTGCCGTCTTCCTCATCTGGGCGAAGCTGCGTCCGATCCGCATCGTCGAGACTCGCGGCGACGATGCAGGCACCGGCACCGAGGCGGCCCCCGGCACCCGCTGATTCCCTGAGATTCCGCAGTGCCGAGTCAGAGCGCGGCCATGGCCGCCGCGACCTCGGGGATGTCCGTGGTCGGCACGGCTCTGGACGCCTCGTCGAGGATGAGCAGCCGGGCGCCTGGAATCTCCCGAGCGATCACCTCTCCGTTGCCCAGGGGGAAGAACGGGTCGAGGCGGCCGTGCACGACCAGTGTCGGCAGCTGCAGCTGCGAGAGCCGTTCCCTCCAGCGTGGTCGGCAGTCGAGTCGGGAGAAGACCATTCCCAACTGATCGGCCTGGTGCGCCCCAGGATCGGAGCCCCGGGTGCGGGCCCAGATCCGCGCAGCGACTGCGCGCGCCTCGGCGGGGTCATCTCCGAGGATCTTCGCGCCATCAGCCATGAAGTCAGCCACCGATCCGACGTCCGTCCAGTCCGGCTGCGGCCTGGAGAAGAGCGGGCCCATCGTGGCCTGATCATGATCCGGCAGGTCGTCATCGACGGGTCCGGGAGCGATCGGCCGAGTCCCTATGAGAGTGAGCGCAGAGAACGCGTCCGGAAAGTCGAGGGCTGCGACCTGCGCAATCATCCCGCTGATGCCGGTTCCCGCCAGATGCGCAGGCCGGTCGTCGAAGGCCCGAGCGAGTCCGGCGGCATCGGCGGCGAGATCTCGCAGAGTGTAGTTCGGGGCTGTCAGGTCGCCGCTGCTCGAGGCTCCGGCATCGCGGAGGTCGCAGCGCACAACGTGGCGCCCCTGCTCTGCCAGCTGCCGACACAGAGCATCGGGCCAGGACAGCATGGTCGGTGCGCCGAGGCAGAGAATCAGCGGGGAATCCGCTGCGCCGAACTCGTCGACGCCGAGGCTCACCCCGTTGACGTCGCAGATGTCCATACCGCTCCCCGCCCGTCCGAGCTCATCGCCCCAGCCATCGCCGCCTGAGGTTCAAGCATGAACCGCCCAGGTTCGCGGAGTCAACGGCCTGGTGTGGTCTCGTCTTCTCTGAACTCATCACGTTCTTCGGTGGGCAGTTCAGAACAAGGTGTACCGACTCGCCGGATCGCACCGTTGCCACGACGCCGCTGTGACCGTGCCCCGTCGAAATGCGGCAGTGTGGCCCACCGACGCGAACACAGCCGAAGGAGTCAACGCCCTGGTCGAGCCTGCGGAGCGGTCGACCCTGTGGCTCAGGCGAACCCGTGGTTCAGTCGAAACGGGCGGCACCCCGGCCTGCGCTGACGGCGAAGATGTCCGGTTCCCGGTAACCGTGCTCGGCGAATGCCGCAATGACGGCATCGCCGACGTCATCGACTCGACCTGCGTCGATGAGGGCGATCGCCGAGCCGCCGAAGCCGCCGCCGATCATCCGCGCTCCGAGTGCCCCGGCTCCCATCGCGGCCGTCACCGCAACATCGAGTTCGGCGCAGGAGACCTCATAGTCATGAGCCAGCGATTCGTGGGAGGCCACCAGCAGATCACCGATCGCGCGGATGCGTGCGTCATGGTCGCTGCCGTGCGAGCGTTCATTGTCCTCAAGCAGTTCGACGGTGGCGCGGACTCGCGCGTTTTCGGCGAGGACGTGTCGCACTCGCTTGCGCTGTTCGTCGGTCAGTTCGCTCAGGTCGACGTCATCGGCGAGTTCCCGCAGACTGTCGACGCCGAAGATCGCTGCGGATTCCTCGCAGCTCTTCCGCCTGGCCCCGTACCCGCTCTCACTGTGCGAATGCGAGACCTTCGAGTCGATGACGAGGAGTCTGAGCCCCTCGGCGTCGAGGTCGAAGGGAATCTGCCGAGCACCGAGGTCGCGGCAGTCGAGGAAGAGTGCGTGCCCGGTCTCGGTCATGATCGATGCGGCCTGGTCGACGATTCCCGTCGGCGCTCCGACGAAATCGTTCTCGGCCCGCTGCGTCAGCAGCACCTTCTCCCGGTCGTCGAGGCCGAGACCGAACACCTCGGCGAGGGCGATGAGCACCGCGACTTCGAGTGCATGTGATGACGACAGCCCGGCGCCGACGGGCACAGTGGACTCGAGGTAGAGGTCGACACCGCCGACGACCGTGCCCGTGGTCTTCGCGATCTCGTCGACGACGCCCGCGGGGTGGCTGAGCCACCCGGGCAGGGTTCCGGGCATAAGCTCCGCGGCCGTGAACTGGCCCGACATGCGCTGACCGGTTTCATCGCGATGATCGGAGACGATGCGAATGCTCTCACCACGCCGAGGCGGGTCCGCAGTCCCGATCTCTCCAGCCCCGCCCTCCGTTCGTCCCTCGGTTCCGCTGGCTTCGGGTCGCTGACCGATGGCGACGTACACGGCTCGGTCGATGGCGATGGGCAGGACGAGGCCCGAGTTGTAGTCCGTGTGTTCGCCGATGAAATTCACGCGTCCCGGCGCGCGGAAGGACCCGAGCGGCCGGTAGCCGAACAGGGCCTCGAACTCCTCGGCGAGATGTTGGGGAGTTGGGGTCTCTACCGCCTGAGGCGTCACGGTGCTCATCGACGGTCCCCTTCCCTGTCGGGGGCTGCAGCGGTCGCGGTCACGGCCGCCTCGGCGAGGGGTTCCAGGGTCACCGCGCGCAGCCTGGCTGCGGTCTCCTCGGCGGAGACGTCACCGACGAAGGCGCCCATGGCGGCTTCCGACCCGGCGAGGAACTTCAGCTTGTTCTCCGCCCGGCGCGGGCTTGTGATCTCGAGGTGGAGCCATTCGGCGCGATGGTCGGCGCTGTTGACCGGTGCCTGGTGCCAGGCCGCGATATACGGCGTGGGGCTCGGGTAGAGGCCGTCGATGCGCTGCAGCACCTCCGGGTAGACGCGGGCCAGGTCGTCTCGTTCGGTGTCGTCGAGTTCGTCGACGCTTCCCACTTGGCGGTGAGGGACGATGTGGACTTCGATCGGCCAGCGGGCGGCGAAGGGCACGAAGGCGGAGAAGTGATCGGTCTCGAGGATCATCCGCTCCCCTGACTCGCGTTCGAAGGCGAGCACGTCGCCGAGCAGCGGTCGCCCGGTGCGGCTGAAGTGCTCATCGGCTCGGGCCGAGGTGATCGCGGTATGCGGGGTGACATAGGGGTAAGCATAGATCTGTCCGTGCGGGTGGTTCATCGTCACCCCGATCTCCTCCCCGCGGTTCTCGAACATGAAGACCTGTTCGATGCCCGGCAGCGCCGACAGCTCAGCGGTCCGGTTGGCCCAGGCGTCGATGACGGTGCGGGCTCGTTCGGTGCCGAGTCCGGCGAAGGATCCGGTGTGTTCGGAGGAGAAGACGACGACTTCGCAGCGGCCGTATCCCGGTCCCGACAGCGCAGAGGTCACGGCGTCGGCGGAGTCGGCGGCCGCCTCGGCGAAGGTGTCGTCCACTGTGTGTGACGACGGAACATCGCCGAGGTCGGGGCCGAGCGATGGGAAGCGATTCTCGAAGACGGCGACGTCGAAGTCCGCGGCGGGGATCTCGGTGGGACGGTCCGGCGTCGACGGACACAGCGGGCATTCGGCGGCGACGGGCAGGTGGGTGCGAGTCTGTCGGTGCGTGGCCACGGCGACCCATTCGCCGGTGAGGACGTCGAAGCGCAGGGTGCCGCTGTCGGGCCGCGGTTCGGGAGGCCGGGAGTCGGTGACGATCGTCGGTGCAGGTGAGTCGGGGTCCTGGAAGAACAGGATCTCACGACCATCGGACAGGTTCGCCCGGCGATGCGACTCTGGCATCAGACCTCCCAAAAGTTATCATTTTCGATCATAATGCTAACACCTGGGGGCTCGGACGGACGCGGACAGCGTAGAATATCTGCAACCGCTCTTCCCGCCGTCGAGCCTCAGGAGACCCATGACCGCCACCATCGAACTCGCCTGCGGCGAGTCTGCTGCGGTCATCTCCCCCATCGGTGCGAGCCTGCTTCGCTTCAGCGTCGGCGATCGCCCGGTGGTGGTGCCGATGAATGCCTTCGACGGAGCCGTGCTCGCACCCTGGCCGAACCGGATCGATGGGGGTCGTTTCGACTTCGCCGGCGTCAGTCATCAGCTGCCGATCACCGAGCCCGAGCGCGATACCGCACTGCACGGCCTGGTCGCCGACGTCGAATGGTCCGTGCTCGAGCGGACCGAGTCCGCAGTCAGTCTCGAGTATGCGCTTCCGCCCTCGGAGGGGTATCCGTTCGAGTTCGGCCTGCGGGTGGATTTCGAACTCGCCGAGGCGGAGCTGCGCATGCGTGCCCGTGGCCTCAACACGGGGTCCGGTCCCGCCCCGTTCGGTTTCGGTTTCCACCCGTGGCTCTCGGCTGGGGGCAGTGCCCTCGTCGATGAGGCTCAGCTCGTCATTCCCGCTGCGCACTGGTTCGAGACCGATGATCGGCTCATCCCCACAGCCGTGCGTCCCTTCGACGACGGCACTGCGGTTCCGGCCGATCACGTCTCGGATGATTCCGCGTGCATGGTGTGCAAGGATTTCCGAGCGCTGCGCATGATCGGCGGAACGGTCCTCGACGATGCTTTCGGCGAGCCTCGGCGCAGAGTCGACGGGTGGTCGCGGGCACGGTTGAAGGGTGCTGATTCCCGGGAGGTCGTCGTCGGTATGGGGCCCGGTTTCCGCACCTGGCAGGTGTGCACGGGTGACGGGCTCGGGGACGAACTGGCCCGGCAGGCGATCGCGATCGAACCGATGACGTGTCCGCCGAATGCATTCGCCGCGGGCGAGGCCGGCGAGGACTTCGACATCGTCGCCCCTGGTGACGAGCTTGCCGTCGAGTGGAGTATCGGCCTGACCGGGATGGACTGCGAACGTTCCGGCTCGACTTCAGCGGACTCCGACAGTCAGGACTTCGCGACTCAGTCCGGCGCCGCAGACTGAGCAGGTAGGCTGAGTCATCGCTTTGGCCTTCTTCCCACGATGACAGCCGCCCTGCCGCGGGTCGGCCCATCCTGATAGGTTGCGACTGCAGGCAGATATCAGGCGAGCGTGCCCTGCTCGGGGTGCGTTCCATTCTCGAGAAGGACGATCATGTCGACACCGCAGAACCCGAACGACCCGAACAGCAGCTCGGCTGAGCAGAACCTCGACGGCCAGAACTCCGGCGCCGGGGACCAGCCGCAGAGCGCCCGATCCGCTTCAGACCAGTCAGCACAGACCCCTCAGGAAGCCCAGCCGGGTCAGGACGCTCAGCCGGGCCAGGACGCTCAGTACCAGCCAGGTCAGGACACGCAGGCCGTGCAGGATGCTCAGTCCGGGTACCAGCAGGGCACCTATGAGCCCAATGCCTACCAGGCACAGGAGCAGCCGTACCAGCAGGCAGGATATTCTCAGCCCGGCGCCCATCAGCAGGATCCGTATCAGCAGGATCCGTATCAGCAGGGCGCCTACTCACAGGGTGCAGCACAGCAGCAGGCGTATGGCCAGCAGGCATATGGACAGCCGACCTACGGCCAGCCCGCTTACGGTCAGGCTCCGCAGCCGACGCCCCCTCAGACCGGGTTCTTCAAGTCTCTGTTCGACATTCGCTTCGACAGCTTCATCGCAGTGAAGTGGGCGGGCTTCATCTACATCATCGCGATCGTGGTCGCGGCCCTGTCCTACCTCGCCACCATCATCGCCGGCATCAGCGCGGGAGTCGCCGCCGGTTCGGCCGCAGCCTACTTCAATGACGGACCGAGCTTCAACGTGCTGCCACTGATCCTCGCGATCATCTTCGGCTGGATCGTCCCGGCACTGTGGGTCATCGGCGTCCGTCTCGTGCTCGAGCTCATCGTCTCCAACATCAAGACGGCCGAGAACACGAAGCGCATCGCAGACTCCGTCGCCCGCTGAGTCTGGCCACCAGAAGTTGTGGTCACTATCGGATAGTTTCTGACGCGGCGGCGAAAGTATCCGATAGTGACCACCTTTTGGGGATCGGGCATCCTTTGAGCCGACGAGCCCCTCAACCTATGACCTGACGAGCCCCTCACCGAACAGCCTTACGAGACCGGTGAATTAGAGTGAGCCCCGCACCGAAATTCGATGCGGGGCTCAACCGTACCCCCGAGCAGATTCGAACTGCCGTTACCGCCTTGAGAGGGCGGCGTCCTAGGCCACTAGACGACGGGGGCTAGAACAACTCACCTGGAGAGACCTCCGGATGATGTCCGCTGGGCTACCAGGACTTGAACCTAGACTAAATGAACCAGAATCACTCGTGCTGCCAATTACACCATAGCCCAATGCTTTTCAAGGCCATCCCTGAGGAGATTTCCCTGAGCAACGAGATATAACTCTACACAAGCATCCCGCTTCCGGACAAATCGCAGAGGCCCATTTCCGTGTGACCTTCTTAACAGATTCGCACCTGCGCGTCCCCGGGTCCTCGGCCCCGTCTGCGCGGACCACTCACGCGCCGGGCCGGCACCGCCTGCGGGAGCCCTTCACCCGCGGGCGAGGCCGATGAGCCGGTCGAGCACCCGGTATCCGTCGGCCCGCAGGCCGTTGTGTTCGTACTCGTTCGTCACCCACGGCTTGACCCCTGACAGGTGCTCGGCGGTGGCCAGCGAATACTCCACCGGCACATATGCGTCCTCGAAATACACCGCCGCAGCGCCGCGCACCGAAGCGGCCCGCAGAGCGTCGACTTCGTAGAGACCAGGCCATCGACGTGCGGCAACGAGCTCGGCCACCTCGGCGAAGGGCGCGAGCTCCGGATCCTCGTGCAGGGACTCCGGACCGGCATGTTCGCCGGCCAACAGGGTCGGATCCTCCCGGACGGCATCCGGCATCGCCCGCCTCGCCGCCCAGTTCGTCACCGCGCCGTCGGCCCAGCAGGATTCGTGGATGACCGCATAGAGCGGATTGCGCCCCGAGAACGGCAGGGACGCGGCAAGATCATGCCGGAACGCCGCCGAGGCGGGGTCGAGGTCGAGCAGATAGTGCAGCTTCTCGGGACCGTCGGAGGCCCCGAGGAAGTGCCCGAGCAGACGGATCCGCTCCGGCGTCGCCCGTGCTCCCCCGGGCAGGGCGAGACCGTCGCCGACGGATGCGAGGTCGACCAGCCTGCGCATCTTCTCGCGATCGCCGGGAAACGCCTTGTAGTACTGCTCGGACTTGCGGATCATCCCGTCCCACGTCCGCCCGTAGACGGTCGCCGGGTCGAGGCCGATCGCCGGCAGACCGCCGGTGAAGTACACCTCGTGAAGCGCGCTCGAATGTGCGGAGATATACCGCAGAGTCGTGAACCCGCCGAAGGACTGTCCCAACAGGGACCAGGTGTCCACACCGAGGTGGCCGCGCAGGATCTCCGCATCCTCGACGATCGAATCGGCTCGGAAGAACGAAAGCGCCTCGGCGATCGCGGACGGGTCCTCCCCCACCTGCTCGAAGCCGGTGGCGGCCCCGTCGACGGAGCCGATCGGGTTTGACTTCCCGGTCCCGCGCTGGTCGAGCATGACGACCTGGAATTCCTCGAGGGCCCGCTTCACCCATCCGTCGGGGCCGCCGGCGATGCCCGGGCGCGGAGCTTCCACGCCGGGTCCGCCCTGCAGGTAGACGAGGTAGGGCTTCTGACTGTCCGCCTCGGTGGCGATGATCCGGGCGAACACGCTCAGCGTGTCCGGCAGGTTCGCCTTCGCCGAGGTCTCCCCCGATCGTCCGAAATGGTCGAAGGGCACCTCGACCGTCACATCCCGGAAGTGCAGTCCCCCGCGGGTCCAGTTGCTCTGCTTGCTCTGCTCGATCATGGTCACAGCTGTGCCGCGAGTGCCTTGAGGCGCGTGAGCGAGGAGTCCTTGCCGAGGATCTCCATCGACTCGAACAGCGGCGGGGAGACTTTCCGGCCGGACACGGCCACACGCAGCGGGCCGTAGGCCAGACGCGGTTTGATCTCCATCTCGGTCACGAGCTTCGCCGACAGGACCTCTTCGAGCTTCGGCGTCGTCCATTCGTCGAGTCCTTCGAGGACCTCGATGGAGGCGGCGAGCACCTCGGGGGCGGAGTCCTTGAGCGTCTTCAGCCCGTCCTCGGCCATGGCGAGGTCGGCGTCGGAAGTGAAGAGGAACGCGAGCAGGTCGGGGGCTTCGCCCAGCAGCTTCATCCGGGTCTGCACGAGCGGTGCCGCCTGGTCGAGGATCGCCAGCTGAGCATCCGTCGGGGACTCAGGGAGCACCTCGGCGGCCTGAAGATAGGGCACCAGACGGTCACGGAAGTCACTCGGTTCGAGGAGACGGATGTGGTCGGCGTTGATGGCGGTGGCCTTCTTCACGTCGAACCGGGCGGGGTTGGGCAGGACATCGTGGATGTCGAAGGCTTCGGTGAACTCCCTGACGCTGAACACGTCGCGGTCGGGTCCGATGGACCAGCCGAGCAGGGCCAGGTAGTTGATGAGCCCTTCGGGGATGAAGCCGTTCTCGCGGTGGAGGAACAGGTTCGATTCGGGGTCGCGCTTCGACAGCTTCTTGTTGCCCTCGCCCATGACGTAGGGCAGGTGGCCGAACTCGGGGGTCGCCTCGGCGATGCCGATGGCCTTGAGGTGTTCGTAGAGCGCGATCTGGCGCGGGGTCGAGGACAGGATGTCCTCGCCGCGGAGCACATGGGTGATGCCCATGAGCGCGTCGTCGACGGGGTTGACCAGGGTGTACAGCGGCTGACCATTGGCACGGACGACGACGAAGTCGGGGACGGTGCCGGCCTTGAAGGTGATGTCGCCGCGGACGAGGTCGGTGAACGTGATGTCCTCATCGGGCATGCGCACGCGCCATACGGGTTCGCGGCCTTCGGCGCGGAAGGCCGCCTTCTGTTCGTCGCTCAGGTCGCGGTCGTAGCCGTCGTAGCCGAGTTTGGGGTCGCGGCCGGCGGCCTTGTGGCGGGCCTCGACCTCTTCGTTGGTCGAGAAGGACTCGTAGATGTGGCCGCCGGCCTTGAGCTTCTCGATGACCTCGGCGTAGATCTCACTGCGCTGCGACTGGCGGTAGGGTCCGTTGTCGCCGCCGACCTCGATGCCCTCCTCCCAGTCCAGGCCCAGCCATTTCAGCGCCTCGACGACCTGGCCGAAGCTCTCCTCGGAATCCCGTGCCGCGTCGGTGTCTTCGATGCGGAAGACGAACGTGCCGCCGGTGTGCCTGGCATAGGCCCAGTTGAACAGGGCCGTGCGGACCATGCCGACGTGCGGGGTGCCGGTGGGTGATGGGCAGAAACGAACTTTGACGCTCACGGTTGTCCTTTGCGTGATCTTCTCGAGTGTGAGTCGGTGGTGTGTGAGTCGGTGGTGTGTGAGTCTGTGGCGCTGATTGTGCGGTGGTGCTGCCGGTCAGGTCGAGCCGATTGCGCGAAAGCCGGCTCAGGCGTCCATGACCGGGTTCGACAGGACGCCGAGCCCTTCGATGGCGACGTCGACGCGGTTGCCGGACACGATCTGTCCGACTCCCGCCGGAGTGCCGGTGAGGATGACATCGCCGGGCAGCAGGGTGATCGTCTCCGACAGGTGCTCGACGAGGGTCGGGATGTCGAAGATGAAGTCGGCGGTCGTGCCGTCCTGCTTCTTGTCCCCGTCGACCCAGGAGCGGATGTTCAGGTCGTCGACGTCGAGGTCGGTTTCGATCCACGGTCCCAGCGGGCAGGAGGTGTCGAAGCCCTTCGCCCGCGACCACTGTTTGTCGGCCTTCTGGATGTCGCGCAGGGTCACATCGTTGCCGGCGGTGTAGCCGAGGACGTGGTCGAAGGCGTTCTCGGCCTTCACTCCCTTGGCCACACGGCCGATGATGACAGCGAGTTCGGCCTCATAGGAGACGTATTCGCTGATGGCGGGCAGACGGATGGGATCGCCGGGGCCGATGACCGCGGTGTTGGGTTTGAAGAAGGTCAGCGGGGACACCGGCACCTCATTGCCGAGTTCGGCGGCATGGTCGGCGAAGTTGCGGCCGACGCCGATGACCTTCGAACGCGGCAGGATGGGGCTGACCAGACGCACATCGTCGAGCTTCAGCCTCTCCCCTGTCGATTGGGCCGGAGAGAAGAAGGGATCCGAGTCGAGAACGGCGAGTTCGAGTCCCGACGTGTCCCAGCTGCCGTCGGTGATCGGCGGCACTTCACCTTCGACGACTCCGTATTTGGGCTCGTCCTGATGGACAAATCTGGCGATACGCATGTGCCCCAGTCTAGTCAGTGCCGGGCGTCTTCCGCGCTTCGGTGTGCATCGTGCCGGGATCGGGTGCTTGCGGCGCCGCCACAGCGTCCCATGTGCGGGTGCGCTCGCCCGGCTGAGAGACTGGTGCCATGCCCGCTCCGTCTGCCCCGCACACCTTCGATCTCGCCCGCATCGGCGCCGGATTGCCCGCCGTCGCGCTCATCGATGAGCTGAACCTCGCCGAGGCGGCCCCCGCTCCGAGATTGGTCGTGGAGGCTCCTCCCGGAACCGGTAAGACCACAGTGGTGCCGCCGTTGATCGCCGAGCACCTGGCGAAATTCTCCACCGGTGCCGCCGGTGCGGCCGGCCGGGCCCGTTCGGTCGACGGGGTCGGCCGGGAACCGGGTCGCATCATCGTCACCCAGCCGCGCCGGATGGCGGCCCGCGCCGCGGCCAGGCGGCTCGCGTCGTTGACGGGAAGCCGCCTCGGCGAAGTGGTGGGTTTCACCGTCCGAGGAGAGTCGCGGACCTCGGCGGCGACTCGCATCGAGTTCGTCACCACGGGTGTGCTCCTGTCCCGGCTGCTGCGCGATCCGGAGCTCACGGGCGTGTCCGGGGTGATCCTCGATGAGGTGCATGAGCGGCAGCTGGATACGGATCTCGCGTTCGCGATGTGCCGAGAGCTGGCGGATCTGCGTGAGGACCTCTCTGTGGTCGTCATGTCCGCGACTCTGGATGCGCAGCTGTGGGCGCGGCGTCTCGGGGATGGGCCGCAGGCGCCGGCGACGCTGTTGTCGGTGGCCGCCGATACTCATCCGTTGCAGATCCGGTGGGCACCGGCGAAGGAACGTCCGCTCGATGCGCGGGGTGTGACCTGGGATTTCCTTGATCACCTGGCGGCGACGACGGTGCGCGCCGTGGAGGAGAACGCAACCGGGGACGTGCTCGTCTTCGCCCCTGGGGCTCGCGAGGTCGATGAGGTGGCCTCACGGCTGCGGCGCTGCGTGGAGTCGAGTGCGGAGGGCGGTTCGGATCCCAACACCGCGGTCGAGGTGCACACGCTGACGGGTCGGACTCCGGCGAGGGAACAGGATGCGATCCTGCGACCACGGACGGACAACGAACGGAATCGCCGCGTCATCGTCTCGACGTCGGTTGCCGAATCGGCGCTGACCATCGACGGTGTGCGGATCGTCATCGATTCCGGGCTCTCGCGCGGGCCGCGTCTGGATACGCGGAGGCGCATGTCCGGCCTGGTCACGATGCGTGCGTCGAAGGCGTCGGGCACTCAGCGGTCCGGTCGTGCCGCTCGGCAGGGCCCCGGTGTCGCGTATCGCTGCATGTCCGAAGCCGACTGGGCGAGCCTGCCCGAACACACACCCGCCGAGGTGGCGACCTCGGACCTCACTGCTGCGGTTCTGGCCCTGGCGGTGTGGGGCGGCGATGAGAGTCTGCTGCCCGAACCGCTGCCGGCCGGTCCGAAGCGACAGGCGGTCGAGAATCTCGTGGCGTTGGGTGCCCTGGAGGAAGGTGAGAACGCTCTGCACGTGACCGAGACCGGGCGTGCGATCGCTTCGATTCCTGCGTCGGTGTGGTCGGCGCGCGGCCTGCTCGATGGGGTTGCCCTGCTCTCCCCCGCTCGTGCGGCCGAGGCGATCGCCGTCATCGAATCCGATCAGCGGGCTCCCGGCGCTGATCTCTCGGCACTACTGCGGCAGCTGCGGCGCAGCAAGGATGCCCGGTTCTCTCAGGACCGCAGACGCTTCGCGTCGATCGCCCGCGAATTCGCCGCAGCCGACGAGGCATCTGCCTCCGCGGTCCCGGCGAGTGCTGCGACGGATTCCGAGGCCGAACCGCGCCACACCCTCGGCCCCGACGATCTGGGCCTCGTCACTGCTTTGGCCCATCCGCTGCAGATCGCACGGCTCCGCAGCGCTTCGGACTCCGAGTATCTGCTGGCCTCGGGCACCGCGGCGAGCCTGCCGCGTGATTCCTCACTGCAGGGCAGTCCGTGGTTGGCCATCGCCGAGGTGGGGCTGGCCGGATCGCGAGCGATCATCCGATCTGCGGTGCCCACCGACATCGACACCGCAGAACTCGCCGGCGCCGGACTGCTGCACACCGAGGAGACGGCGAGCTTCGAAGGCGGCAGGGTCCGTGCGGTTCGGCGCAGCCGCCTCGGCGGGATCGAGCTTTCGTCCACCCCGATCCAGGCCGGCCTCGAGCTCGCTCGCCGCGCCATCGCCGAATCGGTGCGTGAACGGGGAGCGCGCGAGGTTCTGCGTCCGTCCGAGGCTTTCGAAGCGCTGCGCGCCAGGCTCGGTCTGCTGCGACGCGTCTTCGGCCAACCGTGGCCGGACGTGACGTGGGAGCATCTGTCGGTCACGCTCGATCAGTGGTGTCCGGAAGCGCTCGACCGGATCGCGAAGGGTTCTGATCCCGGCAAGGTGGATCTCGTCTCTGCTCTGCGCACTCTGCTGCCGTGGCCCGAGGCGGCTCGGCTCGATGAGCTGGCCCCGACCCACATCGACGTGCCCAGCGGGTCGAGCATCCGTCTCGACTACCCGGATCCCGGAGTTGAGGAGACGAGCCCTATCCTCGCGGTCAAACTCCAGGAATGCTTCGGCTGGACCGATGTGCCCCGCGTCTGCGACGGCCGGGTGCCGGTCACGATGCATCTGCTCTCCCCTGCCAGGCGGCCCTTGGCAGTGACCAGTGATCTCGCATCGTTCTGGGCCAATGCGTATGCCCATGTCAGAGCCGAGAACCGGGGCCGCTACCCGAAGCATCCGTGGCCCGAGGATCCGTTGAGCGCGCCTGCGGTGAGGGGCACGAAGCGCTCGGGTCGCTGAGCTGGAGCCCGACTCGACGGTCTGGGACAATGGTGCGGTGACGTCCGCACCCTCCTCCACCACTCCCGCCCCGTACGCGGCGGGGACCGAGCGCGCCGACTCCACGTCGGGCCGCCTCGGTGACGGTGTCGTACCTGCCTCACGATGGCGCGGGCTGCGTGATGAACACGAACGTCGGGTCGCCGAGCGCACCGATGCGCATATCGAACGGCGGATGCGGCAGGAGAGCCATCCGGTCGAGGATTTCCTCTTCACCTATTATCCGTTCAAGGTCGGACAGCTGAAGAGATGGCATCCCGGGCCGGGCGTGCGCGTCGAACTCGCCGAGGCGGCCGACCACCGGTATTTCGACCGGCGTTGGTATCGCATCGACGACCGGAACTTCGCCGAGGTGGACCTCGAGTCCTGGCGCGCCGACCGTGGAGATGGGGCGAAGTTCATCGCCTCCCTCCTGTCGTCGACGCTGAATCGGGAGGCGAATTTCGGGTGCTTCGGCATCCATGAATGGGCGATGGTCTACCGGCTCACCGAGGAGCAGCGTCGACATCAGCAGGTGCCGCTGCGGCTGAGCCCGGCCGAGACCGATGCTGTGGTCGAAGGCCACCGGATCCAGTGTTCGCATCATGATGCGTTCCGATTCTTCACCGAGCCGGCTCGGCCGCTCAACACCCTGCAGCCGAGCAGGGAGGGCATGGTCGCGAACGAGCAGCCCGGCTGTCTGCATGCGGGGATGGACCTGTACAAATGGGCGATGAAGATCTCGCCGATCGCTGATTCTGCGCTCGTCGTCGACTGCTTCGACCTGGCGGTCGATATCCGCACGCTGGATATGGAGGCCTCCCCCTATGACCTGCGCGGATGGGGCTACGGGGTTGTCGCCATCGAGACCGCTGCGGGCAAGGCCGAGTACATGGAACGGCAGACGACGTTCTCCGCGAGAGCACAAGAGCTGCGTCGGCGCCTGCTCGATGCGATGGCTGCGGCCGGGGTGCGTCCGCGCTGAGCTATCGGCGGCGTGTCGGTGCTGAGGTGCCGGCGGCCCCGTCGTCGAACACATCGTGGGCCGCCTCGTCACCCCCTTCCGCCACAGATCGGACACGCTGAGTTCGCATCCGGCCCACCGCCTACGATCGACGGTATGCGCGCCATCGTCTTCGATCAGTTCTCCGACCGCCCTCAGCTGCAGGAGATCTCTGCGCCCACGGCTCCCGATGCGGGAGTCGTCATCGACGTCGAATCAACCGGGGTGTGCCGCAGCGATCACCACGCATGGGCCGGCCACGACTCGACGATCACCCTGCCTCACGTTCCCGGGCATGAGCTGGTCGGCCGGGTCGCCTCGGCGGGGATCGGGGTGCAGGGATTCCACGTCGGTCAGCGGGTGACCGTACCCTTCGTGTGCGGGTGCGGAACCTGCCGGTGGTGCGCCTCCGGCAACGCCCAGGTCTGCCCCGATCAGACGCAGCCGGGATTCACGCATTTCGGGTCGTGGGCGGATCAGGTCGTCATCCACCATGCCGATGCCAACCTCGTGGCCGTGCCCGAGGATCTGCCGGCCGCGGCGGTGGTCGGGCTCGGCTGCCGGTTCGCCACGGCCTTCCACGGTCTGCGTGTGCGGGCTCGACTCGCCGCCGACGAGACGGTCGCCGTCTTCGGCTGCGGTGGGGTGGGACTGTCGGCGATCATGATCGCCAGGGCCCTCGGGGCGAAGGTGGTCGCCGTCGACGTCAGCGATGCGGCCCTGGAATCCGCCCGCGAATTCGGTGCCACACGATGCGTCAATGCCCGCGATCTCGACCCGACCGAACTCAGCGCCGAGGTGGCCGCACAGTTTGCCGACGACTGCCCGGACGGGGTGGCGGTGACCGTCGATGCCTTGGGCCGTGAGGACACGATCCGGGCGGCGATCGGAGCTCTGGCACCCTTGGGCAGGCATGTGCAGATCGGGCTGCTGCCCGCAGAGCCGGTCGTCGATGTGCCGCGGGTGATCGCTCTCGAGCTCAGTGTGCTCGGCTCGCACGGAATGGCCGCTGCCGAGTACCCGGAGCTCGTCGACCTCGTGGTCGAGGGACGGCTGCGCCCGCAGGATCTCGTCACGAACGTCATCGGCCTCGACGAGGCGCCGACGGCGATGGAGGCGATGAGCGCCCCGGCCGCTTCTGCGGGGATGACGATCATCGACCTGGCGCGGTGACGACGGCCCACTCAGCGGACGCAGCCTCGCCGGCGCATCAGCCTTCGCCGAGTGACTCCCGCATGCTCGCGGCCAAGGAATCGATGAGGTCCTGGTCGCCGCGGACACCGGGTCGGAACGGCAGTCTCAGACGGTCTTTGTCCTTGTCGCGGTAGCGCGGAATGACGTGCATATGGAAGTGGAAGACAGACTGCCAGGCGTCGGCACCGCAGCAGTTGAGGAGGTTGACTCCATCCGCGTTCCAGGCTGAATAGGCGTGCTTGGCGATGCGCTGGGACTCCAGAGCCACCGCGGCCAAGTCCTCGGCCGGGATGTCCCGCAGATCCGTGCTGTGCCGTTTCGGCACGACGAGCAGATGCCCGTCCGCTCCGGGCTGGATGTCCATGAACGCGAACGTCGATTCGGTCTCGGCTATCGGCGCGCTCGGTGCCTGACCTGCGACGATCTGGCAGAAGATGCATTTCTCGCTCATTCTCACCTCCCGGGTCGCGGCTGGACCCTCACACCATGATGGCGAGGACGACGTTCGTGTCCTGTCCGTCCCAGCGGCCCAGCAGCAGACCGGCGTCGGACTTCTCGGCCGGTGAATCGGGCGACAGGCGGTAGAGGATCTCAACGTCGCCGGCACCCGGCAGGGGGCCCGTCCCGAAGGCGTGGGCCACCTCGGTGATCTCCTCTCCCCTGTTGCCTTCATCGTCGACACGGTACTGCTTCGCGGCAGTCGACGCGGTGGCGATGGTGTGGTCGAGGCGCTGTCGGAAGAGCGGGTCGCCCATGCCCGAGTAGACCCACCGCTTGCCGAGCACCGAGTGCTCCATGTTCGCCACGAACGCCTCATCGGCACCCTCGAGCGGTGCGCCGCGGTAGGTCAGCGGCACCTGCAGCAGCTGGTCGCCGCTGCTCACGATGTGGATCTCCATGCCCACCGCGCCGGCGGGGTCGTCGAACCGGTACGCGGTGACGGCTTCGAGCGGATTCGCCTCGAGGTCGAGCTCGGCGGCCCAGTCCTGCTCGGCAACCCAGTCGGTGACGACGTCGAGCTTGCCGGGGTCGAGCTGGGCTGCATAGATATCTGCCATGGAGGTTCCTCCTGAGATCTGTCTGACGTCGGCGTCAGATGCTGCTGGTGTCAGGTGCTGCTGATCGTGGGTGTGACGCCGTTCGGGTCAGGCCTTCCGGGTTCCGGGGATCCATTCTCCGTCGACGACTTCGTAGTCGGCGAAGACCGCGGGAGCCTCTTCCCGCATCACCTCACCGATCTTGTTGAAGATGAGACGGATCTCCTCCTCGGCGCCCTTCGCGGTGCGCATCTCGATGACGTGGCGCAGGGAGCGCAGGTTCGCGGTGTAGACGATTCCGGTGGCCAGGCCCTCGGGGGCGAAGCGACGCATGAACGAGGTCATGTGCTTCTTGTGGGAGAACTTCGTCCCGTCCTCGTCGAGCTCGAAGTGCTCGGCCATCCACTTCTGGTGCTCTTCGAGGGTGTCGAGGACCTTGAGGCTGCGTTCCATGAGTTCGGGATCTTCGCGGGCCCATTCGGGGAACCAGAACGGAATGTCGGTGAGGCGGACGTAGCGCAGCGATTCCTGCGAGAACGCCGATCCTGCACGGTGGCGGATGAGCTCGTGGGTGAGCACGCGCGAGACATTGTGGAGGACGAAGGTGAAGTTCGCGTGTTCGAGCACAGATCCGTGCTGGGACTTCACGACGTTGCCGATGTACTGCGCGGAGTCGGTGCGCACGCGCGAGACGTTCGGGTTGAGTCCCGGCTCCCACGAGCGGTAGCACATGCGTCCGGAGAACTCGAGGAGATCCTCGGCGTCGGGAGATTCCGCATCCTCGACCCGGTCCGCCCAAGAGGTTCCGCCCACCTCGTCGAGGTAAGTCCTCATCGCTTCCCAATCGATATCGGGCTTGGCGAGCAGTTCAACGGACGGTTCGACCTGGCGCATGGCTCTCCTAGTGAAGGGGACGTGATTGACTCCCAATCCTACAGACAGTTTCCCAGGGTCACCGAGGTGCGTCCGCGGAAAGATCGTGCATCCCCTCACGGCCGACGACGAATGCCTTCGCCTCCGCAGATTCGACCATCACCGAGGTGGCTCTGCCGTCCTCGTAGACGACCGCGGCATGATCGTCGATGGCGATCCCGGGGACGGGAAGTCTGCCCTGCACGATCCACTCTTGGAAGGATTCCTCCCTCCCGGGTTCGCCGTGGAAATGCGGGCAGGCACTCCCCCGCAGGAATCCGAGCCCGTCGTTCAGTGGTGCCAGCGGTCCGAACGAATCCGTCGAGGAGGCCTCGAACCAGCAGTTCGCACCGGCGCTGATCCCGGCGAGAATCGTGCCGCCGGCTGCGGCCCCGCGCAGCTTGTCGTCGACTCCGTGCCGACGCCAGAGGCTGAGCAGATTCGCCGTCGACCCGCCGCCGACGTAGATGAGATCCATGTCGAGCAGCATTGACGGGTCCTGGTAGTCCCAGGGGCTCTGCCCGAACAGGGAGAGGACATGGGTCTGTGCTCGTCCCTTGAAAGCCGCCTCGAAGCGTTCGATGTAGTCGCGGCTGTCGCCGGAGGCAGTGGGGACGAAGCAGACTCGTGGGAGCTGTGATGCGGTGTTCCGTCGGCTCGCCATCTGCAGAAGTTCGTCGTCGATGGCCGATTCTCCGGTCTCGGACATCGAGAACCCACCGCCGCCGAGAGCAGCGATCGTGCCACGGAAGCCGGTGGGTTCAGAGGCGCTCACGGAACTCGGTGCGTCCACTTCTCGGTCCCGAACTTCTCGTCGACGAGGTCCTGCGCCCGTTTGAGCTCCTCTTCGGTGTAGGTGCCGTAGGTGGCCCCATAGCGGGTGGCGAAGGTGTCTGCCATGACATCGATGATGTCCTTGCGGGCCTCACCGGTCTGGCTGCGCAGCGGATCGACGCGCTTCTTCGCACTCGCCACTCCCTTGTCGGAGATCTTCGCTTCGCCGATGCGCAGGACTTCGACCATCTTGTCGGCGTCGATGTCGTAGCTCATCGTCGCGTGGTGGAGCAGCGTGCCGTCGCGATTGCGCTTCTGTGCGGCACCGCCGATCTTGCCGCCGGTCGAGGAGATGTCGTTGATCGGCTTGTAGAACGCCTCCACGCCGAGGGTCTTCAGCGCCGCGATCACCCACTGGTCGAGGAAGACATACGACTCTTCGTAGTCCAGACCGGCGACGAGTGCAGGCGGGACGAACATCGAATAGGTGATGCAGTTGCCGCCCTCCATGAACATGGCCCCGCCCCCGGAGATGCGACGCACGACCTGGACGTCGTACTTGTCCACGCCTTCGGGCCGCAGCTCGTTGACGTAGGACTGGAAGGCACCGATGACGGTGGCGGTGTCCTCCCATTCCCAGAACCGCAGGGTCGGCTGACGACGACCTGTCGCGACCTCTTCGAGCAGCACCTGGTCGAGGGCCACATTGAGCTGGGTGGGCAGCACTTCTCCGCGGATGACCTGCCAGTCGAAGTCGGTGAAATTCGCGGCAGAGCCGAGTGCCCGACGCACGACCGTGGCGACATCGGCGGTGGAGAAGCCGTGCATCGCCAGCTCCGAACCGTAGTCGGCCAGGGCCTCATCGAGGCGGCCGCGCAGTGCCGCATTGTCGGCAGTGACGCTGGCGCCGACGAGGGCCGGTGCGAGGTCGAAATAGGCCTCTTCGGGTTCGAGGAAGAAGTCACCGGAGATCTTCACCTCGGTGATGGTCTTGCCGTCTGTGGTCACATCGGCGACGACGAGCTTGCCGCCGATGACCTTGTATTCGCCGTGGAAGTGCTGCGTCTCGTTCGTCATATCTGCCAACCTACTCCCCTGTCAGTGCGTTCCACATGAACCGGTAGCTCAGTGCCCGGGTGAACGCGGTCTGCTCATTGTCCGAAGCGGCGGAGTGTCCGCCTTCGGTGTCTTCGAAGAACCACACGTTCTCAATTCTCTGGGCCTGCATCCGTGCGGCCATCTTCCGGGCCTGCACCGGCCCCACTCGATCGTCCGAAGTGGCCGTCCAGAACAGCACCGGCGGATAGTCCTGTCCGTCCTCGATGAGGTGGTAGGGCGAGAATTCCCGGATGAACGCCCAGTCCTCGGCCACATCCGGGTCACCGTATTCGGCCTTCCACGAATAGCCCGCGCTCAGCTTCGTGTACCGGGCCATATCCAGCAGCGGGACTCCACAGGAGACTGCGCCGAAGAGTTCGGGATACTGGGTGAGCATATTGCCGACCAGCAGTCCTCCATTGGAACCGCCGGCGCAGGCGAGTGTCTTCGGGCTCGTCACTCCGCGGGCGATGAGGTCTCGGGCGACGGCCGAGTGGTCCTCGTAGCAGCGCATGCGGTTCTCCCGCATCGCGGAGGTGTGCCAAACGGGACCGTACTCGCCGCCGCCGCGGATGTTCGCGAGCACGTAGACGCCGCGGCGGCCTGCCGGGAGGGTGCTTCCGGTCGTGCTACGGCTCAACCAGCCGATGCCCACGACGGGTGAGTATCCGGGGGTGCGGCTGACTTCGAAACCGCCGTATCCGTCGAGCAGTGTGGGATTGTCGCCGTCGAGCACGAGGTCGTCGGCACCGATCTGGAAGTACGGGATCTTCGTTCCGTCAGCGCTCGTGGCGAAGTGCTGTTCGACGCTCAGCCCTTCGGCGACGAACATCGCCGGTGCCGATTTGACCACCTCGGTGGCGGAATCGTCGGAATCCGTTCCCAAGGTTCCGTACGACAGGGTCGAGGGAGTGAGGAAGCCGGTGCTGACCATCCAGAAGTCGTTGGCGGTGGCCGGGTCGAACCTGTCGACCGCACCGAGGCCGACCATATGGTTGGCCGGAACCCCGGGCAGGGTGGATTCGGCGAAGTCGTTGTCAATGTCGAGGACCGTAAGCTTCGACTGCACGTCGGCGAGCAGTTCGAGCACGAGATAGTCCCGTGTGAAGGTGAACGACTGCAGAGACGTGTGGGCATCCGGGGTGAAGATCACGCGCGGGACGATCTCGCCTGCCTTGACCGCGTCGACATCGGCGACGGCGAGACCGCCGGCGGCCACCTCGGTGGTGGTGGATCTCCATGTCGATTGGGGCCGGAAGAGCACGAGGTCGCGTTCGAAGCCGACCTCGACGTCGGTGGGAACGTCGACCTCGGTGAGTTCTTCGGTCCACGTCGTGGGCTCGGTGGAGAGCGAACCGTCAGCGGCCGTGATGTCGTCGAGGTCGAGGAAGCTCATTTTCGAGTTGAAGAAGTCGATGGCGTCGACGATGACGGCACGGTCGGTGGTCTCGGCCTCGGGGCGGATGTCGCTGCCGACGAAGATCGCCACATGGTCGTGCGGCACTTCGGCGACGATCGGGGCGTCGTCCACGCTCTGGCCGCGGCGGAGCGCTCGGGCTTGGCGCGGGTAGGACGAGGTCGTCAGTGAGTCTGCGTCGGTTTCGGTGGCCACGAGCACGGTGTCATCGTCGAGCCAGGCCAGTCGTGTCTTGGCGGCGGGGATGTCGAAGCCGCCGTCGACGAAGATGCGGTCTTCGAGGTCGAATTCGCGGACTCTGTGTGAGTCGCCGCCGTCCGGGGACAGGAGGATCAGCGCGCGGCGATTGTCGCTGCGGCGAACCATCGCGCCCGCCCAGACCCAGGCGGTGTCTTCCTTCGCAGCGAGTTCGTCGAGGTCGAGCAGCACGTCCCAATCAGGCGCTGCCGTGCGGTAGCTGTCCCAGGAGGTGCGTCGCCACAGGCCCTTCGGGTTCGTTTTGTCGCGCCAGAAGTTATAGAAGTGGTCGCCGCGTTTGGTGACCATCGGGATGCGATCGTCGGAGTCCAGCGCAGTGCGCAGGTCACCGGAGATGCTGTCGAAGAGCCCGTCGTGGAATCGCTCAAGGGTCTTCGCGTTCTGGTCTTTCACCCAGGCGATCTGCTTCTCGCCGTGGATGTCTTCGAGCCAGAGGTTCTCGTCTTCGGGCAGATCGGCGCTCGTCGTCGGGGCCGTCGATGGCAAGTCTTCTTCACGCATGCTCCCATCCTAGTGACCGTCACTGACATGTCGGCTTCGCCGTCGGTTACGGGCCTGGCGTTCAAGATCTGCCGGGCCCGGGAAAGCTTCACCGCCGACCCCCGTGAGGGCTTCAGCACCGACCCCGGGAGGGCTTCACTGCGAGGCGCGGAACATCACCAGGCCGGGCCGCCCGTCAGGGGCTTCGGGGCCGTGGCCGAGCTCGGTGAAGCCGAGGCTCTCGTAGAGTCGGCGTGCCGGGCTGTCGATGTCGTCGGTCTGCAGCCAGCAGCCGAATCGGCTGACCTCTCCGATCCACGTGTCGAGAGTGCGCCGACCCACACCTCGTGCGCGCTGATTCGGATCACGGGCGAGCAGGTTGAGAGCGAAGGTCGATTCGAGCTCGACCGAAGCCTCGCCGAGGCGGCTCTGCAGTTCGAATGCCCACGGATACTTCTGTTCTTCCCACCTCCAATGGTGTCCGTAGGCGAATGAGCTCAGTCGTCCGTCGGCCTGGGCCCGTGTCAACGTCATGAGGACCTGTCCCTTGCGGACGGAGACTTCGTAGACGTCGGCGAACCGTGCCGCAAACCTCGGGTCCTCGTTCAGCGGTGGTTCTGCGGCTGCAGCACCATAGAGTGCTTCGACCTCGCTGCGGGGTGGGAGAACACCGGAGATTCCCGGTCCCGAGGGCACGCCCTGCCACAGCGGGCCCAGACCCATCGGCAGTCCCCACACGATTTCGACCGCCGTGACGCCGGCCTGGTCCCGCGATGAAGACTGGTCCCGCATCGCTGGCTGGTCACCGGGCGACGACTGCCCGTTGAGGTCGATCATGACTATCACCATAGTCCCGCAGCGGAGCGGGCAGTTGAACTTTCGGTGACCACTTGCCATCACCTCGTCAGCGGTGAGGGCCGCCGTCAGCTCTCCCGGCCGAAGAATCGGTTCGCTGCTTGCCTTTCTGTTCCAGGATTGCGGCGTAGAGGAGCTCTTCAGTGGGACTCATCGGTCGGTCGTCGGCATCATAGATGTCGATTCCAACAGTCGACCCACCGATATCAATGGTTGCGGGCTGCGAGGCCCGGCGAATGTATCTCCATGGGATCATCACCGAAAACTCGCGGTCAGCACTCGGTGGTGCGGCACGAGCTCCGCCGTCCGGCGGCGCGGTCGCCTCGGCCACGATGTCGCCGTGGTTCTGCCCCGGGTCGGGACCATGCTGCCTCCCTGGACCGTACTGCCTCCCTGGATCGCACTGCCTACCGGGACCATGCTGCCGGCCGGGTTCGTTCCTCGGCTCAGAGTGATCTCCTTGGCCAGAACGGCACCCCGGATCGGGAACGCTGAGCGGTTTCGTATAAGTCTTATAGCGGTGGCCGGTCGGTGTGATCACCTCGAGGGCGTCGGCAGTCGCCTTGTGGCGCCACCCGTCGAGTTCCTTCAGATAGTTGCATGCCGCGCACAGTCCGGAGGAGTTGTCCCAGTCGGTCTCACCACCGGCGGCGACGGAGTCGGCATGATCGGCGTGTTTGATGGGAGCCTCGCACCAGGGCGAGCGGCAGACGTCGTCGCGGAAGACGACCATGCGGCGAAGGAGGCCGGAGAATTCCCTCTGACGCGAGTCCATCCGCACGAGCTGACCGTCCTCGGGTCGCGTGTACAGGCGGCGGATGAACGTCGCGGCTTCGTTGTCGGCCACGAAGTTCCTGGCGGCTTGTGCCGGGATCGGGCCGACTCCGGGGAACCAGGCCGATTCATCCCCGGGCCCGAACAGGCTGCTGTCCTGGACGATGAGGTGGACTTCGGTGGGCACCGCCGCAGCGGCAGCTTGCCCGGTCAGTCGCTCGACCACCAGGTCGGCTGCGATCTGATGCTGGGTTCTGCCGTCGGCTGTGCCCGTCGCGATGACAGTCTGCGCCGACTTCTTCAGGTTCGCGTAGGCGGCCACTGCCTGCGGCATCGGCAGCAGAGCGGTCAGGTAGGCCATATTGCCCGGAGCCGGACGCACACTGACCGCACGCTCGTCGACACAGCGCTCGAGCTGGTCGACGGCGGCCTTCTGGTCAAGCTTCTGCGCCAGGGCACGCACCTCGCTGCCCAGTCTCCTGACGCCCACCTCGGGCAGGCGTTCGGCCATGCGTTCGTCGAGCTCGTTCTTCTTCTCCCGTGGCAGCCAGTCGGATTCTTTGGCGACCGTGCGGGCCTTCTCCTCCGAGATGTCGCCGCCCTTCATCGCCGCGTAGACATTGGGCAGGTCCAAGAGCAGAGTGCGGGAGAACTTCAGCACGGAGTTGCCGCGATGTCGGGAGACCTTTCTGGCCAAGGCGATCTCAGCACCGACGCCGCGTCCCTGCTTCTTGCTCGCGACTCCGTCTTCGGCTTCCCGATTCCTGCGGTGCATGTCGAATGTCAGAGTCTCGCGAGCCTGCGCCGCGGCGCAGGCGGAGGTCAGCTCCTCCAGAGCCGTGATGCGATCGATCGCCTCTTCCTCGGTCGCCGCGGGAGGCAGTTCGGACAGGCTGTCGCCCCACCGACGGATCTCGGTGAGTGCGTCTGGAACCTGCTCTGCTTCCATACCCAGAACACTATCGGTCGGCACTGACACGAAACTACTCGTGCGCATCCGGGCTGGTCAGAGCCTTATGGGTGCAGGAGCGACTTCAGTCGAAACGGTGAAGCACTGAAGTCGAATTCCGCTCTCAGCTTCTTCAGCTCAGTTCTTCGCCGGTCGTCTCTCGAGCCAAGAAGCTCATCAGGACTACTGCGACGGCGACCAGCGCTCCGGTGAGGACGAACGTCAAGGTCAGCCCCAGCACAGGCCACATGAATGCGCCGAACACGATCGGAGCGATCCCCGTAGCCAGACGTGAGGCCGCCGACGCCCATCCGAAGCCCGAACCTCGCAGTCGTGTCGGGTAGAGCTCCGAAACATAGGTGTACAGGGTCGGGATCGCGATCTGGACGACGAATCCGAATCCGATGATGGCGGCCTTCGCCGCGAAGGTGAGGTCCGCGTCAGAGGCTTCGATAAACACTGCCGCTCCGACGAGCAGCACCGCCGCGATGATGGAAGAAGCGCCGAGGACGACCTTGCGCCCGAATCGCTCGACGATGAGCGCCGAGGCGATCACGCCGAGGATGCCGATCGCAGTCATGGATCCCGTCACGAGGAAGGCCGCCTGGTCGGCCATGCCCTGCTTCTTGAGGATTCCGGGCAGCCATGTCAGAGCCGCGTAGTAGACAAGGAGGACGGAGACGAAGAGCGACCACGAGACGAGAGTCGTTTTGGCGGAGTGCTCCCACAGCTGCACCAGCTGGCCGCTCGCGGCACGCAGCTGTCGGCTCACGCTGGGCTCGGCCGGTGTTGCCGGTGCTGCCGACGCCGCCGGTGTTGCAGGGTCTGTCGATGTTGCAGGTGTTGCCGGTGCCGCCGGCTTCGATGGTGCTCCGGAAGTGCCCGCTGCGGACGTCTCCGCGCCGGCGACTTCAGCGGTCTTCGCCGCGGAGGCGGCAGGCGCATCATGAGTCCATTCGTGCACGTCGGCACCGGAGCGTTCGACAAGTCGTGCGATGACCGCGTCGGCCTCGGCCCAGCGACCGACGGAAGCGAGATAGAGAGGTGATTCCGGGATTCCGAAACGCACGGCGACGGTGAGCAGGGCCGGCACGATCATGACGAGCATGATCAGACGCCAGTCGCCGAAGTCGAGCAGATAAGCCGAGACGAAAGCACAGAGCGAGGCTCCGATGGGCCACCATCCGTCCATCGCGGTGAGCACGCGCCCACGGTGACGGCTCGGAGTGAACTCCCCGACGAGCGCATAGTCGACGGGGATGCATCCGCCGAGCCCGAATCCGGCGAGGAAGCGGAAGAGGATGAACCACCCGTAAGCGGGCGAGAAGGCACCGGCGACGGTGAAGATCGAGAATACGAGGAGCGTGAGAGTGAATGCCTTCTTCCGCCCGATGACGTCGGCGATGCCGCCCCAGATGAAGGCGCCCAGAGCCATGCCGATGAGGTTCGCGGTCGCGATCCATGCGGCCTGGCCGACGCTGAGATCCCAGTAGTCGCTGAGCAGCGGAATGAGGAATCCGTTGAGAGCGACGTCCCACGCGTCGAACATGAAACCGAGCCCGCCGATGATGAAGATGGCACCTTGAGTGCGCCACTTCCATGGCAGGTGAGCGATGACTTCGGAGGCTGTCGGAACCGACGCCGAGGTGGTCGTATGCACGGGGCCACAGTACCTCAATTAACGCATAACTGCGTAAAATTCTCCGTGCGCAGTCAAAAGGCGGGCCGCCGCGAATCCCTTCGCAGCAGCCCGCCAGATGAGCATGTCGCAGCAGCCCGCCAGACGAGCATGTTGCAGCAGCCCGCCGGATGAGCATGCTCGGCGACCGCCCGGACCAGGCGGACCCACCAGACCCGATCAGGCCAGGCGCACGAGCCAGTTGTTCTTGTCCTCGACGCGTCCGTACTGGATGTCGAGCAGCGTCTTGCGCAGCTCCATGGTCTTCTCACCGGCGTCTTCACCGTAGTCGATGGTGAAGTCTTCGCTGACGAGTCTGCTGATCGGCGTGATGACCGCAGCAGTGCCACAGGCGAAGGCCTCGACGATCTCGCCGCTGGCGGCACCTTCACGCCACTCCTCGATGGAGATCTGGCGCTCTTCGGGCTCGAGGCCGAGCTGCGGGGCCAGGTCGAGCAGCGAACGACGGGTGACTCCGTCGAGGATCGAGTCGCTGAGCGCGGGGGTGAGCAGCTTGCCGTCCCTGGTCACGAGCATGAGGTTCATACCGCCGAGCTCATCGATGTACTTGCCCTCCACGGCATCGGTGAACAGCACCTGCTGGCAGCCCTTCGCCGCCGCCTCGTTGGTGGCCACCAGGGATGCCGCGTAGTTGCCGCCGCACTTGGCGAAACCGGTGCCGCCGGCACCGGCACGCTTGAGCTTCGGCGAGAGCCAGATCGACAGCGGCTTGATGCCGCCGGAGAAATAGGGCCCCGCAGGCGATGCGATGACGTAGTAGTCGACCTCGTGGCTGGCCCTCACGCCGAGGAACCGCTCTGTGGCGATCATGAATGGACGCAGGTACATGCTCGACTCATCGGCCTCCGACTCCGGCGTCGGCACCCATGCCTGGTCAAGGCTGACCAATGCCTTGAGCGAGTTGATGAAGTCCTCTTCGGGCAGCTGCGGCAGCGCGAGACGCTCAGCGGACTTGTTGATGCGCGCGGCGTTGCGCTCGGGGCGGAACGTCCACACCGAACCGTCGGCATGACGGTAGGCCTTCAACCCCTCGAAGATCTCCTGGGCGTAATGGAACACGGCGGCCGCCGGATCGAGCACCAACGGTCCGTACGGCTTGACCTCATGCGCCTGCCAACCGTCATCGACCGTGTATCGGATGTGCGCCATATGGTCGGTGAAGTACTGGCCGAAGCCGGGGTCCTTCTTGATGTTCTCGCGCACCAGCTCGGGTTGCGGCTGGAGGTTCTTAAGAACGGTGAAATCTGTCATGAAAACTCTCTTCTCATTTGTGATGAGTGACACTTTCAGGGTAGTCCATCACCCCGGCGCTCGTCGCACCGGGGTGATGGCGTCAGCCCTGAAAACGGGTGTCAGTCGAATGGGTTCATCCTCGCAGAGGTGACCCCATCGTCACCCACCCGCCCCTCGCCGAGGCGGTCGATCGAATCAGCCGAGGCGTGCCGCGATCGCGTCGCCCACCTCGGTGGTGGATCGCTTCGTTCCATCGCGCTCGGCGAGGTCGGCCTCGACGGCCGCCTCGATCGACTTCGCCACGACCTCGAGCCCGAGATGAGAGGCCATGAGCGCCCCCGAGAGGATCGATGCCGTCGGGTCTGCGATCTGCTGGCCCGCGATATCCGGAGCGGATCCGTGGATCGGCTCGAACAGGCTCGGCGCCGTTCCTTCGACGTTGAGGTTCCCCGAGGCGGCCAGACCGATTCCGCCGGTCACCGCGGCTGCGAGGTCCGTGAGGATGTCACCGAAGAGATTGTCGGTGACGATGACGTCGTAGCGCTCGGGATTCGTGACCATGTAGATCGTGCACGCATCGGTGTGCTCGTAGTCGACGGCCACCTCGGGGTATTCCCGACCGACCTTCTCGACCACGCGACGCCACAGGTGACCGGCATGGACCATGACATTGTGCTTGTGCACATAGGTCAGCTTCTTGTTCCGAGCCTGAGCGCGGGCGAAGGCATCGCGGACGGCGCGCTCGACTCCGTACCACGTGTTGACCGAGACCTCAGTCGCGACTTCCTGCGGAGTGTCCGTGCGCACGGATCCGCCGGATCCGGTGTACGAGCCTTCAGTGCCCTCGCGGACGACGACGAAGTCGATCGTGCCGGGATCGGCCAACGGGCTGGTGACTCCGGCGAACAGCTTCGACGGACGCAGGTTCACCGCATGTCCCAGCCCGAATCGCATCTTGAGGATGACTCCGCGCTCGAGCACGCCGGAGGGCACGGACGGGTCTCCGCAGGCGCCGAAGAAGATGGCATCATGGTCGCGCAGCGATTCGAGCTCTTCGTCGGTGAGCGTCTCCCCCGTCTCATGGAAGCGCTGGGCGCCGACGTGATAGTCGGTGAGCTCGAGCTCGACCGGCTCGCCTGCCACCTCGATGGCGCGCTGGAGGACTTTGAGACCTTCGGGGACGACCTCGTTGCCGATTCCATCTCCGGGCATGACTGCGATTGAGAACTTCATGCTCACAGAATAGGACCGCATCTCACGATACAACTACAGTGTCCTACAATACGGACATTAGTCTGTATCGCACCGGCGCGAAGGTACAGCGATCTCCGCCGCGCGAATGCGGCACGGCTGCCTTGGGCAAAGCCCGCCGTCCCCGCTTCCGGCCCCGCGATCTGTGTGCCGTCATGAACAATTTCACGTCTCAATCCCTGTTCTCGGCTACACATCCGGCCGCGCAGGGACGAAGATGGAGATAGCACCCCAAACCCCGTGGGGGCCACGCAGAATCAGCCCCGAGAGAAAGTCGATCATTGACCGAGACCATCCGCAACGCCCGTGCCGCAGCTCTGCCCGCCAAACTCTCCCGGTCCTGGCTGCTCGTCAATGCTGCGAAGGAGGAGATCTTCACTCCCGCGCAGACCTCGGAAGCGGACTCCGTCATCTTCGACCTCGAAGCTTCGGTTGCCGAAGACCAGAAGATCGAGGCCCGCGACAATGTCGTGCGTGCGCTTGAGAACGGAATGTCGGCCTGGGTGCGCATCAACAAGATGGAGTCCGAGTTCTGGGACGACGACCTCGCCGCCGTCGCCATGCTGCCCGGTCTGCGCGGAGTCATGCTCCCGGAGACCGAACGCCCCGAGCAGGTGTCCTACACCGCAATGCGCGCGAAGGCCGGACTGCCCGTGCTCGCCCTCCTCGAATCGGCCCGCGGAGTGGAGAACGCCACCCGCATCGCCGAGGCGCCCGGCACCTTCCGCCTGGCCTTCGGCACCAACGACTTCCGCAAGGACACCGGCTTCTCCGGCGACCCGATGGCCCTGGCCTATGCCCGTTCGCGCCTGACCATCGCCTCCCGCATGGGCGGCCTGCCCGGCCCCATCGACGGGCCGTCGGCCGCCGATGCCGACGATGACAAGGTCTGGTCCGACGCCGAAGTGACGCACATGATGGGCATGACCGGAAAGCTCGTCCTCACCATCGACCAGGTCAACACCCTCAACGAGGCCATGAGCCCGAGCGAGGACGAACGCGATTGGGCCCGCCAGATGCTCGAAGCCGCCGAGGGCGGTTCCGAGATCACCGACGGCTCCTACCTGCCGCGTCTGGCCCGTGCGAAGAAGATCGCGTCCCTGGCCGACACCTACGGCCTCTGGAACGCTTGAGCCGACAGCCGTCCTGGCTGCTGTGGTCGACGCCGCCGGCCGTTCTGCTCGTCATCGCCTTCGGCCTGTGGCTGCGGCTCGAGCACGCCGGGCCCACCGGACTCGATGAGTCCTGGCTGGACCTCGTCGGCCTCGTTCAGGGCTCGATCCCCTACCGGATCGCCGTCGTCCTCGCCGAGGTCGGCGGCGGCACCGGGGTGGTCATCTGCACCGCACTGCTCGCCGGCATCTTCGTGCTGGGCAGGCGCTGGCGCTCGGCGATCTTCCTCGTCACGACGATGCTGGTCGGCATCGCTGCCTCGGAGATCCTCAAGGCCGTCGTCACCCGTCTGCGCCCCGGCGATCAGCTCTACGAGTCCTTGGGCTTCTCCTACCCCTCGGGACATTCGATGGGAGCGGCCGCATTGGCCATGAGTCTGGCGATCATCGCCTGCCGCCGCCATCAGCTGCGCAGATCAGAAGCTCAGGCAGTCCGTGATTCCGCCTACCCCGTCGCTGACAGTGCCGCAGGGCCGAAAGCCGGCCGAACACCCGCACCGAGGATGGGCTTCCATTGGTCGTTCATCCTCGCCGGCATCTGGATCCTCGCGATGATGTGGTCGCGGACCGCCCTCCAGGTCCACTGGCTCACCGACACGATCGCCGGGGCCTTCATCGGCATCGCCGTCGCCGTTCTCGCCGACGAATTCTGGACCCTGACAGCAACACGGACCCGCTCAGCCCGCTCAGCCCGCTTCGCTCTGTGGCTTGCGGGTTGAACGGGCTCTGCCGGTGAGGTCTCAGTCCTCCTGCAGCGAGACGCCGGTGAAGGCCGAGGCATTCACGGCGCCGGCAACGGCCTTGACGACCTCGTCGGAGACCACCGAATCGACGGCGAGGACGGACAGCGCCTCGTTGCTCGTCGACGCCGGCGAGACCTGCATGCCTGCGATGTTGACGTCGTTGGCGCCGAGTGCCAGACCCAGCTGACCGATGATTCCCGGGCGATCCTCGTAGCGGAAGATCAGCAGGTTGTCGGTCAGCTCGATCTCGAGCGAATAGCCGTCGACCTCGGTGAGCTTCTGCACGAGCTTCGGACCGGTCACGGTACCGGATACGGAGATCCGCTGCCCGGTGCTCGTCGTCGCGGTCAGGCGGGTGATGTTGCGGAACGATTCGCAGTACGGATCGGTGACGAGCTCGACGCCGATTCCGCGCTCTTCCGCCAGCAGCGGAGCGTTGACATAGGAGACCTGGTCGGAGACGACGTCCTTGAATAGGCCCTTGAGCGCCGAGAGCTTGAGGACGGAGACGTCCTTGTCGGCGATCTCGCCGTTGACCTCGACCTTGAAGTGCGTGACCGAGGAATCGGCCAGAGCGTTGACGACCCGCCCCAGACGCTCGGCCAGTGGGATGCCCGGACGCACATCCTCGTGGATGGCGCCGCCTGCGACATTGACCGCATCGGGGACGAGTTCCCCGGCCAGGGCCTTGCGCACGGACTTCGCCACGGCGACACCGGCCTTCTCCTGAGCCTCATGAGTCGAGGCGCCCAGGTGCGGGGTGACGTTGACGGCGTCGAGGTCCATGAGAGCCGAGTGCTCTGGCGGTTCGACGTTCCAGACATCGATTCCGGCGCCGCCGACCTCGCCGTCGGCCACGGCCTCGGCCAGCGCCGCCTCGTCGATGATGCCGCCGCGGGCGACGTTGATGAACCGGGCGCCGGGCTTGGCGGCCTTGAGCTCTGCGGTGCTGATCATGCCGATCGTCTCCGGCGTCTTGGGCATGTGCACGGTGACGAAGTCGGACACGGCGAGCAGACCGGGCAGGTCGACGACCTCGACGCCCATCTGCGCCGCACGGGCCTGAGTGATGTAGGGGTCGTAGCCGACGAGCCGCATCCCGAAGGCCTTCGCGCGTTCGGCGACGAGACCGCCGATGCGTCCGAGGCCGACGATGCCCAGAGTCTTCTCGTAGAGTTCGACGCCGGTGTACTTCTTCCGGTTCCACTCCCCCGCCTTCAGCGAGGTGTTGCCGGCGCCGAAGTAGCGAGCCGAACCGAGGATATGGGCCATCGTCAGCTCGGCCGCGGAGATGACGTTCGACGTGGGAGCGTTGACGACCATGACACCCGCCGAGGTGGCTGCGGGGACATCGACGTTGTCGAGTCCGACTCCGGCGCGGGCGATGACCTTGAGGTTCTTCGCCGCGGCGATGGTCTCGGCGTCGACCTGTGTGGCCGACCGGACGAGGACCGCATCGGCGTCGGCGATGGCGGGCAGGAGCTGGGATCGGTCGGCGCCCTCGGTGTGACGGATATCGAAGTCTCCTCCGAGAGCTTCGATCGTGGCCGGTGACAGTTCTTCGGCGATGAGCACGACGGGCTTGGGCACTGATTTCCTCCTGTTGCGTCCGGGACGCGTCCACCTTATGAGACTTTCAGGATTCCCTCACAAGGTCTCAGATTCTGGGAAGAATCGCTCAACAGAGCGTGCGCCGTGCTCAGAACCCGTTCGGCGAATACGGCGCACGCCCCAGGCTGAACATCGCACTGGCGAGCACCGCGGACCCCGGCGTCTTCTCGTCGATGCGCCCTGCCCGGGCGAGGATGACGGGATCGGCGCCGCCGAAGTACAGGGACCCGAGTTCGGCGATGCCGAGGCCCAGGTCCGCCGGCGTCGAATCGGAGGCAGGGGTCACCTCGGCGTCGGTGCCGTCCGAGGTGATCGTAAAGCGTCCCCCGGCGAGGTCGAGGGAGTCGTCGATGTCGATCGTCAGCGTTCCGGGCACATACCAGGGCCGGGCCTCGAGCGCGGACTTGACGTCGAGGATGCGGATCCAGATGTTGTCCTCGCTCGCGACGGTCTTCACGCGTCGCGAATCGGTGAGCAGCCACGGCAGCGGAGAGTATTCGGCGGACTCGCCGAAGGTCACCCGCGTGGACAGGTCGATGGCGGCGAGGAAGGACCACAGGGAGGCATACGCCGCATCGGTGACGGCCACGAAGTCGATGATGTCGACGGTCGGCGGCGTCTTCGACCAGCCGGCGAACTTGTAGGAGACATAGCCGTCGGGCTCGCTCTGTTCGTCGAAGTGCAGGGCCGCGCGGACGCTGCGGTCCTCTTCGCCGGTCTCGACGTTGAGAGCACCCGTGGCGCGTTCGATATAGGTCTGCTGGCGCTCCATCGCTCCGGGCGAGGTGCGCATGAATCGGTCGTAGATCTTCGGTGCCAGTTCGCGCAGCTCACTGGGCAGGCACATCTCGACGCGCCGATCGGGTTCGCGGACCATCTTGAACCCGGGCGAGGTGTCGACCTCGACCGAGTGCGACCATGTGGCCACACCGAATCCGAAACGCGAATAGATGCCGCCCTCGGTCGCAGTCAGTGCGGCGAACGGGTAGCCGCCCGCCTTCGCCTCGGCGAGGTCGGTGGTCATGAGCGAGCGCAGCAGACCGCGCCGGCGATGAGTCGGGCGCACCGTGATCCAGGTGATGAGGTGCCCGGGAACCAGCCGTCCGCCGCCGACATTGACGAGCTTCTCGAACCACGCGAAGGTCGCCACGGGGGTCGAGGAGCCGAGTCCGTGGTCGTACTCCCTGTCAGCGTAGACGGCCGTGAGGTGGCGGCCATCGGCGATCGCCCGCTTCACCCGATCGACCAAGGCCGTGTCCGTGGAACGGGGGTCGTGGAAGCCGACGCTCGTCGAGGCGAAATACGCCCTCGTTCGCTCGTCCGGTTCGCCGGTGGCGTCGTCGATGGTCGGCTTGAAGTCTTCGAATCTGTAATTCGTCACACATCCACAGTAATCCAGTTCCGCGCCCGCGTCGGAGATAATCTCCCGATCGATCGAAGTTCGGGCGCTGGGATCACCGGCATGAGTCGGAGGAGCCCCGGACACCTTGCGGCGTCCGGGGCTCCTTCGATCAGAACCGAGTGATCAGACTCAGCGAGCGGCAGTGCCCTCGGTGTAGTCGTCATCGGAGTCCTTGAGCCAGGCGAACATCTTGCGCAGCTCGCGGCCGGTGGCCTCGATCGGGTGCTGCTCTTCCTTGGCGCGCAGCTCCTTGAACTCCGGTGCGCCGTTCTTCTGGTCGTTCATGAAGCGCTCGGCGAACTTGCCGTTCTGGATGTCGTCGAGGACGCCCTTCATGTTCTCCTTCACCTCGGGGGTGATGACCCGCGGGCCGGAGACGTAGTCGCCGTACTCAGCGGTGTCGGAGCAGGACCAACGCTGCTTGGCGATTCCGCCTTCGACCATGAGGTCGACGATGAGCTTGAGCTCGTGGAGGACCTCGAAGTAGGCGATCTCGGGCTGGTAGCCGGCCTCGGTCAGGGTCTCGAAGCCGTACTGGACGAGGTGCGAGACACCGCCGCAGAGCACGGTCTGCTCACCGAACAGGTCGGTCTCGGTCTCCTCGGTGAAGGTGGTCTTGATGCCGCCGGCGCGCAGGCCGCCGATGCCCTTGGCGTAGGACAGGACGGTGTCCCATGCCTTGCCGGAGGCGTCGACCTCGACGGCGACGAGCACGGGCACACCGCGTCCGTCGACGAACTCACGACGGACCACGTGGCCCGGTCCCTTCGGGGCGACCATGATGACGTCGACGCCCTCGGGAGCCTGGATGTAGTCGTAGCGGATGTTGAAGCCGTGGATGAACACGAGGGTCTTGCCGGGAGCCAGCTGATCCTTGATCTCGCTGTTGAAGATCTCGGCCTGAACCTGGTCGGGTGCGGCGATGGTGATGACATCGGCCCATGCGGCCACCTCGGCGGGGGTGCCGACCTCGAGGCCCTCGGCTGCGGCCTTGTCGCGGCTGGCCGAGCCTTCCTTGAGTCCGATGCGGACCTCTGCGCCCGAGTCGCGCAGGCTCAGCGAGTGGGCGTGGCCCTGGCTGCCGTAGCCGATGACGGCGACCTTCTTGCCCTGGATGATCGACAGGTCTGCGTTGTCGTCGTAATAGCGTTCTGCTGCCATAGTTCTAGCTCCTTCGGATTACGGGGTGATGCCCCCATTGTTTCACAGTTCGGTACTGTTGCTCACGTATTGAGATGAGCGGGGTTCCACAAGTTGGAACGCGAAATCAGCTGCGGAGTGCGCGATCGGTGATCGACTTCGCCCCACGGCCGATGGCCACAGTCCCCGACTGCACGATCTCCTTGATCCCGAAGGGCTCGAGGACCTCGCGCAGCGCTTCGACCTTGCCGAGCTCACCGGTGGCCTCGATGCTCACGGATTCGGGGCCGACGTCGACGATCTTCGCCCGGAACATCTCCACCGCCGAGGCGACCTGCGGACGTGTCGCCGCATTGGCCTTGACCTTGTAGATGATGTGCGCCCGACGCACCGAGGTCTCGGGCTCGAGCTCGACGATCTTGATGACGTTGACGAGCTTGTTCAGCTGCTTCGTCACCTGCTCCAGCGGAACATCGTTGACGTCGACGACGACGGTGATCCGCGAGAGCTCGTCGTGCTCGGTCACACCGACCGCGAGGCTGTGGATGTTGAAGCCGCGGCGGGCGATGAGTCCGGTGAACCGAGTGAGCACGCCGGGCTTGTTCTCGACCAGGACAGAGAGTGTGTGCCGGCTGTTGTTCATTCCAGGCCTCCTTCGATCTGAGCCACGGAACGCACCGTGCCGTCTTCGTTCGCTCCAGCCTCGGCGATGGCGGCCTCGGCTTCCTCTTCGCCCTCACCGTCGAACTCGGGACGGATACCGCGGGCGTATTCGATCTCATCGTTCGACACACCTGCCGCGACCATCGGCCACACCATCGCATCCGGCGGGACCGTGAAGTCGAGGACGACCGGTCGGTCATTGATCGACAGCGCCTTCTCGACCGCGGCGTCGACATCCTCGTTGCGATCCACACGCAGCGCCTCGCAGCCGTAGGCCTCGGCCAGCCTGACGAAATCGGGGATGCGGATCGTCTCGTGGCCGGTGTTGAGGTCGGTGTTCGAGTAGCGGCCGTCGTAGAACAGGGTCTGCCACTGGCGGACCATGCCCAGCGACGAGTTGTTGATGATCGCGACCTTGATCGGGATGTTGTTCAGCGCGCAGGTGGCCAGTTCCTGATTCGTCATCTGGAAGCAGCCGTCACCGTCGATCGCCCACACCACGCGGTCGGGCTGGCCGACCTTCGCACCCATGGCCGCGGGCACCGAGTAGCCCATGGTCCCCAGTCCCCCGGAGTTCAGCCAGGACTTGGGGCGATCGAACTCGATGAACTGAGCCGCCCACATCTGGTGCTGTCCCACGCCTGCGGCATAGACCGCCTCGGGGCCGGTGAGAGCGGAGATCCGGGAGATCACATACTGCGGATCGCAGAGTTCGCCGTGCGTCTCATAACCGAGCGGATAGGTCTGCTTGAGACGATTGAGGAAACGCCACCACGGTTCACGCTGACGCTCGAGAGCCTTGGGGAACTTGCTGCGCATCTCCGCGAGCATCTCGGCGAGCACCTCACGGGCGTCTCCGACGATGGCGACATCCACATCGCGGTTCTTCCCGATCTCGGCCGGGTCGATATCGGCGTGGATGACCTGCGCATTCGGGGCGAAGGAATCGAGTTTGCCGGTCACGCGGTCGTCGAAGCGGGCACCGATGGCGATGAGCAGATCGGCCTTCTGGAAGGCGGTGACGGCCGGCACGCTGCCGTGCATTCCGGGCATGCCAAGATGCAGCTGGTGCGAGTCGGGGAACGCTCCGCGAGCCATGAGTGTGGTGACCACGGGAATGCTCGTGGCCTCTGCCAGGCGCTGCAGCTCCTTCTCGGCCTCCGAGCGGATGACTCCGCCGCCGATGTAGAACACCGGGCGCTGGGCCTGCGACATCAGGCGCGCGGCCTCGCGGATCTGCTTGGCGTGCGGCTTGAGGACCGGACGGTAGCCGGGCAGCGCCGGCTCCTCCGGCCAGGCGAACGGAGCAGTGCCGGTCTGCGCGTCCTTGGTGATGTCGACGAGCACGGGTCCCGGGCGGCCGGTGGTCGCGATGTGGTGGGCGTTGACGAGGACTCCGGGGATATCCTCGGCGCGGGTGACGAGGAAGCTGTGCTTGGTCACCGGCATCGTCATGCCGACGATATCGGCTTCCTGGAACGCGTCGGTGCCGAGCAGGGACGAGGCCTGCTGACCGGTGATCGCGAGCATCGGCACGGAGTCCATGTTCGCGTCGGCCAGGGCCGTGATGAGGTTCGTCGCGCCCGGGCCCGAGGTGGCGATGCACACGCCGAGCTTGCCCGATGCGGCCGCATAGCCTTCGGCCGCGTGGCCGGCGCCCTGCTCATGGCGGACGAGGATGTGGCGGATCCTGTCGGTCTCGAACAGCGGATCGTAGGTGGGAAGGATGGTGCCGCCGGGAAGCCCGAATACCGTGTCGACCTCGAGCTTCTCGAGGCTGCGGACGATCGCCTGAGCACCGGTGAGGACCTCGGGGCCGGTATTGCGGCGAATGCTGGACGGTGTGGCTGTGACCGGTGTGGGCGCGGACTGAGTGCCCGTGTCCTTCGCGGTCGAGGGCTTGGCTGCCATCGATTCCTATCCTTCCTAGGTTTCCTTCTCATCTCCGCATTAAAAAAGCCCCTCCGGATTCGGTAGGGGCGCGCGGAACGTGTCGTCTCGACAGGCTACGGAAGATCCGCGCGCTGAGTAATAACGACGACAAGAAGGTGAGTCATGCCTCAATAGTTCCCCGCAGCACTCTGGGGTGTCAAACCTTGCAATCCTTCGTCTCAGAAGCCGAGACGAATGTGGCTTGACAGGCGAGACTCCGTCGATTCAGCGCACAGAGAAACAGGAAGTCCGTTTGCCGGATTCGTGGAATAGATCACAGTCTGCGACTAGGCTGGATTCTCGTGCGCCCCCTCCTCCGTTTCTGGCCTGATCTCCGTTCCCGCATCGGCGTGTACATCCTCGTGCTCGTCCTCACTCTCCTGGCCAACGGAATCCAGCTCGTCGTCCCGGTGATCACCGGCTACATCGTCGACGGACCCATCGCCCACCGCGATCTGTCGGCCCTGTGGCTGCCGGTCCTCGGGGTGCTGTTCATCGGCATCGCCGAGGCGGTCGGAATGTGGGCCCGGCGCATGGTCGTCGCTCCCGTCGTCTCTCATTGGGAGGTGACGTGGCGTTCGCGTCTGTTCGATCGTCTGCAGTACACCTCGGTGGCGATCCACGATTCCTGGGAGTCCGGCCAGCTGCTCTCGCGCGCGGTCAATGATCTGTCCCAGCTGCGTCGCTTCTTCGCCTTCGGACTGCCGTTCCTCGTCTCCACGCCGATCGTGCTCGCCGTCGGCACGGTCATGCTCGTGCTCATGCAGCCCGTGTTCGGTCTGATCATGATCCTCATGGCGGTGCCGGCGATCATCGCGGTCGCGATCTTCGAGAAGCACTACCGGGAGACCTCCCGGCGGTCGCAGGACACCATGGGCGAGGTGACCACGGATGTCGAGGAGTCCATCCAGGGCATCCGCATCCTCAGGTCCTTCGGCCGTTCCCCCTGGGCCGCCGAGCGCTTCTCCGAGATCTCGACTCGGCTGAAGTCCTTGGAGATCCGCAAAGCGAAGCTCGACTCCTGGCTGTGGAGTGTGCTCCTGCTGCTGCCGACTCTGGCTCAGGCCGCGATCGTCGCCGTCGGCACCTGGGGCGTCATCGAGGGTTGGACGACGATCGGCACGGTCGTGGCGGCAGTGACGATCTCGATGGTGCTGCGCATGCCCATCGAGATGCTCGGCTTCCTGCTCGCCGATGCGCTCATGGCGCTGACCGCCGCCGGCCGGTACTGGGAGGTCATCGATATCCGCCACGACATCACCGACACCGACGGTGGTGTCGACGATGCTCCCGAAGTCGGGCACTTCCGCGGGAAGCTGCGCTTCGACGATGTCGATTTCCATTTCGCCGATACCGAGCGACTGACTCTGCAGGGTCTCGATCTCACCATCGAACCCGGTCAGACTCTCGCTCTCGTCGGGGCGACCGGCTCGGGGAAGACGACGCTGGCTTCGCTCGTGCCCAGGCTTCAGGACGTCTCCGCCGGCACGGTGAGCATCGACGGCGTCGACATCCGGGACATGCCGGTCAACGAGCTGCGTCACCTCGTGTCCGTGTCCTTCGAGGATCCGATCCTGTTCTCGACCTCGGTCGCCGAGAACATCGAGATGGGCGCCCCGGGCGCGAGCGAGGAAGAGATCTGGAAGGCCCTCGAGATCGCTGCGGCGAAGGACTTCGTCTCCCGCCTGCCTGATGGCTTGGACACGCAGGTCGGCGAGCAGGGTCTGTCTCTGTCCGGTGGTCAGCGTCAGCGCCTCGCCTTGGCCCGCGCAGTCATCGGCCGTCCGCGCATCCTGGTCCTCGACGACCCGCTCTCGGCCGTCGACGTCGACACCGAGGATCGGGTGCAGCGGGCCCTGCGGGAGATTCTGCCGGACTCGACGACGCTCATCATCGCTCACCGCCCCTCCACGGCGGCGCTGGCCGATGTGGTGGCCGTGCTCGATGAGGGCCGGATCGCGGCCCTGGGCCCGCACGAGCAGCTGCTCGAGTCCTCGACGCTCTACCGCGAACTCATGGGGGCGAGCGCGAAGGTCGAGGCGCATACCGACCCGCGCATGCAATCGAGTGCGCCTGCGGGCGCGGAGGCTCGCGCACAGAAGCAGTCACAGGAAGGAGGTCGGCCATGAGCACGCCCCGTCTCGACAGTGACGACGAGATCGAGGCGCTGCCTCCGGACATTGCGAAGAAGGCGCGCTCCCTGCTGATGTCGCTGGTCAGGCCGCACCTGCCGATGGCGATCTTCCTCGCCGTCATCGTCGTGCTCACTGCCGCTCTGCTCGTCATCGGTCCGGTGTTCATCGCCGATGCCCTCGACAAGGGCGTTCCCGCGGCGATCGACGGCGATTTCGACCCGCTGATTCGGGCGGTCACGCTCTTCGTGGTCTCAGCGGTCGCCTCGGCGATTCTGGCTTTCACCTCGACCAGGCTCGTCGGAATCACCGCGCAGAGGATCCTCTTCACCCTGCGCGAGCGGGTCTTCACTCATGTGCAGCGTCTGGACCTGGGCTATCACGAGAAGTCGACCTCGGGACGGCTGGTGTCCCGGCAGACCTCGGACATGGAGTCGGTGCAGCAGTTCCTGTCGTATTCGCTGTTCGAGACGGCCCTGGCGGTGCTGCAGATGCTCTTCATCGCCGTCACCCTCGTCGTCCTCGATGTGCCGCTGGCGGTCGTCGTCTTCGCGGGCTTCGTGCCGCTGTTCTTCATCACGAAGGCCGCGCATTCGACTCAGCGCAGCGCCTACCGGCGTACGCGGACGTCGATCGCCAAGGTCATCGTCCACTTCGTCGAGACGATGGGCGGCATCCGCGCCGTCCAGGCGTACCGGCGCCAGCCCGAGCGGCGCGGGACCCTGAGCGATCAGGATTCCCGGTATCGGGATGCGAACACCGATGCCCTGCGCGGGGTCGCATGGTTCGCCGGGTGGACGCGCCTGATCGGCAATATCACGCAGACGGTGATCATCGTCATCGGTGCGTGGCTCGTCATCGAGGGGTGGACGCAGATCGGAGTGCTCGCCGCCTTCATCCTCTACCTGCGCCGCTTCTACGGCCCGCTCGACGAACTCGTGCAGGCTTTCAATCTCTACCAGTCCGCCTCGGCGGCGTTGGAGAAGATCGCGGCGGTCCTCGACACCGACCCCGAGGTGGTCGAGCCGGCCCAGCCGCGTGCGCTGCCTGCGCACGCGAGCGGTGACGCTGCTGTCAGCGGTCGCACCCTCGACCTCGACAGCGTCCGCTTCGCCTACGCCGACGGCCCCGATGTCCTCCCCCGATTCGATCTGCACATCCCAGCCGGGCAGATCGTTGCGCTCGTCGGTGCCACCGGCGCGGGCAAGTCGACCCTGGTCAAGCTCGTCACCCGCTTCTACGATCCGAGCGCTGGCCGAATCACCCTCGACGAGGTGGATCTGCGCGACCTCGATGATGCGCAGCTGCGTTCGTCGGTCGTCATGGTCACTCAGGAGTCGTTCCTGTTCGCCGGCACCATCGCCGACAACATCCGCATCGGCAACCCGAATGCCGACGATGACGACGTCGTTGCCGCCGCGACCGCCGTCGGCTTGGACGCGTTCATCCGCAGGCTGCCCGAGGGCTATGCCACGGATGTGAAGAAGCGCGGCGGCCGGTTGAGTTCGGGACAGCGTCAGCTCGTGTCCTTTGCACGCGTGTTCCTCGCCGATCCCGATGTCGTCGTCCTCGACGAGGCGACCGCGCATCTCGACATCCCGTCCGAGCGGCTGGTGCAGAACGCCCTGGCCACGGTGCTCGAGGGCAGGACTGCGATCATCATCGCCCACCGCCTGTCCACCGTCGAGATCGCCGACCGCGTACTCGTCATGGAATCCGGTCGGATCATCGAGGACGGAACGCCCGACGAGCTCACCTCCGGCACGGGCAAATTCGCGCAGCTGCATCAGGCCTGGCGCGACTCGCTCGTGTGAGGTCTTCCTTCCCGACTCCACTCAGTCGAGGCTCGACTCACCAGTTCGAACAAAGTAGGTTGTTGCGTACGGGACGATTCGAGTCGATGAGGAGGACGCCCATGAACGCAGAGACGGAGAACCAGGCCGAGGCAGGGCCATCGGTTGACGAACGACGGATCATCGGCGATGCCATAGCTCGTGGCGGTCAGGTGACGAGGTGGACCGCGGCAATCATCGGTCTGCTGTTCTTCGCCTCCGGACTGTGGTGGGCGGGCATCCTGGTGGTCGTCATAACCACTTTTGATCTGCCTCGTGCTGCGACTCGGCGCTATGCGCGTAAGCGCGGAGTCGAATTGGACATCCCCTCTCTCGAAGCGGTTGAGAAGACGTCATGGTCCGGGCTGTTGCTCGCGCTGGTGCTCATTCCCGCCATCTGCGGAGCAGTCGCGGCTGAGGCGAAGCTCGGTCACCCCCTGCTGCCGTGGTCGTGGAAGAATCCGCAGTACCGGACAGATGACCTGTACTTCCTGATGCCGCTCGCGTTCGCCAGCGTCATTCTCACCACCACCTGGATCGTCCGACGGCGAAAGCGAAACAGCGACGAGGTCACTCGCTGATCAGTGGAACGAATCTGTACAAGCCGTGCCGAGTGATCGTCAGCTCGTCGGCTTCGCGGCCGTCACGGACGACTCGGAGCATCTCCCCCGCCACGGGAATGACCATCGTGCCGCCGACAGCCAGCTGATCGACGAGCTGGTCGGGCAGTGACTCTGCCCCGGCGGAGACGAGCATCCGGTCGAACGGTGCCTGACCGGGGAGACCGAGGGTTCCCGGAATGGCTTCGTGGATGGCCGCCTCGGCGATCGGCGTCCCGTCGGTGATCTCAGCGGTGACGGCTTCGACTGCCGCCTGCGAGGATTCGACGAGCTCGGGGTGACGTTCGACTCCGAGCACTCTTCCCGTCGGTCCGACGAGGACGGCGAGCAGCATCGAGGTCCACCCGGACCCTGATCCGAGGTCGAGGACGGTGTCGCCCGGCTGCGGATCGAGGAGCCGGAGCATGTCCGCGACGGTGCTCGGCTGCGAATTCGTCTGCCCGTGCCCGATCGACAGGGGCGCATTGGCGGAGGCGTTCTGCCGTTCCGCGGTCGGCAGGAAAGGTTCGCGCGGAACCCGGGCGAATGCCTCGGCGATTCGATCCTGCGTCGTATCCGATGTCATTACTCCTCCGATTCACGACAGTCTTCGGTACCTACCATTGTGCCGATCCGCGCTGAGGGCACAATGGCGACACCGAGTATCGTTGTGCCGTGACTCAATCCGATCTCAGCCGCGCCCAGAGACTCATCACCTCGATTCCCGACTATCCCGAACCGGGAGTGATCTTCCGCGACATCTCCCCGCTGTTGGCCGATGGTCCGGCGATGCGGGCCGTCACCGAGGCGCTCATCGAACCCTTCGCCGGACAGTTCGATATCGTCGGCGGGCTCGAAGCCCGTGGCTTCCTCTTCGCCGGTGCCATCTCCGCGATGACGGGAGTCGGAATCCTGCCGATCCGCAAGGCCGGAAAGCTCCCCCGACCGGCGGCCGCCGTGTCCTACACACTCGAATACGGCACCGCCACCATCGAAGGCCCCGATGTCCTGAAGAAGGGCGAGCGCGTCCTCCTCATCGATGACATCCTCGCCACCGGCGGGACCCTCACAGCCGCCCAGTCGCTCGTGCGCGATCTCGGTGCCGAGGTCATCGGATCGGCCGTCGTCCTTGAGCTCACCGCACTCGGCGGACGCGAACATACCGGCGAGGTTCACACTCTCTTCGTCGAGTGAGGCGCGCACAATCAGCGGCAGGTGTCGTAGATGCGGCGCAGCTGATCCTGAGTCTTCTCAGCTTCCTGGGTCAGCTGAACTTCCGAGTCCGGGTCGTAATCACAGCCCCCTACGCTGATCACTCCGCCGGATGAGCTGTCAGACGCACCCGTCGGGTCAGGTCCGACAGCCCATGTGAATTGCCACGGATCAGCGGCTGTGGCGTCGATCCGCTCGATGTTTTCCCTGACTCGGCTGACTTTATCGGGCCCGTCCGGGACCACGGCGAAGTAATCCGACACCTGATCGTCTGCGATAGTGATCCGCTTTGTGTTGTCGCGAATCGGTTCGACTGCCGTTTCCAATCGGTTCTGGCCCTGTTCCGAGAACGGGAAGCCGACAGACCACGTCACGCTGGCGGTATCGGACATCTCCAGCAGAAGACTTTCCGAGCCGAACTCGGCTCGCACTGCGCTCAGGTTCTCAAAAGGATCTGACTGCTGCTCCACAAACCTCAGACGATCAGCGTCCGTCTCCGGATCGGAGTAGTTCTCCCAACTCAGCCAGCTGCGGGATGGTGCGGCCGCCAGCGCCAGCAGGCGCGGAGTTCTCTCCGCCATGATGTCGGCGTTCGTCCTGTCGATGATCGAGATCGTCCGATCAGGCATGGTCAGGTTGAATTTCTGGTCGTAGCCATCGAATTCGTCGCCGGACTCGTGATCGAGTGCGGCAGCCACATCGCGGGCTTGAGTGCTTGTCGCACCGGCAGCCATCTTGACCTTGAATATGACTTTCTTGCCTGAATCGAACCCGTTCTGATAATTCGTCTCAACGTCCTCGACGCCCGGCTTCGCCGACAGGACAACACCGATGTCCTCAACCATGCCGGTGAGATCCGGGCCCTGACACCCAGTCAGACCGACGGCCCCGACGACGGCGACGATGACGGCCGCGATGCGACGGCGAAGGCGAGATCCTCTTTCCAGCATGCTCACCAACTTAGCGGAGGGGCCTCCACCAGGCATACATCGACTCAGCCGACACGGATGAGGGTGTCGCCCGCATCGATCGGGCCTGCCTCGGCGAGGGTCAGGTCATCGACATCGGCGTCGAGGACGGCGACCGGCACGACCAGGGACTTCTCCGCCTCCCTCGCGGCGGCCAGGTCCCAGACGATGATCTCGTCGCCGGCTTCGACCTGCTGCCCGGCTTCGGCACGGAGCGTGAAACCGGCGCCCTTCAGATGAACGGTGTCGATGCCCAGATGGACGAGCACCCCCTGATCGGGCCGGTGGGAGATGACGAACGCGTGGGGCTTGAGACTCGTCAGCGTTCCGGAGACGGGAGCCGTGACCGTCAGTGTCGCGGCGTCGCCAGGATCGATGGCAGCACCGGGGCCGACGAGCGCCTTCGCGAAGACGGGGTCGGGAACCTCCGTCAGTGGGGTCACCGTGCCGGTGACGGGTGCAGCGATCATGACTGTCATAGCCAGCAGGCCGCCTTTCTCCAAAATCAGAAGCATTTCGCCTAGACTGACCTCAGACTACAGACAAGGCTCACTGTCGACCAGCAGATGCTCACCGGCGAGCAGAGGAGACGAAGACGTGACTCAGCCCATGAGGTCTTCGATGTCATCGACGAGGTTGTCGGCCTCCGGACCGACGACGACCTGGACCGCGCTTCCCTGGACCACGACGCCGAATGCACCGGCAGCGGTCAGCGCCTGCTCGTTGACGAGGGAGTCGTCGTCGACCTCGACGCGCAGTCGGGTGATGCATGCTTCGATGTCGTCGATGTTGTCGGCACCGCCGAGTCCGGCGAGAATCTGCTCTGCTTTGCCCATGCCTGTCCCCTTCATCTCCGGCGCTGATGTCCGGCGTCGATTGCTCATTCTGCGATCTGCGTCACAAGTCTACGGCGACTCGTGGCCGTCGCTCGATCCGAATCTGCCGATTGACCCGCCCCGAGGAGGACTCCGATGAGCACCGCATCCGCTGACGAACCGAAGAAGCGCAAGAGGACCATACCGGGGTTCGCGCAGCTCCAGCGCGTCGGCCGCTCCCTCATGCTCCCGATCGCCGTTCTGCCTGCCGCGGCCCTGCTGATGCGGTTCGGTCAGCCGGATATGCTCGGTCCCGATGGTCTCGGCCGGTTCGCGGACTGGCTGCTGCCGGTGGCCACGGTCTTCGCCGCCGCCGGTTCGGCCCTGTTCGATAATCTGCCGCTGATCTTCGCTGTCGGCGTGGCCATCGGCTTCGCGAAGAAAGCCGACGGGTCGACGGCACTGGCCGCCGTCGTCGGCTATATGGTCCTCACCGGCGTCTTCACGGCCATGGCGCCGAGCTTCGGCTCGGACAACGGTGAGGGTGAGAACGTCATCAACTTCGGGGTGCTCGGCGGAATCGTCGTCGGCATCGTCACCGCTCTGCTCTATCAGCGCTACCACCGGATCAAGCTGCCGACCTATCTCGGCTTCTTCGGCGGTCGCCGTTTCGTCCCGATCGTCACCGCGGTCGCGTCGATGCTCATCGCCGTGGTCATGGGGCTCCTCTATCCCCTCTTCGACGCGCTCATCAACAAAGGCGTGGGCGGCTTCCTCATGGAGCACGGAGCCAATCCGGGCACCGGATTCGTCTTCGGCACCGTCAACCGGCTCCTCATTCCATTCGGACTGCACCACCTGCTGAACAATCTGCCGTGGTTCCAGCTGGGTTCGTGCACGAACGCATCGGGAGAGACCGCGCACGGCGACATCACCTGCTTCTTCTCCGGCGTGGACGGCACGGCAGAGTGGACGGGATCATTCATGACCGGCTTCTTCCCGATCATGATGTTCGCCCTGCCGGCCGCGGCCCTGGCGATCTATCGCACCGCTCATCCGAAGCGTCGCAAGGTCGTCGGCGGCATCATGCTCTCGGTGGCGCTGACTGCCTTCATCACCGGAATCACGGAGCCGCTCGAGTACGCGTTCGCCTATGTCGCGTTCCCGCTCTACGCGGTCCACGCCGTGCTCACCGGCACATCACTGGCGCTGGTGAATGCGCTGGGCATCAAATCCGGATTCGGCTTCTCCGCCGGTGCTTTGGACTATCTGCTCAACCTGGGCCGCGCCTCCGAACTGTCCGGCGGCATCGGGCCCGTCCTGCTCCTGCTGGTCATCGGCCTGGCCTATGCCGTCGTCTACTATCTCCTCTTCCGGTGGGCGATCATCAAGTTCAATCTGCACACACCGGGACGCGAGGACGAGACAGACACCGGCACCGGGGCTCCGTCGGTCTTCGACGAAGCTCAGGTCGCCGCCGAGGAGTCCACGGGCAAGAAGCGCGCACAGGACGAAGGGCGAAGCTGACCGTCAAGCCGGCCCCAACCCGTCCTCACTCCAGTTCCCACTCCCCCAGTCCCTACTCATCCAGTCCCTCCTCAGATGAGTGGCGCAGAGAGTGCGTGGAATGCTCCGGGCTCTGGTGACGTTATAGGCTCGGTTCGGCACCCTCACCGGGTGCCGAATCGGCGAGCCCGACCATCCTCGGGTTCGTCCTGACCACCGCAAATGTGACGAAAGGCGGCACCATGACGGTTCCCACACTCACTCTCAACGACGGCAAGACGATCCCGCAGCTGGGCTTCGGCGTCTTCAAGGTCGACCCCGACGAAACCGAACGCATCGTCACCGACGCCCTCGAGGTCGGCTACCGCCACATCGACACCGCCGCCGTCTACGGCAACGAGGAAGGCGTGGGTCGGGCCATCGCGAAGTCCGGAATCGCCCGCGACGAACTCTTCGTGACGACCAAACTGTGGAATGACCGCCACGGCGCCGAAGAATCCAAGCGCGCCCTCGGCGAGTCCCTGGAGAAGCTCGGACTCGACCACGTCGATCTCTACCTCATCCACTGGCCGACCCCGCAGAACAACAACTCCGTCGAGACCTGGGAGGCCTTCCCCGCCTACCGCGATCAGGGGCTGACCACCTCGATCGGCGTGTCGAACTTCGACCACCGGTTCCTGCCCGAGATCCTCGACACCGGCATCATCCCCGCCGTCGACCAGATCGAATGCCACCCGCAGTTCCAGCAGGTCGACACCCGTCCGCTGCTGGCCGAGCACGACATCAAGATCGAAGCCTGGGGACCGCTGGGACAGGGCAAGGTCGACTACGCGAGCACCGTCATCGGTGAGATCGCCGCCGCCCACGAGAAGTCCTGGGCCCAGGCCATCATCCGCTGGCACCTGCAGAAGGGTCACATCGTCTTCCCGAAGTCGAACAACCGCGACCGTATGGAACAGAACTTCGACGTCTTCAACTTCGAACTCACCGACGCCGAGGTGGCAGCCATCGATGCGCTCGAAAACGGCGGCCGCGTCTCCGGCGATCCTGCCGAAGTGAACTGATCGATCCCATCATCGGGCTGACCTGAGACCTCGCCGAGGCGGCCCTCCCCGCCCGGGTCTGCCGAGCAGCGACGAAGCCGCCGGAGAGTTCCGATTCTCCGGCGGCTTCGTCCGTCTTCGGTCACAGTTCCCTGCGCCGGCAGATCACTCCACCGGCTGCCCTCCGGCGCCGAGGACGACGGCGTCGATGAGCACCGGCCCGTCTGCCTGCAGCGCCTCTCGGTAGGCGGCGTCGAATTCCTCGCGAGTCGTCGTCCTGCTGGCCGGGACACCGTACCCCTGGGCCAAGGAGACGAAATCGATCGTGCCCAAGGTCAGTCCCGGGGTGTCAGGAACTCCCATGCGCTCGGCGAATCCGGAGAGCGCACCGTAGCCGGAGTTGTTGACGATGACGAAGATCGTCCTCGTGCCCAACTGAGCCGCCGTGTACAGAGCGGTGAGTCCGTAGTTCGCGGAACCGTCGCCGACGGTGGCGACAACGGTCTTCTCGGGGTCGCCGATGGCCAAACCGAGAGCGACTGGCAGCCCGAATCCCAGTCCTCCCGAGGCCGGGAAATGATACATTCCGTGCCTGTCGATGACGATCCGCTCGAGGTAGTCGAGGTCGAGGGTCGTCGTCTCATTGACGTAGACGATGCTGTCGTGGACGTGATCGTTGAGGACTTCGAGCACCTCGGCGCCGGCCATTCCCTCCTCCGCTCGCGGATGGGCGGTGACGACTCGTGACCCGCGGTCGCCTCGGCGAGTTCCTCGATCCGTCGTCGCCTCCGCCAGGTCGGCGATCGCGGTGGCGATATCCGCGATGACGGCGCGACCGAACGGCGCCCGCGTGGCCTCCCGCGGATCCTGGGTGATCTGGATGACCTCGGTGCCCGGCTCCAGGTAGTTCGCCGGTTCCCAGCGGTGGTAGCGGAACGTGGCGGCTCCCAGGACGAGGACCGCGTCATGGCCGGACAGCCGGTCACGCACTGATCTGATTCCCGGAACCAGGACGCCGTCGAAGTTCGGGTGGGTCGTCGGGAACGGGCACCGCGTCGGTGAGGGAGCGACATAGACGGAGGCGCCGATGCGTTCGGCCAACACCACCGCATCGTCGAACACCGTCGGATCATCGACTGCGGCGGCATCGACCTGAGGCCCAAGGACGAGCGCCGGGTTCCGTGCACCGTCGAGGACCGTGGCGAGTTCGCGGCGCAGCGACTCCGACATCGTCCCCGCCGTCGTCACCGAACGCTGCGTCAACAGCTCGTCGTCGGTAAGAGCCGGCTGGTCCCAGTCGTCGAGCGGGACCGACACATAGACGGGACCACTCGGCTGCGTCACGGCTTCGAATGCCGCCTGTGACAGTGTGCGTGGCACGTCGGTGGCCGACAGCGGCTCGTGCGAGTACTTCACCAGCGGGGCGGGCAGCATCGAGGCATCGACGTTGGCCAGCATCGTCTCCTGGCCCACGGTTCGACGCACCTGCTGACCGGCGAGGACGACCAGCGGAACGTGGCCGTAGTGAGCGTTTGTCAAGGCGCCCATCCCATTGCCCGACCCCGAGGCGGCGTGCAGATTGATCAGCGCCGGCCGTCCCGTGGCCCGTGCGTATCCTTCGGCCATACCGACGACGGCCTGCTCGTGCAGACCGAGGATGAACCGGAAGTCATCCCCGAGGCCGGCGAGGAACGGCAGCTCGTTCGAGCCCGGGTTCCCGAAGATCGTCGTCATCCCATGGGCACGAAAGACCTCCAGACTCGCGTCGAGGACTGTCTTCTCACCGTCGGACTCTTCAGCCATAGTGCATCTGCCTTTGTTCGTATCGCGCTGTCGCTGAGGGGCGATGCGGGTGTGGCACCCCTCTCACCTCACCATAGCTGTTGATACGGACTGGGATCGACGGCGGTCGGCCGAACCGACGATCACGACCGTCGCGGGTGAGACGGCTCAGCCGAGGACGCGGATCGGCTCTCCTGCGGTCCAGGCGGCGATGTCCTCGACCGCCTGAGTGAAGAAGATCCGATACGTGTCCTCGGTGACATAGCCCAGGTGCGGGGTGAGCACGGTCCGCGGCGTGCTGCGCAGCCGATGATCGACAGGCAGAGGCTCTTCGTCGTGGACGTCGAGTCCCGCGCCCCGGATCCCGCCTGCCTCCAGCACGGTGATGAGTGCATCGGTGTCGACGAGTCCCGCGCGGGAGGTGTTGACGAGGATGCTGCCGGGCTTCATCGCCTCGAGCTCCGCAGCTCCCACGAGCCCCCGGCTGCGTTCGCTCAGTTTGTAATGGATCGTGACCACGTCCGCGGTGGAGAACAGCTCGTCCTTGTTCACCGCGCGCACGCCCAGGCTCTCGGCCCGTTCGGGATCGAGGTTCTGGCTCCACGCCACGACCTCCATTCCGAATGCCGCACCGACCCGAGACACCTTCGTTCCCAAGCGCCCCAGACCGACCACGCCGAGACGGTGCCCATCGAGATCTCCCCCGACCGTCGTCTGCCAGCCGCCGCCTCGGACGGCGGCGTCCTCGGCCGGGATGCTGCGCAGGACCGAGAGGATGAGTCCCCAGGTCAGCTCCGGTGTCGCCGAGGTGGTCGACTCGGTTCCGCAGACCATGATCCCCTGCGACCGTGCCGCCTCGGCGTCGATGGAGGCGTTGACCCTTCCCGTGGTCACGAGCAGACGCAGGTCCGGCAGCTGTGCCAGCCGACCGGCGGTGAAGGCAGTTCTCTCACGCATCGCCACAACCGCCTCGGCGCCGGTGAGGACCCTGACCAGGTCAGCATCGTCGACGATGGGACGGGGCACGTACTCGACGTCGGCGTCGAGGCCGCTCCAGTCCGCGAACTCCGCTGCCACCTGCTGATAGTCATCGAGAACGACGATGCGCATCTTGTTCCTCTCCATTTCGGCGCGAGCCCGTGCGACGACGTTTGATGACCGCTTGCACGAGCCCTCGTCCCGAAACGATCAATGCCCCGCAGCCGATGCCCAGTGCCGAAGCCGCAATCCACGAACTGTAGGTGATGCCGGCAATGATGAATCCGGACAACGCGATGAGGCCAACCGGCCATGTCGGCAGATTGCGATGCTCCATGACATCAGCGAGGGCAACCGCAACAACGGCCCCTGCGACAACGATGACGATGTGTGCCCAACTCACGTCATCCAGCATAACGTCAAATTTTTTTAGGCCACCTTGCCGAAAGTGTCCAAATGTCGGATACCCTGTCTGTAGTACACATCATACTTAGCTACCGTAAAGTAAAGAGGCTTCACGCGGAATGAGAGCTTTCCCCAACCTGAGCAATGGACACAGGAGTCTCAATGCTTAGGTTCATGTCTATCCGAACTCTGACTTACGTGATCTTGGCATTCGTCGCTTCGAGCTTCGCCTACCTCCTTGCCGCAGGACTGATGCACCCCGAGGCCATCCTCTACCCGCCGATCGCGAAGGAACCAGTCCCCGTCGAAACTGCGCAGCAGTATCTGAACGCACGCAACATCAATCCCGATGTGCCACTGTTCCAGCGCTATGCGAATTGGCTCGGCGGGCTGGTGCGCGGTGACCTCGGTGTCACCACCGGTACGAACAAATCGATGGTCCCGGTTTGGGAGGAACTGCTCAACCGCATTCCCATCAGCCTGCGCCTTGTGCTGATCGGCACGATCATCGGAACCGTTCTCGGCGTGGCACTCGGAATGGTCTCGGCCGTTCGCCGACGCTCGGCCGACGACCGGGTGCTCACCTTCGGCTCTTTCCTCATCCTGGCCCTGCCGACGCCGGTGATCATCCTCATCGTCCAGCAGATCAACCAAGGCTTCCTCGATCTCACCGGGTGGGGGCTGCCCGCCATCAACCCCATCAACCCGCTTCTCGAGCCCGGGTCTTGGGAATCGATCTCTTACCAGATCAAAGCTCTGGTCATGCCGACGATCGTGCTCACGGCGACTGCCGCAGCGTCGTACTCCAGGTATATGAAAGTCACCGCGCTCGACGTCCTCGGCAGCGACTATCTGCGCACTGCGCGCGCGAAAGGGCTGCGTCGTGGTCAGGCGATGACCCGCCACGGACTGCGCATGGCACTGATCCCCATGGGGCAGTACTTCGCGTTCGCAGTCGGAGCGGCTTTCGCGGGCTCGCTGTTCGTCGAGCTCATGTTCAATTGGCAGGGCATCGGCCGTTTCGCCATCTCGTCGATCGCGCTGGCCGACGTGAACGGAACAGTGGGAGTCGTGCTCTACTCGGCCGTGCTGACGCTGCTGTCAGCAACCCTCGCAGACTTCCTGCAAGGCATTCTCGATCCCAGGGTGAGGTGAATGTGATGAGTAAAGACAGCACAGGAGTCTGGAATCCCACGCTGGGAACGCCCGACCCCACCCATGTGCCCGACCCCGATCGGGCTGCCGAGAAGGTTCATGTGCCCGAACCGATGGGACGCGGCGCACTCATCCGACGCAGGTTCTTTCGCAATTCGGGCGCCTGGATCGGGCTGGTGACCTTCGTCCTCCTGATTCTGGCCGCGGTTTTGGCCCCGATGATCTACCAGTACGGGCCGTTCGAACGCGACCTTGCGAACTCATTGACAGGACCGACCCAGTATCACTGGTTCGGAGTCAACGAGAACGGCCTCGATATCTTCGCCCGGACCATGCAGGGACTGAGGATCTCACTGGTCATCGGCATCGGAACCGCGATCCTGACCTCGATCCTGGCGATCCTCGTCGGCACCGTTGCCGGTTACGTCAGCAGCAAGGGTCGATGGGGCGCGATTGCCGACGGGTTCCTCGTCAATCTGACGAATCTCTTCCTCGTCGTCCCCGCACTTCTGCTGATGATGCTCTTCAGCCCCGCTTTGCAGCAGGCTTCGTGGCTGTGGATGATCCCGCTGCTGTCACTGTTCGCCTGGATGCTGACAGCTCGTGTTCTGCGCGCCATGACCCAGCAGCTGGTCAAGACGGAATACGTCGAAGCGGCCAAGTTCATGGGCGTCAATCCGGTCGTCAACATCCTGCGACATATCATTCCCAATATCGCCAGCTGGATCATCATCGATACGACCCTCGGCGTCAGCGCCGCTATCCTCGGTGAAACTGGTCTTTCTTTCATCGGCTTCGGCATCCAATATCCGCAGGTCTCGCTGGGAACAGTCCTCCAGGACTACAACATCTCCGCCCCATACACCTGGATCCCACCGGCAATGGTGCTCGCCGCTCTCGTCATCTCCATCAATATGATGGGCGAGGCCCTGCGCGATGCTCTCGATCCCACCAGCGACTCCAGTAAGCTCTGAGGCCCTTGCACATGACTGAGACCGTACTTGCGGTGAACGATCTGAGCGTATCGTTTCCGTCCGAAACCAATACCGTTCATGCCGTCCAGAATCTGTCCTACGCGGTCAGAAAGGGCGAAGCTCTTGCCATCGTCGGAGAGTCCGGTTCCGGCAAATCTGTCAGTTCGCTGGCGGTGATGGGGCTGCTGCCTGCGAATGCCAGCGTGTCCGGCCACATCGACCTGTTGGGCAACGACATGTTCGCGCTCAACGACAGGCAGCTGTCCGATCTCCGCGGAAACACTGTCTCGATGGTCTTCCAGGACCCGCTGTCGGCGCTCACTCCCGTCTACGAGGTGGGTCAGCAGATCTCCGAGGTCGTGCGGATCCACCACCCCGACGTGCCGCAGGCCAAGGCTGATGCACGTGCGATCGAGCTTCTCGACGCGGTCGGCATACCTGACCCCGGCAGACGCGCCAAGCAGTACCCGCACGAGTTCTCCGGAGGAATGCGGCAGCGAGCCATGATCGCCATGGCGATAGCCAATGAGCCCGAACTCATCATCGCCGACGAACCGACGACCGCGCTCGACGTCACGATCCAGGCACAGGTGATGGATCTCCTCAAATCGGCGCAGGAGATGATCGGCGCCGCCACAGTCCTCATCACCCATGACATGGGTGTCGTCGCCGGTTTCGCTGATCGCGTCCTCGTTATGAAGGAATCGCGAATGGTGGAGGAAGGCGACGTCGAAGAGATCTTCTACCGCCCGAAGGAGAAATACACTCGGGATCTCTTGGCCGCCGTGCCTCGAATCGACGTCATTGCTCCCGGCGAGTCGCAGAGCATCGCGGGCTCGGCCATGGCCAAAGTGGCCGACACCGTCGAACTCGCAGACACCGTTCCCCGAGACAGACGTCCCGTCGTCCTTGAAGTCACCGACCTCGAACGCGTCTTTCCGATCACGAAGGGCGCGCTCATCCGAAAGAAGATCGGCGAGCAACGTGCCGTCGACGGCATCTCCTTCGACATCCGAGAGGGCGAATGTCTTGCTCTCGTCGGCGAATCCGGATCGGGGAAGACCACTACCCTGCTGGAGATCATGCAGCTGCGCAAACCGCAGAACGGCACGATCAAGATCAATGGGATGGACACCTCGACGCTGAGTCGAGCCGATCGCGCCAAGATGCGCAGCGACGTGACCGTCGTATTCCAGGATCCGATGGCAGCGCTGGATCCGCGTATGCCGATCGGCGACATCCTCAAGGAACCGATGCAGGTCCAGGGATACAGCAAGTCCCGCATGAATGAACGAGTCGATTGGCTGTTGACGACCGTCGGTCTCGCGCCCGAACATGCCGCCCGGTATCCGGCGCAGTTCTCCGGCGGTCAACGTCAGCGTGTCGGAGTCGCCCGAGCGTTGGCCTGCGAGCCGAAGCTCATCGTCTTGGACGAACCGACCAGCGCACTCGATGTCACCGTTCAGGCCGGAGTGTTGAAGATGCTCGCGGACCTGAGATCGAGATTGGGCGTCAGCTTCCTCTTCGTTTCTCATGATCTGTCGGTCGTCCGCCATATCTCTGACCGCATCGCGGTGATGAAGTCCGGAAAACTCGTCGAGATCGGAGACACCGCAAGCGTCTTCGACAACCCTCAGCACGAATACAGCCGAGAGCTGCTGGCGGCAGTTCCGATCCCTGATCCGGCCACAGCACGATCTCGACGTAACACCACGATCAATGCAGAGGCGTTCTCCGGTTCCGGTGACCTGTGATGACGCTCGAACTCCTCGCTCTCGCCGGGTGCCACTCGCCCCCGGCCGCCCGCCAGTCCGTTGTCACTGAAAAGGAGTACCGACCAGTCGACGTCACCGAGGCACGACCGCCTTGCAGTTCAATTCGAGGGCCGTTCGGAACGGTCTTCATCAGCACAGTTGCCGGGACCGCCCAACACAGGCGGCCTCGAAGTCAAAGGAGATTGAGATGATTCTCAGGCAGAAATTCACCCGCGGAGTTGCCGCTGTGGCGATTGCGGGGCTCGCGTTAGCGGGATGTTCGCAGGCGCCGGAAAGCGAAGGCGAAGGCGGCGACGACCAGGCACTCGATTCGTCGAGCAACGAAATCAACGCGAAGGACCGCAGCGAGGTCGGCGACGGAGGCGACCTGCGGCTGACGAACAATGCGTTCCCGGCCAACTGGAACATCCTCAACCTGGACGGCTATGAAGTCAACACCAACGACATGATGGACATGATCTATCCGGACCTCTACAGCTACACAGCTGAGGGCGAAGTCGTTCCGAACAAAGACTATACGAAGCGCCTCGAAGTGATCTCCGAGGATCCGCTTGTCGTCGAAATCGAACTCAACGACGGGATGAAATGGTCGGACGGCACCCCGATCGACTACACGTCGATCGAAAACGTCTTCAAGACGATGGATGGTTCGAAGAAGGACTACAACATCGTGTCTTCCGAAGGCTATGACAAGGTCAAGAAGATCGAAAAGGGCGACAACGACCTCACTGCCAAGGTGACTTTCAAGGAGCCCTACGCCGACTGGAAGGGCTTGGCCGACGTCGCTCCCGACTCTCTTGTCAAAGATGCCAAGACCTTCAACGAGGCCTGGGTCGATGGGCCCAAGGTCACCGCAGGTCCTTACAAGATCAAGAAGATCGATTCGAAGAACAAGACCGTCCAGATGGAGCCCGATGACAACTGGTGGGGCGACAAGGCACCCCTCGATTCGGTGCTCATCACCACGATCGAAGACCCATCAGCCGCGGCCTCCAGCTTCCAGAACGGTCAGCTCGATGCCCTCGAGACCACAGTTCCCGCCCAGTACTCTGTCGTCAAGCCGATGATCGACAACGGTGCAGAGCTGCGCCGTGCATCGGCACCGGATTGGACTCACATCACCCTCAACGGCGAGAAGGGCGGACCACTGGCCGATGAGACTCTGCGCCAGGCAGTCTTCAAGACCCTCGACCGCAAAGAGATCTTCCTGTCGGTCAACTCGACGATGCCTTACCCGAAAGACACCGAGCAGCTCAACAACCGCATGCTCATGACGAATCAGAACGGGTACAAGGACACCGCCGGAGACCGTGCAGATGCTGACGCGGCCGGCGCGAAGAAGATGCTCGAAGATGCCGGATACGAATACGACGACTCGGGCAAGGCCACGAAGGACGGCGAGCCGATCACTCTCGAATATGTCTACAACGACGGGTCGAAGACGAATGAAGCAGTTCTGCCCGTTGTCCAGGAGAACCTCAAGGAGATCGGTGTGACGGTGAAGGAGCACAAGGTTCCACCGACGGATCTCTTCGCCAAGTACATCGATCCCGGCAAGTACGATATGACTCTCTTCGGCTATTCAGGCAATCCGTTCCTGTCCAGCGGTGACTCGATCTGGAAGACCGAGGGCGGCCAGAACTTCAGCAATATCGGGGACAAGGAAGTCGACAAGCTCCTCAACAAGGCAGCAACGACGACCGATGAGGACGAGCGTGTCGATCTGATGAATCAGGCTGATGACAAGCTGTGGGATGTTGCGGGAGTCATCCCGCTGTGGCAGTCCTACGGCTTCTACGTCGTCAATCCCGACCTCGCGAACTACGGTGCCTTCGGCTTCGAAAGCCCCGACTGGACGAAGATCGGGTACGTCAAGGACTCTGACAAGCTCAAATGATGCTCGGATGAATCTCGTTTGAGTGCTGAGGCCGTTGCCGACTGGCAGCGGCCTCAGTCTTTTCACAGATCGCTGGCCAACCGCCCACGACAACCGGCAACAGAATCGCCGAGGCGGCGCAGACTCTCCGTCTGCACCGCCTCGGCGATGGTGGAACCGGTCCCGTCAACCGGAAGCGTTCAGCGTCGGCAAGGGACCGGAAACCGGCTCAGAAGCAGACCGCGCCCTTCGACGCCGACTGCACGAGCTTCGCGTACTTGCCGAGCACACCGGTCAGGCGGTGGTTCTCGGGCAGCGTCCAGGTCTTGCGGCGCTCGGCCAGCACCTCCTCGTCGACGTGGAGCTCGATCGAGCGGGCCGCGATGTCGACGGTGATCTTGTCACCATCCTCAACGAGCGCGATCGGACCGCCGTCGACCGCCTCGGGGGCGATATGGCCGATGCACAGACCGGTCGAGCCGCCGGAGAAGCGACCGTCGGTGAGCAGCAGGACATCCTTGCCGATGCCTGCGCCCTTGATGGCACCGGTGATCGCGAGCATCTCGCGCATTCCGGGTCCGCCCTTCGGCCCTTCGTAGCGGATGACGACGACGTCGCCCTTCTTCAGTTCCCCATTGAGGACGGCATCCATGGCCGGCTTCTCCTGGTCGAACACACGCGCAGTGCCCTCGAAGACATCGGCGTCGAAGCCTGCGGACTTCACAACCGCCCCCTCGGGAGCGAGTGATCCCTGCAGCACGGTGAGACCACCGGTGGCGTGGATCGGATTGTTGAGCGCACGCAGGATCTTCCCGTCCGGGTCCGGCGGGTTGATCGACTCGAGGTTCTCGGCCACGGTCTTGCCGGTCACGGTCAGGCAGTCGCCGTTGAGCAGACCGGCGTCGAGGAGGGCCTTCATGATCACGGGCACGCCGCCGATCTTGAAGACGTCGTTCATCACGTACTGACCGAATGGCTTGACGTTGCCCAGGTGCGGAACCTTGTCGCCGATGCGGTTGAAGTCGTCGAGCTCCAGTGTCACTCCGGCCTCGTGGGCGATGGCCAGCAGGTGGAGCACCGCATTCGTCGAACCGCCGAAGGCCATGACCACGGCGATCGCGTTGTGCAGCGATTCGCGGGTGATGATGTCACGCGCCGTGATGCCCTGGCGCAGCATGTTCACGACCGCCTCACCGGACTTGCGAGCGAACATCGTCCGGTTGCGGTGGATGGCCGGCGGCGCGGCCGATCCCGGCAGCGACATGCCCATGGCCTCAGCGGCCGAGGCCATCGTGTTCGCGGTGTACATTCCGCCGCAAGCACCCTCACCGGGGCAGACGGCGCGCTCGATGGCGTCGACGTCCTTCTGGGACATGGTGCCCGCTCGGCAGGCGCCGACAGCTTCGAAGGCATCGATGAGAGTGACTTCCTTCTCCGAGCCGTCCTCCATCTTCGCGGTTCCGGGCATGATCGAACCGTTGTAGAGGAAGACGCTCGAGAGCCCGAGACGGGCGGAGGCCATGAGCATTCCCGGGATCGACTTGTCACAGCCGGCCATGAGCACGGAGCCGTCGAGGCGTTCGGCACTCATCACGGTCTCCACGGAGTCGGTGATGACCTCGCGCGAGACCAGCGAGTAGTGCATTCCCTCGTGGCCCATCGAGATTCCGTCCGAGACGGAGATGGTGCCGAATTCCAGCGGGAAGCCGCCGGCCTCGTGGACGCCTTCCTTGGCGGCCGAGCCGAGACGCTGCAGCGACATGTTGCAGGGGGTGATCTCGTTCCACGAGGTCGCGATCGCGATCTGCGGCTTCACCCAGTCATCGTCGCCCATGCCGACGGCGCGAAGCATTCCGCGCGCGGCGGTGGCTTCGAGGCCGTCCGTGACATCGCGAGAACGGGGTTTGATGTCGGGAGTGGTGTTGTCTGTATCGATGCTCATGCAGGCATGCTACGCCCGATTTCAGCATCCGCACGCCGGACTCTCGCATGGTGGAACTTCTCCTGGGCACCATGCGAGAGTCCGACAGCGACCCGGTTTTCCAGACCGCTTAGGTCAGAGTCGCGTGACCTATTGTCGGATCCTCAGACCTTGATGAGGTTGACCGGCTGCTGACCGTCGTTGATTCGCCTGACCTGCTCGGCGAGAATCTTCACCACCCGTGGTTCGAAGGCCGAAGTGTCGCCTCCGACATGGGGTGTGATGAGGGTGTTCGGGGTTCCCCACAGCGCATGGTTGCGCGGCAGCGGCTCCGGGTCGGTGACATCGAGGGCGGCATGGAGTCGTCCGGTGGCGAGCTCTGCCACGAGCGCATCCGTGTCGACGACCTTGCCGCGGGCGACGTTGACGATGAGCGCATTGTCGGGCAGCAGGCTGAGGAACTTCTCGTCGACGAGTTGGTGTGTGCCCTCGTTGAGCGGAGTGATGAGCACAACCACCTCGGTGTGGGGCAGAAGCTTCGGCAGCTCGTCGACGCCGTGGATCTTCCCGCGTTCGTCCTCACGCGCGGTCGAGGCGACACGGGTGAGCTGGACTTCGAAGGGGTCGAAGCGGTCGGCGATGGCCGAGCCGATCTCGCCGACGCCGATGATCATCACGCGCCGGTCCTGCAGCGAACGGTAGCGATGGTGCTCCCACACCCGTGAGACCTGCGAGCGCACGGCGTCGTCGATTCCGCGCAGGCTGGCCAGCGTCAGCGCCAGGGCGAGCTCGGCGGTTCCGCCCGTGTGCACACCGGAGGCGGTCGCAACCTGGATTCCGCGTTCGGGCAGATGGGCGACGGGATCGAATCCGGTCGTCTGCGTGATGACCATACGCAGGTTGGGCAGCTCGTCGAGCAGCTCGATCGTCGGCCCCGAATCAAGGTAGGGCAGGACGACGACGTCGACATCGTCACGGCTGAGCTTGGCCGAACGTTCGGCATCGGAGAAGACGACGAGGTCGACATCTGCGCGCTGGTGTGCGGGGATCTGAGCGATCACACGATTGCGGAGCTCGGAGTTCGGGAAGGCGATTGTGGTGATGGACATGCCCTCATTGTGGCACGCCGCCCTGCTCAGTGCCGAGACCTCCGTCACTCTGAGATGACGGGCCTCGTCACTCGAGCAGGACCCGCCTCAGCACTCGGGCAGAGCATCCCTCAGCACTCGGGCAGAGCATCCCCGATCCGAGTGAAGACGGCCTCGATCACCTCGAGTTCGGCATCGCTGACATGGCCGAAGAAGATCTCGTCGACATAGCTCTTGTGCTGGGACCCGGCGGCCAGGAATGCCCGCGCCCCCGCCTCGGTCAGCGCCACATTGTGGGCACGCCCGTCCTCGGGGCACTGGGTCTTCGTCACCAGCCCCGCGTCGACGAGGACCTTGATCCGATAGTTCAGCCGCGATGGCGAGAAGACGAGCTTCTTCGCCAGAGCGCTCATCGTCAGCGTCCGGTCCGGCGCTTCCCACAGCAGGAGCAGAGTGTTGTAGTCGCTGACGTCGAGCCCCGCATCGTCCTTGAGCTGGACCTCGAGGGCCTGGCGGATGCGCTGCGAGGTCTCGAAATAGGTCCGCCACGCGTTCTGCGCCAGCGCCTCCCGTCCGAGCCCGAATCTGATCTCCGTCATCTCAGCCCTCGAGCAGCTGCGCGAACGGGGTGACGTTCGCAGGGTCGAATTCGTCGACGGTTCCGCGGGAACCCGTTCCCGCGGCCGCGGCCGCTGCCTGCCCGCCTGGGAACCGCGCGGTGACGGAATCGGGGGCGGCCACCTCGGCGAGGTCGTCGTTTCCGGCCCCGATGATCGTTGCGGTCAGGGACACGAGCTCCTCCCCCGCCTGGCGGATCCGGGCGGTCAGCGCCCGGCCGCCCTCGACCGTCCCCCAGTCGTCGGTCGCGGCGAAGACCGTCGTGGGCACGACGATGCCCTTGAGGTAAGACAGCATCGGCCGCAGCACCGCATCCCCGGCCAGCGAATGGCGCGCCGTGCCGCCGGTGGAGGCGATGAGCACGGGCTTGCGGCTCAGCGCCTTGTCGTCGATGAGCTGCCAGAACAGCGTGTGCAGACCCACCGGGGCGGCCTTGTACACCGGAGCGACCGTGACGATCGCGTCGGCTGCCGCGATGGTCGCGAAGGCCGTCTCCAGGGATTCGGACCGGAACCCGGTCAGGGTCATATCCGTGAGCGCGGTGGCGAGGTTGCGGATGTTGATGACGCCCGTGGTCACATCGATGCCCACCGATTCCCCCGCCGAGGCGGCCCTGTCGAGAATCCGATTCGTGAGTTTGAGCGTGGTCGAGTCCTCGCTGAGCGAGGTGGTCACGGCCACGATGTTCATCGTGTTCGTGCTCATGCTTGGTCGGCTCCTTCCTGTGCCGCTTCGGCGGCGCGTGCCTGGCGGTCTTCGAAGGCGCGCGATCCTTCTCCGCCGCCGGGGATCGGGTCGCGGCCTTCCCTGTGCCGGATGACCAGGGACTCGTGGTTCGGCGCATCGGGGACGTCGGCTGGACGGCCCTTCGCGAATTCCTCACGCAGCACCGGGATGACCTCTTCGCCGAGGAGGTCGAGCTGTTCGAGCACGGCCTTCTGCGGCAGTCCCGCGTGGTCGATGAGGAACAGCTGACGCTGGTAGTCCCCGGCCCAGTCGCGGAAGCTCAGGGTGCGCTCGATGACCTGCTGCGGCGAACCGACGGTCAGCGGGGTCTGCGTCGAGAAGTCCTCGAGGCTGGGTCCGTGACCGTAGACCGGCGCGTTGTCGAAGTAGGGGCGGAACTCACGGACGGCGTCCTGGGAGTTCTTGCACATGAACACCTGACCGCCGAGGCCGACGATCGCCTGGCTGGCCGTGCCGTGGCCGTAGTACTCATAGCGCTGACGGTAGAGCTGGACCATCCGGGCGGTGTGCGAGGTCGGCCAGAAGATGTTGTTGTGGAAGAACCCGTCGCCGTAGTAGGCCGCCTGCTCGGCGATCTCGGGGCTGCGGATCGAACCGTGCCACACGAACGGCGGCACCTCGTCGAGCGGGGTCGGGGTCACCGTGAAACCATTGAGAGGAGTCCGGAACTTGCCTTCCCAGTCGAGGTTCTTCTCCCGCCACAGACGGTAGAGGAGGTTGTAGTTCTCGACGGCCAGCGGGATGCCGGCACGGATGTCCTTGCCGAACCACGGGTAGACGGGGCCGGTGTTGCCGCGGCCCATGATCAGGCTGATGCGACCGTCGGACAGATGCTGCGCGTAGGAGTAGTCCTCGGCGATGCGCACGGGATCGGTCGTGGTGATGAGGGTCGTCGCCGTGGAGAGTTCGAGTGTCGAAGTCTGTGCGGCGATGTTCGCCAGCAGGACCGGCGGGTTCGCCGGGGCCACGAAGGGCGGGTTGTGGTGCTGACCGGTGGCGAAGACGTCGAGGCCCACTTCCTCTGCCTTCTTCGCGATCTCGACGGTGTTCTTGATCCGCTGGTGTTCGCTGACGGTGGTGCCGTCGGTGGGGTCGGTGGTGACATCGCCGATGGTGAAGATTCCGAATTCCATGACGCCTCCTGCTTCTGGGCCCCTGCGGGTCGCGCGGTCGCCCTGCTGATTGAACTAACTTCAATTTTGAAGTAACTAGTTGAAATCTTAACAGAAGTGGTCGCCAAAGTATTCCCGGCTGCCGAGTGGGAGGTCATTGAGCGGATTCTCTGGTCGATCCGCGGTGATATTCCGGTCCCCAGCGCCCCGGATCGACCAGACAATGAACCCAAAGCGACCCCTGCCCGTAGGCAGGAGCCGCGCGTGGTCGGTCCACCGTGGTCGGAGGCGCAACCGAGTGACGCCGAGGAGGTGGAACCGAGTGGTGCCCGCGAGGTGGAGCCGACCGACGCCGAGGAGGTGGAACAGGCCCTGGTCGAGGGCGCGAACTCAGATCCAGAGGGCGGGGTCCTCGAGGACGAAGTCCGGATGCCGCGTTGACGATTCGGCCTCAGCTTTCGCCGCGGAGGCTCCATCCTTCTTCTTCGAACGCACGGTCGCGGGGATGCCCACGGCGCTCGAATCGGCTGCCACGTCCTTGACGACGACGGCATTGGCTCCGACCGCGGAGTTGTCGCCGACGACGACAGGGCCGAGGATCTTCGCCCCGGCCCCGACGAGCACGTGGTTGCCGATCGTCGGGTGACGCTTCGCCTGTGCCATCGACGTGCCGCCGAGGGTGACCTGGTGGTAGAGCATGACGTCGTCGCCGATCTCCGAGGTCTCGCCGATGACGACTCCGTTGGCATGATCGATGAAGAATCGACGTCCGATCTCCGCCCCCGGGTGGATCTCCACACCGGTCAGCGTCCGCACCAGCTGAGACATCAGTCGCGCCGGGGTCTTTCCTGCGTCGTGCTGCCACAGCCGGTGGAGTCCGCGGTGCGCCCAGATGGCGTGCATTCCGGGATAGGAGACCAGCGAGACGAAGTCGCTCGTCGCCGCAGGGTCCCGTCGCCGCACGGTATCGAGGTCTTCGCGCAGGGTCTCACGCACCCCGGGTCGGCTGAACCCGTACGCTGCCGCTCCCGCGATCGCGGCGGCCGCAGTCCACAGTGCCTTCATCATGTCCGTCCTTATTCTGCTCTTGGTTCTGTCCGTCGAGGATGTGAGACAGTGAGGGCGCCAAACCGGAGTTTGACGCCCTCATGTCGATCGCTCGCTGTCAGTCGAGGTATTCGGAGAACAGCGGTGTCGACAGGTACCGCTCACCATAGCTCGGGATGATGACAACGACTCGCTTACCCGCATTTTCCGGTCGAGAAGCGACCTCCTCAGCTGCGAAAAGGGCGGCACCCGAGGAGATTCCGACGAGCAGACCCTCTTCCTTGGCCACTTCACGAGCGCGCTCGATGGCCACCTCGTTGTCGACATCGACGACCTCATCGTAGATCTCCGTGTCGAGGATGCCGGGGATGAAGTTCGCACCGAGCCCCTGGATCGCGTGGGGTCCGGCTTTGCCTTCGGTCAGAAGCGGCGATGCGGCGGGCTCGACGGCGACGATCTTGACGTCGGGGTTCGCCTCACGCAACGCAGCCCCTGCGCCGGAGATCGTTCCGCCCGTTCCGATTCCCGCAACAAAGATGTCGACCTTGCCATCGGTATCGGCGAGGATCTCGGGGCCGGTGGCGGCCTTGTGGATAGCGACATTGGCCTTGTTCTCGAACTGACGCACGAGCACCGCGCCTTCCGCAGCGACCTCTTCGGCCTTCTCCACGGCGCCTTTCATGCCAGCAGCCTTGTCCGTGAGGACGAGTTCGGCACCGAAGGCGCGCAGAAGTGCACGACGTTCCTTCGACATCGACTCGGGCATGGTGAGGACGACCTTGTAGCCACGCGAGGTGCCGACCATGGCCAGAGCGATGCCGGTGTTGCCCGAGGTGGCCTCGACGATGGTTCCGCCGGGCTTGAGTTCACCGGACTGCTCGGCTGCGTCGATCATCGCCACGCCGATGCGGTCCTTGACCGAGTTGCCGGGGTTGGACGATTCGAGCTTGGCCACGATCTCAGCGCCCGAGCGCTCGCTGGCCTTGTTGACGCGGACCAGCGGTGTACGGCCGACCAGTTCGGAGACATTGTTGAAGATAGTCAAAGTAAGTCCTTTCACGCTACTGTGTGCACCCGCCGTCACAGGCCTCTCGCCACTCGGCAGAGCGGTTCCGGCAAGGGTTGAGCGACAGCTTTCATCTCGTGGTCCGAGACGGTTTACCCTCATCATAACCACGCCGACCCTGAACATGTTCCCAGATATGTTGCTCAACAATACCTGTTCGCTGGGGGCGAAACTTTGTGACAATCTGTATCACGATCCCGGAATTCTCGCATATCTATCCACTCGCTCGAGTTTCGGATCCCGTCAACCGCTGAGCAATCAGAACGGAGAATCACCGAGGTGGCCGCACCGGTGAGTTCGTCGCTGCGGTGCCGACGTCGCCCCACTCGGGTGCGATGTCTGTGTGCTGCGAAAACATGAGACGCCGAGGCACCCCTCCCCGCGTTCGAGCCATGGAGCTGTCACCGGGCGGAGTCCGACGCCGTCTCAGGGGACCGATACGATTGTGCTCATGGCTATTCATCCCATCGTCGTCTGCGGCGAGCCCGTTCTGCATCGTCGTGCCGAGAAGGTCAGCGAGTTCGACGAGAGTCTTGCCGAACTCGTCGCCGACATGCACGAGACACTCGACGCCAGCAACGGTGTCGGCCTGGCCGCACCGCAGATCGGCGTCGGCAGATCCATCTTCGTCTTCCATGCCGACGATGGCTATGGAGAGCGCCGCCGCGGCACCTTCATCAATCCTGTGCTCATCGCGTCGAAGGTTCCTGACACCCGCCCGGACCCGGATGACGAGTCCGAAGGATGCCTGTCGGTGCCGTCTCTCGACTTCCCTCTCAAACGCGCCGAGAGGGTCACCGTCAACGGCTTCGACGAGAACGGTGAAGCAGTGACGCTGAGCGCGGACGGATGGTTCGCCCGCATCATGCAGCACGAATACGACCATCTGCAGGGGACGCTCTACGTCGACCGACTCGACAAGCGCTGGTCGAAGAAGTGGAAGAGAGCCCAGGAGGCTCATGGCTACAACCAGCCGGGACTGTCATGGATGCCGGGGGTCGATCCCGACCCCTTCGGTCACTGAGTTCGGCCCAGCTGGGGCCTAAGCTTCGAGTTCGTCGACGGACTTCTGCGCCGCGGCCAGACGGGTATCGAAGTCGTCGAAGTCATCGGCGGTCTGATCGAGTTCGGCGACGAGTCCGGAGATGATCGAGGACTGCGAGTCCGCGTCGATGCGCAGCTCTCTGAACTGCCAATCGGCGGAATCGTCGGCGGCGGTGCGGGAGAGCACATCGAGCACTCGATCGCCGAGTTCGCGGGAGCGTTCGGAGTTGTGCAGCAGCATGAGCTGCTGGTCGAGTTCGAGCAGCCGCTCATAGTATTCGTGCATCGACTCCACGCGGCGGGCCATCGACGAGAATGCGACGGCCAGCTTAGACAGGTACGTCTCCACGGACTTCGCGGTCCCCGCATCGCGGATGTCTTCGATCTCCTCGCGCAGGCTGACGAGTTCCTGCAGGCGCACTCCGATGGAGGCCACGGCATGGTCGAGGTCGACGCGGGAAACGTGGTCTTTCAGTATCGGATGGGTCCACGCACGAGTGCGCACGATCTTCCGGGCGATCGTGACCGCCAGATGGAACAGACGCTGTTCGTCGGTGTCGCGGCCGTCCTTGCGACCGGGCAGATAGCCGAGGCTGGCCGGGGTCACCCATTTGGCGCCCGAGACCTTGCGCCGATTCTTCCGGCTCAGACGCTTCGGATCACGCAGATATTTGGGACCAGTGACCGCGGCGAAGATCCCGGTGCCCAGGGCCGTGGCCGCACCCATGCCGCCGAAGGTCAGGGCAGCATCGGCGAATCCCGAGACCAGGGCCAGTCCCCCGGGTGCTGCGAATCCTGCGGTCACGGCAGTGCCGGCAGCGGTGCCGCCCTTGAACAGAACGCTGGAGCGGAAGAAGTTCCGGCTCATCCCACCGGTGAGCATGATCGCGCTGGGGGCTCCGGCCGTATAGCGGTATCCGCGGGCGCTCCACGCCCGCAGCACAGCCTCGTTGACGCTGTCGGGCACGAGCACCCGATAGATCGGCGCGGACTTCCCGCATTCGCTCTTCCACAGCGACTTCCACTCAGACACCGCTTCACCTCCACGCGTGTGGGTCACGCACTCGGCCCTGCCCTGCGGGCCGTCAGCTGCGGGGAATGCGAACAGCCACACCCTCCGCTGTGCTCGGGAAACCGGTCGGTTCCCTTGGACGCACAGTCTAGAGGGTGTGGCTGGATCAATCCTGAGTCTTGCTCGGCACTGTCAGGCACCGGCGTCGACCAGGATCAGTTCGGACCTGTACTCAGCCGTTGATCTTGGCGAGGATGAGGTCCTTGGCCTTTCCGGCATCGGCCTGTCCGCGGGTGGCCTTCATGATCGGGCCCATGAGCGCGCCGATGGCCTGCATCTTTCCGCCCTTGATCTTCTCGACCACATCGGGGTTGGCCGCGATGGCCTCCTCGACGGCGGCTTCGAGTGCACCGGTGTCCTCGACGATTTCGAGGTCGCGGGTCTTCATCACCTCGGCGGGCTCGCCTTCGCCTGCGACGACTCCGGTAAGCACATCCTTTGCCAGCTTGTCGTTGAGCTTGCCCTGTCCGATGAGGTCGACGAGTCCTGCCACCTGGGCGGGTGTGACGATCTCGGTGGGGTGCTTGTCCTCCTGATTGGCCAGGCGGGCGACCTCACCGGTCCACCATTTGCGAGCCTGGGCAGGCTTCGCACCGGCGGTGACGGTGTCCTCGATGGCTTCGAGGAGTCCGGCGTTGACGATGTCGCGCATCTCGAGGTCGGAGAACTTCCACTCCGCGAGGAGGCGGCGACGTTTCTGCGCCGGCAGCTCGGGCAGGCTCGCCCGCAGCTGTTCGACCCAGTCGCGGGAGGGTTGCAGCGGAACGAGGTCGGGCTCGGGGAAGTACCGGTAGTCGTCGGCGTCGGACTTCGGACGTCCCGACGAGGTCTCTCCGGTCTCCTCGTGGAAGTGTCGGGTCTCCTGGACGACCTTCTCCCCTGCCTCGAGCAGTGTCGCCTGGCGGGCGATCTCGAAGCGCACTGCGCGTTCGATCGAGCGGAAGGAGTTGACGTTCTTCGTCTCCGTGCGGGTGCCCAGCGGGGCGTCCGGGCTCTCCCGCAGGGAGACGTTGACGTCGGCGCGGACGTTGCCCTGTTCCATGCGGGCTTCGGAGACCTCGAGGGCGCGGAAGATGTCACGCAGGGTGCGCACATAGGCGGCGGCCACCTCGGCGGCTCTCTCCCCTGTCCCGGTGATCGGGTGGGTGACGATCTCGACGAGCGGAACACCGGCGCGGTTGTAGTCGACGAGGGAATGGTCGGCACCCTGGATGCGGCCGGTGGCCCCTCCCACGTGGGTGTTCTTACCTGCGTCTTCCTCCATGTGGGCGCGCTCGACGGGGACGGTGACGATGGTCCCGTCCTCGAGTTCGACCTCGACCTGGCCCTCGGCCGCGATGGGCTCATCGGACTGGCTGGTCTGGAAGTCCTTGGGCACGTCAGGGTAGAAGTAGTTCTTGCGCGCGAACCGGCAGGTCTCGGCGATTTCGCAGCCGAGCGCCAGACCGATCTTGATCGCGTACTCCACACCCTTCTCGTTGACCACGGGCAGGGACCCGGGCAGGCCGAGGGAGGTGGGGGTCACGTTAGTGTTCGGTCCGCCGCCGAAGGTGTTGGGGGCGGCGTCGAACATCTTGGTCGCGGTGCCGAGTTCGACGTGGACCTCGATGCCGATGACCGGATCGTATTTCTTGATCGCGTCTTCGTATTTCACTTGGCTTCCAGTCCTTCCGCGAGAGTGTCGAGCACGCGTCCGCCGACGGCTTCGAGTGCGGCTTCCAGGGGGCCTGCCACCTCGTAGAGTTTGATGTCCTCACGGGCCGGGGCCAGGATCTGGAAGCCGACGGGCAGACCATCGGCCAGACCGGCAGGCAGGGACAGTCCGGGGATTCCGGCGAGGTTCGCCGGGATCGTCGCCACGTCGCCGAGGTAAAGGGCCATCGGGTCGGCGGCCTTCTCCGCACCGAACTTCAGCGCGGTCGTCGGTGCCGTAGGGGACACGAGGACATCGCAGGCGGCGAAGGCCTTGGCGAAGTCGTTCTGAACGAGGGTGCGGATCTTCTGCGCCGAACCGTAGTAGGCGTCGAAGTAGCCGGCCGACAGGGCGTAGGTGCCGAGGATGATGCGGCGCTTGACCTCATCGCCGAAGCCCGCGGCGCGGGTGGCGGACATGACGGTCTCGGCAGTGACGGGGCCGGACTCGGGTTCGACGCGCAGGCCGTAGCGCATGCCGTCGTAGCGGGCCAGGTTCGAGGACACCTCGGAGGGCATGATGAGGTAGTAGGCGTCGAGGGCGTAGGAGATCGACGGGCAGTCGACCTCGACGATCTCGGCACTGGCGGCGGCAGCGGTCTCGAGCGCGGCGGTGAACGCGGTGCGGACTCCGTCCTGGTAGCCCTCACCGGCCAGCTGCTTGATGACCCCGAGCTTCTTGCCCTTGAGGTCGCTGGTCTGGGCGGCGCCCAGGAATCCGGCCACGTCATCGGGCAGCGAGGTCGAATCGAGCGGATCGTGTCCGGCCAGCAGTTCGTGCAAAGCCGCGGCATCGGCGACCGAACGGCCCATCGGTCCGACCTGGTCGAGGCTCGAGGCCATGGCGATGATGCCGAAGCGCGAGATCGAGCCGTAGGTCGGCTTCACGCCGACGGTACCGGTGAATGCGGCGGGCTGGCGGACGGATCCGCCGGTGTCGGTGCCCACGGACAGCGGAGCCTGGAATCCGGCGAGGGCTGCGGCCGCGCCTCCGGAGGAACCGCCGGGCACATGCTCGAGGTTCCACGGGTTGCGGGTGTTGCCGAAGGCCGAGTGCTCGGTCGTCGATCCCATGGCGAACTCGTCGAGGTTGGTCTTGCCGAGCACCGGCAGACCGGCGTTCTTGACCTTGTTGTGCACCGTCGACTCATAGGGCGGAACCCAGTTCTCGAGCATCTTCGATCCGGCGGTGGTGGCCACGCCCTCGGTGACGACGAGATCCTTCAGCGCCACCGGGACACCGGCCAGGGCGTGGAGGTCCTCCCCGGCGGAACGCTTGGCATCGACGGCTTTCGCCGTCTCCAGGGCGAGTTCGTCGGTGACGGTGATGAAGGAGTTGAAGTCATCCTCGGTGGAGGCGATGCGGTCGAGGTGCACCTGCGTGACTTCGACGGAGGAGAACTCGCCGGAGGCCAGTCCTGCGGCGAGTTCGAGAGCGCTCTTTTTCGTCAGTTCGGTCATCTCATTCCTCCCCGAGGATCTGCGGGACGAGGAACTTGTCGTCCTCGGCGGCCGGGGCCGAGGCCAGTGCCTGTTCGCTGGTCAGCGTCTCGCCCACGACGTCGGGGCGCATGACGTTCGTCAGCGGGATGGGGTGGCTGGTTGCGGGCACATCGTCGCCGGCCACTTCGTTGACCCTGGCGACGTTTCCCAGAATTGTGCTGAGATCACCGGCGAGCGATTTCAGCTCGTCCTCGCCCATGGCGATCCGAGACAGTGAAGCCAGATGCTCCACCTGTTCGGGGGTGATTGCGGAAGACTCCGTCATTCCCTGCCTTTCATCGTCGTTAACACTGACACCCCAGTCTAGTCTCTCCACCGGACGCGGTTCCGAGGTCGCGCTGTGACTTTCCCCCAGAACTACCTGACGGCGGCCCAGCAACCTCGCGCGAGGTTGCTGGGCCGCCGTCGGGTAGTAATTGTTAGGGGGTGAGGCGTTCGGGCCAGGTGCGGTCGCCGTGGATGTACGGGGCGATGTCGGCGAGGACTCGGTCGGCGTCGGCCTGGGTGAATTCGCCTGCCGCGACTCCGGCCTGCAGATCGGCGGACAGGTCTGCGATGCGATCCTTTGCGTCGGCCGCAGTGGCCGCGACGAGTTCCGTGCCGGTCGACAGCGCGCCAGCCGACAGTGTGCCGGTCGAGAGGGCGTCGGTCGACAATGCGCCGGCCGAGAGTGCACCGGTCGCCTGTCTTCCGGTGAAAGCCGGGCCTCTAGCCGAGTCATCGACGATCGTGCCTTCGAGCACTGGCTCATCCTGGGCTGTGCCCGCCTCCTCGGTTCGCCCGCTGGACGGAGCGGCCGGAGTGCGCATGGAGGTCAGCGCCGGCTGTGCGCTGCGTTTGGTGCTGTGCGGACCCGGGTTGAGAACCAGGTCGGCCAGTCCTGCCGTCAACGGTACCGCTGTCATGGCCGCGGCGACGACCACACAGGTACCGGCGAGGAGTCGGGGAATCCATCTCATGTCCCACACTCTTCCATCCGAAGCTGTCTCTGAGCTTGACTGAGTCTGAACCCCGACTTCGAGTTCGGTCACGAATGAGTACGCAGCCGCACCATGGAACCTCCGGGATCCAGCATGTATTCCCTTCAGGCACCAGGCACGGTGCTCAGACAGCATTCAGTCGAGGCTGCCGGTCTCCAGCAGAACTCTGAATTGGTCCTCGTCGAGCACGGGCACACCCAGCGACTCGGCCTTGTCCAGCTTCGATCCGGCGTTCTCACCGGCGACGACATAGTCCGTCTTCTTCGATACCGAGCCCGCCGCCTTCCCTCCGGCACCGAGGATCGCCTCCTTGATCCCGTCTCGGGTGAAGGAGCTCAGCGATCCCGTGGCCACGATCGTCAGCCCTTCCAGTGTCTGCGCAGCAGACTCGACCTCGTCGTCCTCCATCCGCACTCCGGCTGCCGCCCAGGTCTCGACGATCTCGATATGCCAGTCGACCTCGAACCAGTCGCGCAGGCTCTTCGCGATTGTCGGACCGATGCCCTCGACCGCGGAGAGCTCTTCTTCTCCCGCTTCACGGATGGCGCCGAGAGTGCGGAACTTCGCGGCCAGGGTCCGCGCCGCGGTCGGTCCGACATGGCGGATCGACAGGGCCACGAGCACCCGCCACAGATCCTGATCCTTCGCCTTCTCGAGCTCATCGAAGAGCTTCTTCGTGTTCGCGCTCGGGGCACTCGGCTTCTTCGCGGTCCCGCGGGTGTAGAAGTAGGGCACGAGCTCCCGCTCACCGGTCTCCACACCCTTGACCTTCTTGTCCCGCCAGATCTTGACGTCGGCCAGTACCTCCGGGGTCAGGTCGAAGAGAAAGGCCTCCGAGGTCAACGGCGGGGTCTCCGGTTCGGCCGGCGCCGTCAGCGCCAGTGCGGCTTCCTCCCCGAGGGCTTCGATGTCGAAGGCCGCCCGGGAGGCGAGGTAGAAGATGCGATTGGCCAGCTGGGCCGGGCACGACCGCGAGTTCGGGCAGCGCAGATCCTTGTCGCCCTCTTTCTGCTCACCGAGTTCGGTCCCGCAGGACGGACAGTGGGTGGGCATGACGAATTCGAGTTCGGACCCGTCGCGCAGCGCCGCGACCGGGCCGAGCACCTCGGGGATGACGTCGCCGGCCTTGCGCAGCGTGACGGTGTCGCCGATGAGCACACCCTTGCGTCTGACCTCGTGCCCGTTGTGCAGGGTCGCCCGCTCCACGGTCGATCCGGCCACGGTCACCGGTTCCATCACGGCGAATGGCGTCACTCGCCCGGTCCGGCCCACCTGCACCTGGATGTCGAGGAGCTTCGTCGTGACCTCCTCGGGCGGGTATTTGAAGGCGGTCGCCCACCGCGGTGCGCGCGAGGTGTAGCCGAGGGTCTCCTGCACGGCGATATCGTCGATCTTGATGACGATTCCGTCGATCTCGTGGGTGACGTCGTGACGGTGTTCGCCGTAGTAGCCGATGAAATCCTCGATCTCGTCGACGGTGTCGAGGACCGTGTAATAGTCGCTGATCGGCAGACCCCACGACCGGAACTGCTCGTAGACCTCGGACTGGTGGGCCGGTTCCGGATGCGAATCGTCGGCCGGGGCCCACACGGCGATTCCGTGGACGAGCATGTGCAGGGGCCGGCGTGCCGTGACGGCCGGGTCCTTCTGCCGCAGCGAACCGGCCGCGGAGTTCCGCGGATTCGCGAAGGGCGCCTTGCCATCGGCGACGAGGGAGGCGTTGAGTTCGGCGAAATCCTCGACGGGGAAGAACACCTCACCGCGGATCTCGACCTCGGCCGGCGGGTGCTCCGTGTCGAGGTGGTGCGGGATATCGGAGATCGTGCGCACGTTCGCGGTGATGTCCTCACCGATGCGTCCGTCGCCGCGCGTGGCAGCGCGGACGAGTTCGCCGTTCCGGTAGAGCAGGTTGACGGCGAGTCCGTCGATCTTGAGTTCGCAGAGGAACTTCGACTTCGCCGAGGTGGCCGACCGCACCCGTTCGTACCAGGCACGCAGTTCGTCGTAGTCGAAGACGTTGTCGAGGCTGTACATCGGGCCGATGTGTTCGACCGGGTCGAAGGTCGAGGTGTCGACGACTCCGCCGACGGTCTGAGTCGGTGAGGAGTCGGTGACGAGTTCGGGGTACTTCGTCTCGAGGTCTTCGAGGCGGTGGACGAGCTCGTCGTACTCGGCATCGGAGACGAGCAGGGAGTCCTGATAGTAGGCGGCCCGCAGCTCCTCGATCCTCTCGGTCAGCTGAGCATGGGCCTGGGCGCGCTCGGCCGCGTCCGACAGATCGACCGCGGACAGGTCGAGGGTCGACCCGTCCGCCGACTTCGCTTCCGCCGACTTCGCGTCTGAGTTCTGCGAGTCTGCGTTCTCCGGTGTCGTGGTCATTCGATCTCCTCAAGAGCCCGCCGCAGACCGGCGGCGATGGTCATGGTTCCCCGGTTGTGTTCGGGACCGATCCCCTGCTGGTCCTCCAGCAGCGGCGGGTGGGTCATCGGCAGTTCCGGCCCGGCGACGATCCCGAAATCGCGCAGGCTCGCGTCTCCCATGCCGATGCGTGACCACGGGGTGCGGATCCGATCGCACCAGTGATTGACCGCGTCCGATCGCCCACCGGCCGTCGGCGGCAGGTGGATCCAGGTGCCGAGCCCCGCCTCGGCGAGGATCGCCAGCTGTTCCCAACTGTGTGATCTCAGGGCAGCCAACGGCACTGACACGGAACGGGCGCCGGTGCGGCGGAGCGCCTCGGCGGCGGGAATCTCCTTGCCCTGCAGGTGCAGAGGGTCGAGATTCGGCAGGGCCAGCACGGTGGGCGGGAGGTGACGCAGCGTGGATTCGAGCGCCGCCCACACCTGGGACTCGCTGATCGCGGGCAGGCTCGCCCACCCGGACACGGTCGGCCAGGTTCCGGTGAGGACCGGGGTCAGCCGGGATTCGACGAGGCGGACGGTCGGCTGCATGCCCAGGCCCGCGATCCGGTCGGTGAAGGCGGCGATGCCGAAGGCGTAGGCCTGTACAACGTCGCGTCGGGCGCCGTGATCGCCGAGGACGCGGGCGCCGGAGCTCAGGCTCAGCGCGGTCACGAGCGTCCACGGTCCCGGCAGGCTGATCTGGATCTGTCCGGGGCGGGACTGACCGTATTCGGCGATCGCGTCGAACGCTTCGATCAGGGCCGAGTCCTCGAGGCGTTCGTCCTTGCCCGCCGAGGTGGTCAGCCGCCATCCGTAGGAGGTGCGGTCGACGTGGAGTTCGGTGAGCAGCCCGACGGCGCGGCCGATCGAATCGGCTCCCCACCGGCTCTCGGCCTGGTGGGCGGTCAGAGGCACGGGCGGCAGCTGGTCGGCGAGGATGTCGAACCCTGCGGCTGCGGCTTCGCGGACGGGGCTGGTCGCGATATAGCCACGGCTCGGATCGCGGGATCCGGGCAGCCATATTCCCGTTGTCGTGGCGGCGGGCAGGACGGTTGTCGGGACCTCGGGGGCGGCCGCCTCGGCGGGAGTGGATCGGTCGCGATCGAGGCGGTTGGTGGGGTCGAGTTCAGCCATGCTGGTGCCCGCGCGGGATTTCGAAGACGTCGACATAGAATCCGAACTCGCTTTCCAGGGAATCGATGATGGTCTCGGCGCGGACGAAGCCGTGGGATTCGCCCTTGTACAGACGGTAAATGTACTCCACTCCGGCCAGTTCGAGTGTATCGACGAACTCCTGGGCCTGCGAGGGTGGGACGATCGGGTCGCGGTCGCCCTGCATGACGGCCACGGGCGCGCTGATATCGGTGGTCCGGCGGATCGGCGACCGGGTGATGTACTCGTCCTGGGCGGCGGGCCAGGGGCCGACGAGACTGTCGATGTAATGGGATTCGAAGTCGTGGGTGTCGACGACGAACCGCATGAGGTCGGTGACGCCGAAGTACGAGGTGCCGCACGCGAACACGTTCGTCGAGGCCAAAGCCGAGAACACCGTCCACCCGCCCGAGGAGGCTCCGGAGATCGCGATGCGCCGTGGGTCGGCGAGACCGGCCGTGACGAGTCCGTTGACCGCGGCGACGGTGTCCTCGACATCGACGACTCCCCACCCCCCGCGCAGACGGTCGCGCCAGGCGCGACCGAAACCGGTCGACCCGCCGTAGTTGACTTCGAGGACGCCGATGCCCTGGGAGGTGAAGAAGCTCGTGCGGGCCGTCATCTCCGGCGTCGCCTGCCCCGTGGGACCGCCGTGGATCGAAACGATGAAGGGCGGGAGCTCATCGTCGGGTGCCGCGAACCGGGGGTTGTGGGGCGGGTGGATGACGACGGGCACTCCCCCGAGTTCGCCGACCCGTGGGCGGGAGTAGTAGCTCTGATGGGTGTCGAGGCGTTCGCTGGCGATCTCGGTGAACAGTCCGGTCACCCGGTCGACGGCATAGAGGACTCCGGGACGCCTGGTCGACTTCGCCGTCAGCAACAGGTGGGTGCGCCCGAGATCGAGGAGTTCGATCGTGCCGAACGTCTCCCCCGTCGTGTCGATGGTCTCCCAGACTGCAGCGTCTGTCCCGCCTACGGCGTCTGTCCCGCCCACAGCCGGGCCGAAGTCCGTTTTGGCCGGGCCGTCTGTGAGTCGGCGGCGCACGAGCGTCGCCGTCGCCGCCTGCGAATGTGCCCACACCTCATCGCCGTCGTTGAGGTGCCAACGGGTGCCCAGCTGCCACAGGGCGCCGCCGATCTCCTCACCCGTGTCGATGACCGACCGCAGACGGTCGACGCCGATCGGTTCAGGTGCCGGTGCGTTCCGTTCGTCGGTGACGATGGGTCGCGTGACGACGGGGTCGAAATCGAGGCCGTACAGCGACCAGTGGCCCTCGTGGTCGGAGATGACGTGGAGGGAGGAGTCCGAGGTGAACTCCGGCTGCAGCAGGGAGATCCCGGGGTCGGTCGGGCTCGGCATCGCCGGATCGGCTCTGCGCGGGCGCTCGATCCCGTCGCCGCTGAGCACGGCGACCGCAGGCGTGGCAGGTGTGCGCACGTCGACCAGCCACAGGGTGGTTCCGTCCCAGGGCATGTTCGGGTGCTCCCAGCCGATGAATGCCAGGGTGCTGCCGTCGGGTGAGAGCCTGGGCCAGGCCATGAAATGAGAGTGGGTCGAGAGCACATTCGTCGTCCCGTGCTTCGTCAGCAGCACGATGGCGCGTTCGCGACGGGTGGACCGGCAGTCCTCGCGCACGCACAGGAGTCCCCATGGGCTCATGTGCAGATCTCCGTAGCGGATCCGCCCCGAGGTGTCCGGGGTCAGGGCATGCGGGGCACGCCCGGGAATGATCTGCCAGACGCGCTGATCAGCGGCGTTGACGAAGTAGATGACCTCGCTGCTCTGGTCGAGAGCCCATGAGGCTCCCCCGTATTCGTGGACGGCGGAGCGGATGTTGAAGCCGGCAGGAATGACCTGCTCACGCTCTCCCGGACGCGACAGTGACGTGCGGACGAGTCCGGTGCGGGCCTTCTCAGTGGGGATCTTCGTGGAGTAGAAGATCTCATCCCCGCGGAAGGCGGCGTCGAAGATCGGAGCGGCACCGGCGGCCACCTCGGCGGCGCCCAGAGGTGAAGACCAGGTTCCATAAGGTGCCGTGACGACATCTTGGGGACTTTCCTTCATGCCCCCAGAGTATCGCCAGTGACCGACATCGGCCCTGAACCCGCCACCTCGGGGAGGTGGGGCGGGCTCAGGCGTCGGCGAATTCGGGTGCCGGGGTGATGCGGTCCTTCGCCGTGGAGTCGATGGTGGCCTGGCCGAGCACGCGGGTGCCGCGGTAGATGACCATGGTCTGGCCCGGGGCCACTCCGGAGAGCTCCTCATCGACGTCGACGTGCATGAGCTGCCCGGCCGGACGTGCGGCCGGCACCTCGACCTCGTCGATGATCGGGTTCGCCTCATGCTCGGGTGCTTCGGCGACGAATTCGCCGAGCCAGGCACGGGCCGGCACCGGATCGGCGTGGGCGCGGATCTGGACCTCGCAGTCGATCGCCGAGGTGGGGGCGGAGCCCATGTCCGCCGGGGCCGCCCCGGCCCAGGAGGTGCGGATGCCGGTGAGATGGGAGACCGCGAGATCGCCGCGTGATCCCACGGTGACGGTGTTCGTCGCCGGGTCGAGACCGGTGACGAAGCGCGGTTTGCCGTCCGCGGCGGGCTTTTCGATGCCCAGACCCTTGCGCTGGCCGATCGTGTACGTCATCGCCCCGTCGTGCTCGCCGAGCACTTCGCCCTCGGCGTCCTTGATGAGTCCGGGACGCATCGGGATCTTATCGGCCAGCCACGCCTTCGTGTCCCCGTCGGGGATGAAGCAGATGTCGTAGGAGTCGGGCTTGTTCGCCACGGAGAACCCGCGTTCGGCCGCCTCGGCGCGCACTTCGGCCTTCGACGCGGTCGCACCGATCGGGAAGTAGCAGTGCTCGAGCTGATCGGAGGTGAGCACACCGAGGACGTAGGACTGGTCCTTGGCCAGGTCCTCACCGCGGTGCAGTTCGGGCCGACCGTCGTCATCGCGGACCACCTCGGCGTAGTGACCGGTGGCGATGGCGTCGAAGCCGAGGGCCAGGGCCCGGTCGAGGAGGGCGGCGAACTTGATGCGCTCATTGCAGCGCATGCACGGGTTCGGGGTCCGACCGGCCGCGTATTCGGCGATGAAGTCATCGACGATGTCTTCCTTGAACCTCTCGGAGAAGTCCCAGACGTAGAAGGGGATGTCGAGCATTCCCGCCACGCGGTGGGCGTCGCGGGAGTCTTCGATCGTGCAGCAGCCCCGCGATCCGGTGCGCAGGGTGCCGGGCATCCGGGACAGGGCCAAGTGGACGCCGACGACCTCGTGTCCGGCATCGACGGCGCGCGCGGCGGCCACGGACGAATCGACTCCGCCGGACATGGCGACGAGTACTCTCATGATGCTCCTTGCATCCATCGGGGTGTTGCCGAAACCATCCCGGCTCGGCGTGCCTGGTCGACGACCTCGGGAAGGGCCGTGAGCAGGGCATCGACATCGGCTTCGGTCGTGTCGTGACCGAGCGTGAAGCGTTGGGTGGTGCGGGCGCTGTCTTCATCCAACCCGCATGCCAGGAGCACATGGGAGGGACGGGAGACGCCGGCAGAACAGGCCGATCCCGTCGAGGTGGCCAACCCCCTGGCATCGAGACCGAAGAGCAGCGAGTCGCCCTCACAGCCCGGGAAGGTGAAATGGGCGTTGGCCGGCAGGCGGTCCGCTCCGCGCGGACCGGAGAGCACGGCACCGTCGATGCTCGATTCGATTCCCGCGATGAGGCGGTCGCGCAGACCCGACAGTCGTACCGCGCGGGCCTCGAGGTCGGCAGTGACGAGGTCGACGGCGGCGGCGAAGGCCACGGCACCGGCGACGTCGAGGGTGCCCGAGCGCACGCTGCGCTCCTGTCCCCCGCCGTGGAGGATGGGCGTCGGAGCCGCTGCGCGGTCGAGCAGGAGTGCGCCGATGCCGACGGGGCCGCCGATCTTGTGCGCGGTGATCGTCATCGCCGTCGCTTGGAGTGCGGCGAAGTCGAGCGGGATCTGTCCGAGCGCCTGCACGGCGTCGATGTGGAAGGGAATGCCGAGTTCGAAGGCCGCTTGCCCGATCTCGGCGATCGGCTGCAGAGTGCCGATCTCGTTGTTCGCGGCCATCACGCTGATGAGCGCGGTGCGTTCGGGGTCGCGATGCAGTTCGGCGGTCGCCGCGTCCAGATCGAGACGTCCTGCCGAGTCGACATCGAGGTAGACGGCTTCGGCGCCGAGGCTCTCCAGCCACTCCACGGCCTCGAGGATCGCAGGATGTTCGATCGTCGTCGTCAGCACCCGCGGGCGGGCCGGAGCGGTGAACGTCCCGTCGTTGCGGGAGAGGTAGAGCCCCTTGAGCGCGAAATTGTCCGCCTCGGTGCCTCCCGAAGTGAAGATCACCTCCGACGAGGTGGCCGCACCGACCGCACGGGCGATGTCCTCCCGTGCCTCTTCGATGCGCATCCGTGCCGCCTGGCCGACCGCGTGCAGGGCCGAGGGATTGGCCCTGCGGGCCAACTCCTTCGTGTACACCTCGAGCACCTCGGCGGGCATCGGCGAGGTGGCTGCGTGATCGAGATAGATGGGCACCCTGCAATTTTAGGGCGTGAGCCGGGCTACGGCCAGGATCCGTGCGGCATCTCACCCGCGAAGCGGCGCATGCGGAGAAGTCGCCGGGCACTGATGCCGACTAAACTGGGTCGGGTGTTCACCGTTTTCACCATCGTCCTCTACGCCGTCACCGGCATCCTGACCCTGTGGTCGATCATCGAGACCGTCCGCAACCGTCCGGCCGGCAAGGCTCTGCTCGGCGGTGCCGCGCTGCTTCTGCTGCTGCTCATCGTGCAGCTGATCATCTCGATTGCGACCTTCGGCTCCACGCATGATGTCGACCCGCTGCTCTACTTCGGCTACATCATCACCGCGATCATGGTCATGGCGCTGGCCGGGTTCTGGGCGTTTGCGGAACTGAGCCGCTGGGGACCCGGAGTGCTGGCCGCAGCAGGACTGACGGTGATCGTGATGATCGAGAGATTGGACCAGATTTGGCAGTGACCAGACGCAACCGGTTCGGCGGGGGCTCCGCCGACGATGCGAACTCAGCGGACAGGAAAGACTCCACGGCCGCCTCGGCGAGGGGAAAGACGGGACGGTCCCCGTACTCGGCGATGCATACGGGACCGGGACGGGCGCTGACTGCGGTGTACGGGGTCTTCGCGCTCTCGGCCACGGCACGGGCGGGCTACCAGCTCATCCGCGAATTCGACGTCGCGCCGATCGCGTACTCACTGTCCGCAATGGCCGCGGTGATCTACATCCTCGCCACGGTCTGCCTGGTCATCGGCAACCGCGTCTCGCACCGGATCGCCGTCGCCGCCTGCGCGATCGAGTTCGTCGGCGTCATCGTCGTCGGCATCCTCAGCCATACCCATCCCGAGGACTTCGCGAAGCCGTCGGTGTGGTCGAACTTCGGCAGCGGCTACGGCTATATCCCGCTGCTCCTGCCGCTCATCGGCCTGTGGTGGCTGCTGCGCGTCGGCCGTCGCGCCCACCGCAGCTGAGCCCGCCTCACTCCACCTTGGAGGACAGGACGTTCCAGTCGGTGGCGACGGCAGTGAGTTCGTCACCGGTCTTCATCAGCACATAGGGGTGTGCGGTGTCGACCTTGATGGTGTCGCCCTCTTTGTCGTTCGTCTTCACTGCTTCGACGGTGTCGCCGAGGTCGAGCGCGTAGTCGGACGGCGCCTTGATGGTCAGCGTGCAGCGCACTTCGCCCATCCCGATCGCGCCCTTCTCGGTGCTTAAGCTCATGTCCTCGAACTTGAGGTCCTCATAGGGTCTGCAGTCGACGTCGACCTTGTCGAAGCCCGAGTCCTTGTCCCGCAGGTCGCCCACGTAGTCGCGGAATCCCTTGAATCCGCCCTCCTTGAGTCCCTCGGGCCCCCCGGACTTCGCCTTGCCGTCGACGAGGAACGATGAGACGTCACCGGACGCGGTGGTCATGTCGTCGCTGAATTCCTCGGGCCCCTTCTCCACGGCTCCGCGGTCGTCGGCCATGAGGGTCGGCATCTGGTCGGTGGGGATATAGGACGCGGAGCGCACGAGCGGATCGGTCGATGCCGATTCCCGCGTCACCAGCATCACCTGGGTCAGCGGTTCGTCCCCGTCCGTGGACTTCTTGTCCGCGGTGCCGAAGGCGTAGAACCACATCGGGTACTCCGTGAAGCTCGGGCTGCCGGCGACGACCTCGGTGAAGTTCGGTGCGCGCAGCTTCTGCTTCGCCTTGTCCGCGATCTGGATCTGTGCACGGGTGTGGTCGATGAGCGGTGCCGCCTGGATCTTGTCGAGGTCGCTGCCCTTGTCGCCGAGTGTCTTGTCCAGAGATTCCGTGTAGTTCGTCATGAACTTCCCGGCCTGACCGGGGCGCACCGCCGTGCGTTCGTACGGGGTGGTGTCCGGGCTGCTGGGTTTGGCGATCGGCATGTTCGCGCAGCCGCTGAGTACGAGTCCGGTGCCCATCACGGCCGCCGTCACCGTCCGCAGGGAGCGACGGTGCCGCAGATCCCGTCGCCGAGGCGGCACTTGGCCGCTCGTGCCCGGCTGCACCGTCGAGATCGGCTGAGTCGCCGGACCCGGCTCGTCCTCGCCCGCAGGCTCGTCGGCCGGTCCCCGGCCGGAGCCGCCGCTGTCAGGACCACTGCCGCCGTCGTCCGGTCCGTGGCCGCCGTCGTCGTCCGGGCCCGGCTGACCGGAGTCCTTCTTCGGCGGGCGGATGCGTGAGCCCCACCAGCGCATGAAGAAGAACACGGAGAACCCGGCGAGGATGACGGCGCCGGCAATGCCGAGCAGGCTGAGTGCGAACACGCCCTTGACGCGCATCTTGAGGCTCACCGTCGTTCCGTCGAGACTGTCATCGGAGTTCGCTGGGGCGATGACGAGCATCTGCGGTTCGGCATCGAGGTCGAAAGTCTTCGCGACCGTTGTGCCCGTGTCCTGGCTGATCCACCAGTCGCGGTCGGTGATACCGGCCTCCGGCTTCGCATCACCGGGAGTGAACCGGTGGGAGGCCGAATTCGGGAACGACACATCACTGATCTGCTCCTGCGCCACCCCGTCGAGGTAGCTGTCGGCGTCGACCCCGCTGGCGGTGCCGACGAACAGCTCCGTGCCCTTCGAGTTCTTCGCCGTCACGGTCACGCTCGAACCCGAATAGGGCACGATCGCTTCGTCGAGGACGACGGCATAGGCGTCGTCCCTGACTTCGAAGGCAGGCGTCTCGGTGATCTCGTCGGTGCCGACGACCGAGAGCGCAGAGATGACCAATCCGGCGAGCGTGAGTGCCGCGACGCCGAAGAGGATGGCGGTGATGAGTCGGATTCGCTGGATCAGAACAGTGCCCTCATGAGTGCGGTCCGTGCCTTGGTCACGGCTGGGTCGTCGGCGCCGAGGACCTCGAAGAGTTCGAGGACCCGCAGGCGCAGGGATTCCTTCTCATCGCCGGCGGAGGTGCGGATGAGAGAGATGAGTCGGTTGAAGGCGCTGCCGGCATTGCCGCCGACGACTTCGGCATCGGCGGCCGCCTTCGCGGCTTCGACGTCTTTCGGGTTCGCATCTGCGGCGGCGATGAGGTCGGCCGGCTCGTGGTCGATGAGGCGGCGGCCAAGCCCCGCCCGGGCGAGGCCGAACTTCGCCTCTTCGTCGGCCGGGGAGTTCGCCAGCGCGGCCTTGAACAGGCTCTCGGCGGTATCGAAGTCGCCCTTGGCGAGCGCTTCTTCGGCCTCGGGGTGAGCGGGGCCGGCCGGTTCGGGTTCGGTTCCGCCGGTGACCGCGTAACCGGTCACTCCGTTCTCGCCGGCGAGTTTGAGCAGCTCATCGAAGTAGGCCTGGACCTGCGGTTCGGGCAGGGCGCTCTGGAACAGCGGCACGGGCTGACCCTTGATGAGGGCGACGACCGTGGGAATCGACTGGACGCCGAAGGCCTGCTGCAGGCGCGGGTTCGCATCGACGTCGACCTTGGCCAGCACCAGGCGGTCCCCGTAGGAGGTGACGACGCGTTCGAGGATCGGCGACAGCTGTTTGCAGGGTTCGCACCATTCGGCCCACAGGTCGATGACGACGGGCACCTGGTCGGAGATCGCGACGAGGCTGGTGAAGGTCGATTCATCGACGTCGAAGACCAGTCCCGGAACGGCAACTGCGTTCGGGTCCTGACCTGCAGGGCCGCCGGCGCTGCCGGCACCCGCCGCGGGGCCGCCGGCCGTCCCGCCCTGTTCGGCAGGCATGTTCTTGCTGCGCACTGCCGACAGGTCGAGTCCCTGATCGGGCTGCGTGTGCTCCTGCGAGGGATCCATTGACACGTGGTCTCCTTTGTGACGCGGTCGGTGGGCCCGGCGAGATCCGTCCCCCACCTGGTCCATGCTTATCCAACAGAACGTATCAACACCGGTGCACCTGCGGCTATTTCCTCAGCCGCCGGGAACCGAGTGCAGCGGTGCCGATTCTTCCACGTCAGCCGGCCTCGGCTCCGGCGAGGGTCTCGAGACCGCCGATGAGCTTGACCTTGCCGTCCTTGGGCACGAGGAAGGTGAGCACCTGAGTGGTCTTCGTCGTCACCGGCTCCTGAGTCGACCCGGAACCGATGAGTTCCTTCTGCGGCGACGACAGGGACAGGGTGCCGGTGCGTCCGTCCTTCGATTCGGGGCTGATCGTCGACTCGGCGTCGATGACTCCGGTGACGATGGCGGCGTCACCGGCGGTGCCCTGGGCGACGAGCTCCTTGCCCGGGGTGTACTTGTACTTCACCTCGGCCTTGCCGGATTCGGCGCTGGCCTTCTGCTCCTTCTGGTTCTTCCAGATGGACTTGGAGAAGTCATCGGACTCGAACTTCTTCGCTTCCTTCGAGTCCTGACCGCTGCCGAGGGCCTTCGCGTAGTCGGCGACGGCCTTCTCCGGGGTGGTGACGAAGTCCTTGGCTCCCGGTTCGAGCATCTTCGCGCCCTGACGGGAGTCGGGCAGCTCGGGCAGCTTCGTGCCGCCCGTCAGCTGGGTCTGCGACCAGAGCTTGTAGTCGCTGCGCGGATCCTCCTGGGTCAGCACGAGCAGCTGCGATTTCCCTCCGGCGGAGGTGATCATGCTGGTCACGCGCGGCCACGAATCAGTGGCCGAGGTGAAGTTGGCGACGATCTCTTCGCTGGCCACGGCCGGCGCCATCTTCTGATCCTCGACGTCTTCCTTCACCTTGTACAGGTCCTCGCGCTGTTTGAGTGCGGGACCGGCAGCACGCTCGGCCAGCGCCTTCTCATCGGTCTTCTTGTCCGCTGCCTTGACGTCGTCGGCCACGGAGTCGAGGATCCGCTTGGCCTGGTCGTCGGTGATTCCCGCGGCCGCTGAGCTCGGAGCCTCGGAGGGTTCGGGCTTCGGCAGCTCCTCGGGTCCGCAGGCGCTCAGTGCCAGCACAGGGACGACGGCGAAGGCGGTGCCGTATTCGGCGAGCTTGCGGCGGCGCTCCTGGCGCGCCTTGCGTCGGTCCGCTTCCTTCTTCGACCGGTTGGCGCCGAGGAAGAGGAGCACGACGCCGATGATGAAGACGACTCCGCCGATGATCATCAGCGGGATCGCCCATGGGGTCTCGGCATGGTTGGGCCAGGTGAGGGTCACGGATTCGACCTGTCCGGCTTCGCCGTCGCCGGCGATGAGGAAGCCGGTGCGGTTGGCGTCGTCGTTCCACTCCAGTTCCACCGAATCGGTGCCGGTGACCTGCGCCTGCCACAGATCGCCGCCGGACGGATCGGGCACCTTACCCTCACCGTCGGTGCCCTTGGTCGTGAGCTCGCCGCCCTCGGCGAGGCCGGTGACGCGATCATAGGCGGACTGTCCGGCCCAGGCTTCGACGTTCTCGATCGGAGCTTGGGCGATCGTGAGGTCACCGCTGCCCTTGACCGTCATGGTCGCAGGGGTTTCGTACAGGTTGAGCATTCCGGGGTCGACGATGACTGCCGGTTTGTCGGCGTCGATCTGCGCAGTGGCAGTGATCGTATCCTCCGGCGCCCACAGGGTCTTCTGCAGGATGCCGAGGCCACCGACGATGACACCCACCACCATGAGAATCACAGCGATTGTGTAGCGCACGTGCGAACCTTCCCTCAGCCGAGCAAAATGGCACCCCTGGTTCGGGGACACTTCAAGTTTAAGTCACATCCCGGACATCGCCTTTGTGCGCACGCTCAGTGTGTGTCGACGTTCACACGCCCGCTCCCCGAACCTCACCGAGGCGGTCGTCCGATATCCGCGCACACCCCCTCGCCTGCCCTCGCCGAGGCGGTCGTGACCCGGCCGCGAATGGGCGCAGCGTCCACTCCGGAATGTCCTGATCGCCTTTCCCTGCCCTAAGCTGGGCGGGTGAGCAACAACAGAATTGTGTGGATCGACTGCGAAATGACCGGCCTCGACGAGGTGCGGGACGAACTCATCGAGGTGGCTGCGATCGTCACCGACTTCGAGCTCAACCCCCTCGACGACGGAATCGACATCGTCATCAGGCCCTCGGCGGATGCATTGGCGAACATGAACGAGTTCGTCACGAATATGCACACCACCTCGGGCCTGATCACCGAACTCGACGCGGGCACCACCGTCGCCGAGGCGCAGACCCAGGTCCTCGAATACGTGAAGAAGCATGTCCCGGAGTCGGGCAAGGCTCCGCTGGGCGGGAACTCCGTCGGCACCGACAAGGTGTTCCTCACCAAGCAGATGCCCGAACTCGTCGAGCACCTCCATTACCGGATCATCGACGTCTCATCGATCAAGGAACTGGCCAAGCAGTGGTTCCCCCGCGCGTACTTCCAGGCCCCGGCCAAGCACGGCGGGCACCGCGCACTCGGCGACATCATCGACTCGATCATCGAGCTCCGGTACTACCGCAGGGCCGTGTTCTCCGCCGAGGGTCCGAGCTCCGATGAGGCGAAGTCGATTGCCGCCGAGGTGGCCGAGAACTTCTCGGGCCGTGCTCAGTCGGATGAGGCTGAGTCGGATGAGGCTGAGTCGGCTCAGACCGACGGAGGCTGAACAACGCTCTTCTCAGCCGGCCTTCTTCTCGGGGCGGGCGAAGACGGTGGCAGGAAACGCCCCGGACTGGGCGATGACCTTGGTGAGGGTGCGGCTCGGCGACAGCAGCGATTCGATCGTCTCGTCATCGAGCACCGACCACGCGGCCGCGACCGTGCCGTCGGTGAGGACTTCGACCTGTTCCTTCAGGTCGCGTCCCGCCTCGGTGATGACCGGCAGGTCGAATCCGCGGTCGTCCTTGTCCACGGTGATCAGCCCCGCCTCGGCGAGCCTGGTCTGCGCGGTCTGCCATTCCTCGTCGGTGTAGCCGCGGGTCTTCTGCGCCGCTCGCGGTCGGAACCCGGCGCCGGTTGCGACATCGAGCATGAGGGCGTCGATTCCGGGCACGCCGGCGGTGACGAGTGAGGCGACATGGCCGTCGCCGCGGAATTCGCGGGCCACGGTCGCCACGTCCCACAGCTTCTCGAATGCGGTGTTCGCCTCGTGGCCGCCGATGACATCCGCGGTGGCCGCGGCAAGGGTGCGTCCGGAGAAGTCCATGGCGGCGAGCACGGGGGCCAGCGTCTCCGTCATCTGGGTGGCGGCCTCGGTGAGCAGGGCGATGTCGTCACGGTCGCCGAAGAGTTCGGCCATGTACGCGCTCACGGCGTCGAAGCGGGCGGTGACCATCTGCTCCGGGGTCACCGTCTCCCACAGGCGAGGCAGCATTTCGGCGACGAAGTTCGGGGAGTAGTTATAGTACGCGGCGGACACGACTCCGGGATTCACCCGGCCCAGCGGAGCCGAACGGGCGGCCATATTGCCTTCGACACCCGGTTCGAGTCCGTGCTGGGCATATTCGGCACCGACCGTCTGCGAGAAGTACATCGACGAGTGGAAGGAGTTGACGCGGGCCGAGACTGTTCTGATGTTCTGCGTGCGCTGGGAATCCATATCGTCATCCTATGGGCGGTCCCGTCCCAGGTAAATGGGCGTTCTCATGGGGGCTCCGACTCCGACAGTCATGGGTCGCCTCGGTAAGCGAGATCGGCGCAGTGAAGATTAGCGCAGTGACATAGGACCTAAATCGCTCTGCTCTCCCCCGAGGCGGCTGATCTTCCGCGTCGATCCGCCGATCGGCGCGCCCGTGCCTTCGTCCTCATTTGCAGGCCCGACCCCCGGTGCTACCGTCTGAGCAAGGAGTGACACGGACCGTCTGCGCCCTCGGCATCGTCCCGGTCGGCCAGCGATCCCGCCAACCGCATTTGCACAGCGTCCGGCTTGGAGGTCAGATGAGGATCGCACTGTTCGCCACCTGCATCGTCGATGCGATGTATCCCGAGGTTGCGCAGGCGACCGTGAGGATTCTGCGCCGACTCGGACACGAGGTGATCTTCCCCGAGGGCCAGTCCTGCTGCGGGCAGATGCACATCAACTCCGGCAAGTTCGCGCAGGCCGAACCGGTCATCGCCAACCATGTCCGCGCCTTCACGAGCACCGAATGGGATGTCGCCGTCGCCCCGTCCGCCTCCTGCGTGGCCTCACTCGGCCACCAGCAGCCGATGGTCGCGACGCGGATGGGCAATGATGCCCTGGCTTCCGAGGCCGCCGAGGTGGCCGACCGCACCTATGAGCTCACCCAGTTCCTCACCGACGTCGAAGGCGTCACGGATGCCGCAGCCGATCTCGGCTCGTACTTCCCGCACCGAGTGACCTTCCACCCCTCGTGCCACGGGATGCGGCTGCTGCGCCTCGGTGACCGACAGTCATCCCTGGTCAGCTCCGTCGAGGGCATCGATTTCGTCGAACTGCCGCTGGCCGATTCCTGCTGCGGTTTCGGAGGCACCTTCTCCGTGAAGAACCCGGAGACGTCGTCGGCGATGCTCGCCGACAAAGTCCGCACCGTCCAAGCCACAAAGGCCGATGTCTGCACCGGCGGTGACGCCTCCTGCCTGCTGCACATCGGAGGCGGAATGTCCCGCTTCGAACGCACCGGCCGCTTCGACGGCGCCCCGGACGTCACCGCCGTCCACGTCAAGGAGACGAGCACGACCGATGACCGGGGCCGGACGACGGAGACGCTGACGACCGTCGTCGGAGCCGTCGACGACGACCATCTCACCCCGGGCGATCAGGGCACCTCACCGGCCGAACCGAGCCGGTCCCAGTCCGGGTTCCGCGTCGGTCAGGCCGCGGTCCACCTCGCCCGGATCCTCGCCTCGACGAAGGAGGACCCGCTGCGGGTGCCGAGCGAAGGAGCAGAAGTGAGCGGAGGGAGCCTGCGATGACTTTTCTGGGAATGCCGCTGCTGCCGTCGAAGCGACGCAGCGATCTGCCCGGCGGGCAGGGCAATATCGTCGAAGCCGAAGACTTCCCGACCGTCGCCCATGAGCATCTGTCGAACCAGCAGCTGCGCAACAACATCGGCCATGCCACCTCGACGATCCGGTCGAAGCGCGCCGAGGTCGTCTCCGAACTCGACGACTGGGAGGGACTGCGCGATGCCGGTGAGGCCACGAAGAACGAGGTGATGGCGAACCTGCCCGAATACCTCGCACAGTTCGAAGAGGCGTTCACCGCCGCCGGCGGCATCATCCACTGGGCCCGGGACGCCGATGAGGCCAATGCCATCGTCACCGAACTCGTCGAAGACAATGCCCCGATCCTCGACAATGGCCGCCGCGAGGTCATCAAGGTCAAGTCGATGGCCACTCAGGAGATCGGCCTCAACGAACACCTCGAGGCCGAAGGCATCGACGCGTTCGAGACGGATCTGGCCGAACTCATCGTCCAGCTCGGCGATGACAAGCCCAGCCATATCCTCGTGCCCGCCATCCACCGCAACCGGGATGAGATCCGTGAGATCTTCATGGACAAGATGCCCGATGCCGGGGAGCTGACGAACGAACCGGCCGTCCTCGCCGAGGCGGCCCGCCGGCATCTGCGCCACAAATTCCTCACCACGAAGGTCGCGATCTCCGGAGCGAACTTCGGCATTGCCGAGACCGGCACCCTCGGTGTGGTGGAGTCCGAGGGCAACGGGCGCATGTGCCTGACCCTGCCGGAGACTCTCATCACCGTGATGGGGATTGAGAAGCTGCTGCCCCGCTTCGCCGATCTCGAGGTGTTCCTGCAGCTGCTGCCGCGGTCATCCACGGGTGAGCGGATGAATCCGTACACCTCGTTCTGGACGGGGAAGTCCGACGGCGACGGCCCGCAGAACGTCCACCTCGTCCTCCTCGACAACGGGCGCACCCGAGCGCTGGCCGACGAGCATGGCCGCACCGCGCTCAACTGCATCCGCTGCTCTGCGTGCATGAACGTGTGCCCCGTCTACGAACGCACCGGCGGTCACGCCTACGGCTCGACCTACCCGGGACCGATCGGGGCGATCCTCTCCCCGCTGCTCACCGGAGTCGAGGAGGAGGGCAATGGTTCGCTGCCCTATGCCTCGAGCCTGTGCGGAGCCTGCTACGACGTGTGCCCCGTGAAGATCAACATTCCGGAGATCCTCGTCCACCTGCGGAGCGAAGATGTCAAGGCCAACCACTCCCCCGTGTCCTCCCAGCTCGATGCCGCCCTCACCGGTGCGTCGTGGATGATGAGCGACGGCAAGCGGATGGCCGCGGCGGAGAAGGGACTGCCCTTCGCGCACAAGGTCACCGGCGGTGAGCAGATCAACGACCTGCCCGGAATCGCCGGCGCCTGGACGTCGAGCCGTGACATCCCGGCCCTGCCGGAGAAGAGCTTCCGAGCACTGTGGGCCGAAGAGGACGCTGATGGCCCCGACGAGGAGGGGCGACGATGACCGACACCGCTCGCGAGGAGATCCTCGCCCGCATCAGCGAGGCCCTCGGTCGCCGCGGCGGCGGGGAGTACGTGTCGTCGTCACCGACGACGGCGGCTTCGGGAGACGGCGGCACGGCACGCGCGGAGTCCGGTGGGGCCGCGAACGACACTGCCACGGCCGCCGACTCCGGTTACCACCATGAGGGGGCGCACACGGGTGAGGACCTCGTCGAGCTCCTCATCGACCGCCTCGTCGACTACAAGGCCAACGTCCACCGTGCCTCCGGCGATCCCGCGGAGACGATCGCCGAACTCATCGGCGACCATTCCTCGGTCGTCGTCCCCTGCGGTCTCGACGAGACCTGGCTGGACGGCTTCTCGGGGGACGTGCGGGTCGATGCCCCGGGTGAGGAGCTCAGCGTCGACGAACTCGATGCTCAGGGGGCGGTGGTGACGGCCTCGGCGGTGGCGATCGCACAGACCGGGACGATCGTCCTCGACGGATCCCCGACATGCGGGCGGCGGGCGATCACGCTGGTGCCCGACCATCATGTGTGCATCGTCCGGGTCGACGACATCGTCGACATCGTCCCCGAGGGGATCGCCCGCCTCGACGCGCATGCGCCTCTGACGTTCATCTCCGGGCCCTCGGCCACGAGCGATATCGAACTCAGCCGGGTCGAGGGAGTGCACGGTCCGCGCACCCTCGACGTCATCATCCTCGGCGGATGAGCGCAGCGCCGGATTCGCGTTCTGCCAGGGCGGCGAATGCGAACGGATCGGCGAGTGCGCAACAATGGTGCCCATGACCACGGCCCAGACTCTTCAATACCCGCAGCCGGATGAGCGGCCACGACGTCGCAGCCGCCGGACGACGATCATCGTCTCCGCGGTCGTCATCGTCCTCACGCTCATCATCGGGGTGATCGCGGCCGATCGCATCGTCGACTACACCACGGAGCAGCGCATCGCCGATGGACTCTCCGACTACGGCGAGGCCGAGGTCTCCGTCGAAGGCTTCCCCATCCTCACGCAGCTGGCCTCCGGGGAGCTCGACTCTGTGCATGTCACCGCCGCCGAGGCGAGCTACGAGGGTGTCGACTTCACCGATGTCGACGCGAAGCTCTATGACGTTCCGACCAGCGGGTCGAAGCCGATCGGCACCGTCGACGGCACTGCGGTGCTCCCCCACACGACTCTCGACGAGCTCGCCGCCGAGCATGCGGACCTGCCGGACGGGATGTCATTCACGACCGTCGACGGTGAGCTCTTCCTCAAGGGGTCCCTGCTCGGTCAGGATCTGCTCGTGGGCATCGATCCGAAGGCCGAAGGGCGCCGGGCCGTGGTCGACGCGACGACGATCAAGCTGGGCTCCGCGGAGTTCTCCCTCGACCGCCTGCCCGCGTTCCTGACCTCGGAGATCTCCGACATCGTCATCGATCTCGACTTCCTGCCTGCCGGTCTCGAACTCACCGACATCACCGCCACCGAGGCGGGGCTGCAGGTCCGTATCCACGGATCCGGGGTGAGCCTGGAATAAACTGGCACGGCCGACCCTGCGCAGCCGGCACGGCCGCGGAGACGCCCCGGCATCTGCCGAAGAGAGGACTCGATGATGAGCATGATCACTCCCGCACGCGAACGCGTCGCCTCCGAACTCACCGAACTGTCGACGCTGACCGACTCCGACCGTCCCGGCTGGACCAGGCGCGCTCTGAGCGAATTCGACGTCTCGGGCCGGGAATTCGCCCGCAGACTCATGCAGCAGGCCGGGATGGACACCCGCGTCGACGGTGCCGGCAACGTCATCGGGGTCCTGCCCGGCCGCCTCGGTGGTCGCCAGATCATGCTCGGATCCCACACCGACACCGTCGACGGCGGAGGGCGCTTCGACGGGATCGTCGGGGTGCTCGGCGCGATCGAAGTCGTGCGGCTCATCCGGGAGAACGGCATCCGTGTCGATCACGATCTGGTGGTCGTCGTGTTCTTCAACGAAGAGCCCAACGACTTCGGTCTCTTCTGCGTCGGCTCCCGCGCGATGACCGGCCAGGTCGACCGAGGCTTCTTGGCGCTGACGGATCCCACAGGTCGCAGCCTCGCCGAGGCGCTGCCGAACTCACGCATCGATCCCGAGGAATTCCTCACGGCCGCCTACGACTTCTCACCGGTGACCGCATTCCTCGAACTCCACATCGAGCAGGGACCCGAACTCGAACGGGCAGGACGGCAGATCGGCGTTGTCGAGACCATCACCGGAATCACCCATTTCCGAGCCCTCTTCACCGGTCGTCAGGATCACGCCGGCACCACGCCGATGGACGTCCGCGCCGATGCCGGCTGCGCCGCCGCCGGGACGGTGCTCGCAGTGGAGTCGATCGCCGAATCGGGCACGAGCACACGCGGCACCAGCGGACAGATCCGCTTCACTCCGGAAGCCGTCAACGTGGTCTCGCAGATCGCCGGCCTCGAAGGCGAGTTCCGCGGCCCCGACGGCTCCTGGCTCAACGAGGCCCAACGGCGTCTGACCGCGGCGGCAGGCACCGAAGCCGAGAAGCGCGGAGTCGAGGTGGAGGTCGAATGGACCACCGATGATGCGCCGGTCCCCCTGCACGAGCCGATCACCTCCACCATCACGGAGGTGGCCGACGAATTCGGACTCACGCGCGCCACGATGTTCTCCGGAGCCGGACACGATGCCGGGATCATCGCTGCGAAGACCCAGGTCGGCATGGTCTTCGTACCCTCGGTCGACGGACGCAGCCACTGCCCGGAGGAATTCACCGACTTCGCCGACATCATGCCGGGCATCTCGGTCCTGCTCGAGACTGTGCTGCGCATAGACAGGCGCGGTCGCGGCTGATCCCGGGGCGGGTAAGGCGATCGCGTTCTCGATCATCGTCGGGGTCGATCCTGGAGCCAAGGAGCCGCGAACATGATCTTCGGCCTCTTCGGCGGGTTGGGGCAGCTGCTCGGTGAAGTCCGGCAGCTTCCCGATCCGCTGAGGTAGACTGTCCGCAATGTCACAGTCAGCTCCGGATGCCGTCTTCCGCCCGAAGGTGTGGGTTCTCCCACACTCGGGCACCAACGGCTACATCACCTCCTGGGGCGAGATGCAGTCGGGCACACAGCCGTTCGGGCGCGGAGATCTTCCGCTCCGACCCCTGGTGTGATTCTCCGACAGATCTCATCGGCCGAGCCGGCGACGTCCGCTCGAGTCACGCACGTGCGCTCAGTTTCGACGAACTGAGCACTGTCTGCGCATCCATTCTTCGGGTCGAACTCTCTTCTCCTCCCTCCGACCACGAACGGGACCACTGTGACCACCATTGCTGCAACTGCCTCACGATCTGCCTCACCGAACACCCCGGGACAGCAACTGTTCCAGGCGCTCCGACGCGACACCGTCGGCGGCGCACTGCTCCTCCTCGCCGCCGCTGTCGCCCTGATCTGGGCGAACTCCCCAGCATCGGCCGAATACTTCGCGATCCGCGACATCGAACTCGGCTATGAGCCCTGGCATCTGCGTCTGAGCATCGGGCAATGGGCCGCCGACGGACTGCTCGCCGTCTTCTTCTTCCTCGTCGGCATCGAGCTCAAGGCCGAATTCACCCGCGGCGACCTGCGTCGGCTCCGCACCGCCGTCGTCCCGATCGCTGCGGCGGCCGGCGGAGTCCTCGTCCCAGCCCTCATCTGCGCGGCTTTCCTGCTCACCCGCCCCGAGCTGCTGCGCGGCTGGGCCATCCCCACCGCGACCGACATCGCCTTCGCCGTCGCCGTCCTCGCGATCGTCGGGTCCCACCTGCCGAAGGCGCTGCGCCTCTTCCTGCTGACCCTGGCCGCGGTCGACGACCTGCTGGCGATCACCATCATCGCGATCTTCTACACCGAGACCATCGCGGTCCTCCCCCTCGCAGCAGCGCTCGGCGTCGTCATCGTCTACGGGCTCATCGCGAGCCGCTTCCGTCGCTTCTTCGTCGACCGAGCCTGGGCCGCATGGGTCGTCCTGCTCCCCCTCGGACTCGCCGCCTGGGCGCTCATGCACGCCTCCGGTGTCCATGCGACCATCGCCGGAGTGCTGCTGGGCTTCACGATCCCCGCAGTGGTCGGCCGTGCTTCGAACCGCACGACCGATGCCGACCTCGGGCCCTCCAGCCAGGGTGGGGACGGGTCCGGAATCGACCTCGCCGAGGCGCTCGAGCACCGTATACGACCGCTGTCGGCCGGTTTCGCCGTCCCTGTCTTCGCCTTCTTCGCCGCCGGTGTCGACATCGGAGGGTCTCACGGTCTGGCCGCCGCGTTCACCCATCCCCTGACCTACGGGATCATGGCCGCACTGATCGTGGGCAAGCCTGTCGGCATCCTCGCCTCCACGTGGTTGGCCACCCGATTCACCGCAGGTTTGGATCCCAGCCTGCGCTGGGCCGACCTCACCGGCGTCGGGCTGCTCGCCGGCATCGGCTTCACCGTCTCGCTCCTCGTTGCCGAACTCAGCTTCACCGCCGGCTCCGTCGAGCACGATGTCGCGAAGGTCGCCGTTCTCAGCGCCTCGCTGCTCTCTGCCGCGATCGCCGCGTTCATCCTCACCCTTCGGAATGCCCACCACCGTCGCGAGTCTCAGGAGTGAAGGAGCTCGGTGACGAGCGGATCCGAATCGAGCGATTGCCAGTTCCGTCACAGACAGCCCCACTAGGATGCGAAGCGTCCCTGTCCATCCCCACGACCAGCATCGACAGAGCATTCGACCAAGTGAGAAGGACCGTGCCATGGCATTCGACAAATTCCTCGACAAGGCCAAGAACCTCGCCAATGATCCCAAGGTCAAGGACAAGCTCAATTCGGATAAGGCCGAACAGGTCACCGACTCGGTCCTCGACAAGGCCGCCGGTGTCGCCGACTCCCTGACCGGAGGCAAACACTCCGACAAGATCAAGAAGGCCCGGGATGCCGCCGACAACGCAATCGGCAACGACCGTGATCAGCCCGGCGGCACAGATCGCGGTGACGATGATCGCTGTGACGATGATCGCAGTGACGATGATCGCGGGAACGATATGCACAGTGACGATGTCCGCGAAGACGATCGTGGCGACAACGGCTTCGACGGCGACAATGGATCTGCCGGACACCGCTGAACACTGATCTGCTGCTTCAGCTGATCGAGCCCCTGTCGAATTCGGCAGGGGCTCGATCTCTGTTCGGCGGCGCTCAGGAATCGATGTCTGGTGCCGGCACGGATTTCGCATCGGCATCGATCGTGATCCGCACGGCGTCGATGACAGCGTAATCGTGCAGCAGGTCCTCGGCCGCCACCGTCCGGGTGTCTCCATTCTTCTCTCCGCACGGCTCGCCGCGCGGAGAGAAGACCTCACAGTCGACGGCAGTGATCGGTGCCGCGGACTCGATGACAAGGTCTCCGCGGTCCAAGGGACGGAAATACACGACTGCGCCGGTCCCCTCATCCCGGTGCACGGTCGCTGCCGGCACGGCGGCACCGGTGATCTCGTAATCGAGAACTCCACGGTGGGCTCCCGGTTCCAGTCTGTCCGTGGAGGATCCGAGATCGACGGAATGCATCTGTGACTCGATGGTCGCCTCGGCGAGGGTCGAATCGATGCTTCCTCGTGGATTCGAAGAGTGCGCCCGCAGGTACGGCGGCAGAGTGTGTGAGAATGGCAGTCTGCGTCAAGCCGCGCTGTGCCGACCGACCCCGACTTCAGCAGGAGGTGCCATGCGATCGCCCATCCCGGATTTCCTCGATGAGACGCTCGACCGTTTCCGACCGGATCGGTCCGGGGAGAATGCGGACTACATCCCGGATCTCGCCACAGCGGATCCGGAGAAGCTCGCGATCTGCATCTCCACTCTCGACGGCGTCGAATACACCTCCGGCGATGCCGATCATGAGTTCTCGATCCAGTCGATGTCCAAGCCCTTCATCTACGGCCTCGCCCTCGAACAGGAAGGCCTGTCCGGAGTCCTCGAGAAGGTCGGCGTCGAACCCAGCGGTGAGAAGTTCAACGAGCTCTCCCTGGACAAGAAGTCGGGCCGCCCGCTCAACCCGATGATCAACGCCGGGGCCATGACGATCCACTCCGTCCTCGGCGATCCCGGTGCAGGACTGGCCGAACGCACGGAGATCGTGCGCGCCGGTCTCTCCCGCTTCGCCGGCCGAGAGCTGACGATCGACGAATCGGTGGCCGACGGCGAATGGCGTGAAGCCTACCGCAATGTCGCCATTGCGAACATGCTCCGGTCCTACGACATCTTCTACGACGACCCCGACGAGGTGGTCCGCGGCTATATCGAACAGTGCGCGGTCACCGTCACCGTCAAGGACCTCGCCATCATGGCCTCGACCCTGGCCGGCGGCGGCGTCAACCCGCTGACCGGTGAACAGGTGCTCTCTGCCCGGGTCAATCGGCAGGTGCTCGCAGTCATGATGACGTGCGGCATGTACGACGCGGCAGGCGACTGGATGACAGAGATCGGGATCCCCGCCAAGAGCGGCGTCTCCGGCGGTGTCTTCGGCGTCATGCCCGGTCAGGTCGGCATCGCCACGTTCTCACCGCGCTTGGACAGGCACGGCACGAGCGTCCGCGGAGCGAAGATCTTCCAGGACCTGTCCAACCGTCTGAGCCTGCACATCATGGATGCGCCGGAACCGGCCCGCTCGATCATCCGCCGCGACCGTCGCTTCGTCGACGCGGAGGGCAAGATGGTCCGCATCTGCAGCCTGCAGGGACTCATCCAGTGGAGCGGTTCGGAGAACGTCCTGCGCGCCATGGACGAGCCCGGCGCCAGCACGAACACGTTCGTCCTCGACCTGCGCCGCGTCAACGAGATCAACTCCGTGGCCCGGAGCATGCTCACCGAGGCGCTGTCGCGCATGGAAGACGACGGGATCCGCGTGGTGCTGCTCGACCCCGAGGACATGATGCAGTGCAAGGGACCGAACTCCGCTCTGCCGGGCGTGCAGATCCTCGATTCGCTCAGATCGGTCAAGGGACTCAAACGCATCCGCGACGATCGTCGCCGGGAGATGGCCGACCGTCTGAGTTGACGGACGTCGGCGTCGACCATGGTTTGATAAGGTGAACCTAACCCCTGCGCCGGGGCGGCTCGGCCGACCGTGAGCTCTCAGGGGCACCCCGTCTGAGAAAGGCCGCCTGTGACGACCGCACCCAACACACCCGAGCGCACCGCACGACCCGCCCGCCAGCAGGCGATCCTCACCGTCCTGGAGACGACCGAGGTCAGCCCGCATCTGGTGCGGATCCGCCTCGGCGGCGACACGTTCGACAACATCGCCTCGAACGATGCGACCGACAAGTACGTCAAACTCCTCTTCGCCGATCCGGCTCATGAGCTCGTTCCGCCCTATGACCTGACGGAGCTGCGTGAGCAGTCCCCCGAGAAGCTGCCGAGCCGCCGCACCTACACGGTGCGTGAGATCGACCTGGATGAGAAGTGGCTGACCATCGACTTCGTCATCCACGACGATGACGGGATCGCCGGCCCCTGGGCGAAGAATGCGCAGCCCGGAGACACGCTCGTCCTCTCCGGTGCCGGAGGCAAGTACGCCCCTGCCGACGCCGACTGGCACCTGCTCATCGCCGACCACTCCGCGATCCCCGCCGTGAGCTCCGCCCTCGAAGCCATGCCGGCCGGGGCCGCCGGTGTCGTCCTGGCCTGTGTCACCGATGAGGCCGATCGCGTTCTGCCCGAGGTGCCCGCAGGCATCGAGGTGAAATGGGTGGACTCGGACGATGAGCTCATCGCCGCAGTCGAGGATCTTGAGTGGCATTCGGGCACTCCGCAGGTCTTCGCCCACGGCGAGCGCGAGACGATCAAGGCGATCCGCAGGATTCTCAAGGACCGCGAAGTGCCTCGCGAGTCACTGTCGATCTCGGCCTACTGGGCCCGCGGCCGCGCCGAGGACCAGTTCCAGGCCGAGAAGCGCGAACCCATCGGCCAGATCGACTGAGTCGCAGCGCCGCCGCTGAGCAGGGCCTCAGGTGCTGAGGTGGGCGGTCGGCGCGAAGTCAGCTCCGACGACGTGTGAGGACGAAGGCCGCGACACCGAGGGCGTTGAGTCCGAGAGCGATACCGCCGAGGATGAGGTACTGACCGAGATCGGCCCCGGTGCGCGGCAGCGGATCGCCGTCGGCAGCGTTCGAGCCTTCGGATCCGTCAGCACTCGAGCCCGCGTCGGCGCCTGCGTTCGAGCCGGCTGACGAATCGCTGCCGGCGCCGGTGTCCAAGTCGCTGCCGGCGCCCGTGTCCGAGTCGCTGCCGGCGCCCGCCCCGTCAGCGCCTGAGTCGGAATCGCTGCCGGTCGCATCGGCCCGATCCTCACTGCCACCAGCGTTCTCATCGGCCTCGGCATCCTCGCCCCCACCGGCATTCTCATCGGCGCCGGCATCCTGGTTCGCTCCGGCGTCCTCGTCAGCACCGCCGGCCTCGGCCTCGCCGTTCTCGTCGCCGTCGTCCCCGCCGTCTGCGAGGTCGGCCACCGAATAGAGGCTCGTGGTACCCGAGACCTCATTGCCGACGACGAGGGCTGCCTCGCCCGAAGGCGACTCATCTGCGCTGAGGAACGTAATGCCCTCCGGCCCGAGGTCACCGGCGCTCGAGAGCAGCGCAGCAGGGTCCGAGGCGTCCTCGATCTCGTCCTCGACGGAGACCGAGAAGTCTCTGTTGTTGAAGTAGGTCGCGAATTTCGGGGCGCCGGGGTCGCTGAGGTCGAAGGCCGCGATTCCGCCGATGCGTTCGAAGCCGACGAACGCGAAGGTCGTCTCCCCCACTTCGCCGATGGTCAGCGCTTCGGGCTCGGGGCCCTTGTCATCGCTGCGGCCTTCGAGGTTCGACTCGGAATGGTTGGAGTTGAAGAACTCGGGCACAGCCTCGGCGGTCAGCTGTTCGAACTCGTCCCCGGAATCGGCGACGAGCTTCCCGTCGGTCGTCCACACGGAGAACGAGCGGGCGCCGAAGGCCACGAGCTCCTCATAGCAGTCACCGGCCTCATTCAGACCCAGATCGGTGACGATGTTCAGCCGCCCCAGATCCTCATCGCCGAGTCTGTCGGCCAGCGGCGAGGTCTCACACACCGGTGCGAGCCCGTCCTCGCCCAGGTCCTTGACCCTGGCCGCATCGACGAAGTCGCCCCATTCGCGGGAGTCGCCTTCGTTCGCGGTCACGAGGTAGTCGGTGCCGCCGGAGGTGAACGTCGAGATCGTGTCGGGCATGTACGCGCCCTTGAGCCCCTCGTGTTCCGTGATGTTCACGGTTGGGGCGTCCTCGGGATCCCGGTCGGAGGCGTCGAGCCCGTTGCCGACCTGCCCGTGGTCCTTGAGCCCCAGCGGGAGGATGTCCTCCACCTGCGCCTCGGCGATGTCGACGACCGCGATCGCGTTCGCCTCCTGCAGGGTGGCGTAGGCCCTGTCGCCGGCGACGGTGATGTATTCGGGTTCGAGATTGCGCGAGATCGGCAGGTCCTCTTCGGGCGTGGGACCGAAGACCCGCACATCCTCGGGCAGCGTCTTCGCACCGCCGTCCTCGAACTCGTGGAAGTCTGCGGTGTGCACATCCGTCTCCGACGGCGCGGCCACCTCGGTGGGCAGGTCGATGACGGACACCGACCCCTCGGGATCGGTCGAGAAGTCGTCGGCCGGTTCGCCCTCGTTCGCCACCAGGGCGTGGGTGCCGTCGGGGGTGACGGTGACCATGTCGGGCAGGGAGCCGACGGAAACCTCGCCGAGGATGTCCGCCTCGGGGTCATTCGCGTCGAAGAACATCGCGGTTCCGGGCTTCGTCTTGTCCTCGTCCTCGAGGGCGATGACACCGAGGCCGTCGTCGCGGATGGAGATCGAGTTCGCCACCCCGGTACCGGTGATCTCGGAGATCTTCTTCGGGCCCGCAGGATCCGAGGCGTCGATGACGTCGACGGTGGCGGCCTGCGCATTGACGGTGAAGACGGTGTCGCCGTGGACGGCGGTGATCTCGGCGGCGGATTCGTCGAACTGCCCGGTCTCGTGAGAACCGAGGAAGCCCATCTCGATCTGTGCGTCCGAGGCCGATGAGCTGATGGGTTCGTCCACCTCGGCGGCATGCGAGGCGGCAGCGTCGGTCGTCGTGCCGCCGACGGTCAGGCCTGCGGCCAACAGGAGGGAGGCCGCCGAGGCGGTGAGCGTCTTCGCGGACAGTGGGATCGTCATCGGTTCTCCGGGGGTCGAATCGGCCGAGCGGGCCGACTGAACCCGCAGCCCCCTATTCATAGGCACCCGGAATGGACCGGTTCCGAACCGCAGGTGGACGAAAGGTGAACTCGTTCACCCGGCACCGGAGTGCAGGTCAGGCCAGGTCGAGGCTCTCGGCCACCTCGGCGACCTTGCGCTTCGCCGCCTCGTCGAGATCACGGACCGGCAGGGGCAGACTTGCCGGCCCGACGAGACCGAGGTGCTCGGCGATGGCGGCACTCACGCGCAGGCTTCCGCCGAACTCGGTGAACAGATCCCACAGCGGCTGCAGCTCGGCCGAGAGTTCACGGGCCAGCTGCGCATTGCCGAGTTCTGCGGCCCGGGTGATCTCGAGCAGCGGCTCGGGTATTGTGCCGCCGACGGCCGTGTACCAGGCATCGCAGCCGGCGATAAGGCCCTCTGCGCCATGGGCGTCGCCGGAGATGCCGATCGTCACCTCGGTGCCGATGGCTGCGCGGATCTCACCGATGCGCTCATCCCATCCGCCGGGTGAGGCCGGGGACCCGGGAATCTTGATCGAGGCCACTCCCTCGAGTGCGGCCACACGTGAGTAGAGCTCGGTGGTGAACGTGAAGTGTGTGGTGCCGGGGTTGTCGTAGACGACGACGGGCAGGTCGGTGGACTCGGTGACCGTGCGGAAGAGGCCGAACACCTCGTCGTCGGTCAGCGGCTGATAGCTCACAGGGGCCAGCAGCAGTCCCTGGGCTCCGGCGGCCTCAGCGGAGGCGACGTTGGCCAGTACGTCTCGTGTCCGCAGCGCCCCGACTCCGATGAGGACGGGGATGTCGAGAGCGGATTCGACAGTCAGCTGCGCCACGCGTGCCCGCTCGTCGGTGTCGAGGTAAGCGTAGGAACCGGTCGATCCCAGCGCCGTGATCGAGTCGACGCCGGCCAGGACGAGGCGTTCGATGAGACCGACGAAGGCATCCTCGTCGAGGGTATCGCCTGTCAGCGGGGTGAGCGGGAAGGCACTCAGTCCGGTGAACAGGGTCGGGTCGTACGCGGGGGCATTCGTCAATGTTCCTCCTCCTCGGATGGCGGCAGTCGATGGGTCCGCCGATGTTCAGTCTGCCAGGTCAGCGGACAGGTAGGTCTCAAGCGGATCGAACTCCGGTTGGGCCGAGGCGACCTCCACGGTCGCCGCGCCTACGGCGTTGGCCGCCCGCAGTGCGCGTTCCGGCTCGAGTCCGCTGGTCAGACCGATGGTCAGGGCAGAGCAGTAGGCGTCTCCGGCACCGACGGTGCTCAAGGGGTTCGCCCGCACCGCCTAGGCGAAGGCGATCTGCTCACCGTTCTTCAGCAGCGCCGACCCCTCCGCCCCATAGGTGACGGCCACGAGCTTCGCGGTCTTCAGCTGCGGCAGCTGGGAGTATTCGTACTCGTTGACGATGATGAGATCGGCGCGGTCGACCACCTCGGCGGGCAGAGGAAGGGCGGGAGCCGCGTTGACGGCGAGGAACCCGGGCACGCGGGCGGCGAGCTCGGCAATGAGGTCGAGGGAGATCTCGAGCTGAGTGAGCACGGCCTCGGCGGCGCCGAATTCGATTCCGGCGAGGCTGACCTCGGCATTCGCACCTTCGCACACGGCGATCTGATTCTCTCCGGCGGCGTCGACCATGATGAGCGCGGTCCCGGTCTCGGCGGTCGCCTCGGCGATGTCATCGACCCGGACTCCGGCGGTGCGGAGGGCATGGAGCATCGCCTGGCCGTCGGAGTCGCGACCGACCGCACCGATCATGCGGGTCCGCGCACCAAGGCGGGCGGCAGCGGCGGCCTGATTCGCGCCCTTTCCGCCGGGCGAACGGGTGAGCCGGCCGCCTCCCACGGTCTCACCGGCCATCGGGAGTCGGGAGGTGGTGGCGGTGATGTCGGCATTGATGCTGCCGACGACCGTCAGGGAGCAGTCGATGGTCATGGCCCCATTATCGACGATCGGGGTCGGAGCGAAGGCGACTATGGACGATCAGGTATGGCTGGTCGCGGGAATGGGAGAAGCCCCGCGATCCGTTTCTACAGATCACGGGGCTTCCGTTCGGGGTGAGTAACGGGACTTGAACCCGCGACATCCGCGACCACAACGCGGCGCTCTACCAGCTGAGCTATACCCACCACATGTGCTGCACCTCAGGTGCAGACAGCAAGATATATCCTAACCTCACCCGCTTCACCCGGGCAAACCAGAACCGCATCCCGGGCCCGATGAGACGCAGATCTCATTGCGTGCAACGATTCAGTAGAGATCTATAACGGTTTCGGAAAACTGGTAGGAGCGCTCCTCGTCATTCATTAGTATTGACTCGGCCCTGTCCACGACTCCCAAGGAACCCTGTACATGCCTCGTGCGTTGATCTCCGTCTCCGATGACGGGTTCACCTACACCACCCTCAACGGGGCGACGAGTCGCTATTCGGACACCGGGCAGGCCATCTCATTCCTCGGCGATTATGCCAAGGAGACCGCGACTCCCCTGACCGTGACGATCGATGACGGGACGAAGAAGACCGAGATCGGCATCGACGAAGACGGGAAGGTCGGGGCCGCCCCCGCACAGGACACCGGCACCGAGGCGGCCGCGGACGACTCAACCACTGCTTCGTCCGCGAATGGTTCGGCTGAGGCGGTCGAGCAGGACGACACCTCGAACTCGAACGGCGACAGCTACCCGATGGGCACCCCCTTCTCGGGACCGGCCGCACCAGCCGCGCCGACGGTGAAGAAGACACCGGTGCGAAAGCGGTCGGCTCGCAACCGCCCGCAGAGACTTAAGAAGATCACCATTCCAGGGCTGGTGCTCATCGGTCTGGCGATCCTCATGATCGGCGCATTCGTTGTTCCCAACATCGTCCCGGTCGACTCCCCCGATACCCCGCAGACGATCGGCTCGGAACAGCAGATCAACCCCGCGTCCGAGCTCTCCGTCGACAAGACTCAGGACGTTGTTCCCAGCTACGACAACTCCCCCGCCTGGGAGACCGAGGTGCCCAAGCGCGCCTCGGTGACGGCCTCCGATCGCGGCGTCCTCCTCGTCAATGACAACCGTCTCGAGGTCCTCGACGCGGACACCGGCAAATCTCGGTACAAGGCCAAGATCGATGAGTCCCCGACCTTCGCCGTCGACACCGTCATCGACGGCCGTCCGGCCCTGCTGTGGCAGTCAGGCAACACCGCCGAGGCGCTCTTCGACGGAGACTCGAAGCCCAAGAGCTACGAGCTGCCGGAGAAGGCACGCATCACCTCGGCCGGCAAGAGTGTGCTCATCAAATCGGGCAACAAGCTCTCGACCTTCGGGGCCGAGGGACTGGAAGACGTGCCCACCCCGCAGGCCGGTTCGACGCCGATGGCCATCGATGACGATGAGCTCTACAGCTCCGACTGGAACGGCCCGGTCGAGGCGAAGAACATCAAGACCGGCGACGAGCGCAGCATCAAGCTCGAAAGCCCCGGCGACGAACTGAAGATCATCGACTGGATCTCGGCCGGCCACGGCAAGGCGATCACACTGTGGGGCGAGCAGGGCGCCTCGACGAACTCGGGCCACAGGATCCAGCTCGTCGTCCACTCCCTCGAGGACGGTTCGATCCTGTCGACCGTGACGACGACGACCGACATCGTCGGTGAGAAGTCCTGGGTGCGCGGACAGGCCGGAAAACGCGCCTACATCGGTCCGTATCTCTTCGATCTGGAGTCGGGCCTGCTGCTCATGGACGTCTCCAGCCGTGACATCCACCTCTCCGAACCGCGCGGATCCATCGTCCCCTGCACGATGGACACGAACACCTCGTGTCTGCTCGCCGGCAAACAGGCGTTCAAGACCGACACCGATCTGCTGGCGGTCATCGACGACGGCAACGAGGCACTCGTGCTCGGCGACGACTCGACAGTCCGGGCGTATCCGAAGAAGTCGGACAAGCAGGATCGTTAGCAGGATCGTTAGCTCTGCGCAGGGGTCTCCCGCCGCCGGGTGCCGGCTGCGAACCGCCGCCCGGTCATGGATCCCGCGCCACGGCGAAACACGCCAGTGGCTTTAACACATCTGGTCGAGACATTAAGATGGGCACCGATGTGTCTGAACGTCATGTCCCCTTGACCCAATGAAGTCGGAATCCCCACCGCGAAGGAACGTAGTGCCAGTCTCACACCGGTTCAGCCGCAGAGCCGCCGCAATCGGCGCTGCGCTTGCCCTGGCCGCACTTCCTCTCTCGGCGACGTTCACTCCCGCACTCGCCCAACCGAGTCCCACTCCCACGGCCGAAGCCAGTTCGAACGCGGAGACCGGTGCTTCCGCAGGAGCAGATTCCGATTCCGGCGATGACGCTGGTTCGACAGCAGACAGCAAGGACGGCGCCGACGGCAACACCAAATCCGAGGGAGGGGCCGACAGCGACCCCGATCCTGGCCCCACTGAAGACGGCGACAAGGCCTGCAAGGATCAGGAGTGGACCTCGGACGAACCGTGCGCGATCGAGGGTGAACTCGTAGCCGAGTGGAAAATGATCGGCAATCAGCTGTCTGTTCCAGAGAATGATCAGGATGATCCTGAAGGCACCCTGCCGAAAAGCTGGGTCGGAAAGTCTTTCAAAGCCCCGGAACAGGCAATGAAGCGCATTCCGGCACAGTCGTCCGACGACGATGCCGACACCGGATCGACCGCGCACGATGCGGATACCGACGACAGCGGACAGTCCGTTGCCGAGGCCACCGCTGAAGCAGCACCTACGGGATATCACTTCAATGAAGAGGGTCAGATCGTTGCCGAGGGTCAGACCAAACCAATGAACTTTGAAGAGTTCGCTCCTTCTGGCCCGGATCCGGCATGGACTTTCACGGTCAACGATGCGGGCCAAATCGTCGCTGAAGGTGAGCAGTACCCGGACACTGGCGACGGGGCCGACGCTGACGGCGAGACGGACGGCTCCACAAAAGATGGTTCGAAGACCGGTAACGACAACGGAACGGCGGACAACGGCTCTTCCTCATCCGCCGATGGTGTGACCGCGGCTGACGGCTCCGACAGCAACACGCGCGGGGACAAGACTGCCGGCAAGGACGGGTCCACCTCCGACGACAACTCCGAAGGCGACCGCGAGGCCAGCAAGGACGGGTCGACATCGGACAGCGATACCTCTGACGACAGCACCAGTTCGACCGACGGCGGCACCTCATCGGACTCGGGGACGAAGGACCGTGCGAACACGTCGGGTGACAAAGACTCCGACGGCAGGGAATCTGACGCCGACACCGGTTCAGGTTCCGACGGCTCACGCAGCAGCGATTCCGACAGTTCAGGCTCCGACTCGGATTCCGACGAGGACGAAGAGAAGGATTCGGACAAGGACGGCTCCGGATCACCGATCGGCGCCTCCGACGCCGACGGCACCACACCGGACCCGGCGAATGGCAACGGATCCCCCGATGAACGCGAGACCATCCCCGGCAACGCCGGTGACGAATGGCTGCCCGGGGATGACGAGGACAGCGAACGTCCCGACTATTCGGATCCGGTGCCGCGCAACCCCGATGAGCAGACACCCAAAGACGATACGGACCTCATCACGGGCGGGGATCAGCCGTCCCCACGGGCCAATCAGAATCCGGCGACCTCATTCGGCGAATCCATCATCTCCACGATCGTCAGCTCCTGGCCCATCTTCGTCCTCGCCGCCTCAGGCATGGCCGCGGTCGGGTTTATCATCTACATCATGGGACGCCGCGGAAAACAGGATTGAGGCCCTATGGACCTCTTCGACTCCGAACTGCGCGTGATCGCCGCCGCAGAGGAACTCGCACGCGGGCTCGGAACCGATGCGAACCACACCGTCGCCGCAGCCGCGATGGACACCACGGGAGCCATACACACCGGCGTCAACGTCCACCATTTCACCGGCGGGCCCTGCGCGGAAGTCGTCGTGATCGGTGCCGCCGCGGCCGCGAACGCCGGCCCGCTGGTCACAATCGCCGCGGTCGGCGACCACAGCCGCGGACTGCTGGCCCCGTGCGGACGCTGCCGTCAGGTCATCCTCGACCTCCATCCCGATGCGCTCGTCGCAGTTCCAGACGACATCACAGGCCAGCGGTCGATCGTCCCGATCCCCGCGCTGCTCCCCCATTCCTATCGGCATCCGGAGTCAGCACCGACGCGGCTGCTGAGATTCCATGCCCGCTACTTCGACGCGGTCACGGACGGGACGAAGTCGCTGACGGTGCGGTGGAACGAATCGCACCGTACAGGTCCGGCCCTGGCGTACTTCGAGAACACCGAGCATGGCCCCCTCCCGGTGGAAATCTCCTCGGTGATGGTGAAACGACTCGACGAACTGGGGCCGGAGGATCTCGACCTCACTCGCCCGGGCGCGCTTGACCGGTATATCGGCAATCTCCGCGGCCACTACCCGACCATGCCCGCGGACGCGAGCGTCGAGATCGTAAGATTCCGTCGAACCGCGGCCGATATCTGACACTCGCAGTGCCCAGCCGCTAAGCTGGACAGCGAAGCACTGTGGCACAAGGTCACAGACGCAGGAATGCATTATCGACCGGGAGGACTCGACCCGATGACTGACAACGTCTACACCTCAGATGTGACCGTCGACCAGGCGACAACCGCACAGCTCGCGGAGTCGATCCGTCTGCGCGAGGAGCGCATCGCCGAGAACATCGACGAGCTCGTCGGCCGCATCCACCCGAAGGTGCTCGCGACCCGCGCCGTCAACAAGGCGAAGTCCGAGGTCGTCGAGGAAGACGGCTCCCCCAAGCCCGAGATCATCGCACTCGGTGCTGGCGCCGTCCTCGGTGTGGCCGCCCTCGTCGTCGGGCTCTCCGGTCGCAAGCGTGGCTGATGCCGCACTTCCGATCCGGATGCTCCATGACCGGATCCTGCTCGAACCCAGCGAGGAAGCCGGGGAACGCAAGTCCTCGGCGGGCATCGTCATCCCCGCCACCGCCAGCATGGGCAGACGGCTCGTGTGGGGCAAGGTCGTCGCCGCGGGCCCGCACGTGAGGCAGGCCAACCTTGGCGACACCGTCCTCTACGATCCCGAGGAACTCGCCGAGGTGGAGCTCGAGGGACGGGCGTATGTGCTCCTGCGTGAGCGCGACGTCCATGCGATCTCAGAGACGGCCGAACCCTCGAGTTCCGGCATGTATCTGTAAGGGCGCTTGCGGCGGCGGGCGACGAAATCGACGCGGGCGACAGACTCTTAATCAGTGGGTTTCGGGTTGCGAGGATCGCTCGGACAGGGACTCTGACCAGGGGCCTGCGACCTTCATCACAAAATCAGATATGGGCCGGTCTCGGTTTGCATCATCGGCGAACACCTGAGTAATATTAATTCTCGTTGCGCGGCATACGCAGCACGCACCTCTAGCTCAATTGGCAGAGCAACTGACTCTTAATCAGTGGGTTCCGGGTTCAAGTCCCGGGGGGTGCACAGCACAGAGAGAACCGCTTCCGACTTCGGTCGGAGGCGGTTCTTTCGCATTCACCCTTGTCGGCTCGCTGTTTCGGCTCACCTTATTCTCAAGTCATCAGGTTGCTCCATGTGCAACCCAGAACAGGGTGTACCGAATCATTGGTTTGGACCTGTTGAGGCAGCATCCCGGTCGGGAACCGCTCGCAGGCTGCCCCGGGAACCGCTCGCAGGCAGCAGGGGCCGGCCATTGATGCTGGCGGCACCATTTGAGTCGAAAAAGCCCCTGTTTGAAAATGTGCTGTCTGACTTCAAGTGGGCCGCCAGCAGATTCGGCTCCGGGCCTGGCCCAGACCGTACTGCTCAGTCCTGGCCGGCGCGGGCGTAGGCACCGAGCACCTGCCGCTCCGAGTCACCGAGGTAGGCGCCGAGGATGGAAGATGCAGCCACCGGCCCATCCGTGCGGTAGACCTCGATGACCTCCTTGTTGCGCTCGATGAACGGGGCATGGAGGAAATCGAGGACCTCGACCTTGAGGAATGCCAACCGCAGCTCGGCGAGCACATTCGAAAACGACTGCATCAGCCGCCTGCTGTCCGAGAGCGAGACGACGGCATTGTGGAACGCCATATTCGCCGTGCCGACCTCCAGCCAGTTCTCCTCGGCCGCGAACTTCTCGGCCGCTTCGACGGCCGCCTCCATCTGCACCGCATTCGGGTGATTGCGCGGAGCGTGTTCGAGCACCGAGCACTCGACATGATGACGCACCCTATAGATATCGACGACATCGGCGGTGCTCGGTGACGCCACGGAGACACCTCGGTGCGGGATGTGCGTGACCAAGCCCTGCTCCCCGAGAACTCGGAAGGCCTCGCGCAGAGTGTTGCGCGAGACATCGAATTCCTTCGCCAGTGCGGTTTCGGACAGCCGCTCACCTGGGCGCAGCTCTCCAGCGATCAGACGGTCAGTGAGCCTGTTGACCAGGGACGAATCGTGATTCACCTCTCCATCCTACTGAACCTGCTCCCCGAACTCCCATCCGTCCGTCCACAGACCAGCCAACGAAAATGTGATCCCGGTCTATCTTTGTTGAACAATGAGTGCTAGATTGTTTACCACTTCACGTGCGCCAGGACACAGACATCGCAGTTCTCACGCCCTCGGCGCACTCGGAGGAACTATTGACCACCAGACATTCGGAGACTCCCATGTCACACGCACCGGAATCCCAACCGCCGGAATCCAGCTCGTCGGACGCGAACGCGTCGGGACTCGGCAATGCCTCGAGTGAGATCGGCTCCAAGATCAGCCGCAGCGCCATCGTCGGTGCCATCTTCCTGATGGCCACCTCGGCGATCGGTCCGGGCTTCATCACCCAGACGGCGACGTTCACCGCCCAGATGGGTGCGGCCTTCGCCTTCGCGATCTTCGCGTCGATCCTCATCGACATCGCCATCCAGCTCAACATCTGGCGGATGGTGACCTCCTCGGGCAAGCGCGCGGCTCAGCTCGCGTCCTCAGCCGTGCCGGGAACGGGCATCCTCCTGTCCGTGCTCATCGTCATCGGCGGCCTGGCCTTCAACATCGGCAATATCGCCGGCGGCGGACTCGGCCTCAATGCGCTGTTGGGCGTCGATCCGAAGCTCGGCGGACTGCTCACCGGCATCCTGGCGATCGGCATCTTCCTGTTCAAACGCGCCGGAAAGGTCGTCGACACCGTCGTCCTCATCCTCGGCATCGGGATGATCATCCTCACCTGCATCGTCGCCATCGTGTCGAACCCGCCCGTCGGTGAGGCGATCAAGCAGTCGTTCGTGCCCGACACCATCAACTTCGCCACCGTGACCACGATCGTCGGCGGCACCGTCGGCGGCTACATCACCTACTCGGGTGCCCACCGCTACCTTGACTCGGGCAAGACCGGTCCGGAGAACGCCTCCTCGGTGATGCGCTCTGCCCTGTCGGGCATCGTCGTCACCGGTGTCATGCGCTACGTCCTCTTCCTCGCCATCCTCGGCGTCGTCGCCTCCGGAGTGGCCCTCGACCTCGACTCGAGTGTCGCCAACCCCGCCGGTCAGGCCTTCGCCGCCGTGCTCGGCGATGCGGGAATGCGCATCTTCGGCGCCATCTTCTGGGCCGCAGCGCTGAGCTCGGTCATCGGCGCCGCCTACACCTCTGCGACGTTCCTCTCGGCGTTCTCCAAACGCCTCGAAGGCGGCTGGCCGCTGCAGCTGGCGACCGTGGCCTTCATCGTCGTCTCGCTCGTCGTCTACCTCGTCCTCGGCACCGCACCGGCCACGCTGCTCGTCTTCGTCGGCGGCTTCAACGGCCTCATCCTGCCGATCGGCCTGACGATCTTCATGTACATCGGCTGGTTCAGACCCCGCCTGCTGCGCACGGACTCGTACCCGAAGTGGTTGCTCATCATCGGCACCGCGGCAACACTGGTCACGTGGTACACGGCCACACAGTCCATCGGACCCATCTTCGCCATGATCGGAATCGGAGGGTGACATTGTCTACCAACAGCGAACTGAGAATCGACCTCAACTCTGACCTCGGGGAGAACGTCCCCGACCGCGTCGTCAGCGACGATACGGCCATGCTCGGTCTCGTCACCAGCGCCAACGTCTCCTGCGGGTTCCACGCCGGCAATCCCGAAGGCATCCGCGCCACCGTCGACGCCGCAGCGAAAGGCGGAGTCGTCATCGGTGCCCACCCCGGATACGACGACTACGAAGGCTTCGGTCGTCGCGCCCTCGACGTGCCCGCCGCCACCCTGCAGGCCCAGGTCGAATACCAGATCGGTGCGCTCATCGGCCTGACCACCGCCGTCGGCGGCACCGTCTCCTACGTCAAGCCCCACGGCGGTCTCTACAACGCGATCGTCCACGATGAGGCGCAGGCCAAGGTAGTCGTCGACGCGATCACAGCCATCGACGACTCCCTCGTCTTCCTCGGACTCGCCGGCAGCGTGGCCAACCGCGTCGCCGCCGATGCCGGACTGACCGTCGCCGCCGAAGCCTTCGCCGATCGGTCCTACAACCCCGACGGCTCCCTGGTCTCCCGGTCGGAGCCGAACGCGGTCCTCCACGACCCCGAAGCCGTGGCCGCGCGTGTCCTCCGCCTCGTCCGGACCGGACAGGTCGAAGCCGTCGACGGCAGCCTCGTCGACGTCGATGCCCAGTCCATCTGCTTCCACGGCGACAGCCAGGGATCCATCGACATGGCCCGGGCCGCCCGTGATCTCCTCGAATCCGAAGGCGTGCAGATCGCCGCCTTCGCAGGAGTCGGCCGATGAGTGTGGTTACCACGGCTGGGGCGGAAGCCCGCGCACGCATCCGGGCCGGTTTCGACGGTCCCACCTCGGGATCGGCACCGGGCCTGGTCCAGGCGAACCTCATCTCCGTGCCCGCGGACTGGGCCTTCGATGTCCTCCTGTTCACCCAGCGCAACCCGAAGCCGTGCCCGGTCATCGACGTCCTCGAACCCGGGCAGCTCGCCTCCGCGCTGGCCCCCGGCAGCGATATCCGCACCGATATCCCCGGCTACCGGATCTGGGAGAACGGCGCCCTGACCGACGAGGTCACTGACGCCACCGAGGCGTGGGAGCAGCATCCGGACCTCGTGTCCTTCCTCATCGGCTGCTCGTTCACCTTCGAGAACGGACTGACCGAGGCGGGCATCCCGATCCGCCACCAGGAGGCCGGTCGCAACGTGCCGATGTACCGCACCTCGACGGCATGCCGTCCGGCCGGGCGGATCAGCGGAGACATGGTCGTGTCCATGCGCCCGATCCCGGCCGCCCAGGTCGCCGAGGCGGTGCGCATCACCGACCGCTTCCCCGCCGTCCACGGTGCCCCGATCCACATCGGCGAACCCTCCCAGATCGGCATCGATGACCTCGGCGCCCCGGATTTCGGTGACGCCCCCGACATCCACGACGGCGACATTCCCGTCTTCTGGGCCTGCGGAGTCACCCCGCAGGCAGCCATCCAAGCCTCGGGAATCCCCTTCGCGATCACGCATTCACCTGGGAAGATGTTCATCACCGACGAACCGGAAGACGCCTTTCGCCAATGACCGATCTGACCTTCCGCACCGCGTCCCGGCGCCACCTCCTCGTCGAATGCGCCGACCTGGCCGCGACGATGGCCCTCCACCGCAGCCTCGAGGCCGCTGATCTGCCCGGCGTCACCGAGCTCATCCCGGCCGCGCGCACGGTGCTGCTGAGCTTCGATCCCGCTCGCACGAGCGCCGAGATCCTCGCCGAGGCGGTGCGCGGGCTCGGGCACACCGAGTCGGTCTCGGATGCGGACCGGGAGGTCACGATCGATGTCCGCTACGACGGGGACGACCTCGCCGAGGTGGCCGACCTCCTCTCCGTCTCGACGGCCGAGGTCATCGCCCGCCACCAGGCCGCGACCTGGCAGGTCGCGTTCGCCGGCTTCGCCCCCGGCTTCGGCTACCTCGCCGGCGACGACGAGCTCTTCGACGTCCCCCGCCGCTCGTCCCCACGCACACGTGTGCCCGTGGGCTCGGTGGCTCTGGCAGGTGAGTTCACGGGCGTCTACCCGCGCTCCTCCCCCGGCGGTTGGCAGCTCATCGGACGCACCGATGCGAAGCTGTGGGACCTCGACCGGCAGCCCCCGGCCCTGTTCGTGCCCGGCACGATCGTGAGGTTCGTCGAGGCGGGACGCGAAATCGTCGACGTCGCGGCGTCTGGTTCAGCAGACGATTCGGCACCGGATTCGGCCGCGCCTGACACGGATGCGAAGTCGAGCGCTGATGCGGCCGGCGCGGTTGCGGAATCGAGCGCTGCCGCCTCGGACGACGCAAAGTCACCGGCTGCCGGTGCCTCGCACTCCCTCGAGATCCGGCGCCCCGGGCTGCAGCTGCTCGTCCAGGATCTCGGTCGGCCCGGTTTCGCCTCAATGGGCGTGTCCGCAGCCGGTGCCGCCGATCGGGCCGCGTTGACCACCGCGAACCGCCTCGTCGGCAATGTCGAAACCGCTGCCGGGCTCGAGAGCTTCGGCGGCGGAGTGCTCCTGCGTGTCACCGGTGACGGAGTCGCCGCTGTCACCGGAGCCGCCGGAGCGATCACCGTGACCGCTGCCGATGGCACGGTTCTCACACCCCGCCTCGGCGAGGCCTTTGCCCTGTCCGCTGGGGACGAACTCGAACTCGGGCCCACCGAACGCGGAATCCGCCGCTGCCTGGCAGTCCGCGGTGGAATCGATGTCGAGACGGCTCTGGGCAGCAGTTCCGCCGACACTCTGGCCGGGCTCGGTCCAGCCGCTGTGGATCAGGGCACCACGGTGGGTGTGCACGATCCGCGGACGGCGCCCCACCTCGTCGATCCTGCCGGAGCCCAGCCTCGGGACCTTCCGCAGGCGGGTGAGACCGTGGAGATGACGGTGACCCTGGGTCCCCGCGAGGACTGGTTCACCGACGCCGGGATCGAGACGCTGCTGTCGCAGGAGTGGACGGTCACTCATGAGTCCGACCGGGTCGGGCTGCGCCTGTCCGGTGAGATTCCGCTCGAACGAGCTCGCACCGGGGAGCTGCCCAGCGAGGGTGCGGTCACCGGCGCCCTCCAGGTTCCGCCCAACGGTCAGCCGGTGCTCTTCGGCCCCGACCATCCGCTCACCGGCGGCTATCCGATCATCGCCAGCGTCGATGATCTCGATCTCGCCGCGCAGCTGCCTCCGGGCGTGAAGCTGCGCTTCATCACCTCTGCCCGTCCGAGGCCGAACGCCCGGCCGGGGCACCCCGATCCGATCAGAACGAAGGCTGAACAATGTCGAGAATCCTCATCGCCAACCGCGGCGAGATCGCCGTCCGCATCATCCGTGCCTGCGCCCAGCACGGACACACCTCGGTGGCCGTCTACGCTGATCAGGACGCCGACGCCATGCATGCCCGCCTCGCTGACGAAGCATTCGCCCTGACCGGCACGACCGCGGGTGAGACCTACCTCGACATCGACTCGATCCTGGCCGCCGCGAAGTCTGCCGACGCCGACGCCGTCCACCCCGGCTACGGATTCCTGTCCGAGAACGCCGACTTCGCCGCCGCTGTCGAAGCCGCGGGTCTCATCTGGATCGGCCCGACCGCGGACACCATCACGGCCCTCGGCGACAAGGTCACCGCCCGTCAGCTCGCGCAGAAGGTCGGCGCTCCCCTAGCGCCGGGAATCGACCGTCCCCTGGAGAACGCGGCCGAGGTCGAATCCTTCGCCGCCGAGGCGGGACTGCCGATCATCATCAAGGCCGCCCACGGCGGCGGCGGACGCGGAATGAAGATCGTCCACGACCTGGACGAGGTGGTCGGCGCCTTCGAGTCGGCGACCCGTGAGGCGGTCGAGGCCTTCGGCCGTGCAGAATGCTTCGTCGAGAAGTACCTGGAGCGGCCCCGCCACGTCGAGGTCCAGGTCGTCGGAGACGGTCAGGGACGGGTCGTGGCCGTCGGCGACCGCGACTGCTCCGCCCAGCGCCGCAACCAGAAACTCATCGAGGAAGCTCCGGCCCCGGGCCTGACGGATGAGCAGCGGGAGCGTCTGCACCGTTCGGCCGAAGCCATCTGCGCCGAGGTTGACTACCGCGGTGCCGGCACCGTCGAATTCCTGCTCGCCGCCGATGGCACCATGACGTTTCTCGAGGTCAACACCCGGCTGCAGGTCGAACACCCCGTCACCGAGGTGACCTCCGGAGTCGATCTCGTCGCCGAGCAGTTCCGCATCGCCTTCGGCGAGGGCCTGTCGCTGGAGTCGACTCCGCTGCCGCAGGGCCATGCGATCGAACTGCGCATCAACGCCGAGGATCCCGGCCGCGGATTCCTGCCGACACCGGGACGCATCGATGTCCTCGACGTGCCCGGCGGCCCCGGTGTGCGCTGGGATTCCGGAGTGCGTTCCGGTGACACTGTCCAGCCGGCCTTCGATTCCCTCTTCGCGAAGCTCATCGTCGCAGGTCCCGACCGTGAGCAGGCGATCGCCCGCACCGTGACCGCGGCGAAGGAACTGAACGTCGAAGGCCCGGCCACAGTGGTGCCATGCTCGCTGGCGATCCTCACCGATGAGGCGTTCACCGGCCTCGGTGACACAGGCGTCGACGGGATCCACACCCAGTGGATCGAAGCCGAACTGCTGCCGCGCCTCGAGACTCAGGAACGCCCGGCCCCGGTGGCCGACGGTCAGATGCAGCGCATGTCGATCGAGATCGACGGGAAGCTCACCAGCATCGGACTGCCCGCGGGACTGCTGGCGGCTCTCGGCTCGGTCGGTGGGACCGGTGGCGAGGGCGGTAATGCCGTCAACGGTGGAGCCGCCTCGGCGAGTGCCGGGGATGTCACCGCACCCGTGCCGGGCAGCCTCGTGGACTTCCTCGTCGATGACGGCTCGCAAGTGGCTGCCGGTGATGAGATCGCCGTGCTCTCGGCGATGAAGATGGAGACTCGGGTCGAAGCACCCGTCGCGGGAACATTGCACCAGGTGGCGAGCGTCGGCGACGTCGTGGCCGTGGGTCAGGCGATCGCACGGGTCGAGTGAGACTGCGGGGCCGCCTCGGCGAAAGAATCGGCTGAGGTCTTCGCCGAGCGGCGGAGGCGTTCGGTCCGGCAACGGAATAGAGTGGTGGGCAGCAATGGTCATCCACCCCGGAGACCGCCCCAACCAGGAGGAGCATTCATGTCACGTCTGTCGGTCGGCGACACCGCCCCGGATTTCACGCTCGTCAACCAGGACGGAAAGTCCGTCAGCCTCAGCGACTACAAGGGCCAGCGGGTCGTCGTCTACTTCTACCCGGCCGCCATGACTCCCGGTTGCACCACCGAGGCCTGCGATTTCCGGGACTCGCTCTCGGCGCTCAAGGCCGCCGGAATCGTGGTCCTCGGCATCTCCCCGGACAAACCGGAGAAGCTGCAGCAGTTCATCGAGAAGGAGGGTCTGAACTTCGACCTGCTCTCCGATGAGGACAAGACGATGATGACCGAGTGGGGCGCCTTCGGCGAGAAGAAGAACTACGGCAAGGTCGTCCAGGGCGTCATCCGCTCGACCGTCGTCGTCGATGCCGAGGGCAAGGTCGAACTTGCCCAGTACAACGTCAAGGCCAACGGGCACGTCGCTCGCGTCCGCAAAGAGCTGGGCATCGACGCAGCCTGAGTTTTCAGGAACTCGCGCCGCCCCTGCTAATCTTGAGGGCGTCGCGGCCGCTGATGCGGCCGCTTGAGCGCGAGTGGCGGAATTGGTAGACGCGCTGGATTTAGGTTCCAGTGTCTTCGGACGTAGGGGTTCAAGTCCCCTCTCGCGTACCGCAGTCCCCGGTGCGGAGTCGACAGGCTTCCGCACCGGGGACTTCTCTTTGCTCCCGGAGTTGAACTCAGCCGACGCTGATCACGGATGGTGCACCCCGCACCACAGAAAGTGCACGTGTCATCACCTTGCGTACGCTCGCGACCAGTTCCGGTTCCTGCCATCAGGACGCGGAGTCTGCTGCCGAATCGAATTCGCGGGTACAGATTCCGCGGTCACATGCATTGGACGTAATGTGGTCAATGCACCGAGATCTGAGAGAGGACAGCCGATGACGGATGCCCCTGCGCCGACGATCCGCCCCACCGCGCCTGTCGACGAGGCCCGGTGGAAGGAGCTCTTCCGCGCCTACCGCGAGTTCTACCGACTGGAGCCGTCCGAGGAGATCGTCACCCGTGTGTGGTCATGGCTGACCGATCCCGATCATGAGTGCCAGGGGCTTGTCGCCGAGGCCGAGGGGACGATCGTCGGAATCGCCGACTATCGTCGCTTCTCCCGCCCCTCGACCGGCAGTGTGGGCATCTGGCTCGATGATCTCTTCACCGATCCCCAGGCACGCGGCCGAGGTGCCGGTCGCGCACTGATCAGGCACCTGCAGTCGATCGCTGCGGCCGAAGGCTGTTCCGTGGTCCGCTGGATCACCGCCGATGACAACGCTCAGGCCCAAGTGCTCTACGACGACGTCGCTGCGAAGACGAACTGGCTCACCTACGACGCCGTGCCGGAAGAGTCATGAGCACGTGATCGCGAGGACCGAGCTGTTCCCGGTCAGCTTTCTTCCGAACGAGTGAGGCCCTGCGCGAAGTGCTGCTGGGCGAGCAGGACCAGCGCCTCCAGCAGCGGTCGGCGCAGCACGCTGCCGAGGACGACTCCGCGGATCCTCTCCTCCAGACTGCCTGCATCGGCGACGGCGTCCAGATCGGTGCTGCCGACGGCTTCGGCAGCTTCGACGTAGGCGTCGAGCCGGTCCAAGATCGGAGTCAGGTCCTCCCTGCTCAGCATGGCAATCGCGCTCACGGCTGCCCGATAGGCCGGTGACGAGGCCTCACAGTGCCATCCTCGTGCGGTGATCACTCGGTCGAGAAGCGCTGAGGCGTCGGCATCGTCGGCCTCGACCTCTCTGACGAGCGCATCCTGTGTGACTCCCATCGCCTCGATCTCCGAGGCCCGCCCGTCCACCGCGTCGACGACGGCTCGCACTTTCGCCAAGGGCAGCCCGGCCACCGACGTCAGTGCCCGAATGAGGCGCAGCCGATCGAGATGAGTCTGGCCGTAGACGGCTTGATTCACACTCGTCCGACGCCCCGGCGGCAACAGGCGCTCTCGCAGGTAGTACTTGATGGTCGGCACGCTGAGCTCCGAGCGGCGGGACAGCTCCGCCATCCGCATCTCCGGCTTCTCCACCGACTCCTGCATCGCCCTCTCCTCCCGGTACTGCCGGCAATGGTCTGTGACTGGTCTTGATCGACCTTAGCAGATACCTCTACTATCTATTATGGATAGTTTGACTACCTATTAGGAGAAGAGGTCATGGACGCCTTCGTATTGGCCACGGTCCTCGCCACCGGCTTCGTCGGTTCGGCGGAGTTCGGATCGGCCGCTCTGGTCCACCCGGTGATCCGTCGGCTGAAGACGGACGATCAACTCATCATGGAGAAGGGGCTGCTGAAGACATTCGGTCGGGTGATGCCGGTCGGGATGACCGTGGCGACCGCTCTGGCCATCATCATCGCGATCGATGAGCCCAACGCCTGGCTGGTTTCGGCCGCCATCAGCCTCGGTGTCGCTCTGGTCGTGACGATTATCGGGAATGTCCCGATCAACGCCAGGACCGGACGGATCGCCGAGGAGGCTGCGCCCGAAGGGTTCATCGCCATGCGCAGACGATGGGACGCCTTCCAGATCGTGCGCGCTTCGCTGCAGCTGCTCGGTTTCGTCTTCGTGACGATCGGGGTCGTCGGGTTCGGCTGAGCCCCTGCGGTGGTCCTTCGCAGTCTCCGGGTCGGCGAATCCGGCCCGACTGCAGGGACGTTCAGCGGTCCTGGAAAAGCAGAATCAGCACCGCAGAGGACACTGCCAGGCGCAGGCCTGAGGTTTGGTACACCCTGCTCCAAAATGCACACCGAGGAACCTGATCAGTTGAGAGGAACCTGGACCAAAACGGCTGTCGACGCCGGTGGTCTGCCGTGGCGTACCCTGCCGCGTGCCGTACCGCACCGTCCCGCAACAGAAATACCCCGCCTCTTGTAATAGTGTGTGCCACACACTATTGTGTTGCGCATGGACGAGGATGCAGAGAAGGCACTGGCCACACACGAGCAGGAGCTGCGACGCGGCACTGTGGTCTTCGCCAGCCTCGTCGCCTGTCGCCGCCCCCAGTACGGCTACTCGCTGCTGACGACGCTGACCGAAGCAGGCATCCCCACCGAGGCCAACACCCTCTACCCCCTGCTGCGACGGCTCGAGAAGCAGGGCCTGCTCACGGCCGAATGGAACACCGAACAGGCTCGTCCTCGCAAGTACTACACACTCACCGACAGCGGCGCCAAAGTCGCCGCCGCACTGCACAGCCGCTGGCTCGAACTCAACTCCAGCATCACTAAGCTCTGGAAGGACGGCACACCATGAGTGCGCTCACCGAAATCTACGTCGACAACGTCATCCGCCACCTCCCCGAAGACACCCGCCCGGACATCGCCGCCGAGATCACCGCCACGATCGACGATATGGTCGACGCCCGCCTCGGCGAGGACACGGACCCGACCCCGGACCGCACGGCCACCATCGAACGCGAAGTCCTCGAAGAGCTCGGCGATCCCGTGATGCTGTCGCGGGAGTACTCCAACTCCCCACAGCACCTCATCGGCCCGAATTCCTATCCGCTCTTCACCTGGGCACTGCGCTGGGTGCTGCCTCTCGTCGGTCTGCTCGCGGTGCTCACGAACGTCGTGGCCACCATCGCCCTCTCCCCCGAAGTCCAGATCGGGGAGATCATCGGCAAGACAGCCGGCAACACGGTCATCGCCCTGCTGACCGCGTTCGCCGCCATCACGATCATCATCGGCCTCGGCGACCGCGGAATGGACGGCGGTGCGGCCGACGCGATGCGGAAACGACAGCCGGGCACATGGACGGTCGATGACCTCGATCGTCGCGATTCCCACGACAGGCAGATCCGCGCCGAGGCGGGGCTCGGGCTGGTCTTCATCGTGGCCTTGGCCATGGTTCCGTTCATCCCGACGTCCCTGTTCTACGTCGGCCATCTCAACAATGGGGAGACGTTCATCAATCCGGGCCTCGGCTTCGGCTGGCTGCTCGGATACTGGGCCTTCCTGGCTCCCCTCGCCGCGGTCGAGATCGTGAAGTTCACGACCGCCTCGGCGAGGCCGATCGTGGTGCTCATCGGCGGGATCGCCGATGTCGCCATGGCGGTCTTCCTCACGGTCGCCCTGCTCACTCAGCCGGTCCTCCACCCCGAGCTCACGACCACGGCGAACGCCGATATCCAGCAGATCATCACGGTCATCGCGGTCTGGATCATCACCGTCTGGGATCAGGTGAGCACGTGGCGGACCTATCGCCGCGGCCGGTCCTGAGGCCTATCATCGAAGCAGGGGCGTGACGCAGACGATCGCCCTCGGGCAGCAGTGCCAGACCGAGCCGCACCCCGCGGCCCGGGCACAGCGCCGGAGAATCGAGGAATCATGTCCACGTCTCTGCACACGCTCATCACCGACAACCTGACCGCCGTCACGGCCAAAGACGTCGAGGCGGCCGTTGCCACCTTCGCCTCACACGGGGTCCTCATCGACCCGCACTACCCCCGTGTGCGGATGGCCGGTCACACCGAGATCCGCGAAGGCCTCCAATGGGTCGTCGCCGGAATGCGCGAACTCAACTTCACCGTCGACTCGTGGTTCTTCGGCGAGGACGGGACGAGTGCGGCCGTCGAGGTCTCGTCCCGGCATGTGCTCGCGAGCGGCCGGTCCCTCGAGTTCGGCCAGTGCTTCGTCGTCGAGACCGCGGACGGCCGGGTCACCCGCTGGCAGGCCTACGAACCCTATGGCCCCGGCGGGGTGGGAGGACTCGCCCTCGGCGTCAGTCGGCTGAAGTTCCGCAGATCCCGCCGCCGCTGGAGACGACCGTGAACTTCGTGTTCCGGGCCAGCTGCTCACTCGGGCCGATGATCGTCTCGAGGCGGTCCCGGTAGCGCAGGTGCGTATTGAACACGGTGATCACCCGACCACCGGGCGCCAGATGCGCGGCGGCCGAGGCCATGAGCGCCTCAGCCGTGTCGGTCTCGATCGTCGTGCCCTGATGGAACGGCGGGTTGAGGACGACGAGGTCGAATTCGCCCAAGGCCGCCACAGCCGGGTCCTCGGCATCGGCGGCATCGCCGAGGATGATGTCGACGTCGACCCCGTTCGCCTCCGCTGTGGCCCTCGCCGAGGCGACCGCTGCCTCGGACACGTCCACACCGGTCCCCCGTGCTGCCCCCGTGGCACGCATGGCTGCGGTGAGCAGCCACCCGTTTCCGCAGCCGAGGTCGAGCACGGAGTCCGGTTCGGCAGCGGTGCCCGATGCGTCGTCCGCACCGGACAGGGTCTCGATGAGTGCGTCGAGCAGCAGGGTTGAGCCTTCATCGCTCTTCACCCCGGAGAAGCAGGCTCCATGTGCTCTGACCTCGAGGTCTTCGACGTTGGGGTGGGTGATGACTCCGTGCTTCGGGAAACTCGGCAGGCTCGGTGATGACAGCGGTCGGCTGCCGATGATCATCCGGTGCTTGCCGACTCCCGGAGAGACGTCGACTCGAGCGAAACCGCGCGCCAGCTCCTTGTTCACCGCGCGGCTCATCGAGTCGCTGCGACCGATGACGATGATCGTCGACACGCGGGCCTGCAGTGCGGCGATGGATTCGGCCAGTGCGTTCGTGGCCTTCGGTGCGTTGATGACCGCCCACGTCTCAGGGTTCCCCTCCTCCGCCGAGGCGGCCCGACCATGAGCGGAGTGTGCGGATTCCGCCTCGCCGAAGTCCGCGAGTTCCGGGACGTCGGAGAGCGCTGCCGCGGTCCGGGATTCGTCGATGCGATCGTGGTGGACGACCACCTCGGCGAGAGAGCGAAGCAGTGCGGTCTGGACGCCCTTGGCATCGTCGAGCACGATGATGCGGTGCGGGGCCTCAGCGGCGGCTTCGACGTCGATGAAGGCACCGGCCGCATCCCGACCGGATACGTCGAGTTCACGGAGACGTCGGCCGATGATGTATTCGACGAGCATGCGCGCCTGCGGCAGACCGGGCATATCGCGCAGCTGCGGAGAATCCGCCAGCAGATCCCGGCTGCGATGGGCGGCGGCGGAGTCAGGAGGCAGCAGGGAGGCGGACATTCGATCAGTCTAAACTGAGCGGACCGCTTGCCGCCTCCTCGGCTGAAAGCAGCTCAGCCCTCAGCGTCGTGATCGGTCTCGATGAGCTGCTTGAGCTCGGCCAGCGCCTCGTCGGCTCCTTCGCCCTCGGCGCGCAGGACGACCGTCTGACCGTATTCTGCGCCGAGGCCCATGAGGGACAGCACGCTGGCCGCGTCGAGGGCATCCTCGGCGGGTTCGCCCTCCAAGGCGATGGTGATCTCGAAATCAGAGTCTGCGGCGGCCTCGGCCAGCAGAGCTGCTGGGCGAGCGTGCAGGCCGACGGTGCTTCCGACTGTTGCGATGGTCTCTGCCATATCGCTGTCCTTCCTGTTCAGACCGGCCGGATCTGGCCGATCTGGTGGTTCGGCATTGCCTGTGGGTGGTGTCTGTGGTGGTGCTGAGTGTGTCTCGGGTTCATTCCCCGACGGCCGGCCTCACAGACCGAGCTCGTCGAGGAGCGGCAGCTCTGCCCGGACCGCGGCCTTCGCTTCTGCCGGACTGCGTGCGGCGAGTGCACGACGGGCGATCTGCTGTGCTTGGTCCATGGTGACACCGGCCAGCAATTCTGCGACAGCCGGCAGCGCCCGCGGCGCCATGGACAGGCTGGTGGCTCCGAGCCCGACGAGCACGACCGCCAACGCCGGATCGGCAGCGGCCTCTCCGCAGACACCCACCGACTTCTCGGCCGCAGCACCCTGGGCGGCGGCCATGCCGATGAGCTGCAGAACTGCCGGCTGCCACGAGTCGCTGAGTTCGGCCAGGCCGCCGAGCATGCGGTCGGAGGCCATGACGTACTGGGTCAGGTCATTCGTGCCGATGGAGGCGAACTCGACTTCGTCGAGGATCGGTCCCGCCTGCAGCGCCGCGGAGGGGACCTCGACCATGACGCCGGCCACCGGCAGACCGGCCGCGTGGACGAGCTCCGAGAACCGCCTGGCTTCGTCTGCCGTGGCGATCATCGGAGCCATGACACGGACGGTGACCGCATGCTTCGCCGCTGCCATGGCGATCGCCTCGAGCTGACGAACGAGGACGCCCTGGGCCTTCCGGCTGGTCCGGAAGCCTCGCACGCCCAGGGCCGGGTTCGGTTCGTCGGCGTCGGTGAGGAACGGCAGAGGCTTGTCGGCCCCGGCATCGAGGGTGCGCACGACGACCTTGTGGTCGTCGAAGGCCGCGAACACCTGCCCATAGGCCTTTGCCTGCTCGTCGACGCTGGGCTCGGTGTCGCGATCGAGGAAGCAGAACTCCGTGCGCAGCAGTCCGACGCCTTCGGCACCTGCGGCGGCCGCCGCCCGTGCCTGAGCGCCGTCTCCGACATTCGCGCGCAGCGGGATCCGTGTGCCGTCCCCCAGCAGACAGGGTCCGGTGAAGGACCGCAGCCGACCGGCGGTCTTTGTCCACGCCTCGACGAGCTCGGTCTCTGTCGCACCGGGGTCGGTGCGCAGGATGCCGGCGCCGCCGTCGACGAAGACAGACGTGTGATCGGGGATGTCGCGGACCCTGGTGGCTGCGACCACGGCGGGAATGCCCAAGGACCGGGCGAGGATGGCCGTATGACTCTGCGGCCCGCCCTCCTCGCAGACGAGGCCGATCACAGACTTGGGATCCAGGGTCGCGGTGTCGGCAGGAGCGAGATCGGTGGCGATGAGCACGAAGGGGTCGGCCGAGTGCGGGATGCCGGGTGCCGATACTCCGCGCAGATGGGCGACGAGGCGGGCACGCACGTCGAGGACATCGGCTGCGCGTTCGGCCATATAGCCGCCCAGCTTCTCCAACTGGGTCGCTGTCTCCGCGGCAACCGTCCAGATCGCGGTCTCCGCGTCGGTCTCGGACAGGCGCTTGATCGCCGTCTTCACCAGGGCCGGGTCCTTGGCCATGAGGGCGGTGGCCCTGAGCACGTCGCGGGCGTCTCCGGTGACGGTTTCGGCCCGCTCACGCAGTTCGGCGTGCACGGCGGCCGAGGCCTCACGGATCCTGGTCGCCTCCGCCTCTGTGTCGGCCGGGGCCGGCCCCGCCACGGGTGCGGACACGGGGTCGGGCATGCACAGCGCCGGGGCGATGACCCGTCCGGGTACGACTCCGATGCCTGAGAACTCTGCGGACATCCCCATTCCTTCCTCTCTTGCCTGCGAAGTTGTTCAGACTCGCGAGGCGTCAGCGCTCGACGATACCGGTTCGGCCGTCTTCGCCTCGTCGGCCGAACCGGGTCCGGTGGTCGAACCGGTCGATGCGGATGCGGTCGTCGTCGCTGCGGACGGATCGGTCGCCTCGGCGAGGCCTGCCGCTCCGCCCTTGCGGACGAAGATCTTCAGCGCCAGCACCAGCAGGGCGCTGATGATCGTGCCGACGACGACGGAGAGCAGGAACAGCAGGAACGAGTCGATGGCGAAGAAGACGAACACTCCGCCGTGCGGAGCCTGGCTGGTGACGGAGAAGGCCATCGTCATGCCGCCCGTGACGCCGGCGCCGACGACCGACGCGGGGATCACGCGCAGCGGGTCGGAGGCGGCGAAGGGAATCGCGCCCTCGGAGATGAATGCGGCCCCGAGCAGCCATGCGGCCTTCCCGTTCTCCTTCTCCGCCTGGGAGAAGATGCGGGGACGCAGTGCGGTGGCCAACGCCATGGCCAGGGGCGGGACCATTCCGGCGGCCATGACCGTGGCCATGATCTCCCACGGCACGGGGTTCTCGACGGAGCCTGCGGCGAGACCGGCCACGGCGAACGAATACGCGACCTTGTTGACGGGTCCGCCCAGGTCGACGGCCATCATGGCGCCGAGGATGAGCCCGAGGACGACGGCCGCGGTCCCCGTCATCGAGCTCAGCCAGCTGTCGAGGCCCTCCGTCAGGGCGCTGATCGGTCCGCCGAGGACCATGAACATCAGACCCGAGGAGACGAGGGAGGCCACCAGCGGAATGATCACGACCGGCATCAGCCCGCGCAGCCACCTCGGTGCGGCGAAGGAACCGATCCAGTGGGCGATATAGCCGGCGAGGAGTCCGCCGATGATGCCGCCGATGAAACCGGCACCCATGAGCACGGCCACGGCGCCGACGGTGAAGCCGGGCGCGATTCCGGGGCGGTCGGCGATTCCGAAGGCGATGTACCCGGCCAGGGCGGCGACGAGGAAGCTCATCGACAGGTTGCCGATCTGGAAGGCCACGGCCCCGAGGTAGGCACCGACCGGTCCCAGTGCCAGGTCACCGTATTCGGTGGGCAGGTTCCACAGGGAGTTGCCCAGGACGATGTCCTCGGCATAGTCGGGGATGTCGAACCCGCCGAGGAGGAAGCCCAGCGCCATGAGCAGACCGCCGGCGGCGACGAAGGGGATCATATAGCTGACACCGGTCAGCAGCACGCGTTTCAGGTGGGCACCGACGCTCTCTCGTGAGCCTGCTGAGGACGACGTGTCCTCCCCCTCGTCGGCGGCGTGAGCGGCCGCGAGCCTGCGTCCGTTCGGAGCGTCCGCCTCGGCGAGGGCCTTGCGGATGAGTCCCTGCGGATCATCGATTCCGGCCTTGACCGGCACCTGCACATAGGGCTTGCCGGCGAACCGGGCCTTGTCGCGGACGTCGACGTCGACGGCGAAGACAACGGCATCGGCAGCGGCGATGACGGACTGGTCGATCGGTGTCGTACCGCTCGAGCCTTGGGTCTCGGTGACGACGTCGATGCCCAGGTCGGACCCGGCCTGGACGAGGGCGTCGGCTGCCATATAGGTGTGCGCGATTCCCGTCGGGCAGGCCGTGACGGCGACGACGCGGCGGGGGCGCTCCGCAGACTCACGGGGCCCGGCGGAGGTGGGGGCCGCCTCGGTGGTGGGGTCCGCCTCGCTGGTGGTCGGCTCTTCGGGCGTTTCGCGCAGGCCGAGGGCGGTTTCGACGAGGTCGACGACTTCCTGTTCGGTTGCGGCCGCGCGCAGGGAGGCGACGAAGTCCTTCTTCACCAGCGATCGGGCGAGCTTCGACAGCAGCTTGAGGTGGTCCTTCCCGGCGCCGTCGGGGGCGGCGATCATGAACACGAGGTCGGCGGGGCCGTCCTTGGCACCGAAGTCGACCGGAGGATTCAGCCGGGCCATCGCCAGGCTGGGTTCGGTGACCGCCTCGGTCCGGGCGTGCGGGATGGCGATGCCTCCGGGAACGCCCGTCGGGGTCTTCTCTTCGCGGGCGATCGCCGCGGCCGCCAGCCCGTCGGCTGAGTTCGCGCGGCCCTGTTCAGCGATCGTGGCGGCCAGGGCGCGGATGACAGCGGACGACTCCGTCCCCTGATCCGCGTCGAGGATCACCAGTTCTGTTGTGATGAGCGATGTCATCGTGCCTCCTCGGCTTCGGGGACTGTGCCCTCGTGATGATGTCGGTAGGAAGAGTCGTCGGTGGGCGTGGCCGCAGATGTTGCGGGTGCCGTCAGTGGTGTCACTCTCACGGCGTCGGTCCGGGCATCGTCCGGGCCGGGCACTCCGGTGCCGCGCAGCCGGGCAGCCGCGGCTCCGTAGGCAACGGCCTGAGCCAGTGCTTCCCCGGGTTGACGACCGGCGGTCAGCCCCAGCAGGTAGCCGGCCAGAGTGGAGTCGCCGGCACCCACGGTGCTCACGACGTCCATCGGCGGATGCGCGGCGTGCCACGCAGTCTCGGGTTGAGCGAGAACTGCCCCTCCGGCACCCAGGGTCGCAAGGATCGTCCGTGGGCGGGGACCGCTTGCTGTGAGCAGGGTCGATGTAGCGCGAGCCGTGAGCTGCGGTGAGGATTCCAGCCGGTCGGCGATCGTGTGCAGATCGGTGGTGTCGTCCCTGAGTCCGGCGGCGTGCAGGAGTCCTGCGGCGTTGAGGAGCTCGGCGAGTTCTTCGGCGTTCGGCTTGATGAGATCCGGTGAGGCCATCACCGCCGCGGCCAGAGGAACCCCGGACGTATCGACGGCGATCAGCGGCGGCACGGGAAGCTGCCGGATGCGCTCGATCACGTGGGCGTAGAAGTCATCGTCGACTCCTGGAGGCAGCGAACCGGCCAGGACGACCCAGCTAGCATCGGCTGCCTGCTCGGCCACGAGGTCGATCAGTGCGTTCTGAGTCTGCGGGCTCAGAGGTGAGCCTGGTTCGTTGATCTTCGTCGTCGTACCGTCGGGTTCGGTGACGGTGATATTGGATCGCAGCGGTGTGCCGGTGGGAACGGAGCGATGAGCCAGTCCGATCGCGTCGAGTCCGGTGAGCACCGGGTCGTCGATGTCTCCGGGCAGGACCGCAAGGGTGTCACGGTCGGCGGCTGCCACAGCTCGCGAGACGTTGACTCCTTTGCCGCCGGGCTGCTGCCCGGCCCAGACGGCTCGCTGCACCTGACCGCGGAGGACCGGCCCGGACAGTTCGATGGTCCGGTCGAGACTCGGGTTAGCTGTGAGGGTGAGGATCATGGAGTGACGACCTCGACTTCCGCGGTCTCCAAATGGGCTGCCAACGGCTCTTCCGGCGCGTCGTCGGTGATGAGGACATCGATCTGGTCGAGTTCGGCGAATCGCACCAAGGACACGGCATCGAACTTCGCGGAGTCGGCGAGCACGGCGACTCTGCGTCCGGAGTGCACGAACGCTGACTTCGTCGCCGCCTCGTCGTGGTCGGGCGTGGAGACTCCGTCGGCGCTGAGTCCATTGGTGCCGAGCACCGCAAGATCGACTCGGTGGCCTTCGACGGCCGTGATCGTCTGCGGTCCGACCACGGCCCGGGTGACCGGGCGGAACCGGCCGGGGAGGACGAAGATCTCGACGCCGGGCGCACCGGCCAGGCTGTCGATGGCTGACAGGGAGTTCGTGATCACCCGCAGCTGTCGCGGGGCCTGTCCGGCGACGAGGCGGCCGTGGGCTTCGTCTGCGATCGCGCGGGCGAGGGCCGCGCAGGTCGTGCCGCCGTCCACGGAGATGCTCATCGTCTCCTCCAACAGGCTCAGCGCGGACCGCGCGATCGCCGTCTTCTCGTCGAGATTGTGGATCTCCCGATCGTCGAAGGTCGGCTCTTCGAGGCTGTGCGCACGGCACGGTACGGCACCCCCGTGCACGCGTTGGAGGGCTCCGACCTTCTCAAGTGCGGCGAGGTCACGTCGGACGGTTTCCGTGGTGATGTCGAAATCGGCGGCCAGATCGGTGACATTGACCCGGCCCGCCTCGCTGACCAGTGCGGCGATGCGTCGTTGCCGTTCCTCAGCGAACACGTCCGGCCCTTTCTTTCGCGCGGCCTCTCGTCGATACGGACGGGCAACCACGTGACTATCTGTTGGTTTGATCGATCTTAGGACGCTACTCACGTATCGTCAATCACATTCCAACACATTTCCACCCATTCCAACATTGCGTTCGGGTCAGATGACGAGTGCCCCAGAACTCAGTGTTCTGGGGCACTCGTCATTCGCGGTCGGGGTGGGCCGCCTCGGTGAGGGGATCGGCTGCCTGCGAATCAGCTGCCGATGCGCTTGTATGCCGAGGAATCGGCGTTGTCGATCGTCGAGTGCTTGCGGTTGTCGTGCATGAACGCCACGGCCACGAAGCCGACGACCGCGATGACGACGACGTAGACGGCGAACCAGGTGCCGATTCCGGCGTTGCGGAACCACAGGGCGACGTATTCGGCGGATCCGCCGAACAGCGAGTTGCCGATCGCGTAGGTGAAGCCGACGCCGATTCCGCGGATGTGGGCGGGGAACATCTCGGCCTTCACGATTCCGGAGATCGAGGTGTACATGCTGATGAACGCCATGGCGATGACGATGAGGATGCCGGCGGTGAGGATGGAATCGGCCTTGCCGATCATGCCCAGCAGCGGGATGGGCAGCGCGATCATGCCGATGACGAAGATGAGCATGTTGTTCTTGCGGCCGATCTTGTCCGAGATCTTGCCGGCGATGGGCTGCATGCAGACGAAGATGAGCAGGCAGATGGTCATGAGGTCGGCGATCGAGCCCTTGTTGAACACGGCCTCGCCCGGGGTGCCTTCGTTCTGCAGCAGAAGGAACTTCTGCATGTACGTGGTGAAGACGTAGAAGACGAGTGATCCGACGCTGGTGATGCCGAGGACGACGAAGAAGGCGCGCGGGTGGCGCAGCACTTCGCGGAAGCTGCCGGAGTTCTCGTTCTTGCGGGTGTCCGCCGAGGTGGTCTCTTCGAGTCCGCGACGCAGCCACAGGGAGACGATTGCGGCGGCGGCACCGATGACGAAGGGCAGTCGCCACCATCCGGCCTCGATCTGGTCGGTGCCCAGAGTGTGGGTCATGACGACGGCAAGAAGGCTGGCCAGCAGCTGACCGCCGATGAGGGTGACGTACTGGAAGGAAGAATAGAATCCGCGCTTGCCTTCGGTGGCGACCTCGGACATGTAGGTGGCGGTCGCGCCGTATTCGCCGCCGACGGCCAGACCCTGGATCATCCGCACGATGAGCAGCAGGACCGCGGCCCAGGAGCCTACGGTGGCGCTCGTGGGCAGCAGCGCCATCATCAGTGATCCGGCGCACATGAGCAGAATGGAGATGAGCATCGAGTTCTTGCGCCCGAGACGGTCGGCGGCGCGGCCGAAGATGTAGCCGCCGATGGGGCGCATGAGGAAGCCGACGAAGAAGACTCCGGCGGCCTGCATCAGGGACAGAGCCTGGTTGTCGGCGACGAAGAACTGGTCAGCGAAGTAGACGCTGAAGAAGGCGTAGATGTAGAAGTCGAACCATTCGACGAGGTTGCCCGACGATGCGGCCATGATGGCCTTGACCGTCTGCCATTCCGACTTCTTCTGCGCCTGGTACCCACCGGCTTCCGCCTGGCCGAGATTCGTGTTCTGATCTGTCAATGCTTCTTCTCTCTCACTCGTACGCGACGCTCAAAGCGCCCAGGTCACCTTACTGCCGCAAGAGAGTGACCGACGCTTCGGTCAGTAATCGAGATCCGCGTTCGGATGCCCTATTCCGCGCGGATTCAGCTCAGAAACGCTCGATGGTGATGGGCCTCTCACCGTTCGGGTGAGCAAGCTCTCAGCCGAAGCTGCCCGATTCCCTCCCCGCAGAGTGAACGGCCGCCCGGGCGACCAGGCTGAATGTGCTACAAATTGAGGGAGCTTCGTCCAATGTCGCACCAGGAGAGATCATGACAATTCTCGTCGGTTATTCCCCCTCGCCCGAAGGCAAGGCCGCTGTCGAATTCGGCATCGAGCAGGCCCGCGCATTCGACGACGTCCTCGTCGTGCTCAATGCCGGAATCGGTGAGACTCCCGACGAACGCGGTGTGGCCACCAGCAAAGACATCGAAGAGCTCAAAGAGACTCTGCAGAGTTCCGAGGTCTCCCACGAGATCCTTCAGTTCCTTCGCGGCAATGATCCCGTCGAAGAGCTCCTGGCGCTGGCCGAGGCGACCGAGGACACTCGCATGATCGTCATCGGTTCGCGTCGCCGCTCCCCTGTCGGCAAGCTCATCATGGGCTCGACGGCCCAGCGCATCATCCTCGATTCCGAGGTCCCTGTCGTCTCCGTCAAGGTCGACCGGCGGAAGAAGAGATAACCGCCGAACGCCCTCAGTCCCCGGCGATGGCTGAGACGAGGGCGTCGACGTCGTCGTTCGTCGTGTCGAAGGCGCACATGAGACGGACGATGTCCTTCTCCAAGGGCCAGTCCGCGAACGCGAACGTCTGCCGGGCACGGGCGGCCACCTCGGCGGGCATGCGGACGAACACGACGTTCGACTCGACCTTCTGGACGATCTCGACGCCGGGTACACGGCCCTGCGCGGCCGCCTCGGCGAGCTTGTCAGCGAGATACTGGGCCATCTCGTTCGACCGAGCGGCCGAGTTCCGCCACAGATCACCTTCATAGAGCGCGTTCAGCTGGGCGGAGAGGAAGCGCATCTTCGAGGCCAGCTGCAGGTTCATCTTGCGCAGGAAGCGCATTCCGTGGCCGATGTCGGTGCCCAGGACGACGACCGCCTCGGCGCCGAGGAGGCCGTTCTTCGTCCCACCCAGGCTGACGATGTCGACACCGACCGCGGTGGTGATGTCGCCGAGGCCGACGCCGAGGTGGGCCGCGGCGTTGCCGAGTCGGGACCCGTCGATGTGGACGATCATGTCGAGGTCGTGGGCGGTGGCCGTGATCGCGGCGATCTCGTCGGGGGTATAAGTCGTGCCCCATTCGGTGGACTGGGAGATGCTCACGGCCAACGGCTGCGCGTTGTGCTCGTGACCGCGGCCGATGATCGCGGACTTGATGGTCTCGGGGGTGAGTTTGCCGTTCTCTGTAGCGGCGCCGATGATCTTCAGCCCGCCGACCTTCTCCGGGGCGCCGGTCTCGTCGTAGTTGATATGCGCCGAGGCGGCCGTGATCACCGCGGCCCACCGCGGCAGCGCCGACTGCAGGGCGAGCACGTTCGCGCCGGTGCCGTTGAAGACGGGGAACGCCTGGGCATCGGGGCCGAAATGGTGGACCATGATGTCGTGGAACCGGGCCGTCCACGGGTCGCCTCCGTAGCCGGGAGTGTGGCCGACGTTGGCCTCGGCGATGGCGGTGATGACCTCGGGGTGGACGCCGGCCCAGTTATCGGAGCCGAAGTTGCGCGGATGCGCGGCGGCGCTGGTGTCGACGGGCGGGGCGGCGGTGCCGATGTCGGGGAGGATGTCCGCGGGGTTCGTCGACTGCGCGCTCTGGTCAGGTGTCTGGGAGTTCACATTCTCAGACTAGTACGTGCTCCGCGACGTGTGCAGTGCGGTCCGCGCTTGCGTCGCCGGCGTCGCACTCTTCTGCAGACACGAACTCGCTCAAAGTGCAGGCGCAGAGCATTGATGCTGCACGCTTGCACTTTGAGCGAGTTATTGTGCGCCGAGGCGGGTCCGCCCTCAGCAGAGATGGTGCTTCAGCGAAATCCTCAGGCGAGGAGTTCGCGCATGAGTTCGGCGGTCTCGGTCGGGGTCTTGCCGACCTTGACGCCTGCAGCCTCGAGGGCTTCCTTCTTGGCCTGAGCGGTTCCCGAGGAGCCGGAGACGATGGCGCCGGCGTGGCCCATGGTCTTGCCCTCGGGAGCGGTGAAGCCTGCGACGTAGCCGACGACCGGCTTCGACACGTTGTCCTTGATGTAGGCGGCGGCACGCTCTTCGGCGTCTCCGCCGATCTCGCCGATCATGACGATGGCTTCGGTCTCCGGGTCGGCTTCGAAGGCCTCGAGAGCATCGATGTGCGTGGTGCCGATGACCGGGTCTCCGCCGATGCCGATGGCGGTCGAGAAGCCGAGGTCACGAAGCTCGTACATCATCTGGTAGGTCAGGGTGCCGGACTTCGAGACGAGGCCCAGCTTGCCCTTCTTCGTGATGTTGGCCGGGATGATGCCGGCCAGCGAGGCCTCGGGCGAGATGACGCCCGGGCAGTTGGGTCCGATGATGCGGGTGGCGTTTCCGGCGGCCTGCGCACGAGCCCAGACCTCCGCCGAGTCCTGCACCGGGATGCCCTCGGTGATGATGACGAGCAGGCCGATCTTCGCGTCGATGGCCTCGATCGCAGCGTCCTTGGAGAATGCCGGCGGCACGAAGGCCACGGACACGTCGGCACCGGTGGCTTCCATCGCTTCGGCCACGGAGCCGAAGACCGGCAGCTCGACCTCGTTGCCGTCCTTGTCGTTGTGCTTGACGGTGGTGCCGGCCTTGCGGGCGTTGACACCGCCGACGACGTTCGATCCGGCGGCGAGCATGCGGGCGGTGTGCTTCGAACCCTCTCCGCCGGTGATGCCCTGGACGATGATCTTCGAATCGGAATTCAGAAAGATAGACATTGTTGTAAAGACCTTTCCTTACTTGGCCGCAGCCAGTTCGGCGGCCTTGTCGGCTCCACCGTCCATCGTGTCAGTGAGCGTGACGAGGGGGTGCGCGGCCTTCTTGAGGATGGCGCGCCCCTCTTCCACGTTGTTGCCGTCGAGGCGGACGACGAGCGGCTTGGTGGCCTGATCACCGAGGATCTCGAGGGCCTTGACGATGCCGTCGGCCACAGCGTCACAGGCGGTGATTCCGCCGAAGACGTTGACGAACACAGACTTCACCTGGTCATCGCCGAGGATGACGTCGAGACCGTTGGCCATGACCTCGGCCGAGGCGCCGCCTCCGATGTCGAGGAAGTTCGCGGGCTTGACGCCGTTGTGGTTCTCACCTGCGTAGGCGACGACGTCGAGGGTCGACATGACCAGTCCTGCGCCGTTGCCGATGATTCCGACTTCACCGTCGAGCTTGACGTAGTTGAGGTCGAGCTTCTTGGCCTTGAGCTCCAGCGGGTTCTCTGCGCTGATGTCGCGCAGCTCCTCGTGCTCCTTGTGGCGGAAGTCGGCATTGTCGTCGAGGGATACCTTGCCGTCGAGCGCGATGATGTCGCCGGCACCGGTCTTGACCAGCGGGTTGACCTCGACGAGGGTGGCGTCTTCCTGTTCGAAGACGGTCCACAGGCTGGTCAGCACGGGGGCGATCTTCGCGGCGGTGTCCGCATCGAAGCCGGCCGCCTCGGCGATTTCAGCTGCCTTGGCATCGTTGATTCCGTCGATGGCGGAGACAGGGATCTTGGCGAGCGCTTCGGGGCGTTCCACCGCCAGCTGCTCGATCTCCATGCCGCCTTCCTTCGAGCACATGGCCAGATAGGTGCGGTTGGACCGGTCGAGGAGGACGGAGAAGTAGTACTCCTCAGCAATGTCGGCGCCTTCGGCGATCATCACCTTTTCGGTGATGTGTCCCTTGATGTCGAGACCCAGGATGTCCTTGGCGCGCGCCTCGGCTTCATCGGGGTTCTTGGCGACCTTGACGCCGCCGGCCTTTCCACGGCCGCCGATCTTGACCTGAGACTTGACGACGACGACTCCGCCGCCAAGATCTTCGGCTGCCTTCTTCGCTGCTTCTGGCGTCGTCGCGACCTGGGCCTTGAGCACGGGCACTCCGTGCTTCTCGAACAGGTCACGTGCTTGATACTCGAAAAGATCCACGTGTTTTCCTTCGTTTCTGCTGCCGGGTGGTTGGCCCCTGCAGGTTCGTTGACGGATGCAACAACCAAGAACAACCATATTCCCAAACGCACCCGTCCATCCAAACCTGCAGGTTAAATGGACCCTGAGCGTAAGGAATCTCTCGTCAAAAAGTATCTCTGTCGTCAAGATTCTTGATATGGACGTAAAATCGATTCATGGACGAAGTGGATCGAATAGTCGCAGCCTGGCGACGTGAGCGCCCGGATCTCGACGTCTCCCCGATGGAGATCCTCTCCCGCGTCTCGCGTCTGGCCAGGCAGTTGGACCTGGCACGGAAGTCGAGCTTCTCCGATTACGGCATCGAGGGGTGGGCCTTCGACGTGCTCTCCGCACTCCGCCGAGCCGGTGAGCCCTATCAGCTGTCCCCCTCGACCCTGCTCCAGGAGACCCTGGTCACCAGCGGCACGATGACCAATCGCATCGACCGGCTGGTCGCTCGCGGATGGGTCGAGCGCCGCCCCGATCCCGGAGATCGACGCGGGGTGCTCGTCCACCTCACCGACAGCGGCCGCGCCACCGTCGACTCCGCTCTGGCGGATCTGCTCGTGAAGGAGCGGGAGATCCTCAGCGGCCTCACCCCCGCCGGCAGCCGCAAACTCGCCACACTCCTGCGTGAGCTGTCCACCGGCTTCGACGGCAGCGAGGACTGAACCGAAACCCGCCCGCCCCACCACCGAATTCCGGTTGCCCGCCCCACCATGACCCCCGACGACGAGGACTCAGCGATGAACGACGATCTCACGAACTTCACGGGCGCACAGCCGCCTCGGCGAGCACCCATCCACGGTCGCTGCGTCGATCTCGAACCCGTCGATCCCGACGCGCACGGCGATGATCTCTTCACTGCGGTGTCGGAGCCGGTCGGGATCGAGGAGCGCTTCCGCTACCTGCCGCAGTCCCCGCAGACCGAACGCAGCGAGTTCGATGCTTGGATCGCCGAGGCTGCCGCCAGTTCCGATCCCCTCTTCTTCGCCGTCGTCGACCGATCCACAGGGCGAGCCGAGGGCCGGCAGGCACTCATGCGCATCGATGCCGCCAACGGGGTCATGGAGATCGGGCACATCCTCTGGGGGCCGGCGCTCAGACGCACCCGGGCAGCCACCGAAGCGCTGTTCCTCTGCGCCGATCTCGCCTTCGCCTCCGGCTTCCGTCGGTTCGAGTGGAAATGCGATGACGCCAATGCCCCGTCGAAGGCGGCGGCCGAACGCTTCGGGTTCACTTTCGAAGGAGTGTTCCGACAGCACCTCGTGTACAAGGGCCGCAACCGCGACACTGCGTGGTTCTCGATCATCGACGGCGAATGGCCGATGCTTCGGTCGGCCTACCAAGTCTGGCTCGACGAGGCGAACTTCGATGCCTCAGGTGCCCAGCGGCAGAGCCTGCGCGAACTCATCGCCGCAGCCCGCCGCGGCTGAGGCGTCGGAGGGAATCGGAGTCAAGGCGCAAACAGGCATCGCAGGCTGTCCCCACGCCTCCCATCGCTTTCGTCGCTTCACCGCGCGTCCGCCCGGGTGAGGGCGGTCGCGCGCATTAGGCTGGAAGCGCAACCACTCGGCCCCTGACGACACCTCGAGGAACCATGCGACTTCGCCCCCTTGCCCTGCTGTCCGCCGCCGCGATGCTGGCCACGACATCGGCCTGCGTGTCGACGCCCGAGGAGACCCGACCGCAGCCCCGCCCCTCGGTGAGCAAGGAGGAGGTCACCCCGATCGAGACTCCTGACGATGCGCCGAAGGTGTCCATCGTCGACTCCTCCCCCGGCGGTGCGAAGGACACCGATCCGCTGTGGCAGGGTCTCGCCGAGGCGGCCGAGAAGAAGACCGAGGCCTACCTCAAGGTCTACGTGCACACCGGCAACCCCGAAGTCCCCGACTCCGGCGAGACGACCGTGACCGCCGACAGCCCCGACAGCGTCAGCGTCACCGTCGATGCGGAGAACGTCGATGACGGCGCCTCCCCGTTCCTGCTCATCCACGGCACCTTCGACGTCGAGGAGATCGGCAACTCCGCGTACACGCTCAAGACCGTCGACGACGAAGACATCCCAGAGCTCGACCCGAAGGGCCCGGACGACGAGAAGCGCTGCACCGCCGATGACGCTCAGAACCGCATCGGCTTGGCCGCCGACGACCTCGCCGAGGATCCCGGCCGTCGCGAGGAGTTCCGGCAGCAGTGGGGCGGTTCGCCGCGCGTGTGGTGGGGCATTCAGAAGACCGCCATCAGCCTCGGCGAAGAGGGCGGAGTCGCCGGCGACTTCCTCACCGAAGCCTGTGGGGAGTTCCTCCAGTAGTCCCTCCGTTCCGCTCCTCCTCCGCGGTCTCTCGCCAGCCGACGCCCTGCGTGCGACGATGACACTGTGAAGATCGCCGTCGTCGGAGCTGGAATCGGCGGACTCTCGGCGGCCGTGGGTCTGCAGAGAGCCGGCGCCGACGTGACCGTGTTCGAACGCGCTCCCGAGGTCAGAGCCGGAGGTTCGGGTCTGTCGATCTTCGCCAATGGACTCGCAGCACTGGAGACTCTGGGTCTGCGCGCGGCGTTCGATGCCGTGACCGACGCCAGTGTCGAGGGTTTCGCCGCAGGTCAGCGCCGCGCCGACGGAGCCTGGATCGCTCAGGTGCCCAACGATTCGGTCGGTGCACTGCGCATCGTCGACCGTGCCGACCTCCACCGCATCCTCCTCGGCGCCCTGGCCCCGGGAACGGTGCGCACCGGCTCCGAGGCGACCGTGACCGGCACCGACGGGACGTTGACCGTCACGGCCAGGTCCGCTGGCAGTTCGAGCACGATGGAGTCGAACGCGGACCCTGCCACCGCTGGCGCCGACAAGCTCCCCGCACCGACGCCCACAACAGACTCCGATCCGACGCCGACGACAGAGGAGAGCTTCGACCTCATCGTCGGCGCTGACGGACTGCACAGCCGGACCCGCACCGTCGTCGACGGAGAGCCGGTGGCACCGCGGTACTCCGGGTACTCCGCGTGGCGGGGCATCACCTCGGTGCCGGTGGATCTGTCCGGTGAAGCCGGAGAATCGGTCGGGCACGGACGCCGCTTCGGCATCGCCCCGCTGGCCGACGGCCGCGTCTACTGGTTCGGTGTGGCCAACATGCCGCAGCGCGCTGTCTTCGCCGACGAGAAATCCACCGTCGAGCAGATGTTCACCGGATGGCACTGCCCCATCGCCGACCTCATCGCCGCCACCCCCGCCGAGGAGGTCCGCCGCACCGCGATCTCCGACCTCTCCCGCCGGTTGGCCCGATTCCATCGTGGCCGCGTCGTGCTGCTCGGCGATGCCGCGCATGCGATGACGCCGAACCTCGGTCAGGGCGGAGGGCAGGCCCTCGAGGACGCAGCGACGCTCACTGTCCTGCTCGCCCCGCTGCTCGCGGGCCGCCGGGCCGGAAACGCTGCCGAATTCGCTGCCGAACTCGTCGCCGGCCCGGAGCCTGATGTGCCTCGGGTACGCGGCGCGGATCCAGAGTTCGAAGCGGCGCTGCAGCGCTATGATGCGCTGCGTCGGCCGCGGACCCAGTCGATCGCACTGAAGTCACGCCTCATGGGACAGGTGTTCCAACTCGAATCGCCGCTGCTGGCAGGTCTGCGCAATGCCGTCTTCTCCGCAGTTCCATCGAGACTCATCGCCGCTCAGGCCGCGAGCGTCCAGAGATGGTCGCCGCCGCCGGCCTGATGCTGATGGCCGAGCGCCGCTGTCACGAGTTAAGTGTTGGAAGAATGTCGCTGAGACGCTGGTTTTCGGCATTCTTCGCACAGTTGACGCGTTCTCGCAGCGGCGTGGGGCCCCAGCTGATCCCCGCTCAAGGCAGGTCAGTCGGTCAGAGCGCGGTTGTAGGCGTCGACGACGGCGGGCAGGAAGAAGCCCATGATCACGGCGATGGCGGTGACCAGGCAGGCCAGCCCCAGCCACAGGGAGCCGGCGATGACGCTGAAGGCGAAGACGATGACGAGCAGCTCGAAGGCGATCGCCGCCGGTCGCGCCCACCGGTGCAGACGCCAAGCGCCTCTGGCCGCGGCGCCGACTCCGGCCGCGAAGATGAGGAACATCACGGCCAGACCGATCAGCGACGTCGCCAGCGGACCCGCGGTGATCGCCGTGATGACGAACGACACCGCCGCCCCGATCAGGGCCAGCGCCTGAATGCCGAGGACGATCACGGGCAGCAGCATCGCCCGCGGGGTCGGAACGCCGTGCCCCTCAGGCTCCGGTGAAGGACTGGGCGCAGCGGCCCGGTCATCGCGTGAAGTCAAATGTTCACCCGGGCGAATCCGGGGATGAGGATCTCATCGAGCATGCGCTCACGCACGTCCAGCGGCAGGAAGGCAGCGGTCACGGCATTGACCGTCGCCCATTCGAGGTCGGTCTGGTTCCAGCCCGCCTCGTCGACGAGCAGACGCATCTCACGTGACACGGATGTGCCGGACATGAGCCGGTTGTCCGGGTTGATGGTGACCGCGAAGCCCAGATCCTTCAGACCGGTGATCGGGTGGCTGGCGATGGTGCCGCCGATGTCGGTCTGCAGGTTGGAGCTCGGGCACAGTTCGAGCGGGATCTGCTGGTCGAGGACCCAAGCGGCGAGGCTGCCGAGCTGACCCTGACCGTCGACGATGTCCATGTCCTCGACGATGCGAGCACCATGGCCCAGACGCTGGGCATGGCAGATGGTGACCGCCTCGTGGATGGATTCCTTGCCGGCAGCCTCGCCGGCATGGATCGTCACCGGCACATACGCCTGGTGCAGGGCGTTGAAGGCGGAGAGGTGCGACGACGGCGGGAAGCCGTTCTCGGGCCCGGCGATGTCGAAGCCGACGACACCGGAATCCGCTCCCTTCTCGCGGTGGCGGATTGCCAGTTCGGCGATCGCCAGCGAGTTGTCGGCCTGACGCATGGCCGTGATGAGCTGACCGACGCGGATGTACTTGCCGTCGGATGCGGCTTCGGAGACACCGGCCTCAAGACCGTCCTGGACGGCTTCGACGACGGCGTCGAGTTCGAGTCCGCCTTCGAGGTGCTGTTCGGGTGCCCACCGGGCTTCGGCGTAGAACACTCCGTCGGCCACTTGGTCGAGTACCCATTCCTTGGCCACGCGGCGCAGGTTGTCCTCGCTCTGCATGACCGCGACGGTGTGCGAGAACGTCTCGAGGTAGCGGACCAGGTCACCGGAGTTCGCGGACTCAGAGAACCACCGGCGCAGCGATTCGGCATCGGCGGCGGGCAGGGTGTGGCCGATCGAGTCGGCCAGTTCGATCATCGTCGACGGGCGCAGACCGCCGTCGAGGTGATCGTGGAGGGAGACTTTGGGCAGCTGCAGGATGGGGTCGTCCGATGCGACGCCGGCGGGTACATTCATCACCGTCTCAGCTTATCCGATGACGCGTGAGCCCCTCATCCTTTCTCCGGGTCGATCTCCCCGCTCTTGATCCGCTCCCGCAGGTCCGTGATTCCGCGCCCGGCGTCGGAGACACGGGAGAGGAATCCGTCCTCGGCGACGATGCGCACCCCGCCGTTGTCGAGGGTGCCCCGGTAGTGGCGGTCGGCGACGCGGAAGCCGCCGATCTCCTCGGGCCCGGTCTTCGGCGCGGGTGCCACCTCATCGGGGTTCTTGCTCTGCGGCCAATCGGGGAACATCGTGCGCAGTCCGCGGCGGACGTTCGGCTCCACGGTGGCCACGATCGTCTTGGAGAATCCGCCCGCGGTTCCGTACCAGACGATCTTCGGCAGGCTCGGCCTCTCCTCGCCGCCTTCGGGATCCTCGGTGGCCGTAGTCAGGTCAATGCGTTTCTCATCCGCCGAGGTGACCACACCCATCGCGGCGGCCGAACCGAAGGGGACGAGCACGTCGACGTCGTCGTCGAAGGACCGCTCGAAGTACTCCTCCCCCGCCCCGCGGGTATCGTCGATCGCCCGGGGCGAGCCGGTCGCCGAGGCGGACCCGCCCGAGGGACGGTACGACTCCGCTGTCGGCTGGTCCTCGTCCTTCTCCTTGTTGTACAGATCGACGCCGGCGTCGAAGGCGTCCGCAATGCGTGCGGACTGCGGGAATCCGTGCGAGACGACGACGCCGACCTTTCCCGTCTCCGAGGCCGTGGCCGCGGTGTAGCCGGCGATGAACGCCGGCGGGATGAGGTCGAAATCCATGCTCAGCACGTTCTTCGGCAGGTCGTCGGTGCCGCTGGAGACCCCGAGGAACAGATCGTCGGGGTGGGCCGCGGCGAAGTCCGCGAGTTCGTCCGCTCCGCCGGGCCCGATGACCGTGGTCAGTGCACAGTCATGTCTGTGCATCCGATCCAATGCCGCCGAGGTGGTCGACCCGCCCGACACGCGTTGACTCGAGGTGCCGGAGAAGACCCCGGCTCCGCGGGCCAGTTCCGTCTCCTCGAGGGTCAGCGCACCGGCGGAGTGATCGTCGAAGCCGGCCGGAGCCGAGACGAGGCAGCCCAGCCTCTCCTCCTCGAAGGCTTCGGGAGCAGTGACGGTGCAGCCGGTCAGCACCAGGGCGCTCACCGCGGCGAAGGCGGCGATGGAGGTGCTGCGGGCTCTGCGACTCATGGCATCTAGATTATCGGCCCGGCGCCTCGGCCGGATAATCAGCGATTGCGGTCGAGGACCTTGAGCGCGGTGGCCGTGAACACGCGGGCGGCGATTTCCACGGCACGTTCGTCGATGAGCAGATCACCTTGATGGATGTCGTAGGTGATGCCGCCGGGTGTGCGGGTGCCCAGGCGGATGAGCGCTCCCGGGCAGTGGGTGAGGTACCAGGCGAAGTCCTCCCCGCCCATCGACTGCGGGGTCAGCTGGACGGAGTTCTCGCCGAGCTCCCCGCGGACGGCGGATTCGATGAGGGTGACCTGGTCTTCGGTGTTGACCACCGGTGGGACGCCTCGGCGATGTTCGAGGTCGACCTCGACTCCGTAGGGACCGGCGATGCGATCGACGAGCTCGGGCAGCACCTCGGCGACCTGGTTCCAGCCGTCGACGTCGAGGCAGCGCAGGGTCCCGCGCAGGATCCCCTCGCTGGGGACGACGTTCGCGGCATGGCCGGCGCTGATCTCGCCCCACACCAGAGAGATCGCGTGCCTCGGGTCGATCAGACGGCCGAGGGTCGAGGGCAGGTCCGTGGCGAGTTTGCCGAGGGCGTAGACGAGGTCCTCGGTCAGGTGCGGACGCGAGGTGTGCCCGCCGTGACCGGACAGGCGGATGATGACGGTGTCACCGGCGGCGGTGATGGCGCCGATGCGTGAGCCGACCTTGCCGATGTCGACGTTCGGGTCGCAGTGGACGGCGTAGACCTCGGGCACCTCGTCGAGGACGCCTTGGGAGATCACGCGCAGCGCACCACCGGGGGTGACCTCCTCACCGGGCTGGAAGATCAGACGCACCCGTCCGCCGAGTCCGCCGGGCCGTGATTCATGGATCTTCTGCAGGGCGATGCCTGCACCGATGAGGGATGTCAGGTGGACGTCGTGGCCGCAGGCATGAGCGACGCCGGGAACGGTGGATCGGAATTGCTCATCGATGAGGTCGTCGACGGGCAGGGCGTCGATATCGGCCCGCAGTCCCACGGCCACCGGTCCCTCGCCGACGTCGCAGACGACTCCGGTGCCTTCGAGGCGCCGAGGCTGCAGGCCGGCGGCCTCGAGGCGGGCGACGATCTTGTCGGTGGTTTCGAACTCCTGGAAGGACAGTTCCGGATGGGCATGGATGTCGCGGCGGAAATCGATGAGTTCTGCACCGATCTCAGCGATTGTCGAGCTGATCACGTCGGGTCCTTCAGAGCGGGGAGGTCGGGGATGGGCGATGTCGGACATTTCAAGCAATGCTAGACACCCGATGTCATAAATGTGCCCATTGCGACCAATTTCGACATACTTCCCGCTTCGGTCCACGCACACCCCGAGGCGGCCGGTCGCCTCAGAGCCCCCGCGACCAGAGGGGCCCTTCAGGTCAGACTCCCCCGTTCCCCGAGGCGTCCGCGCGGTTCAGAGCAGTTCGTCGAGTCCGCGCTCACCGGCGACGGACACGGCCTTCTTCACGTCCTGAGCGTGCGAGCGGGAGGTGATGAGCAGTACGTCGTCGGTGTCGACGACGACGAGGTCTTCGAGTCCGACGATCGCCACGGTCCGCGGCCCTTCGGAGAACACGACTCCCGAGGCATCGACCTCGAGCAGGTCGGTGTTCCCGCCGATCGAGATCACGCCGCGCGGCTCCCCGGGCACCGGCTGGCGCAGTCGTGCCACCGAATCGAAGTCGCCGACGTCGTCCCAGCCGAAGTCGCCGGGGATGACGATGACGCGACCGGCCGCGGCCGCTGGTTCGGCCACCACATAGTCGATGGCTCGCTTCTCCAGTCCCGGCCACACGGCGCCGAGGACCTCGTCGTGGTCGGGGGTGTCCCAGGCCTGGGCGATCCGGGCGAGTCCGGAGTACAGGGCGGGGTCCTCCTCGGCGAGGATGTCGAGCAGGGAGGAGGCCTTGGCGATGAACATGCCGGCGTTCCAGCGGTAGCGTCCGGAATTCACATACTGACGAGCCGTGCTCGCCTCCGGCTTCTCCGCGAAAGCCCGAGCCCTGCGGGCCGTGGGCGCCCCGTCGAGTCCCAGCAGGTCACCGGTCTCGATATAGCCGTAGGCGGTGGCGGGATTGCGGGGCATGATGCCGATCGTGACGATGTCCCCGGTCTCTGCGGCGGCGACGGCCTGGTCGATGACGAGGCGGAATTCGTCGACGTTCGTGATCGAATGGTCGGCAGAGAACGAACCGACGATGGCCTCAGGGTCCTCGCGGGCGATGAGCATGGCGGCCAGTCCGATGGCGGCAGCGGAATCCTTCGGCGAAGGTTCGGTGATGATCTGGCCGCGTGCGATATGCGGCAGCTGCGCGGCGACCTGATCGAGGTGGCTCTCACCGGTCACCACCCAGACTCTGTCTTCGCCGACGATCGGCGCGACCCTGTCCCAGGTGGCCTGGATGAGGCTGCGACCGAGACCGAGGACATCGTGGAGGAACTTCGGCGTCGCCCGACGCGACAGCGGCCACAGGCGCGTTCCGGATCCGCCGGCGGGGATGATGGCGTGGAAGTGCGTGTTCACGATTTCAGTGTCTCAGAGTTCGGGCATGCCTTCCCCGAGGTTGCCCGCCGTGTCGGACGGGCCGATCCTCAGGTCTTCGGTGGGGAGATCCCCACCTCGGGGCCGCCTCGGTGATGGTTCGCCTGAGTTCCGGGCCGTCCAAGTCAGGCCGTGAACATAATCATTTAGCGCATACGGCTGTGATGTAATTGAAAATTCGTGAGACGGTGAATCCCAGTTTTGAGGGAATTGCCAGGGTTGTCGTGTGATCCGCGACGCTCAGCCGTGTCCCAACTGGCACGGAAGCGGTCTTCGGCGTAGTTTCTAGACGTACACACCCGAATATTCAAGATGGAGGATGCTCCGTGGCCAAAGCGTCTACGGGCACTCTGTACCGAGGAAACGAAGGAATGTGGTCCTGGGTCGCGCATCGCGTCACAGGCGTCGGAATCTTCTTCTTCCTTCTGGTCCACGTGCTCGATACTGCACTCGTCCGCGTCTCGCCCGAGGCCTACAACGCAGTGATCGGAACCTATAAGACACCGGTCATGGCATTCGGTGAGATCGCGCTCGTCGCCGCCATCGCATTCCATGCGTTCAACGGTCTGCGCGTCATTCTCGTCGATTTCTCGAAGAGTGGCCCGAAAAATCAGAAGAAGCTGTTCTGGGGAGTCATGGTTGTGTGGCTCATCATCATGATCGCCTTCATTCCCCGCCAGCTGATGCACACCTTCGGAGGCTGACATGAGCACAACATCGATTCCGGCCCCGCGGACCGGCTACTCCCGGCACAAATCCACGCGTTCGAAGTTCGAGATGTTCGCATGGCTGTTCATGCGCATCTCCGGCGTCGTCCTCGTCATCCTCATCTTCGGCCACCTGTTCGTGAATCTGTGGGCCGGCGACGGCGTCCAGGCCATCGACTTCGGCTTCGTCGCAGGCAAGTGGGCCAGTCCGTTCTGGCAGATCTGGGATCTGCTCATGCTGTGGCTGGCGATGCTGCACGGCACCAACGGTCTGCGCACCATCATCATGGACTACTCCGAGAAGCCCGGCACACGCATGTCCCTGCAGGTGATCCTCTACATCGCCTCGGTCATCGTCATCGTGCTCGGCACGCTCGTCATCTTCACGTTCGATCCCTGCCCGGCCGGAGCGGACCCATCGGTCCTGGCTGAGTTCTGCAAGGCCTAAAGGAGAAACATGCAGGTACATCATTACGACGTCGTCATCGTCGGTGCCGGCGGCGCCGGCATGCGTGCGGCGATCGAGTCGGGCCAGCGTGCCCGCACCGCCGTTCTCACCAAGCTCTACCCCACCCGCTCGCACACCGGCGCCGCCCAGGGCGGCATGTGCGCCGCACTGGCGAATGTGGAAGAGGACAACTGGGAATGGCACACCTTCGACACCGTCAAGGGCGGTGACTACCTCGTCGACCAGGACGCCGCCGAGGTGATGGCCAAGGAAGCCATCGACGCCGTCCTCGACCTCGAGAAGATGGGGCTGCCGTTCAACCGCACCCCCGAGGGCAAGATCGACCAGCGTCGCTTCGGCGGACACACCCGCGACCACGGCAAGTCCGCCGTGCGCCGCTCCTGCTACGCCGCCGACCGCACCGGTCATATGATCCTCCAGACCCTGTACCAACAGTGCGTCAAGCACGGCGTGGAGTTCTACAACGAGTTCTACGTCCTCGACCTCGTCATGACCGAGGTCGACGGGGTCAAGCGCCCTGCCGGCGTCGTGTCCTACGAACTGGCCACCGGTGAGATCCACGTCTTCCAGGCCAAGTCGGTCGTCTTCGCCACCGGCGGTGTCGGCAAGGTCTTCAAGACCACCTCGAACGCCCACACCCTGACCGGTGACGGCATGGCCGTGACCTACAACCGCGGCATTCCGCTGGAGGACATGGAGTTCTTCCAGTTCCACCCCACAGGCCTCGCCGGCCTGGGCATCCTGCTGTCCGAGGCGGCCCGTGGTGAGGGCGGAATCCTGCGCAACTCCGAGGGTGAGCGCTTCATGGAGCGCTACGCCCCCACGATCAAGGACCTCGCCCCGCGTGACATCGTGGCCCGTTCGATGGCCAACGAAGTCCGTGAAGGCCGCGGCTGCGGACCGAACAAGGACTACGTCCTGCTCGACCTCACTCACCTCGAGCCCTCGCATATCGACGAGAAGCTGCCCGACATCACCGAGTTCGCTCGCACCTACCTCGGTGTCGAGCCCTACACGGAGCCGGTGCCCGTCTTCCCGACCGCGCACTACGCGATGGGCGGCGTGCCGACGAACATCAAGGCCGAGGTGCTCGCCGACAACGACAACGTCATCCCCGGCCTCTACGCAGCCGGTGAGGTCGCCTGCGTGTCCGTGCACGGTTCGAACCGTCTGGGCACGAACTCGCTGCTCGACATCAACGTCTTCGGCAAGCGCGCCGGCATCGCCGCCGCGGAATACGCGAAGACCGCCGAGGTCGTCGATCTGCCGGAGAACCCGGAGACCGAGGTCGTCGAGATGCTCGAGAAGATGCGCACCTCGGACGGCACCGAACGCATCGCCGCCATCCGCAAGGACCTGCAGGACCTCATGGACGCCAACGTCCAGGTGTTCCGCACCGACGAGACTCTCCGGTCTGCTCTGGACGAGATCGCGAAGCTGCGCGAACGCTACAACAACGTCGGCATCCAGGACCGCGGCAAGCGCTACAACCTCGATCTGCTCGAGGCCGTCGAGCTCGGCTTCCTGCTCGAGCTCGCCGAGGTCATCTCTGTCGCTGCGATCCACCGCAAGGAATCGCGTGGAGGACACTTCCGCGAGGACTTCCCGGATCGTGACGACGAGAACTTCATGCACCACACGATGACCTACCTCGATCCCGAAGCGGAGACCGACGGCATCAAGGGCATGCGTCTGGAGACGAAGCCCGTCATCGTCACCCGTTACCAGCCGATGGAGCGTAAGTACTGATGAGCACCGATACCACCCCAGAGCCAGCGTCGAAGATCGACCTGCCCACGCATGTGTCAGGCGAAGGCGGAACCATCCCGTCCTTCGACTGCACCTTCCGGATCGCCCGTTTCGACCCCGAGGTCGACTCGGAGCCGCACTGGGAGGAATACAACGTCACGATGTACGGCACCGACCGTGTGCTGGATGCTCTCCACAAGATCAAGTGGGAGATCGACGGCTCGCTGTCCTTCCGCCGGTCCTGCGCCCACGGCGTCTGCGGTTCCGATGCGATGCGCATCAACGGCCGCAACCGCCTGGCCTGCAAGACGCTGCTCAAGGACCTCGACACGTCCAAGACGATCACCGTCGAGGCGATCAAGGGCCTTCCGCTCGAGAAGGACATGATCGTCGACATGGAGCCCTTCTTCCAGTCGTACCGCGAGGTCATGCCGTTCCTCGTCACCTCGGGACACGAGCCCACGCGTGAGCGTCTGCAGTCGGCCGAACAGCGTGCGGCCTTCGACGACACCACGAAGTGCATCCTCTGCGCTGCGTGCACCTCGTCGTGCCCCGTGTTCTGGACCGACGGCCAGTACTTCGGTCCGGCCGCGATCGTCAACGCGCACCGTTTCATCTTCGATTCGCGTGACGAAGGCGGAGACATGCGCCTCGAGGTCCTCAACGACAAGGAAGGCGTGTGGCGCTGCCGCACCACCTTCAACTGCACCGAGGCCTGCCCTCGCGGCATCGAGATCACCAAGGCCATCGCCGAGGTGAAGCAGGCGATCCTCCAGCGCGCGTTCTGATCGCGTCAGCCTGAGTCAGACTGCAGCGGCCCCGCACCACATGGTGCGGGGCCGCTTTCGTCTGTGCCGATTGCACGGGAGCTGCCGCCTCGGTGGGAGGGGTGCCGCCTCGACGGCATTCCGACCGGGTTTCGGTACACATTTCTCTCAAGTGCACAGCGAGCAACCTGAGTAGTCCGGAAGAATCTGTGCCAAAAACTCATTCGAGCCGATGGGAGGGCACCTCTGCAGCTGGGGATGCCTCGGTGAGTGCCGCCACGGTAGGTGCCGCCTCAGGGACAGGTGGTCCGCCTCGGTGCTGGTTCGTCCCGGTGAGGGAAACCTGAGGACGCGTCGAGTGCGGCGAAAGTAGACTGGGGCGCATGCGCTTCACCCGCTCGACAGCTTCCTCACCACGCGCCCTGGCCCTGAGCGTCCTCGGCATCGTCGCCGCACTGCTGGTGCTCGCCGCCCAGCTCGTCCACTCCCCCGCACCCGCGCAGGCGGTGCCCCAGCCGGCAGAGTCGACAGCACCGGCGTATGTCAGCCCCGACGACCTCGGTGATGGTGCGAAGGCGCCGAAGCCGACAGGCACGTCGTGGCTCGTGGGCGACCTCGACTCCGGGGAGCTGCACGTGGCCAAGAACGTGGAGAAACGGCACGCTCCGGCCTCGACGATCAAGCTGCTCACAGCTCTGGCGCTCGTCGACGAGTTCGATGACAAGAAGAAGAAAGTGACCGCCGAGTTCGAGGACATGGAAGTCGATGGGACGAAGGTCGGTCTCATGCAGACGAACAAGTACTCCATCGATCTGCTCTTCCACGCGATGCTGATGTCGAGTGCCAATGATGCGGCGAATGCTCTGGGTCGAGCCGCCGGTGGGCAGGACAAGGCCGTGAAGCTGATGAACGAGAAGGCCGCGGAACTGGGCCTGTCGAACACGCAGGCGAAGAACACCTCCGGTCTGGATGCGAAAGGCCAGTACACGAGCGCTGAAGACCTCATGAAGCTCGCGTGGGCGGTGTGCGAGGACGACTACCTGATGAAGGTCATCGGGACGGAGACCTATAAGTTCCCGGGCGGGAAGAACCCGCAGACGAAAGAGAAGTTCAAGGGCTACGAGATCCAGAATCACACGAAGATCGTCGGCCAGGTCGATGGCGGGCTCGGACTGAAGAACGGGTTCACCCGGGCTGCGAAGGGCTCGTACGTGGCCGTGGCCGAACGCGATGGACACCGCGTGGTTGCGACGATGCTCGGAATCGACAACAACTCCCGACAGGTCGCCACGGACCTGCTCGAATGGGATTTCGCGCAGAAGGACCCGAAATCGCTGCAGACTGTTCCCGTAGGGGTCCAGGCCACCGCCGAGGCGGACCCGACCGCCACGGGAAGCTCGAGTGATGCCGGTGGCGCCGAATCGGATTCGAGTGGCGAGACCGCACCCGAGGAATCAGAGGAGTCGGAGGAGTCGATGACTTCCCAGACCGTCGGTGTGGCTCTGGACAATCCCCTTGCGCTCGGCCTCCTGGCCGGCGGGATCGTGCTGTTCATCATCACCGTGGTGCTCTGGCTGCGAGTCCGGGCGCGGATGCGGGGGCGACGATAAGGGAAATCAGGGCCGCCTCGGCGAGAGTTCAGCGAACCTGACTCGAGGTCTCTGAACTCGGGTGGACAACCCGAGCATGGGCGCGCTATGATTGTTCTTTGCGTTCGAAGTTGTCCGCGTTCATCGAACCGATCGTTGCGTTGCTCCTGACGACTAGCTTTTGAAGTCGTAGGCCCCGATCGTGGTTCGACTTTGCAGATGAATGTTCCGGACACTGTGTCTCTTCGAATCGCAGATCCCCATGGCGATCACCCAATCGCCGACTTGAGAACCTGAAGAATAGCGCGCGTCGTTGCCTGCTATTCACAACTGAAGAAAGGAGGGAACCATGTCTGAGTTCCCACAGTGGGTCCAGCGCGGACTCGCACACGCAGGAATGATCGATCCCCGGATCAGCCACCAGGCTCCCGGCGAGATCACGATCGAGGACGCGACCGGTCGCCTCGTGCTGTTCACCGGCTCCTCGCTGCGTGAGATCACGCCGATGGCCGCCGCCTGACTCGACGACGGTCACCCTGCTCTGCAGGGATCAGGTTTGCCCACGCGGGCCGGTCTGATCCGCACTGATTGAGAAGACGCCCACTTGCTGCCGGGTTTTAAGCAGCAGGTGGGCGTCTGTCATTCACGGCCGCATCGATCGCGGCACATACGCTCATGACCAATGCCGAAACGGCCCAACCGAGCTTGTTTGCCCGGTTGGGCCGTTTCGGCATCTGTGGTGCGAGAACTCAGAAGTCCCAGTCGTCGTCCTCGGTGTTCTCGGCCTTGCCGATGACATAGGACGAACCCGAACCGGAGAAGAAGTCGTGGTTCTCATCGCTGCCGGGTGAGAGCGCCGCGAGGATGGCCGGGTTGACCTTCGTGACCTCCTTGGGGAACATCGCTTCGTAGCCGAGGTTCATCAGCGCCTTGTTGGCGTTGTAGTGGAGGAACATCTTGCAGTCCTCGGCCAGACCCACCGAATCGTAGATGTCGTGGGTGTACGCGACCTCGTTCTCGTAGAGCTCGAACATGAGGTTCATCGTGTAGTCCTTGAGCTCCTGCTTACGCTCCTCGGACTGCGACTCCAGACCCTTCTGGTACTTGTAGCCGATGTAATAGCCGTGCACAGCCTCGTCGCGGATGATCAGACGGATGAGGTCAGCGGTGTTCGTCAGTTTCGCGTGCGCCGACCAGTACATGGGCAGGTAGAAGCCGGAGTAGAAGAGGAACGACTCCAGCAGCGTCGAAGCGACCTTGCGCTTGAGCGGATCGTCACCCCGGTAGTAGCTGAGGATGATGTCGGCCTTGGACTGCAGGTACTTGTTCTCACGCGACCAGCGGAAGGCCTCGTCGATCTCCTTCGTCGAGCACAGGGTCGAGAAGATCGAGGAGTAGGACTTCGCGTGCACGCTCTCCATGAACGCGATGTTCGTCAGCACTGCCTCCTCGTGCGGGGTCACCGCATCCGGGATGAGCGAGATCGCACCGACGGTTCCCTGGATCGTGTCGAGCAGAGTCAGACCGGTGAACACGCGCATCGTCAGCGTCTTCTCGTCGTCGGTCAGAGTCGCCCAGGACTGGATGTCGTTGCTCAGCGGGACCTTCTCCGGCAGCCAGAAGTTGCCGGTCAGGCGATCCCAGACCTCATCATCGATCGGATCGACGACACGGTTCCAGTTGATGGCATCGACATGCGATGCCAGAGTCAGATTCTCCAACGCTTTCTCTCTTCCCAAAGTGTTGTTCGTCGTGAACACGAGTTGTCTGCGCAGCAGACGAAAGTCATGTGAGCGGGCCCGTCCGGCGGCATGGGGCCCGCACGAAGCCGGCGGACCGATTCACATCGGTCCGCCGATTCCATTGATCAGAGCATGCAGGAAACGCAGCCTTCGACCTCCGTGCCCTGCAGAGCGAGCTGCCGGAGCCGGATGTAGTAGATGGTCTTGATTCCCTTGCGCCAGGCGTAGATCTGCGCCTTGTTGATGTCACGTGTGGTGGCGGTGTCCATGAAGAACAGCGTCAGCGACAGCCCCTGGTCCACGTGCTTCGTGGCCTCGGCGTACGTGTCGATGATCTTCTCGTAGCCGATCTCGTAGGCATCCTGGTAGTACTCGAGGTTGTCGTTGTCCATGAAGGGAGCCGGGTAGTACACACGACCGACCTTGCCCTCCTTGCGGATTTCGATCTTCGAGGCCACCGGGTGGATCGACGAGGTCGAATTGTTGATGTACGAGATCGAACCGGTCGGCGGCACGGCCTGGAGGTTCTGGTTAAAGATGCCGTGCTCGGCCACTTGAGCCTTGAGCTCGCGCCAGTCGTCTTGCGTCGGGATGTGCACGTTCGCTTCGGAGAACAGCTCGGCCACACGAGTAGTGCGCGGCTGCCAGACCTCATCGGTGTACTTGTCGAAGTATTCGCCGGTGGCGTACTTCGACCGCTCGAACCCGGCGAAGGTCTCACCGCGCTCCTTCGCGATCTCCATCGACGCCCGCACACAGTGGTAGGCGACGGTGTAGAAGTACATGTTCGTGAAGTCCAGGCCCTCATCGGAACCGTAGTAGATGTGCTCACGAGCCAGGTAGCCGTGGAGGTTCATCTGTCCCAAGCCGATGGCGTGCGACATGTCGTTGCCGCGTGCGATCGAGGGCACGGACTGGATGTCCGAGGTCTCGGCGACGGCGGTGAGCCCGCGGATCGCGGTCGCGATGGTCTGACCGAAGTTGTTCGAGTCCATCGTCAGAGCGATATTGAGCGAACCGAGGTTGCAGGAGATGTCCTTGCCGACGACGTCGTAGCCGAGGTCATCGTCGTACTTGCTGGGTTCGGAGACCTGGAGGATCTCCGAGCACAGGTTCGACATGATGATCTTCCCGTCGATGGGGTTCGCCTTGTTGACGGTGTCCTCGAACATCACGTACGGATACCCGGACTCGAACTGGATCTCGGCCAGAGTCTGGAAGAACTCGCGGGCGTTGATCTTCTTCTTCTTGATCGCCGCGTTGTCGACGAGCTCGGTGTACTTCTCGCTGACGTTGATGTCGGAGAAGGGCACACCGTAGACGCGCTCGACGTCATAGGGGCTGAAGAGGTACATGTCCTCGTTGCGCTTGGCCAGTTCGAAGGTGATGTCGGGGATCACAACGCCCAGGGACAGGGTCTTGATCCGGATCTTCTCATCGGCGTTCTCGCGCTTGGTGTCGAGGAACTTGTAGATGTCGGGGTGGTGGGCGTGCAGGTACACGGCGCCGGCGCCCTGGCGTGCTCCGAGCTGGTTGGCGTAGGAGAACGAGTCTTCGAGCAGCTTCATGACGGGGATGACGCCGGAGGACTGGTTCTCGATCTTCTTGATCGGGGCACCGGACTCACGGATGTTCGTCAGAGCGAAGGCCACACCGCCGCCGCGCTTGGACAGCTGCAGAGCGGAGTTGATGGAGCGGCCGATCGACTCCATATTGTCTTCGATGCGCAGCAGGAAGCAGGAGACGAGCTCACCGCGCTGCCTCTTGCCGGCGTTGAGGAACGTCGGGGTGGCCGGCTGGAAACGACCGGAGATGATCTCGTCGACGAGCTGGGTGGCCAGCGTCTCGTCTCCGCGAGCCAGGAACAGAGCGACCATGACGACGCGGTCCTCGAAGCGTTCGAGGTAGCGCTTTCCGTCGAAGGTCTTCAGCGTGTAGGAGGTGTAGAACTTGAATGCGCCGAGGAAAGTCTGGAAGCGGAACTTCTGATCATAGGCGCGCGTCGACAGCTGCTCGATGAACTCGAAGGAATACTGCTGAAGGACCTCGGGTTCGTAGTAGTCCTTCTCGACGAGGTAGTCGAGCTTCTCCTTGAGGTTGTGGAAGAAGACGGTGTTGTTGTTCACGTGCTGCAGGAAGTACTGCCGGGCAGCCTGCTTGTCACGCTCGAACTGGATCCTGCCGTCCTCGTCGTACAGGTTCAGCATCGCGTTGAGCGCGTGGTAATCCAGATCCGTCTCTTCACGGATGATGTCCTCTACATTGCGGTCTTCAGCGAGCTCGCGCACAGTTTGTCCAATCCTTGGTTAACAGCGTCGACATCCTCCTGAGTGCCCAGGAGTTCGACTCGATACATGAGGGGTACTTGGCACTTTGCCGCGACTTTGTGGGCCGCGCGGCAGTAGTCCTCGCCGAAGTTCGTGTTTCCGGCGCCGATGACACCGACCAGATGGCGCCGGTTCTCTTCGACATTGAGGAATTTGATGACTTGTTTGGGAACAGCCCCGCGATTGCGACCGGCCCCGTAGGTGGGGGTGACGAGAACGAATGGCTCATCCACTCGCAGCGTCGGCTCCTTGGTCAACGTCGGCAACCGCACTGCCGGGTGACGCAGCTTCGCAACGAAGCGATGCGTGTACTCGGAGTTGGCAGAGAAGTAGACCAGCAGCATTGTCAGGCCACGACGGAAGCTGACTGCTCGCCGGTGAGGGTGGCGATCTTGTCCGGGCGGAAGCCCGACCAGTGGTCGTTGTCGGTGACGACGACGGGAGCCTGCATGTAGCCCATGGCCTTGACGACGTCGAGGGCGTTCTCGTCGACGCTGAGATCGACCGACTTGTACTTCAGGCCCTTGGCGTCGAGAGCACGGTAGGTGGCGTTGCACTGGACGCAAGCTGGCTTGGTGTACACGGTGATCATGACGACTCCTTCATTCTGCTGTGCAGTTCGGCATTCTGATGGCTGTGACCGTGCCCCGTCAACTGCTCGATCATGATGAATATCACGAGCCGCAGGCTCAGGGGTGACCACTAGATGTTGTGTTCGGGTTAGACCTTACCCCTATATCCAGTGTTACACCAGTGTCATTTGAACGTTCCACACCCTGTGTCGTCACCGTCCACAATCGTCCACAGGCTGTGAACGACACTCGTGTAGTTCCATCACCTGCGCGGACGCTGACATCGGCGGCTCCCGAGCCGATTTTCCGCCTGTTCTCCGCGGACGTTTTCCACCGCTTTCCACAGGAAAAATTTTTGCCTGTGGGCATGTCGGCCAGCCCTCGATCGACGATTCCGAACTGCTTCGTGCGGAGCCGGTCACGTCGAGGTGGAGGCGATGATCACATCGCCGCGCAGCCTTCGTGCCAGCCGGGTCGGCCGCCTCGGTGACGGTGAACTTCTCCGGATACGACCGGGATCCTTTACGCTGCCTCCTTCCGTTCCTCTGCCTATCCCGTCGACGCTACAGCTCGGCCCTGACATGAGATGGCCCCGCCGTGAACGGTGGGTGGCCGACCGTCGCCGGAGGGATGGGGCGCTGACGTGTGTGTCAGCACTGCAACGTCGACGGCTGTTCCATGTCAGTGCCAGCCAATATGCTGGAGACCACACGAATGCACCATTTCGCGTGATCGAACGACCACAGTGACACCGAGCGACCAGTGACACCGAAAGACTGAGGGACCATGACGGCAACGGCACCGGCGAACACGCAGGAGATCGCGCACGCACAGACGATCCTCAAGGCCCTGGAGTCCTACCTCGACCATTTCGTCGTCGGCCAGCAGCGGCTGCGCGAATCCCTGCTCATCGGGCTCCTCTCCAGCGGTCACCTGCTGCTGGAGAGCGTGCCGGGCCTGGCGAAGACCACGGCGGCCGCCGCTCTGGCCAATGCCGTGGACGGAAAGTTCTCCCGCATCCAGTGCACCCCGGATCTGCTGCCGGCCGACATCATCGGCTCGCAGATCTACAACGCGCATGAGGGTTCGTTCAACACCGTGCTCGGTCCGGTGCATGCGAACATCGTCCTCCTCGACGAGATCAACCGGTCGTCGGCGAAGACCCAGTCGGCGATGCTCGAGGCCATGCAGGAGAAGCAGACGACGATCGGCGGCAAACGCTTCGAACTCCCCCGCCCCTTCCTCGTCATGGCCACACAGAACCCGATCGAGCAGGAAGGCACCTACCAGCTGCCCGAAGCTCAGCTCGACCGGTTCATGATCAAGGATCTGCTCACCCACCCGAGTCCCGGTGAGGAGGTCGAGATCCTCTCCCGCCTCGACTCCGGGGTCTTCGACAGGGATTCGGTGCCCGATCCGGCCTGCACGCTCGACGACGTCGTGACCATGCAGCGCTATGCCCGCACCGTCTACATCGACCCGGCCATCACCCGTTACCTCGTCGAACTCGTCCACGCCACGCGCAATACGGCGAAGTACCTCGGCCGGTTCGCCCCATACATCGAATACGGCGCCAGCCCGCGTGCCTCCATCGCCTTCACGAACGCCGGGCGGGCGCTGGCGATGATCCGCGGTCGCAACTACGTCATCCCCGAAGACATCAAGGACCTCGCCCACCGGGTGTTGGCCCACCGCATCCAACTGGGCTTCGAAGCCGCCGCCGAGAACATCACGAGCGCCCAGATCGTCGATGCCCTCCTCATGGCCGTGCCCACCCCCTGATCGGCGATACCGATGACTGTCCTGCTCAATCGCATCAAGGCGCGGATGACCATCCACGCCCACCGGCGGACCCGGCGCCTCCTCGACGGCGACTACTCCTCGGTCTTCCACGGCCACAGCCTCGACTTCGACGACCTGCGCGACTACATCCCCGGTGACGAGATCCGCGATATCGACTGGAAAGCCACCGCCAGGCACACCGAACCTCTGGTCAAACGCTATGTCGCCCACCGTCGGCACATCCTCGGACTCGTCGTCGACACCTCCCGGAACTTCGACGCCGTCACCTCCGCCGGAGCAGACAAACGCCACCTGGCCATCCTCATGGCCGGGATGGTCGGCTACCTCGCCGTCCGCCACGCAGACGACGTCATGCTCATCCACGGACACGCCGACCACACCACCGCATCCCCGCGGAAAGGCAGCGAAGCCCACCTCGAACACCTCCTGCAGCAGATCCTCGCCGAGACCGGCAGCACCTCCCCCGGATCGATCAACACCCAGCTGCAGTGGATCACCAGCCATATCAAGCATCGGATGCTCCTGGTCGTCATCTCCGATCAGGCTCCGCTGGGGTCCGAGGCCGAAGCGACGATCCGACGGCTGCGCGCCCAGCACGAGGTCCTGTGGATCACGATCACCGACGCGGACCTCGCCGGACTGCCGGCCGCCTCGGCGCCGTTCGACGTCGCCCGACGCGACCATGGGCTGCCGACCTCGGTGATGTCGAAACCCGAGGTCAGGCAGGAATTCGCCCTCGCCGAGGCGGCCCGCCGTCAGCAGCGCATCGATCTCCTCGCGAAGCTGGGGATCGCCCATATCGAAATCGATCATCCGAAGTCGGCGCTCGGCCGGCTCCACACTCTTCTGCTGAGGCATCGCCGTGGGCCCCGCTGAACTGATCGGGCCCCTGGAGGTCTCACCGGCGTGGTACGTGGCGGCCTGCCTCGTGCTGCTGCTGGTGCTCGGAAACTTCTTCGCCCCGCTCTTCCGCGCTGCCGCCGGGGCCACCACATCGGCCGGACCGCGCATCCCGATTCCCGTGCGCAGCACCTACCTCTCCCGCATCAGCGCAGTGGAGACGGACTTGAGCGCGGAGTCGGCGGACGTGCGCGAATCGGCACAGCAGCTGGCGACGATCGTGCGCGAATTCGCCCATGATGCGTGGGGTGTCAAGGCCGAGCATCTGACCTACCGTGATGCGGCCGTCGCCGGTCTCGACGACCTTGCCGACTGCCTGCTCGGTCTCTACGAGGCGGAGTTCGCCGAGTCCGAACCGGCCGGTCTGCAGCCGCAGATCGCCGAGGCTCGGAAGCTGGTGGCGCGATGGTCCTGATGTTCTGGTGGCTGGCGCTCATCCTCCTGGCCCTCGCCGCAGCCGCAGTCTTCTGGTTCCGTCGGCCGAAGTCGACGGAGTCCTCGCTGGCCGTGGCCCACAGCGGGCGGATGACCAGCCTGCCGAGTTTCCGTCGGGCCATGCGCAGACGGCTGGTCACCACGGTCGCCCTCCTCGGCGTCATCGTGCTCACCGGACTCTCCGCACTCGCGGGAATTGCGCGCCCGGCTTGGGTCGAGACGGTCAACCCGGAGCGGAAGATGCGTGATGTCATGCTCTGCCTCGACGTGTCGGGGTCGATGCTCGGCTACGATGCCGATCTGCTCGAGTCCTATCAGGAACTCGTCGACCGCTTCGACGGCGAACGCATCGGTCTGACCGTGTTCAATGCCACCGCGGTCTCCGCGTTCCCGCTCACCGACGACTACGACATGGTCCAGAACTTCCTCTCCGAAGCCGAGGAGGGGTTCCGCACCTGGGGTGCCGAGGGCACCGACTACTCATGGTCGACCTCACCTCCGAACATCGGCGGCTCCTCCCTCATCGGCGACGGGCTCGTCAGCTGCGTCGACAACTTCGACCGGAAGGACGAGGAACGGTCCCGGTCGATCATCTTCGCCACCGACAATATGCTCGCCGGTGATCCGCTGTTCGAACTCAACGAAGCCGCCGATATCGCCGTCGACGCGAACGTCCGCGTCTACAGCCTCTCCCCTCCCTCGGTGCTCACGACCACCCAGACGAAGGAGCTGCGTTCCGTGTCCGACCGCACCGGCGGCGAACAGTTCGATATGGGCTCGGCCTCGACGATCGACCGCATCGTCGAAGAGATCCAGAGCCAGGAAGCGGCGAACACACCCGGACGTTCGTACACGATCGTCCACGATATGCCGGTGATCCCGCTCGGAATCGCCGTCTTCGGCCTCGCCGGAGTGTTCGTGCTGGCGTGGAGGACGAAATCATGATCTTCGATCCCGTCTTCTCCTGGTTCGGCTGGGGCTTCGTCGTCCTCGCCCTGCTCACCGTGTGCATCATCCCGGCCATCCGCGGCGACGGAGCGCGCTGGAAGTGGTTGGCTCGGATGGGCGTCGTCGCCGTGCTCGCTGTCGCACTGGCGCGTCCGGGCATCCCGATCAAGTCGTCGACCGAGGAATACGAGGCGCGTGCCGATGTGTACTTCGTCGTCGACGTCACGACGTCCATGGCCGCCGAGGACTTCGACGGGGACAAGACCCGCCTCGAAGGGGTCAAGGAGGACATGCTCGAGCTCGCTGACGCCTTCCCCGGTACCCGGCTGAGCATCATCACCTTCGCCTCGACCGCAGCCACCGTGATGCCGCTGACGACCGATCATGCCGCTTTCGCCTCCGCCGTCGATGTCCTCGACCCCGAGTCGTCCCTGAACTCCAATGGGTCATCGATCACCGAGGCCGGTGAGGAGCTCGAGAAGCGGATGACCTCGAACGATGAAGACCGTCCGGAGAACGAGAACGTCGTGTTCTACTTCGGCGACGGTGAGCAGACGGTGTCGGAGACCCCCGATTCGTGGTCGTCCTTCGCCCCCCGCATCGACAGCGGAGCCGTATTCGGATACGGCACCGAAGAGGGCGGGAAGATGCGCGACCGTCAGCCGTTCGGCTACGGCTCCGGTGTCGGCAATCCCGGCAATGCTCCCGGTCTCGGAGACCCCGACGACACCACTGACGGTCAGGCACCGCCCGAATACATCCAGGACCGCAACGGCAACCCGGGGGTCTCGAAGATCGACGAGGGCAACCTGCGCCAGATCGCCTCGGACCTCGGCGTCGATTACCACCATCGCGACGGAAACGGTGCGATCTCCAGCGTCTACACCGCGCCGAAATACGATCAGGCTCTGGTGAAGAAGGACGGCCGGGTCACCGTCGACGAATACTATTGGGTCCCGCTCATCCTCGTCTTCGCGTGGATCGCCGTGGAACTCGTCTTCGGAGTCCGCGAATATCTTCGTCTCAAGGCGATCACCCCGAAGCGCCCTCGCCGAGGCGGCCCACCCGGTCCCGGCGGCCCGGTGCCCCACCAGCGGGTGCCGGTGGGAATTCCGTCCCAGCCAGGGCCTGCCCCATCGGTACCCGACCAGCCAGGGCCTGCTCCGTCGGTGTCCGACCAGCAGGGAGGTCCGCAATGAACCGCGTGAAGAATCTGTGGTCACGGCTGCGCCGGATCACGAAGATCAACCTCATCCTCGGCACGATCTTCGCCCTGGTGTTCGGCTATATCGCGGTGGCCACGTACTTCGGGACCGCCTCGCAGATCCGATACACGTCGAATGACTTCCCCGGAGCGAAGAAGGCGGCGACGGCGTTCCTTCGGGTCAGCCCGGTCCAACGTCATATCGGCTACTTCAATCGCGGCACCGCCGAGGCGGCCGTCGGCGATTTCGATGCGGCCCAAGCCGATCTCGAAGCCGCACTGGAGATCGCTCCGACCTCGGCCGAATGCGCGGTGCGGATCAATCTGTCCTATGTCTATGAGAAGCAGGCGGACCAGATCGCCTCGCAGGACCCCGATCAGTCGCAGGAGCTCTACGACCGTTCGCTGAAGACCCTCGAGGACGCTCCCGAGGAATGCCAGCCGAAGAAGAGCGAAGAGAAGCAGAAGAGCAGCCAGGCGAAGGAGCGCGTCGAGGACAAGAAGCAGGGCGAGAAGGCCAAGGAAGAGGGAACCGACGACAGCGATTCAGAGAACGAGGATTCGAAGGATCAGGACTCGGAGGACGACAAGTCCTCCGGCGGAGAGAGCCAGGACCCCGGCGAAGAGGAGAAGCCGGACGATTCCTCGGGCAAGTCCGACCGTGAGAAGAAACGTGACGAACTGGAGAAGCGCCGTGAGGACTCCGAACGGCAGCAGCGCCAGCAGGGTCCCGGCGGCGACGGCGGCCGGTCGACCCCGGAGAAACCCTGGTGATCGTCAGCGAGTGCGCCTGATCGCTCCGGCGGTGGCGGCAGCACAGATCCCCTGTGACATCATGAGTCCATGAACGACTCCGACCCCGCTGCTTCAGATTCTGCTTCCACCTCCGCGCCCCGGACTACGTCCTCGGGCGCATCCGGCTCCACCGCTTCGGCGTCCGCACCCTCCGCACCGTCACCGCGTCTGCGGGCGGCTTTGGAGACGTTCCCGCCCTATATTCCAGGCAAGCCTCCCCGCCGAGTCGAGGGCCTGGAGTCGTTCAAACTCTCCTCGAACGAGAACTATCTGCCTCCCCTGCCGGCGGTCCTCGACACCATGGTCGCCCATGCGACGAACCCCGCCCTCTACCCCGACGATGCGGCGCTGGCGCTGCGTCAGGGACTGGCCGAACGCCTCGGTGTCGGGCTCGATCAGCTCGTCGTCACCACCGGTGCCAGCGAACTGCTCGTCGCCCTGACCCAGATCACCTCGGACGCCACCACCGAGGCGATCTATCCGTGGCCGTCGTTCGAGATGTATCCGCAGATCACCGGACTCGTCGGTTCCACGCGCCATGAGGTGCCGCTGACGGCGGAGGGGCGACACGACCTCGACGCGATGGCGGCGGGGATCACGGACCGCACCAGCCTCATCATCCTGTGCTCACCGAACAATCCGACCGGTCCGGTGCTGCGCGATGACGAGGTGCGAGCTTTCCTCGACAAGGTGCCTGCCCATGTCCTCGTCGCCCTCGACGAAGCGTACTGGGAGTTCGCCACAGCACCCGGACGCGCGGACGGTCTGAGTCTTGTCCGCGACTATCCGAATCTCGTTCTCCTGCGCACCTTCTCCAAGGCGCACGGGCTCGCCGGCCTGCGCGTCGGCTACGCCGTCGCCCACCCACCGGTGATCGAAGGACTGCTCAAAGCCGTCATCCCCTTCGGTGTCACCGACCTCAGCCAGGCTGCCGCCCTCGAATCCCTCCACCACTGGGACGAGGTGCTCGACCGAGCCGCCCGGATCGGTCAGGCCCGCGACGCCTTCGCCGATGCCCTCCGTCAGCAGGGATGGGACGTGCCCGAAGCCCAAGCGAACTATGTGTGGTTGCCGCTGGGTGAGAAGTCCTCAGCGTTCGAAGACGCCTGCGTCGAACAGGCCGTGGCAGTACGCAACCTCGGTGCCGGTGTGCGCATCAGCATCGGCGAACCAGAAGCCCTCGACCGTGTCCTCGAGATCGCAGAGCGGTTCCGCACCGAACACTGCGCTTAGAGTTCGGCGAGCTCGAGGGCCATCGACACCGCCTGCACGGTTTCGGCGCGGGAGAGGTCACGGCCGAGCAGCTTCTCGATCTTCGCCAACCGCGCCCGCACCGTATGACGGTGGACTCCCAGCTCAGCGGCGATGCGCTCCCGTGCCCCGGACGCTGAGATGAAGACCCGCAGAGTCTCCAGCAGCTCCTGACCGCCGCGTGCCCGGAAGAGTTCGCCGAGGACCCGATCGACGAAACGGTCGGCGGCCTCCTCATCGACCGCGGACAGCAGCGCTCTGACCTCCGAGGCCTCTGACTCATGCTGAGTCCGCCACAGCATCCACGTGTGGTGGAGCTGCCCCAGCGGCAGCCGCTTCTCCGTAAGCGTGTCCAGGCCGGTGACCTCGGCGGCCTTCGCCACCAGCTCATCCAGCCCGCGCTCCTGCGCACCGACGACTCCGAGCAGCGAACCTGTGCGGGTGAGCAGGCTCCGACCGACGATATCTGCGATGAGACGTTCGGCGATGTCCCCGCGGACCCCGCCGAAGATGTGCATCCCCACCGTCGCCACCGGGGCCAGCCCCGTCGCCCGTGTCCATTCCTCGCGGGCCGCGTCGCCACTGAGATCGGTGTCGAACAGCGGTGAACGACCGGAGGGAACGGGCAGATCTGTCAGCGACATCGCCAACAGTGCCGAAGCGGTCGAGAGCAGCAGGGCACGCGTCTTCGGAGACCCGGCCGCCTCGGCGGGGGTGAGTATCCACCCGAGCGGATGATCACCCCCGATCGGAACGGCCTCGACGATCCGCGAACCGGTGCGGATCAGGCGGGGCCCCGACGTCGATTTCAACGACTCCTCGATGAGCGCCGAACGCACATCTGCCTCGGCGTCGTCCCCGCTCAACGCCCTGCCGGTGGGAGAGACGAACCGGACCGGCGCCTCCAGCGTCTGCGCCAGATCGGCCACCAGTGCCGCGGGGCCCTCGCCTGCCAGAGCGGTCGCGAAGCGACGAGCGGCACTGCTCGCCCGGGTCAGCTCCCGGTTGGTCTCGGCCTCACGCATCCTGGTGAAGGCGTCGACGACTGCGACGAACGGCACGGGCTCGGGCACTCCGAACAGAGCCAGTCCCGCCTCCTCGGCGGCAGCGATGAGCCTCGGCGGGACCTGCTGCCACGGCAGGTCGGAGCCCAAACCGATGCCCAGGGCATGAACGCCGACGGCCTTGAGGCGGCGCACATAGTCCTCCACCGTGTCCCCGCCCAGGTCCTGACCGACTCCGATCGTCAGCAGCACCTCGCCGCCGGCGAGCCATTCATCGACCTCCGGCAGCTCAGAGGAGTGGACGATCGTGACCTCCTGGACCGCGGCAGTCGGCGAATCGACGATGACCTCGAGCGCAAGCTCTGTGCGCGACCAGATCTGTTCCAGTGTGACCATGCACCCGATTCTATCCACCCTGGACAGCGTCGACTTCAAATGGTCCGACCTGGATATCGGTGTTGTGTGGGCCACGTCCTAGGCTGAGGAGCAAGACCTCCGGCCCGTCCGGGTCGGGTCAGCCGCCACGACGAAGGAGAAAGCCAGTGACGTCTCAGCCGCTCGGCCCAGCCGACTACAGCAAGACACCCCGCTACGCGGGTCCACCGACGTTCGGGCTGCTGCCGCGCATCGACGAAGTCGAAGCCCAGCGTCCCGGCGAGAAGATCGACGTCAAGGTCGTCGGCATCCCCTTCGACGCCGGCGTCAGCTATCGCCCCGGCGCCCGCTTCGGTCCCGCCCACATCCGCCAGTCCTCGAAGCTGCTGCGCCCCTACAACCAGGCCACGAACGTCCACCCGTTCACCTGGCAGCAGGTCGCCGACTGCGGTGACCTCGGCGTCAACCCCTTCGACATCGAAGAGGCCATCACCACCGTCGAGGCCAACGCCGACGCCATGCGCGCTGACGGGGCCAAGCTGCTCACCCTCGGCGGGGACCACACCTTGGCACTGCCGAACCTGCGCTCCCTGCACAAGACGCACGGCAAGATCGCCGTCCTCCACTTCGATGCGCATCTGGACACCTGGGACACCTACTTCGGTGCCCCCTACACCCACGGCACTCCGTTCCGTCGCGCCAGCGAAGAGGGCCTCATCGATATGACCGCCTCGATGCACGTCGGCATCCGCGGCCCCCTCTATGGTCAGAAAGACCTCGAGGACGATGAGGTGCTCGGCTTCCAGGTCATCCGCAGCGACGAATACCAGTTCACTTCCGTGGCCGACGTCGTCGCCCGGATGCGGAAGCGCCTCGGCAATGCTCCCGTCTACGTCTCCGTCGACATCGACGTCCTCGACCCGGCCGCCGCACCCGGCACCGGCACCCCCGAGGCCGGCGGAATGACCAGCCGTGAGCTGCTCAACTCGCTCCGCGGGCTCCAGGGACTGAACATCGTCGGCGCCGAGATCGTCGAGGTCGCTCCCGCCTACGATCATGCCGAGGTCACCGGACTCGCCGCCGCCCATGTCGGCTACGAGATCCTGTCCCTGTGGGCTGCGGACAACAACGGAGTCAAGGTTCCCTCCGGCCCGTCCGGCGACGCCCTCGGAGTCTGAACATGACCGAGACTCCGAACGTCCGCAACGGCGGCCGCGCAGTCGTGGCGACGCTGGCCGCCCACGGTGTCGATACGATCTTCGGCATCCCCGGCACCCACAACCTCGAGTTCTACCGACACCTGCCGGAGTTCGGGATCCGCGCCGTGACTCCCCGCCACGAACAGGGAGCAGGCTACGGCGCCGACGGATACTTCCTCGTCTCCGGCAAGCCCGGGGTCGTCATCACGACCTCGGGACCGGGGCTGACGAACGTCCTCACGGCCGCCGCGACCGCCTATGCCGAGTCCCGCCCGATGCTCATCCTCTCCCCCGGTGTGCCCACCGGATTCGAACGCGCTGACGTCGGAATGCTGCACGAGACGAAGGACTCCTCCGGGGCGGTGGGCCGCCTCCTCGTGTCCTCCCAGCGCACCCGCACCGCCGAAGGTGCCGCGCAGGCCGTCGCCGAGGCGTTCGCCATGTTCGATTCGTCCCGTCCCGGGCCCGTGCACATCGAGGTTCCCCTCGACGTGCTCGAGGGCGCATGGAACGGCAGCGTTCCGGTCCCGTTCCCAGGGCACCGTCCCGGACTCGATGAGCATGTCGTGGCCCGTGCTGCCGAGGCGATCCGTTCGGCGAAGCATCCTCTGGTCATCGCCGGCGGCGGTGCCAGGAGCGCCCACGCCGAGGTGGCCCGTCTCGTCGAGGCCCTCGACGTTCCCCTGGCGACGACGGCCAACGGCAAGGGCATCATCGCTGAGACACATCCGCTGTCCTTGGGTGCGAACGTCCGCTTCCCCAGTGTGCAGGCCGAATCCGCGACCGCCGATGTGCTCATCGTGCTCGGATCCGAACTCGCCGACTCCGATCTGTGGGGCGGAGTCATCGGTGCGCAGACGAGCATCGGAGTGCGGGACGAGTCTGCCCGGCAGACCGTCATCCGCTGCGATATCGACCCCGACCAGCTGAACAAGAACCTGCCCGGGGACATCCTCGCCTGCGCGGACACCGCCGACTTCCTCACCGCGCTCAGGAGTGCACTCGAGTCCTCCTCGGCCACGGTTGCCTCGGCCGGCGATGACGTGACGGCATCGTCCGGCTCGAACGCCTCGGCCGCCTCGGCGAAGGAATCCGGGGCCGATCGGGTCGCCCGGATTCGGGAGAGCTGGGGCACCGATTTCGACTTCGACGCGATCGGAGCCAGGGTCACCCGCCTCGTCGAAGAGGGAGCGGGCTCGAACGTCGTCATCTCCGGTGACTCCTCCCAGGTCACCTACGACGGAACGGTGCATGCGCTGACGGCGAGCACGCCCGACCAGCTGCTCTACATGCCCGGATTCGCGACCCTGGGCTACGGCATTCCCGCCGCGGTCGGGGCGAAGCTCGCCGATCCCGCCCGACCGGTCGTGTGCATCCTCGGCGACGGGGCGGCCATGTTCTCCGTTCAGGAGCTCATGACCGCGGCCGAACTGGGATTGGGCATCCCCTTCGTCGTCGTCGACAACGGAGGCTACGCGGAGATCGAGGGGCAGATGGTCGACCGCGACATCGAGCCCTTCGCCGTCAGGCTCGCCCGTCCGGACTTCGCGCAGCTCGGTCAGTCCATGGGCGGGGCCGGGGTGACGATCGCCGAGGCGGACATCGATTCCGCTCTGCCCCCGGCCATCGCCGAGGCGCTCGATCGCACCGTGCCCACCGTCATTCACATCACCGTCGGCCACTGAGCCGATCCAACAGAGAGGGTCGCTGTGGACTCTTTGGTAGTCATCATCTATCTCGCCGCCATGGTGGGATTCGGAGTCTGGGGCCGATTCAAAGCCCATAACCAGGAGGACTTCTTAGTCGCCGGGCGCCGCCTCGGCGGTCTGCTGTACACCGGCACGATGTCGGCCGTCGTCCTCGGCGGCGCGTCGACGATCGGCGGAGTGGGCTTGGGCTACACGGCCGGGCTGTCGGGAATGTGGCTCGTGCTGTCGATCGGTCTGGGCATCATCGCGCTCTCTCTGTTCTTCGCCCCGAAGATTCAGAAGCTCGAGATCTACACGGTCTCGCAGATGCTCGAACTCCGCTACGGCAAGGGCTCCCGCTTCGTCTCCGGAGCGATCATGACCGCCTATGGTCTGATGATCTCGACGACGTCGACGGTCGCCTACGCCACGGTCTTCCACACCCTGTTCGATCTCGACAAGGTGTGGTCGGTGCTCATCGGCGGCGGCATCGTCATCCTCTATTCGATGCTCGGCGGCATGTGGTCGATCACGCTGACGGACTTCGTGCAGTTCTTCATCCAGACGATCGGCATCTTCCTCATCATGCTGCCGCTCGTGCTGTCGAAGTCCGGAGGTTTCTCCGAACTGTTCTCCTCGCTGCCCGAGACGCATACCTCACCGGTGGGCATCGGCTGGCAGGCGATCCTCGGTTATATCCTCATCTACACCCTCGGCCTGCTCATCGGACAGGACATCTGGCAGCGCGTGTTCACCGCGCGCAGCCCGGGTGTGGCCCGGTGGGGCGGATTCTCCGCCGGCGTCTACTGCCTGCTCTATGCTGTCGCCGGTGCGCTCATCGGCATGGCCGCGACGACGATCGTACCCGGGATCGAGGTCCAGGACGATGTGTTCGTCGCCGTCGTCGATGCGTCGATGACTCCGGTGCTCGGCGGAATCGTGCTCGCGGCGGCGCTGGCCGCCATGATGTCGACCGCGTCGGGATCGCTCATGGCCGCCTCGACCGTGTGCCGGCAGGACATCGTCGAACCGTTCCTCGCCCGCAAGGACATCGTGCCTGACGGGGCCGGGACCGAGGACGCCGGTGCGGGAGCCGGCGCAAACAGTGCGGGAGCCGGCGCGAACGGGGCGACGACGGATGGATCGGCCGCCTCGGCGAGCGGGTCAGGATCGGGGTCCGGTTCGGGCTCAGTTTCGGGCCCTGTTTCGGGCTCCGGTGCGAAGTCGACGCTCGTGCGGTCGCTGGTGCGCGAGACCGGTGACGAAGTGCGCGATTCGCGGATCTATCTCATCGTGCTCGGCGTCATCACGCTGGTTCTCGCCATGATCATGCCCAGTGTCGTCGAGGCGCTGACCGTGGCCTACAACCTGCTGGTGGCCGGACTGTTCATCCCGATCCTCGGCGGTCTGGTGTTCAAGCGCGGCACGATCGTCGGCGTGATGGCCGGCATGATCCTCGGCGCCGTGACCACCGTGGTCGTCATGATCGTCTCAGGCATCTATGCCGAATCCGCCATCTACCTGGGTCTCATCGCCTCGCTGGTCGGCTACCTCGTCGGGTCGTTCGCGTCGAAGCCGACCTCGCCCGAGGTCATGTCCGCCTGGAAGGACCGCCTCACCCGGTAACTGCTACCTGACGGCCCAGCAACCTCGCGCGAGGTTGCTGGGCCGCCGTCAGGTAGTTCTGGTCAGTGCGATCTGCGCGCTGGACCGTCATCCGACTTGGTGTCGTAAGCCACAGTCACCTATATTCGAAGAGTCAGGCTGAGCCGCCTTCAGCAACGCCGCGGATCGGCGAATGGGGGCGAGCGCACATCAGCCGGTGCTCGAAAAAGGGGCACGAAGCCGCCGGACAGGCACCCGACAGGGTCGCCGAGGCCGAGCCCGCGTGTGAGACACATATGGATCGAACTTCCATATCTCATCAGCGATTGGCTTCTCATGGCTCATACTTCCGCGCACGTCGCGCACACCCTCGCCGCCCACATCGACGAGGTCTTCGGCCTCATGGGCAACGGCAACGCCTACTTCCTCGATGCCCTGCTGCGTGGCACTTCGACGACCTACACCGCCGTCCGCCACGAGGCCGGTGCCGTCGTCGCCGCCGATGCTCACTTCCGCACCTCCAGGCGGATCGCCGCGGCCACCACGACCTATGGTGCCGGGTTCACGAATACGCTCACCGCCCTCGCCGAGGCGGCCCAGGCCCGAGTTCCCCTCGTCCTCGTCGTCGGCGATGAGCCCACTTCCGGTCCGCGGCCGTGGGACGTCGATCAGATCGCGATGGCCTCGGCCGTGGGCGTGCGCACCTACACCGTCGGCCGCGTCGATGCCGCCGCCGCAACCGTGACCGCCATCGAGCATGCGCTGGCCTACCGGGTGCCCGTCGTCCTGGCCATCCCCTACGACGTCGCCACCCTGGAGATCGGTGAGATTCCGGCCGTTCCCGGTCCCAGTCGCCCTGTGCCGATGGCACCGGCCGGCGAGTTCACTCAAACCGCCCTCGACCGCCTCGCCGCAGATCTGACCGAGGCGGAACGACCTCTGCTGCTCGCCGGTCGCGGGGCATGGTTGGCCGGGGCCGAGACCGAACTCGGCGAACTCGCCGACATCACTGGGGCCCTGACCGTCACGACGGCGCTGGGCCGCAACATCTTCCCCGCCGCCGAGCACGACCTGGGCGTCGCCGGCGGCTTCGGCGCCCCCGCCGCGATGGAGAGGGTCCGCGAAGCCGATGTGGCTATGGTCTTCGGCGCCTCTCTCAATCAGTTCACGATGCGCTTCGGGGAGCTCTTCCATCCCTCGACGACGGTCTGGCAGATCGACACCGATGAACGCGCCACGAATGCTCGCGTCGGCGGCTTCATTCGAGCAGATGCGAAACTCGCAGCGGCTGAACTTGTGACTCGACTGTCCGAGTCCCCGGCGGGGTCGCGCGCGGAGACGTCGGAGGGCGCGTCGGCAGCTGTCCGAGGAGGTCGTGTCACCGCAGCGGGCACCGACCGCACTCTCTGGCGCGATACCGTCGAGACCACCGCCGACCGCGCATACGTCGTCGGGGCGGAGTTCGCCGGCGACGGCCGACTGGATCCGCGTGCGGCGGCGAGCCGCCTCGGCGAGGTTCTGCCACAGGATCGGGTCGTCGTCTCCGACGGCGGGCATTTCATCGCCTGGGCGAATATGTTCTGGGAGCCCAGCGCACCGGAACGGCTGGCGATGGTCGGCACCGCTTTCCAATCGATCGGGCTCGGCTGGCACAGCGTCGCCGGTGCCGCCCGTGCGAATCCTGAGGCAACGATCGTCCTGACCAGCGGCGATGGTGGCGGGGCCATGGCGCTGTCCGACCTCGACACCGCGATCCGGGTCGCCGGCGGACGCGGCATCGCCGTGATCTTCAACGACGCGGCCTATGGTGCCGAGGTCAACCTCTACGGGCTCAAAGGGCTTGAGAAGTCACCCATGCTCATCGACGAGATCGACTTCGCGGCCCTGGCGACAGCGGCCGGCGGGCAGGGAGTCGCCGTGCGGTCCCTGGCCGACCTCGCCGTCGTCGATGAGTGGAAGGCGCGCCCGGTCGACGAACGGCCCTTCCTGCTCCTCGACCTGCGGATTTCCGGCGAGATCATCGCGCCGTATCAGGAGGAGGTCATCCGCGTGAACTCGTGAGGCGCCCCCAGGTGACGAGTCGCCACAGCTTCTCCAGCGGCCCCTGACCGAACCGGCGCAGCCACAGCGTCGAGACGATGATCTGGACGATGATGATCGCCAGGCAGATGACGAGACCGGCGACGTAGCCGCCGTGGTCGTCGAGTCGGGTGAGATCGGGCACGATCATCCGCACGCTCACGAGGATGAGGGTGGCGCCGACATAGTTGCTCAGCGCCATCCGACCCAAGGGTGCGAACACGGATTTGAGGACCGCCTCGGCGGGAGTGTGCAGGAGCAGCAGAATGACCGCGATATAGGTCAGTGCCATGCTCAGGCCCAGGCCGGCGTTGATCCATCCGTTGATGTGACGGGTGAGGTAGTCGGTGGTGGCGAAGCCGATGAACGTCACGGTCAGAGCGAAGGCACCGGCGATAGCGACCCGTCCCGGATGGGCCAGGACCGAGCGGATGAATCCGCTGCGGCCGACGGCGAAGCCGACCAGGAACAGCCCGGGGATGAGGGTCAATCCGCCTCCGGTGGCCACTCCGGCAGCGAGCAGGACTGCGCCGAGGATGGAGGTCACCCAGCCGAGCAGGCGTGCCGGTATCCATGTGGCCGGCAGGAGCAGGACGATGCCGGCCAGCGCGTAGGGCAGCAGGGCCTCGCCGGGTTGGAGGAGCTGGTGCAGGCCGCCGAGGAGGCCGAGGAAGGCGAACCGGCGCAGCAGTGCCAGACGGGGGCGAGCACTGCGACGACCGGCGCCCAGCCACATCAGTCCGAAGCCGATTCCGAACAGGAACGAGAAGATCGGGAAGAACCGGTTCTGCACCGTGTCCTCGAGAAGTCTGTAGATCGGGAGAGCCTGCCCGGCGGAATCGATGCTGCTCAGACTCATGATCGGCGGGAGGTTGACCAGCAGGATCCCGCACAGCGCGAATCCGCGGACGACATCGAGGGCGATGATCCGGGAGCGGCTCCGGGGCGGTGATGGGGCAAAAGTCTGTGTCTCTGTCATGGTCCCCATCCTTCCCGGCTGATGGAGTGAGCACATCGGCCGTGCAGTTGAGATTCGACGGCAGGGGTCGGCCGTTCGGCTGATAGAGCGGCGGGGGTGGGTCAGCCTCCCGTGTTCATCGCCCCGGATTCCCACATCCGCGCGGCGATCTCGACCCGGTTGCGGGCCTCGAGGCGGGTCTGGATGCTTCCCAGATGGGTCTTCACGGTACCCAGGGAGATGAAGAGTTCGGCGCAGATCTCCTGATTCGTCCGACCCACGGCCACCAATCTCGCGATGTCGTTCTCCCTCTGGCTGAGCCTGTCCACACGGGAGCTGTTCCCCTGAGCCGTCGATGTGCGCCGCTGCAGCAGGTTGAGGGTGAGCGACGGGGAGATGAGCGCGTCCCCGTCGGCGGCGGCCTTCACCCCGGCGATGAGGAGATCGGCACCGGAGTCCTTGAGCAGGAAGCCGCTGGCTCCTCCGTCCAGGGCCGCATCGACGTAGTCGTCGTCATCGAAGGTCGTGACCATGATGACCTTCGAATACGATGTCAGCCGCGGCAATGCGGCCAACCCGTCGAGGCGGGGCATGCGGATGTCGAGGAGAACGACATCGGGCTGTTTGCGTCTGACCAGGTCGATCGCTTCGACGCCGTCGGCGGCTTGGCCGATGACGCGCATCGTCTCCTCGGCGTCGAGGATGAGGGAGAAGCCCATCCGCACCATCTCCTGATCGTCGACGACAGCGACGGTGATCATCGGTCCTCCCCTGCCTGCAGGCCTCGTGGTCGTTGTTCTGTCGGTTCTCGTGTCGGCGGCCGCGCCCGCTGCTATGCCGGACGTCCCACGCGGCGACGGGCACCCGGGCGCGAACACTCCAACCTCCCCCGCGTACGGGTGCGGCGTCGATGCTCCCGCCGAGGTGGCCCACCCTCGCCCGCAGACTGCCCAGTCCCGTTCCGCTGCCGGCCCCGATCCCGCCGGAACCGGGGCCGTTGGTCACGGTCATGAGCAGAGCCGCCGGTGATGCGGGGTCGGTGGTCGGCGGTGCGGGGTCAGTGGTGAGAGTGACCGTGACCTCAGCGTCGGCTCCGGCATGGCGACGCACATTGGTCAGCGATTCGACGAGCACCCGGTCGAGGACCGGCCAGACTTCGCCGTCCACCTCGGCGGGGATGTCGATCGTAAGATGTGCGGCCTCACCGAAAGCCGCGACCCGGTCGTGCAGCGCCTGGGGACCGGCGGCGACCGGGGTACGGGCGGCCGCCTCGGATCCGGTGACCGATCCGGTTCCTGCGGCGCTGCCTGCAGGTCTCGCCGAGGCGGCAGCCTGCGTTTGGGAGAGGTGATCCCGATTCCGGGAGGCAGAGACGAGTCGGCGGATCTCCTCGAGCGCGCGGGTGCCGGACTTCTCGATCTTCGTCAGCGCGGTCGTACGCAGGTCGTTGTCGTCGCTGCGTCCGGCGGCCTCGGCGAGGACGACGATGCCGGTCACCTCGTGTGCGATGAGGTCGTGGAGTTCGGTGGCGATGCGACGTCGCTCCGCCTCGGTGGCGGTGGCCTGTTTCTCGATCAGCGTACGATCATTCGATCGCAGCATGAGTCCGATCGCGATCGCGGCGATGACCAGCCCCGTCACCATGAGGGCAAAGGTCAGACCGTCGGGCATGAGCCCGGCGACGATGATGTTCGCCACAGCCAACACGACGATGGGGACGCTGCCCGCTTGGGTCGCGGCGGTGCGGGTGAGCATCGCCAGCGCCACCAGGCTCAGCCACAGACTCGTCAGACTCAGGGTTGCACTGGCGGCGGTCAGGACGAGGGCGGCGAGGAGACCGAGGACTGCCCACAGGAGGCTGAGTCGTCGGTCCGGATGGCGGTGGGCGCGGATGAGGGCGGGCAGTGCGACTGCGGCGGCGAGGACGTTTCCGAGGATGAGAAGCCAGCCGCTGCCGATGAGCAGTTCCAGGGCGAAGGAAAGCGGCACCGGCAGCAGCCACAGCCAGGTGAGGAGTCGTCTCATTGGCTCACAGTCTAGTCAACGCCGGTCGGCGAGGTCTGCACTGTCGGGTTCAGCGGCAGTCGGTGTCGGCGTATTCGATTTCGACGATGACGCCGTCGTCTCCTGCGGACACGTTCTTCACTTCGGCCGCCCGCGGCAGAGCGAGGTCGGTGAGTGAGCGCCTGTCCGCGAGAACGTCGAGCCGATTTCCTTCCGTGCGGGCGGAGAAGGTCACTCTTTCTCCCTCGAGAATGGCCACCTCGGTGTAGGAGCCATCGGGATTCTTTACCGGGCTCACCTGGCCGGACGGGTACTCGAAGGTGATGAAGCGAGTGAGCCGGTCGGCGTGGCCGTCGACGAGGTGGTGAACGAGGATCTGATCCTTGTTGACCCCGTCGTCGGGGGTGATGTCGACGTAGCTGAGGTCGGCGGTGTGCTGCGCGGCGTAGAGCAGGTAGGGGCGGCCGTGGACGTCGATCGTATCGGGAGTGATCGCGCAGCTGTCCAGATAGTCGGCGACGTCGGCCTCAAGTGTGGCTTTGGCGCGCTGTTCGGCAACGACGAGTCCGCCGATGATGGCGACGATGATGAGGGCGACGGCGGCGAGGGAGATGAGTGCCTTCTTCATGGGTGGAGGAGGTCCTTTGCGGATCGGCGTGTGATGACACTGCCGATCCTTCCGAATCCGGGCGCCCGAGTCCTCGGCCAGATGGCCGATAGACCTCGGCCGCATGGACGCAATCGCCGAGGTGGTTCTTGGCACTGGCAGAAGCCGGGGTGAGTCGTGGCAGGGGCCGTGGTCCGGTCTTCTTACGACACTGTCCTCCTCATTTCGGCACCGAACAGGAGAGCGCAGCGACGCCTAGTCGTCGGCTGATTTCGCTGCCGTGTTGGCTGCCGACATGGCGATTATGGCCATCCCGAGGATGAGCACCCAGCCGACGACCGAGAGAACGTGACCGGCCGCGGTCGGCCAGGAGAAGAGTTCGACACAGGCCAGAGCCAGAGCGAATCCGATGGCAATGACGCTCAGCGTGATGAGCGCCGGCACGGCCGCTCGGTGCCCGCGCAGCCAGGCGGCGTCGGAGGCCAGCGTGTGCCGGGAGCGGATGCCGACGGCACGGTTGCGGGTGAGGCGATTGCGGCGGATGGCGTCGATGAGCAGTGTGCTGATGACGCCGAGAATGAGGTAGCCGATCAACGGCGGATAGAACACGTGCGCATCACCTCCTCGTAAAGTTGGCTTGCCATCATCCTAACGGCCCTGATGGCCCTGATGGGGTTGCTTTGCCGTGGCCTCGGCCGGCGTCGGGAAACGGCCGGTGGGACGCAACGGACGCACAGCGGGACTCCCCCGGCGGCTGGCGGGCATGGAAAAGGCCCCGGATTCACGCGGAATCCGAGGCCTTGTCAGTGGAGATGGCGGGAATCGAACCCGCGTCCGTCGGCAGATTGTCAGGACTTCTCCGGGCGCAGTTCGTGAAGTAGTGTCTTAGGTTCTGGCCCTTGCACGAACACATGGACCAACGAACGGAGTTGAGTAGAAGTCCCTCAGGTACCCCCAACAAGTACCTGAAGCAGTGGCCTCTTAAGCGACGCCAGGATCTAGAGCAGAGGCAACTCTAGGCTGACGGATTCGCAGCTCGCGCTCTATCAGGCAGCGAGGGCGAAATCGGTGCGGTTGTTAGACTTAGCACCTATTGTTTTGCAGAGGACATTAACGAGATGACTCTGCATTCTCGGCCCGCTTCTCCCGACGCAGTGTCCAACGTCGAAACCGATCATCCCCATATTCTGTTACCAAACCTGATCAGCTGTTTCTCCCGCCGAGGCGGTTGCTGGCACCGATCAGATATCCCAGCATACTCGCACAACGCATACTGAGCCAATTGCATTCCCTCAACTCCGCGAACACGTGCGCGGACTTTCGCGGATGCTGTCCGGCCGCCTCGGCGAAGGAGATGAGAGTCGGTGCAATAGCGGGAATCGGACCCGCGCCACCGGCCCTTACAGGTACTGCTTGGCTTTCATGGCGCGTTCGGCCTCGCGTTTGTCCTGCGCCTCGCGCAGAGCCTGACGCTTATCCCATTCGCGCTTGCCCTTGGCCAGGGCGATCTCGACCTTGACGCGTGAACCGTCGAAGTAGAGTTCGAGCGGGACCAGCGTCCGGCCGGATTCCTTGACCTTCTGCGAGAGCTTGAGGATCTCCTCGCGGTGGAGCAGCAGCTTGCGGCGACGTCTGGCCGAATGGTTCGTCCACGTCCCCTGCAGGTATTCGGGAATGTAAACGTTCTCCAGCCAGGCTTCGTTCTGGAAGATGAGGGCGAAGCCATCGGTGAGCGAGGCACGGCCCTCGCGCAGGGATTTCACCTCGGTGCCGGTGAGTACGAGTCCGGCCTCCCACGTGTCTTCGATGTGATAGTCGTGGCGTGCCTTGCGGTTCCTCGCAATGACTTTCTTGCCTGTGTCCTTCGGCATGACCGGCCTCCTCTCTGCTCCCGATCATCTGTGCACGCGTTTGCGGGCACAGCCATCCATTCTATCCCATCGGCCGCGTTCCGCACGCCCGTCCCCTCCCCGAACTACCTGACGGCTGTGAGTCTTGG
>NZ_VIGO01000005.1:0-433114 GCF_009299785.1 Brevibacterium sp. CFH 10365 | reverse complement strand
CACTAATCATGAAATCCCGAGGCTAGGGCGTCGTTGAAGAAGATCATCACCATGCTGCGGCCGTTGCGGGCGTTCACTGGTCGTGTGGGTGGTCAGGAGGTCGCGTTCGATCCCGAGGTCACTGGGTCAGCGAGAGAGATCGCGAACGCGTTAATTCCCGGCCTGTTTGCGGGACACTAAAGTTGTGGAACTCAGGAGTTCTTGGCCCTGATGCTGGCTCCAGCACCGGGCGTAGCCGATGTGCATATCAGTCCTATTTCTCGTATGCGGGGCCGCGAGCGGGCTGATCTCTATACGTGTTTTACGAACAAGATTGGAAGGAGCAGTGTCGGCTGTACGGGTCTATTTGGTCTGCGTTCGTCCTACGAACCCATGGATAACGGGCGGCTCCTCGGACGCCTGGCCATATCCGATAGAGTTTTGACACAAGGTGCTGGATGCTTTCAAGGGGAACACGTGGGTCAGCTTCGAGCCAGAACAAGGCCGGATATTCTGCGGCACTACCGATGTGCTTCTGTGCCTTTGAGAACCAGTGGACGCCGTATGTCTATTGAGATCTCGTATAGGCCCGGCTCGCTATCCCTGAGCCAAGGCGGCGGGGTCACTTCACACCGACTAGAGCACAGAAAATCAGCAGGATACCCAAGTAGTCTCAACGCCACGAATGAGTGGGCTGTCGGCTGCAGACAACATGCTAGTACCGATTGCAGCTAACATCATCGCGAGATTGCACCCCGAGAGAGGTATCGCCGGTAGCAGTCTTAAAAACTGCTTCCCAAATTTCATTATGATCTTATTTATCGTAGATCTCGACCTGGACCACGGTGCGTTGGAAATGGCGGGCATTGAGGACGAATTTCGGTCTGTGAGGTCCGTTGTGAGAGGTCGTCCAAGGCGGAGTAGTCAGGGTCGTAGACTTGTCTACCCCATTCACTTGGGTCGACGTCAGTATCGACCGTAGGTCCTATCTGTTGATGATTAATCCCTACAGTCGTGGCAGTGATGAGTGTTTGCAATCGATTCCAATACGGGCGGAGGTAGTCATCCTTCGGCGGTTCTGCTCCCAGTGGTGTCTCGGAGTCGGTCTGCTCAGAGACTCCGCGCCACACGATCACCGCGTCGATCACATCGTCGTGACGAGGGTGATGAGCGTATTGCTCGCGGAGGGTCGAAAACCATCCGGGAGGATCCTTCGTCAGCACTGCTCGACGTGCGGCAACTTGGTCTCGGAGGTCGACCATCGATTGCGCCCATACACGCGCCTGTTCGTCGGTGGCCGTCGTGGCGTCGGCGATCATGTCACCGGACCCGGTGACCGGAGAGTCGGTGGGCTTGTGACAGCGGTCAATGATCGTTTCGACGGTGTCATTTGGTAGAAGCTCACCTCGCATGTTCTGAGCGGGGTCGACGCTGATGAGGCGTTGCCAGTCGCTATCGGTGCGGATCTGTTCGGCAAGCGTCGGGTCAGCGTGTGCGTCGAGCCATTCTTGAGTGCGGGTGACTTTCGCCGCCCAGCTGAGGTACGTGAGTTCGTGGCAGAGTCGCCCGACATCGCTGGCCCAACCAAGTTCTGCGTCCTGGACTTCGTGTGCGGACTTTTCCGCCGTGGAACGGGAGACGACGGACTTGATGTAGAAGGCAGGGTCGTTGATGACTTCGCCGTCCTTATCGACCGCGGCGGAGGTCATCTGCACGTTCCAGTCCTCAGGCGTGGGGTTCTCGGGGTCATCGATGTCAACGTAGGCGTGATTGCCGCGTTTGCCTCGCGTCATTGCAACGTAGAACAGTTCACGTGAGAGTTTCGGGGTCACGACGGCGTGACCGGTATCGACAGTGACTCCCTGTGATCGGTGTGCGGTGGTGGCATAGCCAAGTTCGACAGATGAGGCGAGATAGTCGGCGTCGAGCACGATGGTCGGGGGTGTGCCGTCCTCCCCTGTCTGCACGTCGGCCTCGACGCTGCCGTCAGGGCGGATCGCTGTGATGGTCAGGCGGGTGCCGTTGGCGACGAAAGCACCGTTGGAGTCGCGGATGCTGCGATCATTGCGCCTGGCCAGGAGCACGTCACCGATGCCGGCCTGAACCTCGGACCGCAGGGTGACCTGGTGCGTGATTTTCACGTCGCCCGATTCCACCAGGTCGGTGTGGGCACGCTGATTGAGTTCAGCAACGGTCTCATTGTCCGAGGCGATGAGAATTGACGATAGGCCCTCGTCGCGGTCAGCCTTCCATGCGGAGTAAGCCGTGTCGGCGGCTTCTTGGTCAGGGTCGCCGTGAATGCGATCGTGCTCGTCGTAGGTGTCGACGACCGCGTCGATGCCGTCCTTGTCGCTGACTGACCGGAGTTTGAGGGAGGCTGCGCGTTCCCATTCGTTCTTAAATCGCCAAACGGTTTCGAGCGTGGTGTGATCGAGGTTGCGTTCGACGTGACCGAGGAAGCCGCCCGCGTCGACGGCCTCCAGCTGTGCGGGGTCGCCGACGATGAGGAGTTTGGCTCCTGCGGCTTCGGCTTGTCGGGAGAGCTCGGCGAGGTTGGATGTTGAGACCATGGACGCTTCGTCGACGATGATGAGCTGGTTCGGGTGGAACTGGTACTGGGCTTGGGTGGCGTAGTCGGCTGCGAGCTTGGCTTGCATGGCCTCGCGTTGCTGGACGAGTCTGGCCCGGTCACGATGTGGCGTGTTGTCGATGGTGGTGTTGAGCGCGGCAAGCCGTGATTCGAGGTTGGCCACACGTTCGGCACGCCGTGCTGCCCCCTCCCCGACGGATTCGAAGAGCCATTTGGCAACGTTGTCGGTGTCGACTCCGATTTCATCGCCGAGGACACCTGCGGCCACAGCGGAGGGGGCAAGGCCGATGACGGATTGCTCGCCGTGGACCGAGTGCCAGGTGTCGGTGATCGCGCCCATGGTGGTGGATTTGCCGGTGCCGGCGGGACCGATGATCGCGGAGATTCCGGCGTCGGATGAGAGCACGTGTTTCGAGGCGAGCATTTGATCTGGACTGAGCGGGTGACCGTCGTCGGTGCGCCATTCTTCGAGGACGTCGGCATGCTCCGGGTGGCCGGCCAGCGTCGGTGCCCCGGTCGCGGTGACACGGGAGATGAGGTGGTCTTCGTCGGCCATGACTTGTTCGGTCGTGTAGACACCGGAGTGATGCTGGTGGTCAAAGACTGACCGGTCACGGAGGCTGATCGTGGTGTCCGGTCCCTCGGGTGCTCGTGACCGGTCAGGGGTCAGAGAGACGACCTTGTCGAGGGTGAGCTCGACGATGTTGTCCACGAGCACGTGCCGGTCATCGACGGTCGGACACCGGACAAGGCGTAGGACTCGTTCAGCCGAGGCACGCACGTTGGCACGGGCGAACGTGGTCCGGCGCTGTGAGGCGTCGGTCAGTGTCCACTGGCTGATCTGCTCGATGATGTCGCCGGTGAGCATGTCGGCGGTCACTTTCCGGACATGGTGACCGACCGCGCTCTTCACGAGAGTGTCCGGGTCGAGACCGGCCATACGGGTGCGTTGTCGCCACCAGTGCATCTTCGCCGGCAGAGTGGTGCGCTCGATGGTGTTTTTCTCGGGCCGGTTCTCGAGGGTGGCCTGTTGCCGAATGAGCAGCACCTCACGTGGGGTCGGTCGCGTGCCATAGGTGTCGGTGTATTCGGCGATGAGTTCATCGGTACGGGTCTCGATGCTGACTGACCGGCTGGAGAATTCCTCGATGAGCTCGTCGGGGATTCCGGCCAGCTCGACCCGATGCGCGGGTTCGTACTCCGAGTCGGTATCTGTGCCGGATTCGATGAACTGTTGGACGTCGAGGTCGACGTCGGTGCGCGATTCGGCGACAGTACCGATGTCGGCGGCGAGCCGGTCGAAGATCAGAGAGTTGTACATTTCCGAGATGGCCACGACGTGCCGGTGAAGTGTGTAGGAGTCGATGGTGACCCAGTGCCCGTCGGAGGCGCGCTGGACTCTGTTGGCGATGACCAGGTGGGTGTGCAGTTGCGGGTCACCGGCACGTGAGTCCCAGTGGTCGAATGCGGAGGCGATGACTCCGTTGACGGCAACGTGGGCGACTCCGCCGTGACCGGCACGGGATTGGATGACGTTGGCCTCGACCCAGGCCAGTGTTTCTTCGAGGGCCTGCCGGTGTGCGGCCTGGATGCGGCCCTGCAGTTCGGGACCGGCCAGTGCCCAGAGAGCGGATACGGACTTCGGTGGGGAGAAGGTCAGGTCGAAGCCAGCCACGCCTTCGCGTTCAGTCTTGGCCGGTCGACCGGCAGGTGTGACCGCACCGTTGGGTATGGCCTGTGGCTTCATCAGTGGGCGACCGAGTGGACGACCGGTCACGGGGTCCTCTTGGTCCTGGTAGAGCGACCGGGCATGAGATTCGGTCACTTGCTGACCGACGGACAGGCCGGTCAGCCCGTCGAGTCCCCTGCCGAGCCATGTGCCTGGAGGGGCTTTGGCCTCGGTGTAGTAGGCGGTCATGTCCCGGGTCTGACCGTCGCCGGTCGCGGCATGGTCGAGGTAGTAGTTGATGGACATCTTCGAGATGGACACGGTCATGGGCGGTCTCCTTCGGTCACGGTCAGGTGGTCGGTCAGGGACTGGTGTGGCCGGTCAACGGTCATAGTGGCGGCGGTCATTGTCCGGCCCGTCGGCGGCGGTCACGTCCGGTCTGCCAGGTCGCCCACATGCGGACAATCTCTCGGTCACCGGCGGACAGGGTGGTCGTCTTGGCCGACTTCGCGAGGCGACCGGCCAGGGTGTCCCACGCCTCGACGACCGGCCGGAAACGCTGTCGGTCACGGGCGAGGTCGTTGAGCCGGTCGGCGGCTTTGTTGTAGTCGGACACGAGCGCGGCATACCGGTCACGCAGTTGGGCGTGCTGTCCGGTCAGTGCCTGGTGGCGGTCGGTGACCGTGGCCAGCCGCTTCTGCAGGTCCACGATCTGCTGGGCGGCGAATTCGAGGTCTGTCCGGTCGTTTTGGTTCGAGGCCGCAACTTCGAGATCAGCGGTCACCGAGGACAGCCGGTCACGGGTGGCGACGAGCGTTTGGACCCGGTCGATGATCGCCCGCTGGGCATGGCGTTCTCGTTTGCGGTGTTTGACCGCTTGCCGCCGCATCTTCGTCCGTGTGGTCTCGATGCGTTCGCGCGCGGCCGCGAGCCGTGATTCGAGGCGGTCCTCACGGGCGGTGGCTTCGCTGAGTAGGCGTTTCAGCCGAGCGACTTCGGTCTCGTGCGCCGCTCGTCGCTCGCGGCGACGGCTGGCACGTCTGCGGCAGGTTATGCCGCAATACCGGCGACTCGGCGGGGCCTCGGCTGGCAGCGCCGTCTCGCATTCGATGCATGTACGGGGTCGATTGCTCATGCTCAAGGTTCGCTGGAGGCCGCGCAAAGCGTTTGTCACCGTCCCACGGAATCGTGGGACGTATGCACCTTGGTGCCAGAGGTGTGTAGCTTTTGAGGTTGGATTTGCTCATCGGAGAAGTGCTCTTCTGCTTGAGGTTGCGCGGCTTGGGGTTGCGTGTGAACTGTGCTGGTAAGCGCTGAAGTTCTCTTCGGCCGTGAGGATCTGTCTGCTGGTATCTACTTCGGGATGTGAGATATGTGCTGAAGGCGGTGGTGCGCTCTCCTGTCCGGGAGCACCCAGACGAGGGCCATGGACGCGACCACCCTAAAGACGCACGTTAACTCGTATGATCAAGTTCGATGGCCCAGGATGAACGATTGAGTGTGGGGACGTCAATGCGTGATGAATCCTTCGGGGCCCTCGTTCGGATAACGGCTAGTTGCACTCCCGAACGGCGATTACTGGCAAAATTGCCAGATCAGATCACAGGATGGCATTGCCAAAGCTAAGGACCTCAAAGGGCCCGGCGCACCTAAAGCTCCCGGACGGGTCTATGAGAATGCCTACGGGTGCCACACTGAGGATGGCTCGATGAGCGCGATGTGGCTGTCGACGCCATGTGACGAGAATGCGGTTGAGTCTATGTCCAGTGCTGTGTTTTTGCTCCCGATTCGTCCAGAAGCTCGAGCAGGGGCTTGATATTGCGTCGCGCGGCTTGCGGTCGAGTTGTTGTGAACACGAGTCTGTGGGCTGCACGCGACAGTCCGACGAAGAATGCCGAGTTCCCACCTATCGGATCCTTTCGGTAGGACCACCACTGATCATCGTCAAGGCCGAGAAAGACCACTGTGTGGTACTCAAGCCCTTTGCTTCGATGTACTGTCATGAGCGCGACTGAGTCCGCGGCTTCGATGGCATCGACGAGTTTCCGCCAGTTACTGGCATCGTGTTTCACGCTGTTGATTCGCGCGGTGAGCGACTCCAGGAGAAGCCCAAGATTGTCGCCGCTGTTTTGTCCCCGTACAAATCCCGCGAGTGCGGCAGAACCGATGAGGCCGGCGGTATAGTCGACGATATCCTTGGCATCGACGCCCAAGACATCGTTCTTGCCTAACCAAGCCCGCAGGTCGTCGGTCAATGCTGTCAATTGGTCGGATAGTCGTCGCTCGGCCTTTTCGGTGCCGTCGCTACCCGCAACACGTCTGAGGAGGCCAAGAGTTTCGCTCCAAAGGTCGGCATGTCCTGCAGGGTACGCCGCGAGTGTGAGGAGGCCAACGAGAAAACGAGTGACGTCGTGTTTGAGTAGATCTTGTAACTTGAGCTTCCCGCATTCGGCATCGTCGTTGCGGATGGAGAGCCCATGTCGTTTGAATGCCGAGGTCAGCGCGGGCTCGAGTTGTGCAACTAGCTGCCGCGCGATGAGTGCGAAGTCTGCACTGGTGCGACCAGATGATGCGATGTCGTTTGCGATCCACTGCGCGAGGTGCTCAGCTTCCTTTTCGGCGCTGGGGTAGGTCCAAATGACGAGGGGAACATGATCGGGCTCGCTCTTTGCCCGGGACTCAGTAGGCGCTGCCATTGGGTCGATGCTGGTTGCGACTCGATGTTGCACGGCGACGAGGTCGGCTGAGGATCTGAAGTTCCAGGTGAGTGCGAGATGCTTGGCTGAGAAGTCTGCTTCGTATCGGTCGAAGGCGTCCTCGAGTGCGCCAGCGAAGCTCATGATTCTCTGTTTGTCGTCCCCGACTGCGGTGGCGACGACACCTGGGTGGGCGAAGACTGCCCTGAGGAAGGTGATCTGTGCGGCCGTAGTATCTTGAAACTCATCGACGAACACGAACGGGTACGTCGCTCGTAGCCCTCGCAGAATCTGCGGGCGCGAGCGGACAAGTAGCTCAGCTAGACGGTTGATCATCGTGAAGTCGATCACGGGCGACTTTGCCGCTCCGAAGTTTTTCCACCACCAGCGCAGGGCAACGAACTCGTGGGTAGATGCAGATGGGCCAGTTGGGTCTTCGGGTAGCGCGAAAGTTCCCACAATGTCCGGAAGGAACCGTCCAGGCTGAATCGCCAAGATTTCAGACTGAAGCCCTCGGGGCTGACTTCCACCGAGATCATCCAGAAACATCTGTATCTCTGTCTTCTTAAACAAGCCCACATCCCAGCGGCGACCGTTAAGACGCCACGCAGACGGTAGCGCGTGCTCAAATCGATCAAGGAGGCCTTTGGTGAAGGCGTCGAAGGTCATCGATTCAAATCGATGTGCGGCTTCCGGGACGCGGTCGGCGACCCGCTTGGCAAGGTTGGCAGCGGACGAGCGTTTGTAGGAGATTGCGAGGATTCTTTGCGGGGGTGGGCAGAGGCCTGTCTGCAATAGATACGTTGCTCGCTGAGCCAGGAACTCTGTTTTGCCCGCACCCGGCCCTGCAGTCACAGCGGTGCTTCCGGGGTGCCGTAGAGCGGCCCAGGCGGCTGTTTCGAGGTCTGGGACCCCTACCGGTCGCCATGTCGCCGCTGATTTTTGGTGGAGATCCATGATGCTATCAGGGGGTGATTTCGGACCGGACGAACTCAATCAGTGCCCGAAGTATCTCGGGAATATTGGCCTCGATCTCTTCTGTTGCCATTCGGCTTAGCGCTGCAAGATGTGTTGCTGGTTTCGGCTGGTTGCTGAAGAGGTACCGGTACCACTGCAAGTCCTTCTGCCGGTCCCTTTTTGTTTCCTCGTCGGTCGGGTTCCAGAACTTCTTCCCCCGGGTTGTGCCGCCGGTTCCCAGGACCGTCTTTGTGGCATCGGTGGATTGGGGTCCGTTTTGACCAGCTTCTAACGTCGTGTAGGCGCTTCTGTAGTGCTGAAGCATGAGCATGTCGAGGTCAAGCGGGGAGGAGAAGAAGACGCCGTAGTCGCGTAGCCGGTTTCGTACCTCTGTGAGGTCCTGGAGCTTGGCTTCGTCGGAGATGTCATCGACTGTGGTGAAGTCGTCTACGTCGTCCAAAACGTCGATGCCGTTGGCCTTGAGGTTTCGTATCGCTGTTCTGTAGCGACCTGGACCGCCGTCGGCACGTCCATGGTCTAAATCAAGCAAGGTGGCGTGCGGAATTTTTAGGTCCGTCAGGAGGCGCCAGAAATGGTGTGTGTGGCGTCCGCCAAGAGGGACCATCGCGATGAACGATGGGTCGAGTTCTACGCCCAGGGCGCGTGCCAGCTTAGGGATGACGATGTGCTCCGAGTCGCCTTCACCGAGTATCACGAATCGTGCGAAGTAGAGCTCGGGATGGGCTCGTACTGCTTCGCGGATGTATGTTGCAGCCGCGGCATCGTCTTCGGGTAGCGTGATCGGGCGGATGGTGGATTCGCCGGTAGTGAATTCCTGCCGGAAATGGCGAACAGAGCGCGGATCTATGCGGCCAAGAGCACTGGCGGAATGGCTTGAAAGCAGGGTTTGGACCTGTAGGGTTTTGCCGAGGTCGTCCAATTGCTTGATGATCCGGGAGAGGTAGTACGGAGAAAGGCTGTTCTCTGGTTCCTCGATTGCCAGAATCGTCAGCGCTGGGATTCGGGTGGCGTCAGGGTCGAACCCGGAGTCAGGATCAGTAGACACCTTTCGTTCGAGGTCGAGGGTCGCGGTTGTAAGCGCCAAGTGCAGCAGCGATCGTTGTCCGTCGCTGAGGAGTCGTGCTGGTCGTGCGGCGCTGCTGGGGTCGGGTTCAAAGGTGAGCTCTGCGCCGCGGAGGAACTGGTCGATGTCCGGCTCGAGTGGCTGAAAGCGGGGCTGCGAGTGAGTGCCAGCACCCTGGAGTTCTCGCCAGCGATCCCCGAAAGCTTTTTCGACGGTCGTTGTCGCGGCTTCAGTGTGGAACTGACTACTCACGTCGTCCGCAACGTTACGCACGAGCTCCCTGAGGTCGTCGGACCATAGCGCAGCCTTCCACAAGCGGCTGCGGAGGAAGGTCGACACATGCTTGGAACCATCTCGAGTAGCCGGGACATAGACGAACTGGATGCGGGAACGCTCGGCTGGCGGTAACGTATAAACTTGGTCCCCGGTATACCCGTCATCGAGAGAGGCGACGCAGAAGAGACGCGTCTCGATAGATCCATCGAGCGTGCCGTCGTTTTCCCAGGTGGCCTCGAGAACGACGCGGCACTTCATGTTTCCATCTGCGTCCGCCGCCATGCGCCTGAAAAAGTCCGGAACGGACGAGACATCGCCGTCATGATCATTGAGCTCAGGGAAGGCCAGGATGACCTCTATATGCAGTGTTCGAGTAGTGGGCTCGGAGCCGGGTGCCTCAGTGGCAGGGACGTGGAAGTCATCAACTCGAATACTACGTTCTTCGGCAGAGATCCCGAAGATGCGCTGGAGAGCCTGGCACGCTGCGGTCTTGCCGGTCCCGTTGGTGCCTATCAACGCAGTGAGGGTAGATTCCAAGGTCGCCGGTGTGGCCTGGTTACCAAAGCATCGGAAATTCCGTAGCAACATCGACTCAATGTGCACTGAGTCCTCCTCGTCTCTAGCCAAGTTGATAGTGATCCTATCTGAGAAGGAGCCTGCGGTCGCTCTAGGCGGACGGAGGAGAACTCTAGGGGCATAAAGGTCGACCGGACAGGATCAGCTTGATTCAGCAGGTCTCAGCCTACGGTGAACAGTCTTGCAACTGCTAAAGAGAACGATTCGGCGACCCAGCCTCACGCAGGAGATTACATTCTGAGGGCACGAACTTCGGTCGCGAAGTACAGAACGCGACCACGCCGCCCGGTGCGGCAGGATTTCATCGTTAATGGCCGGCCACTCGCTGACTGTCGCGTCTGGCCTTACTCAACGACCGCACCAACCAGGGTGCCGGAGTCGGCAGCTAACCACTATTTCGGGGTCGGGCCGTCTGGTCCAGGATGTTGTACCGAGGGCGCGATCACTGTCGGATCCGTTGGTGAAGGATTCGTCCTGGCCGCAGGGTTAGTATCCCAACCGTTCTGCGGCATCCATTGGCGAACCTGCGGGTGCGCGGGGTCGATAGCCGGGGCCAGAAGTCTGCCGATCAGTCTCTCGGCAGCATGGACGTCCGCGAAGCCCCTGCAGGCAGGTACGTCTTTTGCCATACGCGAGTACGGTGCAGTCCACCCGTCAGGGACAGTGAACCGCGTCGGAATTGGTTCACGACGAGCCGCGAAACGAGCCACTATCGCCGATTTCATTTGGCCAACATCAACTGATTGTGTGCGCGCGATGACGACAAGATCCACGAGGTCTTTGGTCCGGGTGCTCGGTCGACCATTGAAGCGAAGCATGGTGGCACTGGCCTTATCTGCGATCTGATCGGCCAGTGGGTAAAGACGGTAGGGGGCTGTCGGCAGCCCCCTTGATGGCACGACTCTGGAGGCTGGATCAATCACTTCTGTCCTGCCGATAAGACCGTCCTCGACGACCAGGTCAACAGGAATCGTGTGGATGAGCTTCAACGTCTGAGCATCGCGCATCTCGAATGTGATTCGTCGCCCTGTGACATCGGGTTGCACGTCATGTTCGACGATGGGACGGCTGTCGCGGTGGCGGATCACTGCGTGGTCGCCGATGTCGTTGGATGCGGCTTCGATCAGCGCTCGTTCGGCATCGTCGATCGACATGGCTGAGGTAGTGAGATCGACGTCTTTGGTGGCTCTAGTGTCGGGGACTCGGGCGAGCATGCCAGACCCACCTTTGAGTACCCAGCGGTTTCCCTGCGATTCATCGAACACGCGAGAGAGGAACCGGTCGAAGTAGGCGCCGCGAATGAGAGAGTGAAAGTCTCGTCCTTGTTCTTTCGAGAGTGTTCTCGCCGCTGCTTTGATCGCCTTGTCGGTGGCCGTCCAGGTCGAATAGCCGGAATCTGTCATGCGGCGACTCTATCGGCGTTCGGCGCGATGTAGTCGAGCAGTCCCGCTCCGTCGCCTCGGGGGAAGCCATGAATGTGGGCATGTCGCCCAAGAAGAGCGACCAGACGCTCGGGCCTCACAATCCTCCCCAGGCGACGGGCATCCCTGTAGGCATCCCCAATCAGTGACAGATCTGCACCTTGATCCGGTCCCGCCAGGTCCGCCAGGGTGGCCTCGATAGTCAGAACAGGAATCGAGTCAACATAGTCGACATCAATCGGCTCGACCGTCCGTCTCCGAAGTCGCACGTCATCGATTCGGGTGAACCGGCGGGCAGTAACGATGAAGTCAAAGCCGCGAGGCCAGAAGTCACCGATGCCGTGGAGCTCAGCGGCATTCTCTCCCGCCACAATGACCGGTGGCGCACCGTCGCTTCCGTGACGGTCGCCCTGGCTGACCGCGAGCCAGCGCCAGAATGTCGGATCGGAGAGCTGCCCAGGGGCAGCTTCGAATCGGTAGATCCCATGTTCAACTCGCTCCAGGACTCCGGCGTCGGCCATCGACTTCAGCTGCGGATTCGATACCCCTACGTCGTGGGCCTGCCGGGAGGTCACGAACCCGTTGTAGTCGTAGGCCACGGGACTGAGTGCGGCAACCACTTGATAACTCATGGCATCAATAATACCAGCCAGAAGCATTAATGATGCTCCTGACTGTTAGAAGTGCGCCGCTGAAGAGTGCTGTAGTGCGATCAGGTCAGGCTGGGGCCTGTGCTGTGCGCCCGTGGGTCGGGCGGCTGTGCGGCTAGTGCGCTGAGGTGTGCGTCGGAGGCGACGGGGTTGCCTGGACCTTCGGGGTCGGTCGGGGCGTCCTCGAGTGGAGTGACGGGTCCGAAGAATCCGTGCGGAGTCTCGGGGGTGAATTGTTCGACTGAAATAGTTGAGCCGAGGACAGTTTCTTCTTCGAGACGGAGGCCGGGGGTCGCACAAGGGGCAGCCTCGCCAGGGTCGAGGATCTCGATCTTGTGTTCCAGGGGCGTGTCAGTATCAGCGTCGTTGACGTACTCTTGCGTTACTTCAGCGGCGTAGCCGCTCTTGACTGCGATCTGGGCAAGCTTTCGATGGGCGTCCCAGTCTCCGGTTTCGAGGTGGTGGCCGGCTGCGTCGAGTGTGCCACGGTTGTACGTGCGTTCGGATAGCGGAGACGCTGTGGGGGCAGGGGCAGGGGTTGAGTCGGTGGTGCGTCGGTCTTGATCCATAGCTTTGGCCTTTTCGATGATCTGTTCGTCTCGCATTCGAGCAGCTTGGCCTGCGTCGTTGTTCTGGTAGGACGCGGTATCTACTCCGTCTTCGGCGAGAGCGACGACGAACTGGGTTTCGTCGCCATCGAAGAGACGGTGGTCGAATTCCTCGTTATTGAGCAGTTTAGTGGCGATACGGTCGTGCATTGCTCTGTAGTCTTCGAGCGACATGTCGCTGTCAGCGATGTGGTCCATCATCCGAGGATCGTTGCGTACTTGGACTTCGAAGTCGCGGATCCCGTCGAGGACGAGGATACGCAAGGCGTGGTTCTCAGCTCCGACAAATGTGGTGAGCTCACTCATTGTTCTTCTCCTGGTCTCGGAAACGTGTGCACGGGTTTCGTTTCGCAGGCAGTCGTGTGTTGATCACTGCACATTCGGACAATTAGTCGTTGGACAGGCACTGGTCCGTTTCGGAGGCGACGAAGTTGTTGGGGTCTTCGAACTCGTAGCCGGTGACCAAAGGACGACCGTCGTCGTCTCCCATAGTGATGGAGTATTTGCGTGGTCCCTCGATGACAGGTTCGTGCGTTTCAGACACCCAAGCCCAACACACTTCGACTTCGAAGGAGTTGGACCCTGTGCCTTCGTAGATGTCGATGGGCCACGAGTACGATTCGGCATCGTTGTCAGCAGCTTCGAACCATTTGGGGGTATAGGTCGGGCGTTCTGGCTCAGTGATGGAGTCGGCGAGTGACTTCGACATCAGTTGGTGCGTGCGGTTGAACCCAGAATGCGGGGTGTCTTTGCTTGCGTGCCAGGTGGTCGTCGCGGTGGCGAATTGGAGTGCGGCGGCGTCTGATTCGAGGTTGTCGCTCTTGATTGTTTCCGGGTCGGTGATGTCGTCACGAGACAGAGCTTCGACTTCATCGCGAGTTGGCAGCGGTGGAACGACAGTCTTCTTCGGTCCGTGGTCCATCTCTTCGACGATTTCGTAGTCGTGTGGATCTTCGTTGATGGACTTGAGCCACCGGTTGAAGTCGTCGCGGCCTTGATCGGCGTTACCGGGGTAGAGGAAGAGGTGGATGCCGAAGTCGTGGTCGCCGTCCTCGGATTCTCCCTGGTAGGCGCGGTAGGTCATGGTCTCGCGTGGCAGCTCGTCGAGGATCGGCCAGTCAGCGCGAAGCTTTTCCGATTCGCGGAGGTACTTCTCGGTGGCGTCCTCCTGCTGGTCGAGGTCTCCTTCTTCTCGGAGTGTCTTCTCGGCTTCATCGGTTTGAGGTACGAGGCCGATGAACGAGCTGACCTGCTTTCCATTGATCGGTTCGACGATGGTGTCATCAGCGAATCCGTCGGCGGATGCGGTGATGCTCAGAGAGTCTTCCTTGGTTTCGACGGGAAAGGTCTTGCCTGATTTGCGTGTGCCGAACGATTCACCGTTGATGGTGATCTCCACGGTGTGCGGCTGTGAGGTGATAGTGACGAGGACCTTGGTGGGTTTGGACATGAAGTACCAGACCGCACCACCAGCGGCGAGAACGACGACGGCGAAGATAGTAATGATGGTGGTGAGTGAATGCTTGTAGTTCATGATTATCCTTTGACCAGTCGAGCGGCGGTATAGGATCCGAAGCCGTAGGTGTCCTGCCCGCTGGGAGGGCGAGTGTAGAGGCTTGCGGCAAGTGAGGTGTTGGCTGGTCCGCTGCGTCGTTTGCTGCTGTAGATGTAAATGTGGCCAGGGGTGATCATGATGTCACCCGGCTTGAGGTCGCCCTCGGACTTCGGCTTAAACGTCTTGTACTTGTCCGACTGTTTCAGGTAGGGAAGCTGGACGTCGGTGGTGCCGCGCAGAGGGAACTTCTTATCTGCTCCAGACATGCGCATGACTGTGGCGACGTAGACTCCGCAGTCCGTGAAGAAGGCTGTGGTGACTGTCTTGTTGTATTTTTGTGAGGCTTTAACGTATTCCGGTTTGGCCGCGTCCTCACCGTGGCGAGCGGACGTGCTGCGGGGCAGCTCGACTCGCTTATCCCAGGCGAGGTGTTTCGCGGTCTTGAGGATGTCTCCGTCGCCTCCGGCTCCACCATCGCCGGGATCTTCACAGTCGGTGGTGTAATCACCCTTAGCCGCCTTGGTGATGTTCTCGACGTAATTGCGGGTTTCTTCGATTTTGTTGATCTTGCTCATGTCATAGCCGAGTTCCTTCACCTTGCCGGGGCCAGCGTTGTACGCAGCCAGGGTGAGCTCCACCAGGTTCTTGTCGCCCTTGGCGTGGTCTTTAACGAGGTTCCTCAAGTGCTTCATGTATCGCCCCTGGGCGGCAATGGCGTCCTTGGGGTTGAATGGGTCGCCACCGTCGCCGAACTCTTTCCACGTTGCGGGCATGAACTGCGCAAGTCCTTTTGCTCCGACTGGGCTGACGGCTTTCGGGTCCCAGTTCGATTCGGCTTTGAGCTGTGCGGCAATGATGCCAACGGAGAGGCCCGATTCCTTGGCGGCGGACTCTACGTAGTCTTGGTACTCGTCGGGGACGACGACAGCCGACGAATTGCCACCGCCGGGTGTGCAAGTCGGTTCCTCGGCTGCTGAAGCGTCCTCGCTCGGGGCTGTGAGCAGTCCGAGCACGAGGACGATGAGCAGGATGATCGCCATAGTGAAGACAACAGCGGCCCCAAGGAGTGTGGGGATCAACTTACGAACGATCATGCTGGTGAAACCTCCGTTTCAGTGGCAGGTGAGGCTACGGACTACTTCTTGGTCCGACGGCTAAAGGCGATCACGCCGAGGCCAGCTGCAGTGAGAATGACCAGTCCGCCGATAACGAGACCGATGACCAGTCCATTGGGTGAGCTGGTCGCTGACGAGTCAGGCTGTGAGCCGGAGTCGGTGATGACGGTTCGGTCATCGTCTGATGACGGAGTCGGGGCAGGTTCGCTGCTGTCTGTTTCGGACGGTTCGTCGTTGGGTTCGTCTTCGTTGGTCAGTCCGAGGTCATCCCCTGGTTGCTGTGGCGTTTCGGTGTCATCGCCGGGTCCGGTTGGCAGCTCGGGTACGTTGACCGGGTCATTCGGTGCAGACTTGTCGAGGTTGGAATCGTCGGCATTGCCCTCGGCTTTGCCTTTGGAGTCAGCGGAGTCTTTGCCTTCATCCGCTTTGTTCTTCCCCTCGTCACCATCTCTGGCATCGTCGTCGGCACGTCCGCTGTCAGCGTTATCGTTCGGCCCGTCTGCACCTGTGTCTGCGTCGGCTCCGGTGCCTCCAGCGTCGGTTGCCGCGTTGGTGCTGTCGCCGGGGTCGTCGGGTGCTGAGTCTGAGTCAGCCGAGTCATTGCCGGGACCGTCTGCAGACGAGGAAGCGTCCTGATCGCTACCGTCGTCATCGGATCCATTCGAGTCAGCCTGCGAAGAGCCACCAGTCGCGGATCCTTCTGACGTTCCGTCGTCCGTTCCGTCGTCGCCCGAATCATCATCGGCGCCGTTTGAGCGCGAGGACCCGTCACGTCCGGCGTTAGAGTTCGCTGTAGCGGCAGCAGTGGAATCCGATGCCCCGTTGTCGTCGGTGGTTGCGTTCGAATCGGCAGGGTTGTCGCTGGTTGCTCCCCCTGTGATGGTGACCCGGCCCGTGACCCAATTGCCGTCATTGTCGAGGACTGTGTACTTGATCGTCACCGACCCGTCGAAGGGCGCATAGGGGGTGAAGTTGATCTGACCATCACCACGAATGGTGAACGTGCCGACGTCGAGAACGATGAGACGAGTGGGGGTGCCGGTCGTGGGATCGATCAGGGCCAACGATGACTGGTCGTAGTGGTCTTCGGGGATCGCGGGCTTGAGGTCTACCGCATCCGAGTTGTCCTTGGGGTACTTGTGGCCGGTCTCTTTCGGGTGCTCCGGATCGCCGGGTTCGGTCGGTGGTTCCTCGCCAGGATCTGCCGGGTCGTAGCCGTCTTGGTCGGGCGGATCTGTTGGGTCTGGCTCTTCCCCGTCTGCATTCGCATCGGACTCGGCAGTTTCATCGGCATTCGCAGTCGCATCATTGTCACCGGTGCCGTCGGTAGCCGTACCAGAGTCGGAATCAGATCCGTCCGTGCCATCGGCATCGGCTTCTGATGCCGCGTCGGCTTGCGCGTCTTCTGCCGGGGCGGTTGGGACAGTGGCATCGACAGGGGAATCAGGAGTCGTCGACGGGGCAGGTGCTTTTGGGACTGTCGGGTCGACGGTTGGGGCCTCGGCGGGCTGCGTCGTTGCGGTTGGGCGACTATCAGGGGACGCATCCACAGTGGGCGATACAGGGCGTGTCGTCGCTGGCGGCTGAATAGGAGCTTCGTCGGCGAGGGCCGGTGCAACTCCTGTAGCGGGGATCGCGAGGCCGAGGATCACGGCTGCGGCCGTGGCGCGGTGCTTGGGGGTGTGCATTTATTTTCCTTCCGTGTTGGTGAGAGCTGTGATAGACCCGTCGGGGTTGCGAACAATCGCAGGCCCCTTGTCGGTGTAGCCGAGCAACCGGGCCTGATCGGGTTCGGGGTAAGTGGATGTTGCGTCGAAGTAGGTGCGTTGTCCTTTGGCTTCGGCGACGGCGAGGGGACCGAGCGCGGTCGTGAACGGTGTTCCGTTACCGTCTGCGTTGAGGCTTCCATCCGCGAGGTTGACCGCTTTATCACCGATGATGCCGGTACCCATGGCGCGACCTACTTGCCAGGAATCTGCGTCAGCGTCATCTGACAGCGGGAAGGCCGCGGTGATCGCGGCATCGTCGTCGAGATCGTGCACGGTCACGGTGGGCTGACCCTCAACGGTCCATTCGGCGACCGTGACCCCGTGTCCCGATGAGATGTGCCGTGAGAATGTCGCGGAGTCCGTGGGGGCTGGGAGGTCGAGGGTCTTCGCATCGGTCTTGTCGTCAAGGGGATCGATGACCACTTGGGGACGGGCCGAATCTGCTTGAATCAGCGTCTTGCCGTCGATGGCAGTCGGAATGAAGGATGTATCACGGGTGACCGCGACGGGCTTGTCCTTACCAACGATCAGTGCCGAGACCTTGCCGTCCTTGGACACGACCATGGGGGTTGTTCCTGTGATGCGGACCGTATCGTCTTTGGCAATCTTCCATGCCTGCGTATCGCCTTTAACAGTGATGGCAGTGAGAGACTTCTCCGTGCGAGCAGCTACTGCCGGGACATCACCGGCCATGAATTCCGATGTGTAGCTGATGGACGAATCCAGGCCCGTCTTGCCGAGTTCCTTACCGGAACTGGTGTCAAGGAGCACGAGTTCGCGGGGGTCAGATGCCACGTAGGCGACACCTGCGGCGAATGCTGATGCGGCATCGGCTTTGCCTGCGGGAAGGCTCCATGCTTCGTTGTCGTATCCGTCGAGTAGTGGCGTCGAGTTCGGAGTCGCGGGAGCGATGGTCGTAGCCCAGACGGGAGCGGAGACTGGCTCTGCTTCGTTGCCACTGTTGCGGACGAGCAGTGGGATCAGCACGATGATCACTGCGACGAGGGCGAGGGCAATGACAATGGGGATCCATTTGCGGTCGAGTGTGAATCCGGGCCGAGTGGAGGTCTGCCTTGTCGTCTCTTTGGGTGCCTTTGGCTTCGGCTTGGACTTGGACGGGCGTCGAGCTGCTATCGCCGTAGTGATGGAGTTGAGGCGATTGGTCACCGGCTCGAACTTTCTGGGCCGGAGGCGTTCACGCCGAGGTGGCGCGCTTGGAGGTTCCGGCGCGGACTCGACGGCGGCGTCTTCAAAGTGTTGAGGTTCGAGTGTTCGGGCTTTCAGACCGGGGAGGTGACTCGTCAGCTCGATTTCGCTCAGTTCGCGGTTTGAGAGTGCCTGAGCGGCGGCGACGACTCCTTCGAGTGTGGTGCGGTGGGTTCGGAATGATCCTTCGCCAGGGACGATGACGCTGTAGTCGACGTACTTGAAGCGGTAGGTCGCTCGGACCGTTTCGGCTTCGTCGTTATCGAGTTCACGGAACTCGGTTGGGGTAATGACCCATTTGCGAGGGTCGAAGCAGTCGGTGTCATTGGTGTGCACACGTGCGAGTTCAACGACGGGTGGGGTGGGATGGTAGCGGCGGCGGATGAGACGGATCGCGTCGTCGAAGCTCTTGGCTTCGACTTCGGTGTTGGATCTGTCGATGATGGTCACGGCCGCTGTGACCATGAATGAGCGTCCGTGCTCGGTCGGGAGGATGTCGTCTCGCTGTGCCAGCGTGCTCTCCGCCTTATCGTTGCGCATGAATCTCGGCCTCCGCCGTGAGGGGGTTCAATGGTCGTCTCTGGGGTTTCTCAGCCTCAGTGGGCAAATGTTTGTCAAGAATTGGTCACGAACGTGACTGTGGCCGTCTTCGCGTGTGGAAGACGGCCACGAACCTGGAAATTGCGGGCAGTAGTCAATGGAGACCAGGGCCGGTCATCGACATTGCCGGTGATGGCGTGCTGGTTCGCATCTGGGTTGCCGCGGTTTTGATCTTGTCCGGGTTGAATCCGCTCCAGGTGTCTTGCGGGGTCTGCACGATCGGTGCTTGCATGAGTCCGCGTTCTTTGAAGTTCTGGAGCTGAGCTGCGTTGTCCGGGTGGGTGAGGTCCTTTACTGTGAGAGCAGCCTTGGGGATGCCCTGAGTCTCGAAGAACTTGAAGGTGCCGGTGCACTGGGTGCAGTCGGGCTTGGTCCAGACGGTGATTCCAGTCATGGTGTTGTCCTCCTTATGAGTATTAGTCGTCGGGGTGTTCTTGATCGGGGTTCCAGTCATGGGGGTTCTCCGTGGCATAGGCATCGGTTTGGGGACGGTTGGCCTCCTGCTCTGCTCCGTCGCGAATGAGTTCTACGACGTCTTCGCTGGTGGTGTCGTTGGCCTTGCGGACCTTGTAGGAGAAGTTGTTGACCCACCATCCGGCCCAGGTCAGCGATTGGGTATCGGTGATGATTCCGGCCCAGTCATCGGTGTAGTTCTCGTCGTCGGCGACCATGGCGAGAGCTGTGAAGCGGTCTCGTCTGGCCGAGTCGATGAGTCCGGAAGAAACCATCTTCTCGGTGCCGGTCAGCTCCGGCAGGCCGTGATCGTCTTCGAATGCAATGGTGTCGAGCATGAGCTGTTTGAGGAACTGTTCTTTGTCGGCTGCGCTATTCTTCTGGAAACAGCGAGGGCAGTCCATGCCCCTACCGTCTCGTGCGCGGCTGACGTAGAAATCTGACTGTGCAGCGGCGGCACGCTTCGAGGCGGGAATCTTGGAGAGGTCGGTCTTGACTGTGTGCCCGCATTTGTACTTCATCGGGTAGTGGGTTGGGATTGCCATGGCGTCTTCCTCAGGGTTGGTTGCGTTCCTGGTGAAGGTTCGGTGCCAGCGACAGATTGTGCTTGTCGAGATCTATTGGTGCCTAGCGTTTGTTCCAGCGTCGATTTCTGTGAGGGTGGACATTCGGTCAGGTTTCGTGGGTAACGCGAAGACCATCTTCTGCAGACGTTGTGCAGAGGCGCGGGCATAGATCTGAGTGGTCTCGACTGATTCGTGTCCGAGTAAATCGCGGAGAGCTAAGAGATCAGGGTTGAGCTCGAGGGTTTCGCATCCGAACTTGTGCCGGAGGCTGTGAGCATTGAGTTTGGGGACGTGGCCAAGGAGATGCCGCACACGACGTCCGAGTGAGCGTCCTAAAATATGACCGGTCGGGTTTCGGTCTGACGGGAAAAGGAAGCCTGGATTGAAATGGGCGAGGGCTTCTTTCACGATCGGATGCAGAGGGAGGATTCTCGTTTTGTTGCCTTTGCCAGTCACACGGAGCTGATCGTGAACTGGGTCGAAGTCGCTTGTGTGGAGCTGGGCTGTCTCAGATGCTCTGAGTCCTTGGTATTCGCCGAGCAAGAGCATCATGACATCTTGGATTCGGGTGCACCGCCTCAGCGCCGCAGTTACTGCGGACTCTGGGCAGGGATTCGGTATTCCTTTTGGTGCGCTGATGGTTGGGAAGTCGTCGGCGAGGTTGTGCTCGGTGTATCTGTGGCGGCGTGCCCACTTATAGAAGACCGAGGCTGACGACTTAGCGCTTCGTTTTGTCCACGGTGATGGGCCTATAGATTTCGACAACCAGGTAAGGATGTCTTTGAGTTCCAGAGAGAGGATGTGGTTGTCGTGGGCGGATGCCCACTGTGCAAGTCGCCGAACATAGTAGGTTCGGGTCTCAACCGTGCCTGGAGAGAGGTAAGCGGCGATAGTGGTTTCGAACTGTTCGATCAGATCGGTGTGATCGGGAAGCATGTGACCTCACTTTCATAGGAAGTGAAGATGGTTTTACATGCTTTTGGCCACGGCAACACGAATTGTCTCAATAGGACAGACCCCTACGGCAGTTGAAGCTGATCACTACGAGTCAACGGGCACGACTGTTATCCCCCGACGAGGCAATCATCCCTATCGTCACAAGGGGGCCAAAGATTGCCATTCCCCAGACGATGGCAGTGGCGTCGCCGCCAGAGAGGATCACGTACCAGCCCCAGACTGCAGCGCCTGCGCCGACCAGGATTAGCAGCTCAGCAGCGATGCCGAGGGCGACGAGGGCGAGAAACCCGACGATGATGAGGGCCACGATGTCTGAGAAGTTCATGGCTTCCTCCTCCTTCGTTGTTCGTTCTGGTGTTCTAAGTCACTGTAGCTTGAGGCTCTGACACGAGTGGCGGATCACTGTGGGAAGTCGCCCCGTGAGAAGAAGTCTCGGTCCGGGTAGGGAGTGCATTCGACGCCGCGGTCGAATAGTGCTGTCCTGGCAGGTCCACGTGCAGATTTTGGTCCAGAGACTTCGATGTCTACTTTCTCGACGTACCTGCCCTGATGCATTCCTGCGTCATGGTGCCCGGATCGGTCGTGTCGTGTGAATGTGAGTTGGTGAGTGTCGATACCGGCTTGGCTGAGCATCATTTTGACGCCGCGCACGCTGAGATGCTTGCTCATCGGTCGACACCTCCGGAAGCCATCTCGACGAGGCTCAGTACCGAGGCCAGTGCGAGAACTTGCCCTCCGGCGATGGTCACTCGATCAAGCACGAGTGAATCGCTTAACCCGGAGGTCGGAGGTTCAAATCCTCCCCCCGCCACGATAGCGGCAGAACCCCCAGTCAGATTCTCTGGCTGGGGGTTCTTCTCATTCACCCACCGTTCCCATCGCCTGTGGACCGAAACCTCGCCGACCGTTCGCCTCGGCGTCGGCCGCTCGACTCATGACGTGGCACAGCGAGGCTGAGTCTGCCAGTCGGCGTTTCGAGCAGCCGTGCACTGCCTGCCAGATGCGCTCGGAGTGCGCTGTCTGCTCAACCGGTCACCATGTGTTGCCTGCTCGGCCGCGCACAACCTGACGCAGACCCCAGACGAATGCCGAGCCTCGGACAAACGCCGGGTCTCAGGCAATGAGGGAACGACGAAGGTGCGAAGGGCGACTGCTGCATCTCGGGGATTGCAGTGGGAACGACGAACGCCCCCGGGGTGTCCCCAGGGGCGTTCGTCTCAGACAGTCCGAACTCGGTCAGCGCGGCCCCGTTCAGTGAAGCCTCGGCGCGCCGGACCCGTTCAGTGAAGCCTCGGCGCGCCGGACCCGTTCGCCTCAGGCTCAGTTGCCCGAGTCGCCGCCTTCGTCGGCCGGCTCCGAGGCGGGAGCGGAGGATCCCTCGCCCGCCGCATCCTCGGCCAGTGACGGATCGGCGGCAACTGCATCCTCAAGCGCGTTCTTCAGACGATCCTGAGCCTTGCCGTACTCTGCGAAGTCGCCGTCCTTCAGTGCGGCATCGGAATCCTCCATGGCCTTCTTCGCCTCCTGCAGAGCATCGTTGAGAGCCTTGTCCGGCGAGCCGGAGTTCGAGTCCTCGTCCCCGCTGCCCGAAGCCCCGGACTGGCCCTCCTCACTCTCCTCGGTGCCCGCGTCACCGGCAGTCGCGCCGGAGTCGCCGCCGAACACCTGGTCGAGCGCCTCGTCGAGGGTCGGAGCGAATCCGATGTCCTCGCCGAAGGCCACGAGCACGTGCTGCAGCAGCGGATATGAGGTCTCACCGGCGGACCGGACGTAGACCGGCTGGACGTAGAGCAGACCGCCGCCGATCGGCAGCGTCAGCAGGTTGCCGTTCTCGACTTCGGACTCACCCTGACGCAGCAGGTTGAGGCTGCGCTGGACATCGGGCGCGGTGTTGAAGTTGTTCTGCGCCTGTCCCGGTCCGGGCACTGTCGTGTTGCGCGGCAGCTGCAGCAGTCTCAGCTTGCCGTAGCCTTCGGCAGTCTCGCCCTTCCTGTTCCCGGCATCGGCATCGGCCGAGAGGAAGCCGGTGAGGTTGTTTCGCGACTGCCCCTCAGACGATCGAGCCGGAATATACGAGCTCGTCAGCGAGAACGACGGCGACTGCTGCCCCGGCATCTGCAGGGTCATGTAGAACGGCGGCTGAGTCAGTCCGCTGCTGGCCTTCGTCGTCGGATCCGTCGGCAGCGTCCAGAAGTCCTGACCGGAGTAGAACTCACTGGCGGAGGTGACATGGTACTTCGCGAGCAGGTCGCGCTGGACCTTGAACATGTCCTCCGGGTAGCGGACGTGACTCATCAGATCCCCGGACATCTCCGAGGAGGACTTGATGAGTCCGGGGAACACCTTCATCCAGGTCTTGAGAACCGGATCTTCCTTGTCCCACTGGTACATGTCGACAGAACCGTCGTAGGCGTCGACGGTGATCTTCACAGAGTTCCGGATGTAGTTGACTTCGTCATCCGGCAGAGTCGCCACCGAATTCGGAGCTGACGCCGTGGTCGAATCCTCGGTCGCCTGCTGGAGCGGCTGCGGAGTCGAATACGGGTAGTCCTCGGCAGTGGTGTAGCCATCGAGGATCCACTTGATCTTCCCATCCACGACGGCCGGGTACGGATCGCCGTCGACCTTGAGGAAGGGAGCGAGCTTCTCCACACGCTCACGCGGGTGACGTTCGTAGAGGATCTGGGATTCCTCGTTGAGTGCGTCCGAGAGCAGAATCTGCTCGTCCTGGAACTTCAGTGCGTAGGCGAGACGGTTAAACACGTTGCCCACCGACGGTCCGCCGTCTCCGGCGAAGGTGTTGTTGACCTGACCGGAACCGCTCTTCTCATCGGAGGGATAGTCGAGCTCACGCGGAGTCGCGCCCTTCGGCGCACCGACGATCGAATAGTCCGGCGATGACTCACCGAAGTACACGCGCGGCTCGTATTCGGGGAAGTCGCCCTTCGGAGGAATATCCGACTCCATGAACAGCGGTTCGCCGTCCGGATTGCGCTGGTTTCCGTTGGCCGCGACCACGCCGAATCCGTGGGTGTAGACGATCGCTCGGTTGAACCAGCTCTGGTTGTTCACCGAGCTCGGAGCGAGTTCGCGCACGGAGATGACGGTGTCTCGCATGTCCCCGTCGATGTTGTAGCGGTCGACATCGAGCTTCTGCGGGAACGAGTAGTACGGACGCACCTGCTGCAGCTGACGGAAGGTGTCGGAGACGAGGTTCGGATCCAGCAGACGGATCGAGGCCGCGGTCTCGGCGTCCTTGCGCAGGTCGCCCTTCTTGCCGCTGGTGCTCGGCTCGTACGGTGTCACCTCGATGTCATCGAAGTCGAACGCATCGCGAGTGGCGTCGATGTTGTGCTGGATGTAATCCGACTCCTTGCTCTGCTGTGAGGGGTTGACCTGGAACTGCTGGATCAGCGCCGGGTAGGCGATGATCGAGACGCCGCCGAGCACGATGAGAGTGAGAGTGGCGATGATCGAGATCCGCCAATTGCCCTTCCACGCGGTGTAGACGAAGAGCAGAGCGACCAGAACTGCGGCGATCGCGACGATGGCCATCGCCGGCAGGGCCGCATGATCGTCGACATAGGTGACGCCGGGGACGATGCCGCCGGCGGCGGTCAGACGGTCGTAGCGGGAGAGCCACAGCCGACCTGCCTGGACGATGACGAGAACCGCCACGGTGATGCCCAGCTGCCACTGAGCCGCCTTCGTCAGGATGACGCCCTTCTGCTCCCCCGGACGGATTCCGCCGAAGAGGTAGTGGGCGACGAGGGCGGCGATGAGCGCCATGAGCAGGGCCATGCCCAGATGATTGCCGATGAGACGCAGTCCGGGCAGGACGAAGACGAAGAACGACTTGTCGAGACCGAACTGAGGATCCTTCGACCCGAAGGACGTCGAGTTGATCCACTCGAGGATCGTGTTCCAATTCGCCGAGGCGGTGATGCCGGCGAGGACACCCATGACGGCGGGAATCGCGAACGTCGCGACCCGACGCAGCGGTTCGATGGCCTCACGGTAGCGGTCGAGGTTCTCCTGCCGCGGCGTCGTCGGCGCATAGACGGGACGATGGCGGTAGGCCAGGTGCAGGCTGAGCCAGACCGGGACAGCCATGAGGACGAATCCGCCGAGGAACGTCAGTCCGCGGGTGAGCCACAAGGTGCGGAAGACCTGTTCGGCCTCGATCTGACGGAACCACAGCACCTCGGTGTAGACCTGGGTGAAGGCGATGAAGGCGACCAGCAGGATCGCCACAGACACGAGGGTGAGCAGCAGCGGCGAACGTCTTGGCCGATTCGCCGGCATGCGTGCGGAGGTGGGTGAGGACGAAGTGCTCACTACTGCCCTTTCTCATTGTTGTCGGCACCGTCGGCGGGACACGTCGGCAGATCCGAGGTGTTGCCGGCGGCGTACTGCTCCACGGTGGTCTGCGCGTCATCGAGCGTGTCGATGCGTGCCACCGTGATCTTGGATTGGTCTGCGGCGGCCATGACCTCCGCACAGTTGTCGGCGGGTGAGAGGAAGAGCGTTGCTCCCTTCTCGGTGGCTGCGGCCACCTTCTGGCGGGCGCCGCCGATCGGCCCGACCGTTCCGTCGGGTGTGATCTCCCCAGTGCCGGCTACATGCTTGCCGCCGGTCATCGCACCGGGAGTGAGCTCATCGACGATGGCCAGAGCGAACATCGTCCCCGCCGAGGGCCCTCCGACACCGTCGACATTGAACTTCACGTCGACGGGGAATTCGAAGTCCTGCTTCATCGTGATGCCGATGGCCCTGCGGTCGTCGACCTTCGCGGGAGTCAGGCTGATCGTCTCGGTCTTCCCGTCGCGTTCGATGCCGAGCTCGACGGAGTCCGACTCCTGTACGGTCCTGCTCATGATCTGCGCGGCCTGAGGATCGGAATCCAGCTTCCTTCCGTTGACCGACATGAGTCGGTCACCCTTGCGCAGCTTGCCCTGCGCAGGCGCATCGGCGACGACCTCGTCGACCGACAGATGCACGGAATACGCCTTGTCCAGCTGACCCATGGCAGCGGCGATGGCGACGTCCTGGCTCGAGGACATCTCGACCGCATTCGACTCGGTCACGTCTTCACGAGTGGTGTCCAACGGGTAGTACGCCTCCGTGGGGACCACGGTCTGGTCACCGTTGATGAGCGCGCCCAGTGCCTGGGACGCAAAGATGTCACGACCGGGACCGCCGCTGACTGCGACGGTGAGCATGTCGATGCGACCGTCGGTGGGATAGGTCTTGGCTCCGGAGACGCTGATCATCGAGTCGCCCTGGTAGTCACCGAGGGTGTTGAAAACCGGTCCCGGCAGCTGGAGCATATACGGAACCGGCAAGAGCACTGCCAGTGCGATGAAGACGTAGGTGAGGATGCCCGAGGTCGTGGCCAGTCGTGGACTCCGTCGTCGTTTGGTGCCGCGTGTCGGTGCCGGTGACGCCGGCACGGCCCGAGGGGCGTTCTCTGTCATGTAATCCTTTCGCTGCACCGCCCCACCAGTCTAGTTGAAACCTCAGCGTCCGTTTCACAGACTCCTTTCGCCCGGTGCGAACATCCTGCGAAACCTCCCGGAATTGGGAAGCTTCGCACATTCGGAACCGTTAACGTTGATGTCAAACCGATTCTTGGGGGCTGTAGAACAATGACCGATGACAACAACAACGAGCAGAATCCGTTCGAGCAGATCTTCGGAATGCTCTTCGGCGCCAATGGTCCCGGATCCGGTCAGGGAGACGACAAAAGCGGTTCGGGCATGCCGCAGGGCTTCCCGATCGATCCGGCGATGATGTCCACGATCATGAGCCAGATGCAGGGGCTCTTCGGACAGGGTGCCGATCCGCAGGCCCAGGCTGTGTCGATCGCCGAGAAGGCCGTGCCGACTCCCGATCCCTCCGTGTCCGAGGACGCCGAGCGGGCGACGACCGATGCGTTCCGTCTTGCCGAGCTCTGGCTCGCCGAGGCGACCGACTTCTCCGTCGCCAACCGCACCGCCCGTCCGCTGCGCCGCACCGACTGGGTCAAGGAGACGATGCCCGGCTGGCAGAAGTTCGTGCTGCCCATCAAGGAGAACATGTCCTCGGCCCTGACCGATACGCTCGAATCCCAGGTCCCGGCGGAGATGAAGAGCATCCTCGCAGGGGCTTCGTCGATGTTCGGATCGATGAGCGATTCGATGTTCGCCATGCAGATCGGTCAAGCGGTCGGCGCGCTGTCCGAAAGCGTCCTCACCGGCACCGAGGTGGGACTTCCCCTTCTCCCCCATGACACGGCCGTAGTCATCGAGACGAATGTCGAGTCGTTCGCCGCTGAAATCGATGTCGACGCCTCTGAGGTCCGTATCTACCTCGCGGCTCAGGAACTCGCCCACCTCGCACTGTTCGAGCGTGCCCCGTGGCTGAGCGCCCAGGTCGAGACGGTCCTGACTCGATATGCGCAGGGTCTGAAGGTCGACACCTCGCAGATCGAGGACATGGCGTCGAATATCGATCCTTCGAACATCTCCGATCTCAGCGACAATATCCGTCAGGGGCTGTTCAATCCGCCGACGACCGAGGACCAGAAGAAGGCACTGACGTCGTTGGAGAACCTCCTCGCTGTCATCGCCGGCTGGGTCGACGTCGTCGTCTACGAGGCCTGCAAGCATCTGCCCGGTCGCGATCAGATCCGCGAGGCTCTGCGCCGTCGCCGAGCGACTGCGGGCCCTGCGGAGAAGACCTTCTCCACTCTCGTCGGTCTCCAGTTCAACCCCCGCCGCCTCCGCGACGCGGCCGCACTGTTCGCCTACCTCGAAACCCAGGGCGGTGCTGAGGCCCGCGACCGGGTGTTCTCTCACCCGGATCTGCTGCCGACCACGCAGGACCTCGATGACCCCTTGGGCTATTCCGAGCGTCGTCAGGCGGAGTGGACCAATGAGTCGAGCATCGACGAGGCGCTCTCCCGCATCCTCGCCGAAGGCCTCGAGGGAGCCGGCGGCAGCGTCGAGCAGTCGAACGCCGACTCCGAGAATCCGGACTCCGATGATTCCGAATCGACCGACGGCGATGACTCCGATCAGCCCGATGATCGCTGAATGATCGATCTCGCTGCCGCCCGGCAGGAAGTCTGGCAGGGGCCGCAGACCCGCTTTTCAGCTGCGTTCGCCGAGCTCTTCGATCGGCAGGGTGCCGACTCCCTGCACCGCGCCGGCGGCGAGCACCATATCACCGCCAGCTGTCTGGTGATCGATCCTCTCGCCGAGGCGGTCCTGCTCAACCACCACAGGAAGGCCGGGCTGTGGGGCCAATTCGGCGGGCATCTCGAACCGGACGATGCCTCACTGCGCGGTGCCGCATGCAGAGAAGCCGAAGAGGAAAGCGGTCTGCGGCCGCTCACCCGAGTGACAGCGGCCCCCATCGATCTGCATGTGCACGATCTGTCGGCAGCCTTCGGGGCCTGCACCCGGCACTTCGACGTCGTCTACGCGGCCCAGGCATCGACAGACGATTCACCACGTGTCTCCGACGAGTCGTTCGACGTCGCATGGTTCCCGTTGGACCAGCTGCCCGGCGATCTCATGCCCGATCTGCCGGACCGGCTCCCGGGTCTCTTCCGCTCCGCTGCGGCAGCGCTCAGCTCCCGCGACTGAAACGCTCCCCGTCGCTGAAGCCGTCGAGGTAGAGCTTTGCGTCCGACTGCCTCGGATGGCGATCGGCCAAGGCGTGGAATTCCTTCGAATGCGGGCCGATCTGGAGGTGGACCAGCTCATGGACCACCACAGTCTCCAACACCCAGCGCGGCACGGTCTGCAGGCGATGGGAGATGCGGATGTCGCCCGTCGACGTCGTCGTCGACGCCCACCTGCTGACATTCTGATTCGTCACCCAGCGGATCGACGCGGGCCGCAGCCGACCGCCGAAATACCGTCCGCTCATCTCATCAGCCAGGTCGACGAGATCGGCATCCGACGAATGGTCCCGGGCGGAGAGACGGTTGAACAGGTCCGTCAGCGACCGGATGTTGGTCTCCACGCTGTAGCGCACTGGAGTGCGCAGCACGTAGGTCTCGATCTCCTTCGAGACGGCAACGGTCTTCTTCCGCCGTGCCGATCGGCGCACTTCGATCTCGCCCCGGGCGATCGCCCGCAGCACCTCTTCTTCACTCCACCGCTGTGCTCTGCTCACCGGACCATCATAGGAAACGCCAATGACGTGACAGCATCACCGGGACGGCGATGAACACGGACGCGGTTTCGGATCCCCGAGTTTGTGAGTTTCCTGAGTCTGACGAAGATCCAGTGACGAAACTTCCGTCCACAGCCGCCTCGGCTCGCGCCTTCCCCGCGCAGCAGGAACTGGCCCGATCCGACGCCCCGTTTATCAACAGCCCGATCGGCACTCAAGGCACCTTTCCTCCACAGACTCCACGGCGATTCCCACAGGTTATCCACAGGCTGTTGACGTGTCTGTGCATGAGGGCGCATTGACGCGACGGCAATTGCGGAATAAGTTCTATGCTTGACCCCGGAAAACCCGAGGATGCGTGCGGAAGGGGAAGCCGCACGAGTCCTCGCGAGCGCCTGGGGCACTATGCGGCTGAGGGCATGTCGGGACAGAGTTCCGACCTGTCCTCAGTCGTTTTTCCACAAGCTTATCCACAGATCCTCGCCGACCGTGGCGAATCGGCCGTGTGTTCACTACCGTGGAAGTCTCCACGATGCTGAGACGAAGGGGCCGAGATGTTCAGGATCTTTCCGAGTGTTCCCATCACATGGCGATCGTCTTCTTGCATTCAGTTCGGTGCCGATGATCCTGTGCTCATCGATGGGATGCTGCCCGGCGATGCCAGCCTCATCGAAGATCTGCGCCTCGGCACTGGCTCGGCACAGTACTATGCTCGAGCTCAGGAGCTCGGGGTCGACCTCAGCAGGGCGAGCTCCCTCATCACCCTCCTCGGTGAGGCCGGGGTGCTCGTCCCCGGCGATGCCGATGCCGGCACAGTGCCGAAAGGATCACCGGTCTTCGCCGCTGCGCGCGCCTTCGCTCTGTCCCCGGATCGCGTGTCACAGATCCTGGGATCTCGGCCGGTATTGGTCACCGGTCCGTTGCGCTCCCAGGCCGAGGGACAGCTGGCCGCCCTCGGTTTCGCCGTCTCCGCGGCCCGCCGTGTCGAGGAGCTCGACCTCATGACGGCGCCGGTCGTGGTCACGAGTTCGCACCTGGTTCCGGATCTGCATTCGGGCATGTGGCTCAACGATCGCGAGGTCGACCACTGCCAAGTCGTCCTCGGAGAGCAGTCGGTGGAGATCACGGGACTCATTCGTCCTGGTCGGACGCCGTGCTCTGTCTGCTCCTGCCTGCACCGGAAGGACAGTGACTCCGGGTGGCTCGATCAGCATCCGCGTCTGCGTGCTCTGCCCGAACGGGAGAGCCTGTGCGACCCCGCCGCGCGGATCCTCGGTTCGGCCCATGTCGTCCAGATGCTTCGTCAGGCGCTGCTGCGGCCCGAGATGGCACCGGTCCGTCGCGTGGTCACCTTGGATGCGGGAGAGGTCATGGACACCGGCGTGGTCTTCCACGACCGCTGCCAGTGTCGTTCGCCTGTGCCCGATTTCGGGTCAGTCGCCGAGCAGGCCCAATAGGTTCGTTCCGTAGAGCTCGAGCTTCGTCGCACCGATCCCGGGCACCCGAGCGATCTCATCGAGGCTGCGGGGTCGGACTTCTGCGATGACGGACAGCGAGGTGTCGGTGAGCACGAGGTAGGGCGGCAGCCCCTGCTCCATTCCGACCCGAACTCTCCACCGGCGCAGTCTGTCCAGCAGCTCGAGGTCGATGTCGGCGGGACAGTCGGAGCATCGCCCGACGGCACGGTCGATCTGCGAGACCAACGCCCTGCCGCAGCCACGACAGCGGTTGAGAACCGCCGAGTCCGACGCCGTACGGCCCTCTCCCATGGTCGGTCCGGTCTGGCCGAGTTCGGCGAGGAACCGAGAGGATCTCCGAGGCTTCTGTTTGGAATCGAACCTGGCCAGGGACCAGCTCATCCGCAGGTCTGTGCCGGCTCGGGTCAGTGCCACATAGAACAGACGCCGTTCCTCGGCGATGGCTCTCGGCGTCTGAGCGTAGCTGATGGGCAGCAGACCTTCGCTGAGTCCGACCAGATGGACGCTGTCCCACTCCAGGCCCTTCGCAGCATGGAAGGAGGCCAGAGTGACCCCTTCGATGTCCGGGGCGAACTGATGTTCGGCACGATCCGACAGGTCGTTCAAGAAGACTTCCATCGGCACGGGCAGCTCCTGCCCGTGCTGGTGTTCCTCGGCGAGGTCGACGAGGGCTTTGAGCGACTCCCAGCGCTGCCGGCCGGCCCCGGCCGGAGGCGGTTCCCGAGTGAAACCGAGCGACCCGAGAACTTCCATCACGGCTTCGGGCAGTCTCTGCCCACTCGATGTTGCCCGTGCTGCCTTGAGCATGAGCACGGCTTCCTTGACCTCTTTGCGTGCGAAGAATCGTTCGCCGCCGCGCAGCACATAGGGAATCCCGGCTGCGGCCAGCGCCTGCTCATAGGCCGGGCTCTGTCCGTTCGTGCGGAAGAGGACTGCGATATTGCGAGGACGCCGCCCTGCCTGGATTTCGGCGGTGATGGCCTGGACGACTCCAGCGGCTTCGGCCTCATCGGTCGGATATTCGACCATGCGCGGCTGCCGACCCACCGGGTTGTCGGTCCGCAGAGTCAGTGCGGTCCGAGATGTGTGCCGCAACAGACTGTTCGCCGTGGACACGATCGCCTGGGACGACCGGTAGTTGCGCACCAAGCGGATCGTTCTGGCTTCGGGCATCGACGTGCTGAGTGAGCCGAGCAGGCTCGCATCGGCTCCGGCGAAAGTGTAGATGGTCTGGGCGGGATCACCGACGACACAGAGATTGTCGCGGGGGCCCAACCAGCGGGAGAGCACATCGAACTGCAGCGGTGAGACGTCTTGGAACTCATCGACGACGAAGTGCCTGTACTGTTCGCGGATCTCAGCCGCGATCGCCGGGTGCTCGGCCAGGACTCCCGACAGCACGAGGAGCACATCGTCGAAGTCGAGCAGCCGCCCTCGCGTCTTCGCCTCCCCGTAGGCCTCGAAGATCCGAACCATGTCCTCGACACTCAGCCGGCCGGGGAGTTCGCGGGCCGCGGCTTTGGTCGCATAGTCTTCGACGCCCAGCAGGGAAGCAGCCGCGAATTCGATCTCCGAGGCGACGTCTCGGGTCAGTTCTCGGCTGGTCTCCATTCCGAGACTCTGCATGACCGAGCCGATGATGCCGGCCTTGTTCTCGATGATGCGCGGAAAGTCTCCTTCGGCGAAGCGGTCCCAGAAGAAGCGCAGCTGACGCAGCGCCGCAGAGTGGAATGTGCGGGCCTGAACTGCGGGCACTCCGAGTCCGCGCAGGCGTGAACGCATCTCCCCGGCCGCTTTCGCGGTGAAGGTCAGGGCGAGGACATGATTGGCCGGAAACACCTCGGTCGCGATTCCATAGGCGATCCTGTGTGTCATGGCGCGGGTCTTGCCTGTGCCGGCACCGGCGAGGACGATCACCGGTGAGTCGAAGTGGGTGGCGACTGCACGCTGTTCCTCGTCCAGGGCCTCGAGCAGGGCCGTGGCCGAAGCATTCATTCGTTGTCCAACCAGCTGTACAGGAGCTGACCGGCAATCGAGATCGTCGACGGAGCCCGCACTTCTCCGTTCGCCAAAGCGCTCCGCAGCTCTGCCCGGGTGAACCAGCGCAGGGAGGCGATCTCCGCCTCGTCTGCGGCGAAGTCGAGACTGGGAGCGACTGCTGCGAAGCCGAGCATGAGTGAGCACGGAAACGGCCACGGCTGGGAGCCCAGATACTGCGGATCGGTGACTTCGAGATGAGCTTCTTCCCAGATCTCGCGGATCACGGCGTGTTCGAGGGTCTCACCCGGTTCGACGAATCCGGCCAGGAGTGAGTAACGGTCGGATTCCCATGCGGCGTTGTTGCCCAACAGGACACGTTCGACACCGTCCGGGTCAGTGTTGACGATGACGACGATGACGGCAGGATCGGTGCGAGGGAAGTGTTCGCTGCCGGTCTCCGGGTCCCGGCGGACCCATCCGCCCATGACCGGGGTGGTCGGGGTGCCCGTGCGCGGGGAGAACCGGTGCGCGCGATGCCAGTTACCGAGGCCGACGATCTCACAGGCCAGGGACACCTGCACATCATCGAGGGATTCGGCGAGGTGACGCAGGGGCAGCCAGACCGGTTCGGAGCTGTCGATGCCCTCCCCCGGTGCGGTCAGCCGGTCAGTGGCGTCCCGGGCACGCGACGCGTCCAGTCGGGCGTCGATGTGGCTGCGTCCCTCGTCGTCCAAGGACACTCCGATATAGCGGACGCCCTGCGGGTCACGGCCGAGGTAGACCTCTGTCTGACCCTCCGGCACCGATTCGCGGTCAGTCAGGAAGAGCCCGCCGCCGCCGACGAGCAGAGTCCCGCGGTGTTCGAAGACGGCCCGGGCTCCAGAGACCCAGATCTCGCTGAGATCCCCGTCTTGGCCCCGAGTCAGATGGTCACGATCGATTCCATGTCGGGCGAGGCTGATCGGCCGCACTGGAGGCAATGGCTTCATGTCCTCCACGATAGCCCAGCGTCCTGACACGGCGATCGTGGCCGACGTCTCCCCGACCGGAGCCGAAAGCCGGCTCGGCAGACACGCTCGACGGCGAGTCCCGTGTCTCAGCGGAACCCAGACGGTAGATTGGGGAAGGTGGATAACAAGGCGCTCAAGTTGACTGCGATCGCGGCGACGATGCTCGACGGCTTCGTCCCGACGAAATGGACTCCCCTGCCGTCCCTGGACGCCGGAGTCCGGGTCCTGCTCGGCAATGACGACCAGCAGCTCGTCGCAACGGCTCAGACCCAGCTCGATCGGACCGCAGACATCGGCTCCGCCGCCGAAGCGGGGCGCATCTACGAGACCATGTACCCGCACGCGGACTTCACGTGGCCCCGCCTGCGGGCCATCACCGAGGTGGACGGCGACTACTTCGATACTGAATCCCCGACGACCGTAACCCTGTCCGATCCTCTTCCGGGCGCGCCCCTGGGAGACGTCCCCATCGCCGACACCGCGCGGGCCAGCTCGTTGGCACAGGCTCTGGCGACTCTGCATTCGGCGGCACCCGAGCCCGTCTCCGATGCGGGTTTCCCGGTGGAGGATCCCTCTCGGTCACAGTTCCTCATCCTCGAGCGCCTCGATCAGGCAGCGAGCACCGGACGGGTGCCGTCGTCCCTGCTGCAGCATTGGGAAGAGGAGTTCGAGAAGGTCGCGCTCTGGCATTTCCTCGCCACACCCATCCACGGCTCCCTCGATGAGACGAGCGTCTATACCGATCAGGAGCGGGTGCTCGCTCTGGCCGAGATCGGTCGTCTTCGCGTCGCCGATCCGGCCATCGACCTGGCAGCGGCTTCGGCGCTGATCGATCCCGCTGCCTTGCCGACCTTCTACGAGGAATATCGCAACTCCCGGCCCCGTGCCGATGAGCACGTCATCGCCCGTGCCGAGCTGTTGGCAGAATTCGCAGTGCTCGACTGGCTGCTCGAAGCTGTCGACTCCGGGGACGAGACGGCCGTCGAGGATGCCGCCGAGCTCCTCAGCTCATTCGATGAGGTCCTGTTCGGCAGCACTGCCGCCGGAGCCTCCGCTCCCAGCTCGGCCGCGGAATCTGCTGTCGACCGTGGAGACGAAGCACAGGGCCCTCCCGCTTCGAGCGAAGCCTCTCGCGATCCGGCATCGGCGACTGCGGCGACGGGAACCGATTCTCCCGATGTCGAAGCCGCCATCACGGAGACCGAAGCGCCCGATGTGTTCATTCCCCGGGCTCAGCCGTCTGATGCTCCCCCGGACGACAGTTCGGAATCCGACTCCGAACCGGGATCGCATGTGTCGACCGAGCCGACTCGCGACTCCGACGCTTCCGATGGCGGGGAAGAGACCGGCCGCATCCGCTGATCTCAGCCGACGTCGTTGGCTTCCAACCACTCGATGACCTCGGCTTCGTCGGGCAGATCGGTGAACTGCACGACCTCATCGCTGCCGACGAAGTAGAACGTTCCCGTCACCTTCGTGATCTCCGGATGCACCCGCAGGATGGCGAACCGGTAGAGCGCCAGCTGCCATTTCATCACCTCGAGCGCCGCGGCATCGGGTTTCTTCGAGGTCTTCCAATCCACGACCTCGGCATGGTCGCCGGTGATGAAGACGGCATCGATCTTCCCCGGCACCCGGAATCTGCCGAGGACGAGTTCGAAGGACATCTCCACATGGTCTGCTCGCCGAGTCGCGAACTCGGAGGCGGAGAATGTCGCCTGCAGCCGTTCGATCGTGGCGGCGTCCAGGGGTCGCACCGATTGGTCTTCACCGATGTCGATGCTCGACTGACCGAAATGCTGTTCGACCCAGGAGTGGAAGGTCGTGCCGATCTCGGCCGCCCGGCTCGGCGGCGTCGGAATCGGGCGCAGGGTCTGCGTGCGGAAGCTCTGTGGGTCACGCCGCCATGAGACCAGGGCCGTCGCCGAGAGGCGGTCGGGCATCGCCGCTGCGGTCACGGTCTCGGGCCGGTCGCCGATGCGCAGGGCCTGCGCTGCGTAGCGTCCGATCACTCCCGGCACCTCGGCCAGAGACGCCAAGCCGACTTCCGGGCTCGCCTCGACCCAGTCTGCGGCGCGCTGTGCGGCAGCGACCTGCCTGGTGCGCGGCACCGGCCATGGAGTGATCTCGACGCGGTCCTCTGCCGATTCGTCGGCAGGCTCCGGGATCTCGACTTCCATGCCCAAGGCTTCGATCGCTTCGGTGAGGAAGGGCGACGGGTCGTCGGGGACGGTGCGCGATCCCATCAGTTCCGCCCCGAGCCACAGATGCCTCTTGGCGCGTGTGAACGCCACATAGGCCAGACGCCGCTCCTCGCCCACATGCGCGTCGGCGATCTGTGGGCGGATGAAGTCACCGATCCACTCGTCCAGGGCCTTCTTCGTCTCGAATTCGGCTTCCCGCAGGTCGAAGTCGACAAGATGTGCGCGGTCACCGCGCAGCGGGTACGGCAGCGCCGTGCGGTCCATCCACCCCTCTTTGTCCCGCGGTTCGGTCGGGAAGTCCTTGACCACCAGGGAGGGAACGGCGACGGCATCGAACTCCAGCCCCTTCGAGGCGTGGACGGTCATGATATTGATCGCGTCGGCAGCCGTCGTCGGTTCTGCGACGCTCAGCGCATCACGGGCTTCCATGAGCCTGAGCCAGGACAGGAACCCGGTGATCGAGGGTTTGTCGTCGGTGGTCGAGTACTGGCTGGCCGCGGACAGGAATGCATCGACGGAAGCCCTGTGCAGATTGCGCAGCGAATCGCTGAGTCCCCAGATGTCCGAGTCGATACCGGTCTCGGACATCGCAGTGCGGATGATCGACGAGATGGTGCCCGTGCCCGACCGGGTGGCGCGCAGCGCACGAGCCAGCCGGGCCAGTCGGTGCAGCGCCTCTGAGCTCAGCCCGGACTGCCGATAGTCGGCGACAAGGCTCCTGCCCGCAGCTGTCCGCGCACCCTGGTCGAGGGTTCGCTGCACCTCGATGAGCTCATCGAGGCCTTCGACGATCGTCGCCTGGTCGATGGCTTCGGCGATGACCTCCTCGGTGGCGGGTTCGGACCTCTCGGAGGCTCGCCGCTCGGTCTGACGGCGGGTGAAGGACTGCAGTCCGGCGATGTCGCCGGCACCGAGGCCGAGCATCCGTCCGCTGACGAGCCGCATGACCTCGTCGCCGGCCATCGGGTCGACCGCGGCAGTGAGCACCGCGCGCAGATCGGCGACGAAGGGGTCGGTGAGCAGCCCGGAGGAACCATGCACATGCACGGCGAACCCGGCGGCTTCCAGAGCTGCCGCGACCGGTGCGAAATGGGCACGTTTGCGGCACAGCACCGCTTTCGACGAGCCTGCGGGAATGGTGTGGAACCATTCCGTGAGGGCGCGCAGTCCGGTCGTGAGGAAATCCGGGTCGTAGGCTCCCGAACTGATCTCGACGCTGACCTCGCCGTCGCCGGCAGCATCGCGAGCCGACAGCGGGGACTCGCTGCTGTCGTCGAGTCCAGCGGCGATGCGGTTGGCCACCTGCAGAATCGAACGGTCGTTTCGCCAACTCGTGCTCAGCGACAGGGATGCGACATCGCGGAAGTCGGAGGAGAACCGGATCATGTTGTCGGCGCTGGCACCGCGCCATCCGTAGATGGCCTGCCGGGGATCGCCGACCGCGGTGACAGCGGTGGAGTGGAAGAGGTCGCGCAGGAGCTTGAGCTGAGCCACCGAGGTGTCCTGGAACTCGTCGAGGAGGACGATCTTCCATCGGGCCCTCTCGGCTTCGGCTGCGGCCGGCACCTCGTCGAGGATGCGTTGGGCGAATCGCACCTGGTCCGAGAAGTCCATGGCCAGGTTGCGTCGTTTGGCCCGCATATAGGCATCAGCCAGTCGGGCCGTTCTGATCTTCGCTTCGAGCTTCGCCCGTCGTCCGTTGGGATCGACGGGTTTGCCTCTGCTGGAGACCAGGGCGGCCAGACACTGCTCGAGATAGACGGTGACTTCGTCGACATCTCGACCGTGGTCGTTCATCTGCCCGGCCAAGGCGATGACGTCGGCGATCATCGTCTCGCGGGAGAAGTCTCCGGGGATCTCCTCGGGCGGTGTGGAGTCGATGAGCTCCCCGGCGATGGTGTGTGCCGCGGCGTCATCGAGGAGGACCGTTTCGGGTTCGATGCCGATGCTCACACCGTGTTCGCTGACAATCGAGGCGGCATAGGAGTTGTACGTCGACACGGTGGGGTTGTCGAGACCGGGCAGGGAGAGGTCCTGGCTGTGTCCGAGCTTGTGCCGCAGCCGGGACAGAAGCACGCGGATGCGTCCGCCGAGTTCACCGACGGCTTTGCGGGTGAAGGTCAGCCCGAGGATCTCCTCGGGAGACACGAACCCGTTCGCCACCAACCACACCACACGCTGCGAGATGACGGTGGTCTTTCCGGAGCCGGCCCCGGCGGTGACCTTCATCGCCTGTGCGGGGTCGGCCTCGATGATCACCCGCTGCTCCGGGCTGGGCGGAAACGCCTGGGCGGGATCGGCGGCCGTGAGTTCGGCCAGCTGCTCGGCAGTGAAGCGCATTAGTTCTCCTCCAACATCTTCGGACCGATCGCCGGGCACGAGGACCGGACGGGGCAGGACTGACATTTCTGCGGTTCCACCCGGGCGGGGAAGCTCGCGGCACGCATCCTGCCGGACACGTCGTCGATGAGTTCTCGCGCCCATCCGGGATTCTCATCGACGTCCAGCGCCGGCTGTTCCCGAACTGTCCGGGCAGACTTGCGCAGAAACACGAGTTCGGCGCCGAAGGCGTGAGCGTCGAGGTCCTGGTTTTCCCCGATTCTGATGGTGCCGGAATTGATCGCTTCCTGGTACACGCCCAGCTGGGCGTGCCGGTCCATCTCCTTGCCGGCGACGACGTTCCTCCCGGTCTTGAAGTCGACGATGCGCAGCCCGCCCTCGACCTCCTCGACCCGGTCGAGTCGGCCGGTGACCTTCCACTCGCGTCCGTCTGCGTCGACGCCGACGGCATAGACCTGCGCTTCGACGCCGACGAGGCGGCCCGGGGTCGTCTTGATGTAGTCACCGAGGCGGTCGGCCATGCTCATCGCCACCTCGAATTCGCGTTCGCGCTCCCATTCGGCGTCGAATTCCAGGGACGCGAACTCCCCCTCCACGAAGCTGCGGATCGCGGAGGTGGGGCCTTCGGGATAGTTCTCGGCGGCCGCGTGGATGATGGTTCCGAGACTCTGTGCCGTCGACATCGGACGGTCACCGCCGTTGCGGGTGAGGAACCACCGCAGAGAGCAGTCGGTGAATGCTTCGACCTGGGAGGGTGAGACACGGACCGTATCGGAATCCGTGAAGAGCGGCTCGTGTGTGGTGATGTCCTCTGCCTCGCGCCACTGCCTCGGTGGTTCGACAGTCGGGCCGGCGTCCGCCAGAGCCCTCATCAGCGCCGCCCACGACTGTGTCTCCGGGTCCGGAGTCGCAGGCCTCTCCGAATCCTCAGTTAGGGTGTGCCCTGCCGCGGCTCCCTCGGGGTCGACATCTGCGGCCGCAGCTGTCAGCAGCAGACGGGCGCGGGCGTGAGCGGCCATCTCCGGCAGGGTCAGCGGAGGCAGTTCGTCCTCATGTGTGATCGCATACCCGTCGGCCGCCTCGGTGCCCTTGGCAGTTCCGGCTGCGAGCACGTCGAAGAACGGGGACGGTTCGGTATCCGCATCGGTGACGGCGGTGACGATCACCCGTTCCTGGGCCCGGCTGAGCGCGGTGAAGAACAGCTCACCCTCTTCGCGCAGGTTCGTCCGTTTCGCGTGTGCGTGGTAACCGGGGTCGCCGGTGATCGAATCACCCGTGTCGAGCACCGCGGTGAGGTCGGTGAGGCCGAGGATGCTTCCGCGCAGCTTCGGGTTCGGCCAGACGCCTTCGTCGACCTCGGCGATGATCACCAGCGGCACACGCACGTGGGCCAGCGAGGACGGGGTGCCCACACGGACATGGTCGGCGATTCCGGCAGTATCGGCCAGGGAGTCCTGGGCGATGTCCTGCTCGGCGACGATTCCGGCGAAGGAGCGGGCGGTGAATCCGCCGCGATCGGAGATCTTCTCCGCCAGTGCGAACAGTCGCAGCACCGAATCGAGGTAGCCGTTGGTCACCGATTCGGGGTCGCGCAGGGCCTCAGCCTGCCACTTCTCGGCGACCCCTGCCGCGTCCCAGATGCTCCACAATGCCTGGTGTGGGTCGGTGGTGCCGGCCTCGGCCGCGGCGTGGAGCATCCGTGAGATCGTGGCTAGTCCCTGTGGCGCGGAGTCGTCGATGGGGCTGCGCAGCGCCTGTGCCAGCGAGGCCGTGCTGCTGGGCGCCGGGAACCGTTTGCGCACTGTGCGTCGGAAGCGACGGATCTGCACGGGGTCGAGGCGGACGTAGATGCTGCCTGCCAGAGACAGGGCGAGTTCCGCGATCGCCTCGTCATCGTCGAAATCCGGAGTGACCGAGAGCAGGTCCAACAGAGGTGCGGTCGCAGGGTCGACGTTGAGTGGCTGCATCAGAGTGGCGATGGAGACGCCGGAGGCTCGCAGCTCGTTGGCGATCGTGCGTGCGCTCGACGAGTTGCGGCAGATGAGAGCGACGTCGGACCAGGAATGGCCCTGTTCGACGAAGTTCGTGATGCGACGGGCCAGATATCGGTGTCCGGAGGCTCTGCCTTCGAACACATGCGTCTCCACGGGAGCCTCGACCGAGGCGGCCGACGGAGTCTCGGGTGATGCCGCCGCTGAGGTCTCGACCGAGGTCGCAGGCGGAGCCTCTGCCGTGGCCGGACGAGGACGGGGTATGTGTCCGAGCGACCAACGTGTGGTGATTCGGGCGCCGAATCCGTCGATGACCTCGGCCAATGCCGGATCGACATCCCACAGGCGGTCGAGGACGACTGTGTCGAAATCGGCATCGGCGATCGCCCGGTCGATGATCGAGGCGTCGGCTCCGTGGAAGCGCCCGATCACCGTTTCGGGGGATCCGAACAGAGCGATCGCACTCCCCCGGGCACGCAGCTGCTCGAGGATTCCCCAACTGGCTGCGGGGAAGTCCTGCACGCCGTCGGCAAGGACCACGGCGGGGACCCGGTCGGGAGCGAAGGTCCACGATCTGCCCGCAGTCACCTCGGCGGGTTCACGGAAGATCTCGAAGGCGGCGAGGGCGAGCACCGTCGCGGAGTCGACGCCCCCATAGCCGGGCATGGACATGATGCCCAGATATTCGTCGAGGACCTCGGCCACGGCCTGCCACCGCGGATCGGGATCGTCGGCCAGGACACGGTCGAGGGCGCTGCGGCCGAAATCGAAGACGTGCTCGCCCGAAGAGTCGGGCGATGGGCCGGGCGTGCGCATTCCGAAGTCGAATTCCATCACCCGGTTGAGCGCGTCGCGGACCTCGGTGCGGAACGCCGAGGTCGAGCGCACCTCTGCGGTGATCTCCGACGGCCACGCCGGGCCATGGGAGCGGCCGAGTTCGTGACCTGCGAGGAGATCCGCGAGGAAGACATCCTGATCGGCCCCGGAGATGAATTCGAGGTCCTCCCCGGTCCGCGTCGTGTGTGCGGCGCGGGCGATCCCATACGCGAAGGACGCGAGGCTGCGGGCCGGAGCGGACGAGAGGACCGCATCAGCGGGCAGCCGGAGACGATTGCGCAGCACATCGGCGTGGTCGCGATCGGGAGTGAGCACGAGGACGGACGCCGGGTCGATCGTCGACACCAGCTGGGCATAGAGCGACTCGAGCAGAGTCGTCTTCCCGGTTCCCGGCCGGCCGATGATATTCAGGCAGTCACCGGAGAGCAGGGTGCTGCCCATTCGCTGCGTCGTCTCATCCATACTCGTATTCCATCACGGCCCGCTGACATGGCCTGTTCGAGATCGGAACCGGCGCGTCGCCGGTGCACGCGGCGGGATGCCCGGTGCGAGGCCAGTCTTCGCGTAGCATTGAAGAATGTCGAGTCCACAACAGAGATTGCCCCGTGACCAGCGCCGCGACCAACTGGTGGGAGTCGCACGCTCCGTTTTCGCCACCCGTGGATATCGGACGACCTCGATGGACATGATCGCCGAGGCAGCCGGTGTGTCCAAACCCGTGCTCTATCAGCACTTCGATTCCAAGCAGGACCTCTACTTGGCGCTCATCGATTCATCGGCGGCGCTTCTGGACTCACGCTTGGCCGAGGCCCTGGGGTCGACCACCGATCCGCATGAGCAGATCCACGCGACCTACCGCGCCTATTTCGACTTCGTGGTCTCACACCGCGAAGAGTTCGTCATCATCTTCAATTCGGACGTCTACGAGCCGAAGGCCGAACAGAAGCTGCGCGCACTGCGCGAGAGTTCGGCAACACGTGTCGTCTCCGCTCTGCAGAACTTCGCCCGTCTCACCGACGATGAGGCGCAGCTGCTGTGTCGGGCCCTCATCGGCACCGCTGAAGTCGTCGTCAAGCAGATCGACTCACAGCGCGGAATCGACGTCGACACGGCCGTCGAACTGCTCACCCAGATGAGCTGGGGCGGCCTGCGGTCGTTCTCCGAACGCTGACGTCTCACGAGGGCATCAGCCCACAGCGGAATCTGCAGGGAAGAATCCCGTGCCTGCGGACGTTAAGCTGAACACAGTCCAATCCGTCATCGGTCACCGAGCATCGGCACAAGGAGCACCATGGAAATCAAGATCGGCGTCAAGCAGACTCAGCGCGAGATCGTCCTCGAAACGGACGAAGAGGCGAAGGCACTCGCCACTCGTGTCGAAGAGACGATCCAGTCCGAGGGACTGCTGACCTTCACTGATACGAAGGGCCGTCAGGTCTTCGTCCCCTCGGCTTCGCTCGGCTACCTCGAAATCGGTGCCGAGTCAGCACGGCGTGTGGGCTTCAGCGCCTGAGCAGCGCCGCTGAGCTGATGAGGGCCCCGGTCATCGTGACCGGGGCCCTTCTGCATCGACCGTGGACAGACCAGCCCCGAGGCGGCCGGCCCGACAGACTGCCCATGCAGTCGGAGAGGCTCTGACTCAGGCGACGAGACCGAGCGCCGACATCCGCTTCGAGTGATTCGACGTCACCGCCGGGATCAGCTCGACGACGAGGTCTTCGTCGAGGCCGAGGAACGGGTCGGTGAGCAGACTGCGTGCCCGTCCCAGGGTCTCGGCGACGAGCTTGCGACCCCACAGCGCCAGCCGCGAAGCCAGCTGTGTGTCGACGGCCACTTCGGATGTCAGACGATTGCGCGCATATTCGCTGGCCCGTGTATCATCGAGAATTGCAATAGCCAGGCTGTATCCGGGCTCCGCGAGTTCGTCCACCGCCGTGCGGTAGAAATCATTCATGATTCCGTCGAAGACGAATCCCTTCATGAGGCTTTCGTACCAGTCGCGAGGACGAGTCCTTTCAGCCAGAGTGCTGAAGGTCGGTTCGAAATGCTGACAGAGCTCGATCACATCCTGGCCCATCTGATCAATGTGCTGTGAGAGCTGTTCGAAGTTCGCGAATGACTGAGAGGCCAGCCGCGCCAGGATGACCTTGTCATCCAGATCCGCTGCGGTCGTCGCGTTTGTGGCCATACGTTCGAAACCGGTCAGCTCGCCGAACGCCAGAAGTGCGAGCGTCGCAGCATCAGTACCGGCCAATGGGACAGAATCGGGCATAGTTCAAGACTACCGGTTCGCACCATGACAAGCGCATACGCGCTAAAAGGAGTTTGGAATATGGCGGAGACAGAAGCGGATTTCGCGGAGCTGGGAGTCGCCGGACCGATCGTGGCCTCGCTGGCCTCGGCAGGAATCACCCATCCCTTCCCCATTCAGTCGCTGACGCTGCCCGTGGCACTGTCGGGCGCCGACATCATCGGGCAGGCGAAGACGGGCACCGGCAAGACCTTGGGCTTCGGAATCCCCCTGCTCCAACGCGTCGTCGGCAAGACCGAGGACTCTTCGGTCACCTCCGACCCCGAGTCGACCCCCGACAGCTGGGGAGACTCGAAGGAGCCGCGGCTGCCGCAGGCGCTTGTCGTCGTGCCCACCCGTGAACTGGCCAAGCAGGTCGCAGCCGATCTCGTCACCGCCTCGGTGCAGCGCGATATCGACATCATGACGATCTACGGCGGCATGGACTTCGATCCGCAGATCAACCGCCTCAAGTCCGGCGTCGACGTCGTCGTCGGCACACCGGGTCGCCTCCTCGACCTCTACGGACGCAAGATCCTCAAGCTCCACCGGGTCCGTACCGTCGTCCTCGACGAAGCCGATGAGATGCTCGATCTCGGCTTCCTGCCCGATGTGGAGAAGATCATCAACGCGGTGCCCGCTCACCGCCAGACGATGCTGTTCTCTGCCACCATGCCCGGCGCGGTCATCACCCTGGCCCGCCGCTACATGAATCAGCCCACTCATATCCGTGCTCAGGATCATGAGGATCTGACGCTGACGGGGAAGAACACGACGCAGTTCGTCTACCGAGCCCATTCGATGGACAAATCCGAGCTCGTCGCGCGCATGCTGCAGGCCGAGGGCCGCGGACGTACGATCATCTTCACCCGCACCAAGCGCACCGCCGACAAGCTCGCAGCTGAACTCGAAGACCGTGGATTCGCGGTCAAGGCCCTGCACGGCGATCTCGGCCAGTCGCAGCGTGAGAAGGCTCTGAAGTCCTTCCGCGACGGCAAGGTCGACGTCCTCGTGGCCACGGATGTCGCCGCCCGAGGTATCGACATCGACGATGTCACCCATGTCGTCAACTACCAGTGCCCCGAGGATGAGAAGACCTACGTCCACCGCATCGGACGCACCGGTCGTGCCGGCAACTCCGGTGTCGCCGTGACCCTGGTCGACTGGGATGATATGCCGCGCTGGCGTCTCATCAACAAGGCCCTCGGCCTCGACTTCGACGAACCCGCCGAAACCTATTCGACGTCACCGCACTTCTTCTCCGACCTGGGCATCCCGAAGGGCACCAAGGGTCGCCTGCCGCGCCAGCACGCCGAAGGCGAAGGCGAGAAGAGCACCGGTGAGCGGAAGGGCCGCGGATCCGACCGTGGTTCCGGACGCGGCCGTTCCGATTCACGCCGAGGCGGCTCATCCGAACGTCGAGACTCCTCTTCCGACTCCGGTGAAGAAGGCCGCAAACCACGTCGCCAGCGCACGCGTCGCCGCACCCGCGGCGGCAATCCGGTCAACCGCGCACAGGGCGGTCGGGCCGGCCGTACCGCCTCCGACTCCAGCGAGGACTGAGGCGCAGGATTCCGCACACAGCATGAACGCAGGGCTCCGACCGACCGGTCGGAGCCCTGCGTTCGTCCATTGCCGGATTCGACGGGCCCCCGAAGTTCCCGCCCAGAGTGCCGCGGCTGACCTCAGCCCTGGATGTAGTCGACCCCGCGCGGCCGTGAGGCGGCCCGGTCGAGCAGCTTCGCGAGCATATGGTCTGAAGTCACGTGTTCGCCGAGGCGGTTGGGCTTGCCCGTGCCGTGGTAGTCACTGGACCCGGTGACGATGAGATCGTGCTCATGAGCCAGACGCCGCATCGCCTCACGCTCCTGCGGCGGGTTGTCCCGATGGTCGACTTCGAGTCCGTCGAGGCCGGCGGCGATGAATTCGGTCATCGCCGAATCGGGCACGACCCGACCGCGCATGGCCGCACGCGGATGGGCGAAGACCGAGACTCCCCCGGCCTCCCGGATGAGCCCGATCGCGGTGATCGGGTCGATCGTCGGCAGGGATACATGGTATTTGCCCTGGCTCGACAGAATCGACGAGAACGCTTCGGTGCGGTTGTCGACGACACCGGCTGCCACAAGCGCATCGGCGATATGCGGACGGCCGATCGTGGCGTCCTCGCCGGAGACCGAGAGCACCGCATCCATGTCGATCGGATAGTCCTCGGCCAGTCGTTCGATGATGAGGTGAGTGCGGTCGAGACGGGCCCGCCTCGTCTCCTGCACGACCTCGGCCAGTCCAGTATCGTACGGGTCGTGGAGGTAGGAGAGCAGGTGCACGCTGATCCCCTCGTAGCGGCAGGAGATCTCCATTCCCCGGACCAGCCCGAGCCCGTAGACGCGGGCGGCGTCTTCGGCAAGCGTCCAGCCGGCGGTGGTGTCGTGGTCTGTGATGCCGACGACGTCGATGCCCTCCATCGAGGCTTCTGAGATGAGTTCGGAAGGGGTCTGGGTCCCGTCCGAGAATGCGGTGTGCACATGGAGATCGATGACCATGGTCACAGTCTATCTGCATCTGTCGTTCCGACCTCCACATGAACGCACCATGTCACTCCGCCCGTCTAGACTGGCGGCATGACAGAGCAGAATTCAGAGACCCCAGACTCGACTCAGGACCTCGCAGACCGCGTCAACAATCGCTCACATCGACCGAATTCCACTGCCTTCCGCGATTTCGTCGCATCCGGTTGGGACCGCACACCGCTCAACGCCGAGGCTCTCGCCGCCGCCGGTTTCACGCCGGCACGCCGGGCCGCAGTCTCCGCGGCGTTCCCCGGCGAACGTCTCGTCGTTCCCGCCGGCGGGCTCAAGGTCCGCTCGAACGACACCGACTACCGCTTCCGTGCTCATTCCGCGTTCGTCCACCTCACGGGTCTGGAAGCCGATTCCGAGCCCGATGCCGTTCTCGTCTTCGAACCAGACGACGACGGCCACGACGTGACCCTGTACTTCCGTCCCCGCGCCGGTGCCGACACCGAAGAGTTCTTCTCCGATTCCCGCTACGGCGAGTATTGGGTCGGACCGCGCGCCGACCTCGAGGCCATGTCCACGATGACCGGCATCGCCACGGAGAACTCCGGCACCGTCGACGACGCGATCACGAAGGATCTCGGGGCCATCTCCGTGCGGCTCGTGCGCCAGGCCGACACCCGCATCGACGGAGTCATCGACCTCGCTCGCAGCCAGGTCCAGGCCGATCTCGAGACCTCCGAGGCAGGAGACGCGGAGCTCGCCCAGATGCTCTCCGAGCTGCGCCTGATCAAGGACGACCACGAGATCGCGCAGCTGCGCGAGGCCGTCTCCATCACCCGTGCCGGTTTCGACAACGTCGTGGCATCGCTGCCGAAGGCGCTGGGCCACCGTCGCGGTGAGCGTGTCGTCGAAACCGCGTTCGAGACCGCTGCCCGCTCCGACGGCAACGGAGTCGGCTACGACACGATCGCCGCTTCGGGCAACAATGCCTGCACCCTGCACTGGATCCGCAACGACGGCCGGATCCGGGAGGGCGACCTCATCCTCGTCGACGCCGGTGCCGAAGCCGATTCGCTCTACACCGCCGACATCACCCGCACCCTGCCCGTCTCGGGCACCTTCACCGAGGTGCAGGCGAAGATCTACGATGCCGTGCTCGAAGCCTCCGATGCCGCGTTCGCCGTGGCCGCCGAGCACTCCGAGCGTCCTGTGAAGTTCCGTGAGGTCCACGAGGCGGCCATGGAAGTCATCGCGAAACGTCTCGAAGAGTTCGGGGTGCTGCCGGTCTCCGCGTCCGAATCGCTGTCGCCTGAAGGTCAGCAGCACCGCCGGTGGATGGTGCACGGGACCAGCCACCACCTCGGTCTCGACGTCCATGACTGCGCTCAGGCGCGGGCGGAGATGTACCTGGACGCCACCATCGAGCCGGGAATGGTCTTCACCATCGAACCCGGTCTGTACTTCAAGTCCGATGACCTGCTGCTGCCCGAAGAATTCCGGGGCAACGGTGTGCGCATCGAGGACGATGTCCTCGTCACCGCCGACGGAGTGGAGAACCTCTCCGCCGACTTCCCCCGCACCCGCGCCGAGATCGAGGCCTGGGTGCAGGGTCGGCCCCAGGACCGCTGATGACCTCGGATACCGCCCGCGGCTCGGGTTCGACCGCACGGTCCGGCCCGCTCCGCGGGCGCGGAATCCTCGAGGTGCCCGGCATCCGCCTCGGCCATGCCGGTGAACTCACCGACTCCCGTCTGACCGGGATCACCGCTGTGCTGCCCCCGCCCGGTTCGGCCGTCGGTGTCGATGTCCGCGGCGGTGGTCCTGCCACCCGTGAGACCGATGTCATCGCCCCCGGCACTCATTCCTACGGTGCCGATGCGATCGTCCTCACCGGCGGCTCCGCCTTCGGCCTGGGCGCCGTATCCGGGGTCGTCGACACTCTCGCCGAGGCCGGCCTCGGCTTCCCCGCCCCCGGGCTCGCCGATGCGGTCATTCCGCTCGTCCCCGCGGCTGCGATCTTCGACCTCGGTCGCGGAGACGGCTCCGTGGCCCCGCCGACCCCGGCCGAAGGCTCTCAGGCGGCGCGAGCGGCGCTGTCCGGTGAGACGGTCGAGGTCCGAGGCAGCATAGGTGCCGGAACCGGTGCCCGGTCAGGGTTCCAGAGTCTGCGCGGCGGTCTCGGGTCCTGCGCCGTCCGTCTGCCCGGCGGAATCACGGTCGCAGCTCTTGTGGTCGCGAATTCGCTGGGCACGATCGGCACCCCGTCAGGCGGTCTGTGGTTGGACCCGCTGCTGCGCTCGTTTGGTCTCGATCTGCCGAAGGTGCAGGGACTTCCCGCCACACCGCCAGCCGACTCCGGGACCGGGGCGAAGAACACAACGATCGCGATCGTCGCCACCGACGCACGGCTCGATCCGGCACAGACCACTCGGATGGCCTCGGGGGCGCATGCCGGCATCTCCCGAGCCGTGCAGCCTTCGCACACCCTTTTCGACGGCGACACGGTCTTCGGCCTCGCCACCGGAGCGAACGAGCTGCCCTCGGGCCACGGCGCCGCCACCCGAGAACTCGTGATGATCACCGCGGCGGCGGCGGATGCGCTCAGTCTGGCGATTCTCGACGCCCATGCTTCGGCGACACCGGTCGCCGAGGCATGGGGGCAGCCGCCGACGCTGAGCGAGATCGCACCGGACTTCGCGTCCGCGTTCACCGCTCTCTGACGGCACTGAGCTCACCTCATTCAGATGAGACTGCGTTCATCGCACTCTGGATGCAGAGGCGGGGCCCGCCGTTCGGCGGGCCCCGCTGCTCTCGGTTCTCAGCCGCTCTCAAACGGCCCGATCCGACGGCCGCGCTGAGGTTCTGCTCCCTTCAGGAGCGTCAGTCGTTGCGAGCCGACTGCGCCTCTTCGGAGTCGAGACCCTTCGGATCCCGGATCTCCTTCTTCTGCTGGGTGTCGAAGCCGTCCTGACGCAGCAGCTTCAGCGATTCGGTCTTCGCCGCGGCGTCGTCCTCGACCACGGTGAATCGGACCGTCTGGGTGAAGTCACGACCGTAGCGGTCGGTTCCGGTCACCTCGGCAGTGTGGGTGCCCAGGTCGAGATCCGAGGGGATCTCGGTCCGCCACAGGTGCGAACTCGACTGGCCGACGTTGCCGGAGGTGCGCAGATTCTGCGACGCCGTATACGGATCGGTGTACTCCCAGCCCTTGGCCAGAGCCTCGCCCCTGCCCGGCTGAGTATGCTCGGACTGCTTGGGTGCCTTGCCGTCGAAGCTGACCTCCACGCGAGCATCGGAGGTGCCGGCGAGGAAGCTCGAAGTCAGCCAGGTCTCACCCTGTTCGAGGTCATCGCGGGTGACCACGCGCTCGGACACCGGCTTCGGGGCATCGCCCTCCTGATCAGCGTCCTGCCATTCCTGTGCCTTCTGCGCCCAGTCACGCCACTGCGGGGAGTTCACTCCGAGCAGCAGCTGGTGGTCGTCGGACTCGTTGCGCACGGTGTAGCGTTCGCTGCGCGAACCACCGTCGTACTCGAGGGTGAGCACACCCGGCTCCGAAGCGTCCTGGGTGAATGAGTACGGCAGCCCGTCGGCATTGAGGCCGCCGGAGTACCAGTCGCCGGAGACGGCGCCGGCGACGATCTGGGTGTTCGGCAGCTTCTCGATCCCGGCCTCGGCCCATTCCTTCCGCGTCTCCCCTGCGACGAGGTTCTCCTGAGTGTGCGTGTGTCCGCCGACGGTCACGGCGTTCGGGTAGTCGGCGATGACGTCGTAGAAGTCCTTCGCGTTGTCGACGACGACCTCTTTGTGCGTGAGGATGGGTGCGTGGGTGGCGATGACGACCTGAGCGTTCTTCGGCACATTCTTCAGATCGTTCTCCAGCCAGGTCAGCTGTTCCTCGGAGATCTTCTCCTTGTACTTCTTCCCGTTCGCCTTGCCCTCGTACTCGATGCTGTCGAGGACGACGAAGTGAGTCTTGCCGACGTCGTAGGAGAAGTACGAGGGTCCGAACTGGTCGCGGAAGGTGTCGAGGGCGTGGGAGTCATCGACTGCGTCATAGTCCTGGTCGTGGTTGCCCGGTGCCGCTCGGACGGGCCCATTCGTCTGCGAGTAGATGTCACGCAGTTCGTCATTGAGGCTGAGGTCGTCACCGACGTTGTCACCGAGCAGGAGCACTCCGCAGCCCCCGTAGTCGTTGCGGTCGGCGAGGTCGCCGACGGCTCCGTCGCGGGCGTAGCCCATCTCGGTCTTGTCATAGGCCTGGGTGTCGGCGGCGATCGGGCAGTTCTGGTCGTCTTTCGCCGTGGCCTTCGACTCGATCATCGGAAAGTTCACGGCCTTCGGCGTCTCGCCCGTCGGTTCGATGCCCCCGAATTCGAGGTCGCCGGAACCGTCGGGCAGATGGTTGTAGCTGAACTGCGCGACCTTGTCCTCATCGACGGGCACCTGCCACCCGGAGGGCTGAGTGATCGACACGGTCATGTTCTCACGCACCGGCAGCTCATAGCGGCCGTCTCCGTCGGTCTGGACGACGTCGACTCCGTTCGACACCGCCACGCCGGACACTCCCTTCTCATCACCGTCGAGCTTCGAGTTCTCGTTGACGTCGTCGAAGACCTGACCGGTGAACCTCTCCGGGTCGTCGGCCTTGCCGCGGTCGACCTGGACGTGGCCTTCGTAGAGTTCGGGCGGTGCGTCCGCGGCCATCGCCGAGGAGGACGAGAGAAGCGGGGCGAAGAGCGAGAGCGCGGCGCAGGCTCCCAGGCCTGCGGCAGCGGTGCGCGGGCGGATTCGTCGTGTCTGCATGGATTTCTCCTGTATTCGACTGTGGCGGGTTCTGCCGAGAGATGACCCTAGGGAGACGGGGCGACAACGAGATGAAGAGGACAGGACTGCTTGATGAATAGGAGAAGAGTCCGAGTGGAACCCGACGCCCACAGCACTCACCGCCGGGGAATGTGATCTGGGTTCAATTCGCCGAGGCGGCCGCGAAGAAGTCCACGCACCACGTAGTCTGAGACCATGAGTGGTCCACCGAAAAGAGTCTTCGTCGCCCGACTCGTCTCCGCCCCCGTGTTCGACCCTCTCGGAGATCAGGTCGGCCGGGTCCGAGACGCCGTCGTCGTCTACCGGGCGACTATGCGGCAGTTCCCCCGGGTCATCGGCCTCGTCGTGGAGGTACCGGGTCGGCGGCGCGTGTTCGTGCCGATGGGCCGGGTCACCGCGATCGACTCCGGGCAGGTCATCACCACGGGGCTGGTGAATATGCGCCGCTTCGAACAGCGTGAGTCGGAGACACTGGTGATGAACGATCTGCTCGACCGGCGTCTGCGTCTGCGGGACGACGATTCGCCGGTGCTCATCGAGGACGTCGGCATCGAACAGCAGGTGAACAAGGACTGGGAGGTCACCCGGCTGTTCGTGCGGCGTGTGCCCGAACGCAGCGCCTTCGCCGCCTTCCGCCGCCGTGGTGAGACCAAGCAGATCGACTGGACGGATGCCGACCATCCGGTGGATTCCGAGGTCGACCAGGAAGCCACCCAGCTCATCGCCGCCTATCAGGACACGAAGCCGGCCGACCTCGCCGATGTGCTCTTCGAGATGAACTCAGCCCGCCGTCTTCAGGTGGCCCGGGCGCTGGATGACGAACGTCTCGCCGATGTCGTGGAAGAGCTGCCGGCCGAAACCCAGATCGAAATCCTCACCGGCCTCGAAACCGAACGAGCCGTCACCGTGCTCGAGGAGATGGCCCCCGACGATGCGGCCGACCTCCTCGGTGAGCTCAGCGATGATCAGGCCGAACGGTTCCTGACCCTCATGGAGCCCGATGAGGCCGAAGATGTGCGCACACTTCTGGCCTACGACGACGACACCGCCGGTGGTCTGATGACGACCGAACCGGTCATCCTGACCCCGGAAGCCACTGTCGCCGAAGCCCTGGCCCATGTCCGTCGGGAGGACCTGCCGGCGGCCCTGGCCGCTGCCGTCTTCGTCTGCCGTCAGCCGGTGGAGACCCCGACGGGCAAATATCTGGGTCTCGTCCATATCCAGGAGATGCTGCGGCATCCGCCGCATGAGGCGGTGGGCATCATGTTGGACACGGAGGTCGAACCGCTGTCGCCGGAGACTCCACTCGGCGAGGTGGCGAAGCTGCTGGCCGCGTACAATCTGGTGTCGGTGCCGATCACCGACGAAAACGATCGCCTCGTCGGTGTGGTCACCGTCGACGACGTCCTCGACGAGCTTCTGCCCGAGGACTGGAGAACCACCGGTCGTGACGATCGCAACAGGGGGTAGATATGGCCGTCGATGACTTCGAGATCCCTCGGTCGAGCAGACGCCGCCTGCCGAACTTCACCGTCTCCCCCGAGACATTCGGACGCGGGGCCGAAGCCTTCGCCCGGTTCATGGGCACTCCGGCGTTCCTCGTCGGGATGACCGTGTTCTGTGCCGTGTGGCTGCTGTGGAACACTCTGCTGCCCGAATCGTGGCAGTTCGACCCGCGGTCGCTGAACTTCACACTGCTGACCCTCATCCTGTCTCTGCAGGCCTCCTATGCGGCCCCGCTGATCCTGCTCGCGGAGAACCGCAGCACCGACCGCGACCGGGTCGAGTTCGAACACGACCGGCAGCGCGCCGAACGCAACCTCGCCGACACCGAGTACCTGGCACGGGAGGTGGCGGCGCTGCGCATCGCCATGCGCGAAGTCGCCACCCGAGACTTCATCCGCTCCGAACTCAAGGATCTGCTCAAGGAGCTGGAGGAGGAGAACAGACAGGACGGGAACCAGACCGAAGAGGTCGACTCCGGCCCTGCAGAACAGCGCCGAGGCGGCCCCAGGGGCAGATGACGAGACAACGGCCGAAGCGGTAGGGTTGAAGCCTCGGAAGCACTGATCCGGGAAGGAAAGGACGTGGGCATGACTGGTCCCTCTGAGGACGCCGTGAGAGAGGCACTGACCGGCGTCATCGACCCGGAGATCCGCCGCAACATCGTCGAACTCGATATGGTCGAATCGATCAGCATCGACGGCGGCAAGGTCACCGTAACGGTTCTCCTCACGATCGCCGGGTGCCCCCTCAAGGACACGATCACCAGAGACACGGAAGCCGCAGTGGCCCGTGTCGACGGAGTCACCGAGATGGCCGTCGTCCTGGGCACGATGAGTCCCGACCAGCGCAAGGCGATGAAGGAGAAGCTGCAGGGCAGCGGCACCCGAGACATCCCGTTCAATCGCCCCGAGTCCCTGACCAAGGTCTATGCCGTTGCGTCCGGAAAGGGCGGCGTCGGCAAATCGTCGGTGACCGCGAACCTCGCCGTGTCCCTGGCAGACAAGGGGCTGCGCGTCGGAATCGTCGATGCCGATATCTACGGCTTCTCCATCCCGGGCATGCTCGGTCTCTCCGGAAAGCCGACCCGAGTCGATGAGATGATCCTGCCGCAGATCGCCCACAACGTGAAGGTGATGAGCATCGGGATGTTCGTCCCGCCGAGCCAGGCCGTCGTCTGGCGCGGTCCGATGCTCCACCGCGCCCTGCAGCAGTTCCTCACGGATGTCTTCTGGGGCGACCTCGACGTGCTGCTGCTCGATCTGCCTCCCGGCACCGGCGATATCGCGATCTCCGTGGCACAGCTGCTGCCGGGTTCGGAGCTCCTCGTCGTCACCACACCGCAGTCAGCGGCCGCCCAGGTCGCCGAACGCGCCGGATCGATCGCAACTCAGACGAAGCAGAAGCTGGCCGGGGTCATCGAGAACATGTCCTGGATGGAGATGCCCGACGGCACTCGAATGGAAGTGTTCGGGTCCGGCGGCGGCACCAGTGTCGCCGAGAACCTCTCCGCCACCCTCGAGCACGAGGTTCCGCTGCTCGCCCAGATCCCACTGGACACTCGACTGCGCGAAGGTTCGGACGCCGGCACCCCGGTCGTGCTCGCCGACTCCGAGTCGCCTGCCGCTCAGGCTTTCGAGACCCTCGCCGAGTCGCTGCGGCGACGCAGCAGGGGCCTGTCGGGCAGATCCTTGGGACTGAGCCCGGTCTGAGTCGGTGTCTCCCCTCTCCCCTCGTGACACCCTGGTCTACTCTGTCTTCGCCGCTCTCAGCACCCTGACCGTTCTCGTCCTCCTGGCCGGAGCCGTCGTCACGGCCTTCCGGGACGACCCCGCCCCCAAGCAGTCGGCAAAAGCTGCACAGAGGGTGACCGCTGCCGAGAACCGGGAGGCCCTGTCCGCCGCGATGCGCAGCTATGCTGTGGTGTCTGAGAAGCGCACACCCCGCTTGGACATCCACACCTTCGGCCTGCCCGGGGCCGACTCGCTCAACTCGGCGATCGAAGCGAGTGTGCTGTCCGCGCTCGAGCAGTCCGGTGCCTTCGCCGCACGCGCCGCCTTCGACCCTGTGCAGACAGCGCCGGTCCATCGGTGGCCGACGACGGCGTTCGCACCCGCTCGGGCGACCCCCGAGGCGGACCGCGCATACCGATCCGACCCGCGCACCGTCGACATCCGCACCCGCATGCTGGCCGCCGGCGGGGACTTCGTCATCACCGCTGTCATGACTGACTCACCGCGCCCACAGACGCGACTGCTGCTCACCGACCTCGCCCACGACCGCACCATCGATGCCCGCCGGCTCTTCGCCGCACCCGTCGACCCCGCAACCGTCGGCGCCGATGACACCGGCACACTGACGATCGATGACGCCCCAGTCTCCGACGCCGATCTCTCCTCCATCGGCCACCGAGTCCAGACGGCGCTGCACAGCGGTCTCGAGCTGCCGCAGCCCGGCGATCAGCGGTCCCCGGACTTCTCCTGTGCGCTGCTGCCCTGTGTGGCCCTGACCTATGACGATGGTCCCGGAGAGGCGGAGACCGAGCAGGCGATCCTCGATGCCGCCGATGAGGCGAACATCCGGCTCACCTACTTCTTCCTCGGGACCAACACCAAGGCTGTCCCCGAGGTTGCCGAACGGATCATCGCAGCCGGACACGAGGTCGACAATCACACCTTCTCGCATGTGCGCATGGACACGACCTCCTCGGCGACGAACCGAAAAGAGATCGACCGGACCGGACGGTCACTGCGGTCGGTCGGGGTGAAGGAGCATCCGCTCGTCCGCCCGCCCTATGGCGCCCTCGACAGACGCGCCGCACACGCTCTGGGCGACCCCGCGATCATCTGGGACGTCGACACCGGAGATTGGCAGCACAGGAATGCCGAGAAGACGGTCAGCCGCGTGCAGTCGCAGGCACGCCCCGGTTCGATCGTGCTCATGCACTCCATCCATCCCACGACCGCAGAGGCGGCACCGGCGGTCTTCTCGACCATGGCGGACGAGGGGCTCTACGCAGTGACGGTGCGTGAGCTCTTCTCCGGAATCGAGTTGAAGAAGGGCGGATCGTACTTCTGCCGCGGCTACGCCGATGAGCTGTGCTCGAATCCCGAGCATCCGGCAGTGATGAAGAACTGAGCGGGATCCCTCACCGCCCTCGGGGTGCATCCGATGCGGTGCCGACGCTGTCGGCGGCGATCTCAGGTGGCTTCGGGGTCGAAAGGCGCCGCACCCGACCGGTCACGCAGATCCACCTGGGCCTGGAACCGTTCGATGGGCGATCTCTCCCGGGCGGGGGCCGCCTCGGTGCCGGTCTGAGTGGAGACGGCGGCATCCGCGGAATCAGCGGGGAGCGACTCCGGGGAGGTGCGTTCGTGACGTTTGGACTCGCGGATGGCTGCGTCCTCTTCGACGAGTGCCTCGCGAACGATCCGCCGCGGATCGTACTGACGCGGGTCGAGCTTCTGCCAATCCACGTCCTTGAAGTCGTCGCCGAAATCGCGCTGGACGCTGTCCTTCGCGCCTTCGGCCATCCGACGCATCTGCCGAACGAGATCCCGCAGCTTCTGAGCGTATTCGGGCAGGCGTCTTGGTCCGATCACGACCAAGGCCACAACGACCAGGATCACCATTTCGGTGCCGTTGATACCCAACATGGTCTCAAGTCTACCGTGGACGGCGGTAGCATCGACTCATGGTCAGCACAGGTTCGACACCCCGATCCTGCCGGGAGGCGCAGTGGACGAGATAGCCGTCGAGCGGGTGCTGCGCATCGTCGAGCTCGTCCCCGCCTCGCGCGTCGTCGCCTATGGGACGATCGGTGCCGTCGCCGACTGTTCACCGCGCTACGTCGGTCGGGTGATGCGGGAATTCGGGTCGAACGTCACCTGGTGGCGAGTCGTCAACGCAGCCGGGATTCTGCCGCCGGAGATCTTCGCTCGAGCCCGCACCCATTGGGCTGACGAGGGCACTCCGCACTCGCACGAGCGTGTCGATCGCACGGCGTTCCTCGATGTCGATGAGCTCGATCAGCTGTGGCGCACCCACGGAATCGAACCCGAATGCGGTTAGACTTGGGACAACTCAGCAGCAGAAGGGAGGGGCCGGTTGGCACGCGAAAATGCAGGTGATCTCACCTTCTCGGAACAGTACAACGGTCCCGATCCGCTGCTCGACGCCGCTCGCACCCACTCTCATGAGTTCGGGATCGCACCGGTCTCCCAGACCACGGCGAAGACGCTGACGCTGCTGGCCCGACTGCTCACTCCCGTGGCTGCAGTCGAGGTCGGCACCGGAGTGGGAACATCGACGCTGTCGCTGCTGCGGGGAATGCCCACCGCCGGGATACTGACGTCGATCGACACGAACTCGACGACCCAGAGTGCCGCGCGAGACCTCGTCGATATGGCCGGGATCAGGCCGGGTCGACTGCGGCTGATGAGCGGCCGTGCCGAAGAGGTGCTCAAACGGCTCGCCCCTTCGGCCTATGACATGGTCTTCATCGACGTGGAACCGGGCAGCTTGGAGAGGATGATCCAGCCCTCGCTGCGACTGCTCGACTCTCAGGGCCTGCTCGTCATCCACAAGACACTGCTCAAGGGCGCCGTCGCCGATCCCGTCGACCGCAGCCCGCGCACCCAGGCGGCCCGCAGCATGCTCAACCGCATCGCCGAACAGGAACACCTCGAGAGAGTGCTGCTGCCCATCGGAGAGGGCCTGCTGCTCCTGCAGAAGACACAGTGAATGCGACAACAGCAGAGACTTACATGTAAGTCTCTGCTGTTCGTGCGGTTCCGATCGGCCGTGCGCTGCGGCCGTCGGCTCAGAGCCCCAGTGTCTGGGCGAGAGTGTCGTGGAGTCCGGTGGCTTCATCTCTGCTGAGCTCGATCACCAGGCGACCTCCGCCTTCGACTGGAAGCCGCATCACCATGCTTCGGCCTTCTTCGGTCACTTCCAGAGGTCCGTCGCCGGTGCGGGGTTTCTGGGCTGCCATATGGGCTCTTCCTTCCGTTGTCATGCAAAGACGGTTCACACCCGGTGGACCGACTGTTGTACTTGAGATTATTCCATGATCCGCGCGTTCCCGGTAACTCTCTCACCCGACGGAGGGTCACGGGGGCAGATCGGCGGGCGGAGTGAAGTGCCACAGGTAGGCGACCCAGACGATCTGAAGCAGGATATACGCCACCAGCATCGCGGCCCGATAGCCGCGGGAACGCACCAGCGCCAAGGTCAGCGCCATGGGAAACAGAGGCAGCAGCAGACGCAGGGTGGACGTCTGGGGGTTGAAGAAGATGAGCAGGTAGATGCCGTAGCCGAGGCAGAACAGCTGCAGGGTCCGTCCCATCTGCGCTCCGGCCGGAGAGAAGATCAGGGCGAGCATTCCGGCGATGACGATGACGAGCAGCACCGGGCCGAGCGGACCGATGAGGCTGATCGACTGGGCCACCCACTGCACGACGAACGTGGTCTCACCGGTGTGCCAGGCCGCCTCGGTGTCGGTATAGGCCGTCAGCGATCCCGTCGCCCACCACGCGTGGACGGGGTGGATGAGGGCCGCTGCACAGGACAGCACACCCAGGGTCCACGATCGGGCCGCTTCGCCGATCGGATACGGATCGCTGCGGCGGCGAAGGAAGCGGTCGATGAGGTGGAAGAGCATGAAGAACGAGAACGCCACACCGATCGGCCGGGACAGATCCATGAAGACGACGACCGGGAGAGCGGTGAGATAGCGTCGTTCGACGATGAGGAACAGCGCCGTCGCCTGGAGCAGAAGGGTCAGGGATTCGGCGTATCCGGTGGAGAAGATCGCAGCCGGTGGGAAGAACATCACCAGCGCCAGCCCCATCAGCGCCTGACCGGCATCGACGTACTTCCGGAAGAGGTGGAGGATGACGATCGAGGCCAGACCGGCGGCAATCGTGGACACGATCGGCGAGATGACCTCGTAGCTCAGCCCCGTGAAGTCGGCCAGAGTGGACACGATCGACGGGTGCAGCGGATAGAACGCCCACTGATTCTCCGCGACCGCTCCCGACTCGTCGACGGGCAGGACGCGGGGATAGCCTTCGTCGGCGACGCGACCGTACCAGCCTCCGTCCCAGAAGTTGAGGAAGTCGTTCAGGGTCGTCGTCACCGGGGAGGATGACCAGTTCGCCGGGTCCTGGCGTTTGAGGACTGCGGCGAAGATCGACAGGCTCACGACGCGGGAGGCGAAGTACACGGCCACGGCCTGAAGCCACACCGGCAGAGCCATGAACAGAGCGCCGAGGCGGCTGAAGCGGGAGGAGTCGAAGGCTTCGGGGGCGAGAGTGATTCCGGGCAGGTCTGCGGGGCGGCTCATCGTGGTCCGGCAGCCGCTTCCGGCCCCTCAGAAGATGCGGTCGGGGTGGTGGGGGCGGTTGCGGGTGCCGCCTCGGTCCCGACCGCAGATTCGAGTTCACCCAGGCGTGCGCGCAGCACTGCCATGGCCTCATCGACGTCTTCCATCCGATAACCGCGCAGTGCGGGGCGGAATCGCACGGAGTCGAGGTCGTCGCTGGTGAATTCCTCAGGCAGGCCGGTCCAGCGTTCCTCAGCCTCATCGACCGTTTCGGAGGAGAAGACGTTGAAGGTCGCCGCGACGACGAACACGAGGACGAAGACCGCAGCCGCGACACCGATCACAATCCACAAAGGCATGGCACCATTTTCGCATAGGCGCGTGCCCGGACCGCTCAGCGCAGTCCGCGTACGGTGTGTTTCGGCGCCGCCTCACCGGTGATCGCCAAGGTCACGTCGATCGCGTCCGCGGTGGCTCGCACATCGTGGGTGCGGATCAGCGCCGTCCCCTTCTCGATGGCCAGTGCGGTCGCGGCGATCGTGCCGTACAGCCGGTCCGCTGGACCGACGGCGCCGATGGCCTCTCCGACGAAATCCTTGCGTGAGATCGCCAGCAGCACCGGATAGCCCGTGGCGGTGAACCGGTCGAGTTCTCGCAGCAGCCGCAGCGAGTGGTAGGTGTTCTTCCCGAAGTCAGGAGTGGGATCGATGATGATCCGTTCCTCGGGCACGCCCGCTGCGCGGGCCGCCTCGGCGAGTTCGATGACGCCTGCCAGGGTGGAGCCGACGACGTCCCCGGCCCGCAGGCCATAGCGGCTGCGGTGGGCGTCGGTGCGCGGGCTCAGGCCCCCGGTATGGGAGCAGACGATGCCGACATCATGTCGGGCGGCCACCTCGGCGAGCTCCGGGTCGACCCCGGCCCACGTGTCGTTGAGCAGTCCGGCACCGGCCCTGCAGGCGGCCTCGGCCACCTCATGGCGCCAGGTGTCGACGCTGATGAGCACGTGCGGGTGAGCCCGGGCCACGGTTTCGATAGTCGGGCACACGCGGTCGATCTCCTCGTCCACGGAGATCTCCCGCCCGCGGCCGGCACGCACTCCCCCGATATCGACGATCTGGGCACCCGCGCAGGCGGCGCCCTCCACGGCGGCGATCGCCTGATCGAGGGTGGCGGCCGATTCGTAGAACGAATCGGTGGTGCGGTTGATCACGGCCATGATCGCCGGGGTTCCGGGCTGGGCCCGGGCCAGGTCGAACCGCTCGGCCTCCGGCTGTGCTGAGGTGTCGCCTCTCACGATCGGCCGTTCGCAGGATTGTCCGCGGTGGAGACCTCGCCGTTCGGATTCGAGCCGGGTCCGATCGCGGCGACGACTTCGTCGATGTCGTCGGTGAGGGTGAACATGCGCAGGTCTGCTTCGGTGATCGTTCCCGAGGCGAGGAGGGTATCGCGCATCCAATCGACGAGGCCCTGCCAATAGCCGGTGCCGAAGAGCACGATCGGGAATGAGGTGACCTTGCCGGTCTGGACCATGGTGAAGGCCTCGAACAGCTCGTCCAGCGTGCCGAAGCCGCCGGGCATGACGACGAAACCGCGCGAGTACTTGAGGAACATGGTCTTGCGGACGAAGAAGTAGCGGAAGTTCACGCCGAGTTCGACATGCTCGTTGAGACCGGTTTCGAAGGGCAGCTCGATGCCCAGACCGATGGACACTGCACCGCCCTCGCACGCACCGTGGTTGCCGGCCTCCATGATTCCGGGTCCTCCGCCGGTGATGATCGAATTGCCGTTGTCAGCGAGCCGGCGGGCGATCTCCCGGGTGTCCGCATAGGCCTGAGTGCCGGCCCTCAGTCGGGCGGAGCCGAAGATCGACACGGCCGGTCCGATCTCGGCCAGAGAGCTGAAGCCTTCGACGAATTCGGCTTGGATCCGCATGACTCGCCACGGATCCTCGTGCACCCAGTCGGTGTCCGACTTCGATTCGAGGAGGCGTTGGTCCGTCGTCGTCGCCGGCACCTGGTCACCGCTCAGTCGCAGCGGCCCCTTGCTGTAGAAACCAGGGTCGACCGCCGGGTCGCCGGTCGAATCGTCTGTCGATCTGGCCATTTCGTTCACCGGCCCTGGAGGTAGCTGCGCAGAGCTGCGGTGGCCTGTTCCACCTCGGTGACTCTCACATGCTCATCCGACTTGTGGGCATACAGCGGATTGCCGGGACCGAAATTCACCGCCGGAACGCCGAGCGCGCTGAACCGGGACACGTCGGTCCAGCCGAGCTTCGGAGCCGGGGACAGTCCGAGAGTGTCGATGAAGTCTTGGGCGATCGCCCTGTCGAGCCCGGGACGTGCGCCCTCGGCGGCATCGGTGACGACGACGTCGAATCCGTGGAAGAGCTCGCGCAGGAATCCTTCAGCCTCGGCCGCCGACTTGCTCGGGGCGAAGCGATAGTTCACGGACACGACGCATTCGTCGGGCACGACGTTGCCGGCGACGCCCCCGCGGATGTTCACAGCGGAGAGGGATTCGCGGTAGTCGAGGCCGTCGACCGTGACGGTGCCCGTCTCGAACTCGGCGAGCCGGGTGAGCACCTCGGCGGCTGAGTGGATCGCGTTGACGCCCATGAAGGCGCGTGCCGAGTGGGCGCGCACACCGGTGGTGGTGACGTCGACGCGGATGGTCCCGTTGCAGCCGCCTTCGACGGAGGCGTTCGAGGGTTCGCCGAGGATCGCGAAGTCACCGGCCAGCCAGTCCGGGTGGCTGCGGGAGACGCGGCCGAGCCCATTGAGCGAGGCATCGACTTCCTCGTGGTCGTAGAAGACCCAGCTGACATCGCGGTTCAGGGCGGTCAGCGCGGCCGCCGTGGACAGCTGCATCGCCACTCCGGCCTTCATATCGCAGGCACCGCGGCCCCAGATGACCTCATCGTCGGGGTAATCCGCCCCGGTCAGGTGAGTGCGCACGGGCGGGAGATTGTCTTCGACGGGGACGGTGTCGAGGTGGCCGGCGACGACGATGCGTTCGGCCAGGCCCAGATGCGTGCGAGCGATGATGGTGTCGCCGTCGCGGAGGATCTCCAGGTCCGGTCCCGGGCCCGCGCTGATCCTCTCGAGCACGTCGACGACGGCATCGGCCAGTGCTGTCTCGTTCCCGGACACGGATTCGACGGCGCACAGGCGACCGGTGAGTTCGCCCGGGTCGCCCAGTGCGGCGAACAGGTACTCACCGAGGTCGCCGGTGGGTGCGAATATGGCATCAGTCTCAGCAGATGGATCGACAGTCATGTCTCTTAGCCTAGTACGGCGCCACCGTCTAGGCTTGAGGCATGACAGAACGCATTGTTTCCGCACGTGGACTCGCCACGATTCATTCCGACACCGTCCTCTCTGTTTGGTACCCCGCCCTGAGCACCGGTGATACCCATGACACCGCCGAGGAGGCCGCCACCGCCCGCGCCGTCGACGATGGCCTCAACGCTCTGGTGGGCACCGATGAGGCTCGCGGCACTCACTCCGAGGTCGTCACCACCACGATCGATCTGGACGCCGGCCCCGCCTCGGCGGCCGATGCCTACCTGCGTCTGCACGCCCTGTCCCACCGCGTCGTGGCCCCGAACGATGTCAACCTCGACGGCATCTTCGGTCATATCGCCAATGTCGTGTGGACGTCTTTCGGCGCCTGTTCGCCCGAGGACTTCGAGGCCACCCGCGCGAAGCTTCTCGGTCGTGGACCCGTCGCCGTCTACGGACTCGACAAGTTCCCGCGGATGACGGACTTCGTCATCCCCTCCGGCGTGCGCATCGCCGATGCCGACCGTGTCCGCCTCGGCGCTCACCTGGCACCAGGCACCACGGTCATGCACGAAGGCTTCGTGAACTTCAACGCCGGCACGCTCGGCTCGGCCATGGTCGAAGGACGCGTCTCGCAGGGCGTCGTCGTCGGTGACGGATCGGATATCGGCGGCGGAGCCTCGATCATGGGCACGCTCTCCGGCGGCGGCACGCACCGCATCTCCATCGGCGCGGGCAGCCTGCTCGGCGCGAATGCCGGAGTCGGCATCTCCATCGGCGACGACTGCATCGTCGAGGCCGGCCTCTACATCACTGCCGGCACCCGTGTGACGGTCCCCGGCGAAGACGATGTCGTGGTCAAGGCCGCCGAGCTCAGCGGGAAGAACAACATCCTCTTCCGCCGCAATTCGGTGACCGGCACCGTCGAGGCGATCGCCCGCGACTCCAAGGGCATCGCGCTCAACCCCGACCTGCACTGACCCGCAGGCCAGCCGTGCGCTGCGCGATCGCAGATCGGCGATGACGGCTGGGCCCGAGCGGAAACACCTGTGCCGAATCACTGAGGGCGCGTTCACATCACGTGGACGCGCCCTCAGCGCATTCACCTCCATGCCGGCACCCTCAGCGCATTCACCTCCCCGCCGGCACGCTCAGCGCATTCACCTCCCCGCCGCGCCCTCAGCTCATTCACCTCCCCGCCGCGCCGGCGCCCGCATCCGACATGCTTCGCGACACGACACCTTTCTAGCAGCAATACACCTCGTGACTCCCACAACGCTCCGCTCCTGCCGGAGGTTATGGGACGAAAGGTGAGGGGTGCTCAGGCAGTCGTATGAAAAGCCGCCAGCGGTGAGGGATGCCGGCACACGACACAAGTCGCTCGCACGCAGCGTTTCGGCGGCCCCAACCTGCACCCCTCACCCGCAGCGGCTGAACATACTGGTCCTGCAGGAGGATCTGCCGCTGAAGGTGAAGGATGCGCAGGCGCCTGTAGGAGAAGCCGCCAGCAGTGCAGACAACCGGGAACGGCAGGAAGCGTCTGAAGCGGTGAGGGATGCTGCGGGACGGACGCGGACGGTGAGGGATGCCGCGGGGGCGGACGCACACGGGGAGGGAGGCTGCAAGAGGAGGGTGGGACGCGATGAGTGAATGCGCAACGGCGCCGGACAGACGATTCTGCTCCGACGCCGTTGCGTCTGCCGCGGCAACCCTTGTGCCGTGGCGGGACTCAGCCGCCTGCGGTGACGCGGACTTCTGAGTGCCGGGACTCAGCGTTCGCTGATGTCCTTGTAGTCGCGGTTGTAGGCGCCGGTGTAGATCTGGCGCGGACGACCGATCTTGGTCTCGGGGTCCTTGATCATTTCACGCCACTGAGCGATCCAGCCGGGCAGACGGCCGACCGAGAACAGCACGGTGAACATGTTCGTCGGGAATCCGAGAGCCTTGTAGATGAGTCCCGTGTAGAAGTCGACGTTCGGGTAGAGCTTGCGCTCGACGAAGTAGTCGTCGGCCAGCGCGATCTCTTCGAGCTGCTGAGCCAGTTCGAGCAGCGGGTCGCCGCCGGAACGGGCGAGGACCTCATCGGCGGTCTTCTTGATGATCTTCGCGCGCGGATCGTAGTTCTTGTACACGCGGTGACCGAAGCCCATCAGACGGACGCCGTCTTCCTTGTTCTTCACGCGCTCCATGAACTTCTTCGGTCCGTCGTCAGATGCCGAGATCTGCTCGAGCATCTCGAGGACGGCGGAGTTCGCGCCGCCGTGCAGGGGTCCGGCCAGGGCGTTGACGCCGGCCGAGATCGACTGGAACACATTGGCCTGCGAGGAGCCGACGAGACGAACCGTCGAAGTCGAGCAGTTCTGCTCGTGATCGGCATGGAGGATGAACAGCTGATCCATGGCCTTGACCGCCAGCGGATCCGGCTCGTATTCCTCAGCGGGAACGCCGAAGTTCACACGCAGAAAGTTCTCCACGAGGCTGAGCGAGTTATCCGGGTGGATGACCGGCAGCCCCATGTTCTTCCGGTGCGCGAGGGCGGCGATGGTCGGCATCTTCGCGAGCAGGCGGAACGACGAAGTGTCGATCTGCCCTTCGTCAAAGACATCGAGGTCATCTTGGTAGAACGTCGACAAAGCCGCGACGGCAGCTGCAACCATGGGCATCGGATGAGCGTCGTACGGGAACGCGCGGAAGAAGCGTCGCAGGTCCTCGTGGACGATGGTGTGTCCGCGCAGGCGGGCGTCGAACGCGTCGAACTGTTCCTGAGTCGGCAGCTCACCGTAGATGAGGAGGTAGCAGACTTCAACGAAGTTCGACTGTTCGGCGAGCTGTTCGATCGGGTATCCGCGGTACTGCAGAACGCCCTCGTCACCATCGATGTAAGTGATGGACGACGAGGTGGTCGCGGTGTTGGCAAACCCTGGATCGTATGTGACCGCGCCGGTCTCTTTCAGCAGAGAACCGATACGGTATCCGTTGTTGCCCGCTGTCGCTGACACCTCGGGCAGTGTCAGCTCCGTATCAGCGATCCTGAGGTTCGCCTCCGAAGTCATTCGATCTCCTCACCGTTGATCGACCTCAAGAACTTCCTGAGGTGTCTTGCACAGTTCTTTCAAAGACTACCGACAACTGCGGGAATCAGAAAATCACTGCACCCTTCATTTACCGGTCGGTAATGCCTCTGATCTGGGAAGATACCGACTTTTTTGCCCTGCATGAAGTCTTAGCGGGAGCTTAGCGGACGCTCGGAAACCATTGGAATCCTCGTGCGAAGTTCCATCGACTCCCGGGCGAAGGTCCGTCTACGCGCCGGCTCGCAGACGTTCGGCCGCGGCCTGAATGCGTTCGTCGGCCGCGGTCAGCGCAATCCGCACATGATCGGCAGCCGCCGCTCCGTAGAACTCGCCGGGACCTGCGACGATGCCGAGTTCGGCGAGGTCGGCCAGGGAGTCCCAGCAGTTCTTGTCGGCGGTCGACCACAGGTAGAGACCGGCGGTCGAATGGTCGATGCGGAATCCGAAGTCTTCGAGTCCGGCTCGCAGCCGGACACGCCGTGACCGGTAGGTCTCCTTCTGTGCTGCCACATGCTCGGTGTCGCGCAGGCCCGCGACCATGGCCTCCTGGATCGGGAAGGGCACGATCATACCCGCGTGCTTACGAGTTCGGATGAGATCGGAGATGAGCTCGGCATCACCGGTGACGAACGCCGCCCGATAGCCGGCGAGGTTTGACTGCTTCGACATCGAATACACACTGAGCACGCCCGCATAGGACTCCCCCGCGGCCGAGAGCACACTCGGCGCCGGTTCATCGGACTCCCAGTTGAGCAGTCCGTAGCATTCGTCCGAGGCGACGACGACTCCGGCGGCACGAGCACGGCGGACCACCTCGGCGAGGGTGTCGACACCGAGGACCTCGCCCGTCGGGTTGCTCGGAGTGTTGATCCACAGCAGCCCCACGCCCTCCAACGAGGCTCCGTCGACGATCTGCTCGGCGTCGATGCGACGGCATTCGACTCCGGCGATCGTCGCACCCATCTCATAGGTCGGGTAGGCGGCTGACGGACAGGCGACGACCAGACCGCGCTCACGCAGGCCCAGCAGCGTCGGCAGCCACGCCACGAGCTCCTTCGAGCCCACGGTCGGCAGAACCTCGGTCGCGGGATCGAGCTGCACCGAATGCCAGTTCTCGTACCACCACGCAATTGCTTCGCGCAGCTGCAGGGTCCCGGCAGTCGTCGGATACCCGTGGGCGTCTCCGGCCTCGGCCAGTGCACGACGGATCACCTCGGGGGTGGGGTCGACGGGAGTGCCGATGGAGAGGTCACACACTCCGTCAGGATGCTCGGCGGCCCGGCGACGGAATTCGGTGAGCCGGTCCCACGGGTAGTCCGGCAGGTTGAGTCCGAAAGAGTTCGTCATCGTTCAGTCGTCGTGGTTCTGCGGCGGCAGGGCGGCGATGATCGGATGGTCCTTGCCGGTGTTGCCGAGCTTCGCCGCGCCTCCGGGCGAACCGAGGTCGTCGAAGAATTCGACATTGGCCTTGTAGTACTCTTCCCATTCGTCGGGCACATCGTCTTCATAGAAGATGGCCTCGACGGGGCACACGGGTTCGCACGCACCGCAGTCGACGCATTCGTCGGGATGGATGTAGAGGCTGCGTTCGCCCTCGTAGATGCAGTCGACGGGGCATTCGTCGATGCAGGCCTTGTCCTTGAGGTCGACACAGGGCTGGGCAATGATGTACGTCACTGGACTGACTCCTCGAAAGACTCACAGATGGTGCGCATATAGACTCCACAATACGCCTTCGCCCGATTCCCGTGACCACCGGTGTCAGGTGATTCACATTGCATCTGACATCCCCGCTCACGCCTGCGCCCCGGAGGGACCGCTGTGTCATAGGGTGGGAGGGCATCATTTTCGCGGAGGAAGGCCAGAAGTGGACGATCTGCAGCCCGGCAGACGAGTGGTCGTGCGGTATTCGCTCAACCCCGGTGACACCCATTCGACGTCCGATGCCCTCGGCGTCGTCACAGCCGTCGACGAGGCGGGGCTCGAGATCGATGCGAAGCGCGGGCCCTTGCGCATCGCTCGCGACCAGATCCTCCTCGTCCACGAGGTGCCGCCGGCTCCGACGAAGGCCGGACGCACCCACGAGATCGTCTCCGTCGTGGATCTGCGACGCATCTCCGCGGCCGCCTGGCTTCCCCACGATGTGTCCTGGCTGCACGTGGAGAACCTGCGCAACGAAGGCACCGAGGCGGCCGCCGAGGTCAGCCTGCTGCAGAAGGGCTGGCTGCTGCGCAGTTCGGAATCCGCGACCCGCCGGGCCAATTCCTGTCTGCCGGTGACCGATTCGGGTCTGGGCTGGGAACAGGGACTCGACGCCGTCGAGGAATGGTATCGGACTCGAGGCAGGCCCAGCCGCATCCAGATCTACTCCGCCGACGATTCCTCAGCGCTGGCACCCGAATGCGAGGGGCTCGCTCCCCTCCTCTCGGCTCGTGGCTACACACCCTCCGAGGCGGTCCTCCTGCTCACCGGTGCCACCGCTGAGGCGGCCGGTGGTGCGTCCTCCCCCGCCGAGGCGGCCGCGCCCGGCCTGATCATCGACGTCTCCGATGCGCCGACCGAGGAGCATTTCGCCGCGTGGACGTCCCAGCGCAGCCCCGGTGACGAACCGGGAGCGGAAGAGGCGTTCCGTACGCTCATCGAAGCCGATCAGCCGTGTGAGTTCGTCACCGCCTATGCTCAGCATCCCGATGGGTCTCGGTCGATGGTGGCGGCCTGCCGAGTGGTCGAGCGCAGCAAATGGGGTGTCATCACCAACCTCATCACCCGCCCTGATCTCCGCCGACGAGGCGCCGGACGGTCGGTGGCCGGTGCCGCGGCAACGCTGCTCGCACAACGCGGAGTCCGGTCCTACCTCGTCGACATCGAGTCGAGCAATGAAGCGTCGGTGAACCTCTTCGCCTCTCTCGGGGCGACCGTGCGTCACCGGTCCTGGTACGCCGAAGCAGACTGAGCGGACGGGACGGGCCGCGGGCTGCGGGCTGCGGCGAAACGGCTCAGAGTGAGGCAGACTCGTGCGGGCTCAGCCCTTGCACTCGACCTCGTTCACCGGCCGGTACACCGTGGTGAAGCCGTCTTCCGTGGTCCTGCCCGAAGCAATGTCCTTCATCGTCCGGGTGATCCGGATCGACCAGCCGCCCTTCGGCGACTGCGGGGTGCACGAGGCTCCGCTTTCGGTGACCGACCCCGGTGAGGTGTGGTTGAACCGGTCCGAAGCGTCGGCCGAGACCTCGTACTTCTTAGTGCCGAAGACCTTCGCGTGGACTTCACCGTCCTTGAGGTACATGTCGAGGACGACGGGGGTCTTCGAATTGTTCGTGAACTTCATGTCGATCGAAGACCAGTCGAGGGTCGACTCCCGACCTTCGGGGTACCGGGAGATATAGCGCGAATGCGCCTGGTGCTCATCGAGGTCGAAACCGGCGAAGAATGCGGCATTGAACAGTGTCGTCGACACCTGCGAGACTCCTCCGCCGTAGTCTTCCTTCATCTGCCCGTCGGAGATCACGCCGGCAGGTTTGTAGCCGTTCGCGGCGGTGCGCTGGCCCAATGCTTCGTTGAGGGAGAACTGCTCACCGGGCTGGAGCACGGTGCCGGAGACCTTCTTCGCGGCCACCCGCAGGTTGGTGTCGCGGTTGGGTTCGGAGCTGTACCCGGTGGAGAAGTGCGACACCGTGTCGGAGACGTCCGCCTTCTTCGCGTCCTTCGTCGTGAACTCGGGTCTGACGGAGGCCAGGGTGACGCTGGGCTTGTCGTCCTCGCCGTTGATGGCGTCGTTGACCGCAGTGGTCAGCTCTTTGGCCTTGATCCCGATTCCATCGCGGGAGGGCACGACCTCGGGCTTGCCGTCCTTGATCTCGAACCCGGCGTCTTCGGCCGGTCGCCCGATGTCCTTGTTCGCAGCCAGCACCGACTTCTGCAGCTCGTCCCGATCGAAGACCGGTTTGAGTTTCGAGTCCTCGGCCTTGAAGGTCAGAGTCTTCGCAACGATCTTCGGAGACACGGTGAGATCACCGCCCTTGACCTCGGAGTCCGCATCCTTGCCCGGCTTCGCAGTGATCGTGAGGTCCTTGCTCACGGCGTCTTTCGCGAAACCGTCGGCCATGTCTTCGGCTTCGGCCGTGGTGATATCGGGATCGATGCTCGTCGGGCTGACCGGCAGAGCTTCCTCGGTGCGCAGCCAATGCTCGTCGACGGCGGTGCGCACGTCTGCGGAGTCGACGGTCTGGCCCTTCTTGCCGTCCTTGACCTTCGGTGTGGTCTTCTCATACTCGAGTTCCGCGTCTGTGGGTTCGACGGCGAGGGATTCGGTGACCTTCGAGGTCTCCTTGTCGAACTTCTTCTCGTCGACGTCGATGACGGGATCGACGTCGTCTTCGCCGAACAGGCGCTGCCAGATGACGGTGGGGTCGAGGCTGAAGCCGGTGACGCGGTCGACCGTGGCTTCGGCGTCGAAGGTGATTCCGGCCTTGTTCGGGTCGAGCTTCGCGGTCGGCTCCCCTGCCTTCAGGACGATGACCTTCTCTGCCTCGTCCCGCAGTTCACTGCGCAGGGTGGTCTCGGCATTCGTCGCGGACTTGCCGCCGATGTCGATTCCGGCCACGGTCGTCCCCGGTGCCAGCACTCGTCCGCTGAAGAAGCCGATGATGACGTAGACGGCGGCCAGCACGAGGACTGCCAGGAGGATGAAGGGCCAGATCCTCCTCTTCCGGGCATCGCTGCCGGACGGGTCGGGCCCGCCGGGGTTCGAGGTTCCATCGGACAAGGTCGTGGTCGGCATCATTCTCCCGAGGGTGTCGATATCGACTGATTCGGTGCGGTTCGCACGAGTCTAGCGAGTGCGATCGTGCCCGCGCACGTTGATGAAGGAGAAGACAGCGGCCAGGACCATCGGTCCGAGCAGCCACACAACGGAACGCAGCAGGCCGGTCACGATCATATCGGAGCCGGGCAGCCACTTCGGCTGGCCGAAGGCGAAGGACAGTACGGCGATGATGACGGCTGCGACCAGCATCGGGGCGCTGCTGCGGTACATCGTCTTCAGATGCCACAGTCCCGCCGCGGCCAGTGCCAGGGCCAGCACGAGTCCCCACGGCAGGATGATCGGGGTCCCACCGAGGCTGATCACCGTGACGTTGAGGTGCTGCATGGTGCCGAGGAAGGCGATGAGCAGTCCGAGTACGACGGAGTGGAGGTAGGCGAAGATTCCGGGTTTCCGCGGTTCGCGACGACGTCGCAGAGGCGCAGCGGCTGCCGCGTTCTCCTGAGCTTCCACCGCTGCGATGTCGAGCCCGGTGAGGACGTGCGGAGCCGGTCCCCCGTTGAGGGTTTCGGCTGGGATCGGGGCCCCTGCGCCGATGGAGAAGTATTCGTGGTCGCCGATCTTCTGACCGACGCTGTTCGACAGAGCGAAGAATCCGCCGGACACGCTCACCTGAGTGCGGTGCGCTTCCAGGGCAGCGCGTTTGGCCGGCAGCACCGAGGTGACGTCCTGGTCGATGACGATCTCACCGATCGGGGGTTTGGCCGGGATCGTCTCGGCCGCGGAGAATCCGGTGGCGGCGAATCCGTCTTGGTTCGAGTCGAACGACCGGCGGGCCGCCTCGGCGGGGGTGTCGACGCAGAGGAGCCGACCGGTCCGCCATTCGGCGAGGTCGAAAGCCAGGGTCGTGGCCTCGTGCACCCGCACGTGATCGGGGTGTCCGTATCCGCCGTTGGCGGCATAGGTGATGATCGCATGCGGTTCGAAGGCATCGATGACGGCGGCGATATGCCGGCCCACGGTCGTGACATCGGCCGCGCACAGGGCGTTGTCGGGCATCGTCGACGCGGGGCGGGCGTGTCCGTCCGGCCCCCACTCCATTCCCGAATCCTCGAAGGTCCGGGTGGTCCCGCCGAGGAAGGTGTGCATGCTCACACCGAGGGCACGCATCGCCTCGGCGATCTCCTGTTCCCGGACGCGGGCGAGACCGGCACGGTCGCCTTCGAGGTGTCTCAGTTCGGCGGGGATGACCTCGCCGCCCTCACCACGGGTGGCGGTGAGCACCATGACCTCGGCACCTTCGGAGACCAATGCGGCGATCGTGCCGCCCGTCGTGATCGTCTCATCGTCGGGATGAGCGTGCACGAGGAGGACGCGTGGCGTAACAGTCATTGGTTCCTGGGTGTTCGAGGTCATTCGGTGCTGCCGGCTCTGGGAATCCGGTTCAGGCGTTCTGGCGGCGCATCTTCGCGTAGAGCTTTGCGCGTTCCTTCTGGTCGAGTTCGACCTTGCGGATGCGGATGGCACCCGGGGTGACCTCGACGCATTCGTCCTCACGGGCGAATTCGAGGCTCTCCTCGAGGGTCAGCTTGCGCGGCGGGGTGAGGTTCTCGAAGCTGTCAGCCGATGCCGAACGCATGTTCGTCAGCTTCTTCTCCTTCGTGATGTTGACGTCCATATCGTCGGCGCGCGAGTTCTCGCCGACGATCTGGCCCTCGTAGACCTCGGAGGTCGGTTCGACGAAGAAGGTGCCGCGGTCCTGCAGGTTGATCATCGCGTACGGGGTGACGGCTCCGGGGCGGTCGGCCACGAGCGATCCGTTGATGCGGAACTCGATGTTGCCGGCCCATGGACCGTATCCGGCCGAGATCGTGTTTGCGATTCCGGTGCCGCGGGTCTCGGTGAGGAACCGGGTGCGGAAGCCGATGAGACCGCGAGCCGGAACCTTGAACTCCATCCGCACCCAGCCGGTGCCGTGGTTCGTCATGGTCGACATGATGCCCTTGCGTGCGGCGAGCAGCTGGGTCACGGCGCCGAGGTAGTCCTCCGGAACGTCGATCGTGAGCTCTTCGAAGGGCTCATGGAGCTTGCCGTCGACCTGCTTGGTCACGACCTGAGGTTTGCCGACGGTGAGCTCGAAGCCTTCGCGACGCATCTGCTCGACGAGGATGGCCAGGGCCAGCTCTCCGCGCCCCTGCACCTCCCAGGCGTCGGGACGTTCGGTCGGGACGACCTTGAGGGAGACGTTGCCGACGAGCTCCTGGTCGAGGCGGTCCTTGACCATGCGAGCGGTGACCTTCGTGCCCTTCTCACGGCCTGCCAGCGGCGAGGTGTTGATGCCCACGGTCATCGAGATCGCCGGATCGTCGATGATGATCGCCGGCATCGGCTTCGGGTTGTTGATGTCGGTGAGCGTGTCACCGATCATGATGTCCGGGATGCCGGCCACGGCGACGATGTCGCCGGCCGAAGCCTCCGTGGCGGGCACTCGGTCGAGACCCTGGGTCTCGAGCAGTTCGGTGATCTTCACCGAGCTGATCTCGTCACCGCGGGCCCAGGCGACCTGCTGCCCCTTCTTCAGCGTGCCGCCGAAGATGCGCAGCAGTGCCAGACGGCCGAGGAACGGTGAGGCGTCGAGGTTCGTGACATGAGCTTGGAGTATGCCGTCGGAGTTGATCTCCGGTGCCGGGATCGTCTCGAGGATGGTCTTGAACAGCGGCTCGAGGTCGGGGTTGTCCGGGACCGCTCCATCGGCGGGCTGTTCGAGGGAGGCGGCACCTGCCTTCGCGGCGGCGAAGACGACGGGCACGTCGAGGACGGAGTCGACGTCGAGATCGGGCACTTCGTCGGCGAGGTCGGAGGCCAGTCCCAGGAGCAGGTCCTGGGCTTCCTCGACGACTCCGTCGATGCGCGCATCGGCGCGGTCGGTCTTGTTGATCACGAGGATGACGGGCAGCTTCGCGGCCAGCGCCTTGCGCAGGACGAAGCGGGTCTGCGGCAGCGGACCTTCGGAGGCGTCGACGAGGAGGACGACGCCGTCGACCATGGACAGTCCGCGTTCGACCTCTCCGCCGAAGTCGGCGTGGCCGGGAGTGTCGATGACGTTGATGACGATGGGGTCGTCACCGGCCGAGGGGCCGTTGTAGAGGACCGAGGTGTTCTTCGCGAGAATGGTGATGCCCTTCTCGCGTTCGAGGTCGCCTGAATCCATGACGCGTTCGGCGAAGTCGCCGTGTTCGCTGAACACACCGGTCTGCCGGAGCATGGCATCGACCAGAGTGGTCTTGCCGTGGTCGACGTGTGCGACGATTGCTACGTTTCGGCGGTTATCCCGTCGTGTGATGGCTTCAGTCATCAAGAACCTTTTTGAGATAGAGAGATCGGTCCAGCCCGGACCCAACAGACAATTATACGGCCACTGAGGCATTCGCAACGACAGCCGGGGTGCGCGACTGCGCACAGCGATGAGTGGGGTCAGTCGGTGCGGTGAATGCGAAATGTGGTCACAGCGCCGAGGAGAATCGACCGTTGGGGCCGATCTGGCTCGGTGCTGTGACCACATTCGACGGCGGGCGAGGCCATCGCCTCCTGCCCGGCGGAGGGCTCAGGCGTTCATCGTGGCCTCCAGGACCGCGTCCCTGGCCTCCCGACGCTTGCGCTGCTCCTTCGGATCCGGAACCGGAACCGCCGACAGCAGCCGCTGTGTGTACGGGTGGACGGGGTTCGACACGACCTGCGAGGACTTTCCGATCTCGACGAGGTAACCGTGGCGCATCACCGCGATGCGCTCAGCGATGCGTTCGACCACAGCCAGATCGTGGCTGATGAACAGACACGCGAAACCGTATTCCTGCTGCAGGCCCTCGAACAGGTCGAGGACCTTCGCCTGCACGGACACGTCGAGCGCCGAGGTCGGCTCATCGGCGATGAGCAGCTTCGGTCGCAGAGTCAGTGCACGGGCGATGCCGATGCGCTGACGCTGACCGCCGGAGAGTTCGTGCGGATAGCGGTTGCGCATCGAAGTCGGCAGTTCGACCGCGGTCAGCAGCTCCTCGACCCGCCTGCTCAGCTCCGGCCCCTTCATCGCCTCATGGAGGTAGAGCGGCTCACCGATCGACTCCCCGACCGGCAGTCGCGGGTTGAGCGAGGAGCCGGGATCCTGGAACACGATTCCGACTTCCTTGCGCAGCGGTCGCATCTGCTTGTTGCTCAGGCCCTTGATGCTCGTGCCGTTGACGACCATATCGCCTTCGACAGTGGGCAGCAGGCCCAGAGCGGCGCGCCCGATCGTGGTCTTGCCCGACCCGGATTCGCCGACCAGACCCACGACTTCGCCGGGGGCGATCATGAGGTTGATGTGGTGAGCGGCGCGGAACGCCTTCTTCCGTCCGATCGCGGGATATTCGATCGCGGCATCGCGCAGCTGCAGGGCCGAGGGCTTCGAGAAGTCCGCCTGCGAGCCAGGATGGTAGTACGTCTCCGTGGAATCCATCTCGATGTCTCGGCGATCCTGCTCGCTCGCCTGAGCACGCGCCTCGGCCATGGCCATATCGGCAGCTCCGGCCTCGGAGAGACCATCGCCGCCGGCGCCGGTGTCGGGCTGCCCGACCGGGTCCGCAGCGTGCGAGGACTGATCGGAGCTGATGTCACTCAGGGAGGCCTCGACGTCGCCGATGCTGCCGCCGAACACTTCGTCTTCGGTTCCCGCACCGAGGTGGGGCACAGCCTCGAGGAGCTGCTTCGTGTACGGATGCTGCGGGTTGTAGAAGATCCCCTCCGCTGTGCCCGATTCGACCACCTGGCCGGCGCGCATGACGATGATGCGGTCGGCCATGTCCGCCACCACGCCCATATCGTGCGTGATGAGGATGATTCCGGCGTCGAGCTTCGACTTCAGCTCACGCATGAGCTTCAGTATCTCGGCCTGCACCGTCACGTCGAGGGCCGTGGTCGGTTCGTCGGCGATGAGCAGCTTCGGCTGGCAGGCCAGAGCCTGCGCGATCATGATGCGCTGACGCTGGCCGCCGGAGAGCTGGTGCGGGAACGAATGGAACCGGTCCTCCGGATCGGGGATCTCGACGAGGCGCATGAGCTCGAGCGCTCGTTCCTTGGCCTCGCTGGGGCCGATGTCGAGGTGGACGCGCAGCGTCTCCACGATCTGATACCCGGCGGTGTAGACCGGGTTGAGCGCGGTCATCGGCTCCTGGAAGATCACGGAGATGTCGTTGCCGCGCAGGGCCTGCATCTTCTCCGGCGGCATTCCGATGAGCTCACGGCCGTTGAGCTTCGCCGAACCGGCGGCCCGGCCGTTGCTCGGCAGCAGCCCGAGCAGAGACATGCTCGACTGCGACTTGCCGGAACCGGACTCGCCGACGATGGCCAGGACTTCACCGGCATTGACCGTGTAGTCGAGGTGTTCGGCGGCCATCCACCATTCGTCGCTGACCCAGAACTGGACTCCGAGGTCGTTGACCTCGAGGATCGGGGAACCCTTCTTCGGCTGGGTGTCTGCTTTCTTCTCAGCCATCACTTCGCCCCTTTCTGTGCCATGCGTTCGGCCTTCTTCATCTTCCTCCAGCTCGGGATGGTCTTCATCCGCGGGTCGAACGCATCGCGCAGTCCGTCGCCGATGAAGTTCACGCACAGAGCGATGACGATGATGAACAGACCGGGCCACCAGAACAGCCACGGACGCGTGGCGAAGGAGGTCTGGTATTCGCTGATGAGCTGGCCCAGCGAGATGCCGGGCGGCTTGATGCCGAAGCCGAGGTAGCTCAGCGAGGCTTCGAGCACGATCGCCTGGCTCATGATCAGCGTCGTGTTGACGATGATGACTCCCATGGCGTTGGGCAGCATGTGCTTGAACATGATCCGGAAGTCGCTCGCACCCGCCACGCGGGCCGAATCGACGAATTCGCGTTCGCGCAGAGACATGAAGTCACCGCGGACGAGTCGTGCGAGCCCGACCCAGAGGATACAGCCCAGTGCCACACCGAGCAGAGGTCCGTTCGCGCCGCCGACGAGGACGCCGAGGATCGAACCCACGACGATGACCGGCAGGATGACGAAACCGTCGGTGATGCGCATGAGGACCGAATCGACCCAACCGCGGTAGTATCCGGCGACTGCGCCGACGATCGTGCCGATGATCAGGCAGACGATGCCGATGATGAACATGACGACGAGAGAGATCTGCGTCCCCTTCATCACTCGGGCGAAGTTGTCCCGGCCGATCTCGTCCTGCCCGAAGGGGTGGTCACCCGGCGAGAAGAAGTTCGAGAACGACCAGGTCGGTGCTCCCCCGGGGTTCACCACGGGACCCGAAGCGGTGTGGCTGAACTTCCACCAGCCGGGAATGCCCGCGAAGCCCTGTGCGCTGAAGGCGAAGATCGCCACGAGCACGAGGACGACGATGCTGATCATCGCACCCTTGTGGCGGAGGAACTTGCGCAGGACGATCTTGCCCTGCGACAGGCCTTCGGTTTCCTTCGACTCGATCGCATTGTCCCCGACTTCGTCGAGAGCGAGAGCGTTCTGATTGTCGTTGTTGGTACTCATGCGTTCACTCGGATTCTCGGGTCGAGGACGGCGTAGAGGAAGTCCGCGACCAGGTTGGCGATGATGGCGAGCAGACCCGTGATCAGGATGTAGGCCATGACCGGGTCGAGCTCTGACTGTCGCATCGAGTCGATGAAGAGCTTGCCCATGCCGTTCCAGCCGAAGATCGTCTCCGTGATGACGGCGCCGCCGATCATCGTGATGATGTCGACGGGGATGACCGAGGCCAACGGCAGCAGCGCATTGCGCAGAGCGTGGCGCATGATCACCGTGCGCTCGTTGAGGCCCTTGGCTCGTGCAGTGCGGATGTAGTCCTGTCCCATGACCTCGAGCATCGAACCGCGTGTGTAGCGGGTGTAGGAGGCGAAGGAGATGAGGACCAGCGCGATCGACGGCAGCAGCAGGTGGGTGAACGAGTCGAGGTTCGTGATCCAGAAGTCACCGTCGATGTTCGGTGCCGATGCGCCGATCGTCGCGATCGGGCGGTTGTTGATGGCCGGATCGTCCGAATACTCCTGCCAGCCCTGCAGCACGCGGTCGGCGAAGATGAGCACGGCCACGATGATGGCGGTGAAGCTCGTCGTCCGTGCGGTGTCCCAGGGGTCGGGGCCCCGGAACGCCAGGCCGACGCCGACGGCGATCGCGATAGTCACGATGAGGAGGCCGAACATCCACAGCCAGTTCATTCCGACGTAGTAGAAGAGGTTCATCAGGGGCCAGTAGAGCAGCGCGCCGATGACGACTGTGGTCAGCGAGGCATAGAGCACGCGACGGTTCTTCAGCCCCGTCGACAGATACGTCATGACGATGGCCGCGCCGGCACCGATGACGACGACACCGAGGAGGCCGATCGTCGGGTGCTGCATCCAGCCGCTGGCGAGGATGTAGTAGATGGTGCCGAAGGTGATGAGTGCGGCGGCTGCGAAGGTGATGGCTCGCCGTCTGGCGCTGCCGCCGAGCGCACCCATCCAGAACAGCCCCATGGCCACACAGCCGATGATGATCGGCCACCAGGATTCCAGGGTCGGATCGTTGATGAAGTTGTTGATGTCGATCGCGCCGTACTGCTTAAGCAGCACCGCCACCCAGAAGACGGGCAGCGAGTAGAGGAGGAACGAGACGAAGGTGATGAAGTAGTCGAAGCCCGAGTACTGGCGGATGGCCGAGATCATGCCGACGGCGATGCCGAGGATGATGGCCACGATCGTCGAGGCAGTGATGAGCTTGATCGTGTTGACGATCGCGCCCTGCAGCTGGTCGGTGACCTCTTGGCCGGACTTCCAGGCGATGCCGAAGTCACATTGGCCGATGGCGCAGCCGCCGACGCCTGCCAGCCACTTGAAGTAGCGGACGACTGCGGGGGTATCGAGGTCGAGGAGCCGTCGACGCGACTCGTAGAGGGCCTCGATGTTCGGTGAGGTGCTCGCACGCAGGTCCCAGAAGAAGTCCAGGGCGACGTTGAGGAGCAGGTAGAGGACGAAGGTGACGACGAGAAGCACGAGCGCCGTCGACAGCAATCGTCGGAGGATGAATCTGATCATGATGGGGGTTCCGTTTCAAACTTCCGAAAACGCCGCTGTGGGGACCACACAGTGATCCCCACAGAAGGCTTGGGTGGAGAAGAACCGATCGCGTCAGCCGCGGATCAGTTGACTTCCCACTCCCAGTAGTTCCAGAACATCGTCGGCGACACAGCGGTCGACTTCACGTTCTTGACGCTGTCGCGATAGATCGTCAGTTCGGGGAACTGGAAGATCGGCGCGCCGAAGGCATCTTCGGTCAGCTGCTTCTCCATGTCGATGAGCAGATCCTGCTGCTGGTCCTCCTTGGACACGAGCAGCTTGTCGAGGATCTTGTTCATCTTCTCGCTCGAGTAGCCGCCGTAGTTGTTCTGAGCACCGGTGCGGAAGTTCGCATCGTTTTCCGTGACACCAGTACCCTCGGACTGCCAACCGAACAGCGAGACATCGTAGGTGCCGTCGCCGAGGCGGGTACCCCAGTTGACGTCGCCGACGTCCTTGATCTTGAAGCCGGCCTTCTCGGCCGATTCTTTGATCAGCTGGAACTCCTGCTGACGACGCGAGTTCGTATTGTCGTACATGACACGCACAGTCGGGGAGTCCACTCCGGCTTCCTCGAGCAGCTTCTTGGCGGCCTCGACGTCCCCGTCGGCGGCGTCGGCGACGCCGTTGACCTTCGTGATCGCGTCGTACATCGGCGATCCGGGCACCTGCGAGTACGAATCACGGGTGACCGCTTTGTCGTTGAGGGGCTTGATGATCTTCTCGACGATGTCCTCACGCGGCAGAGCCTTGAGGAACGCCTGGCGGACCTTCTTCGCCTTCTCCTCGTCACCGCCGTTTGCCTCTGGGTCGAAGGGGCCCTTGTTGTCGAAGGTGAAGTCGACGTGCTCATAGGTCGCACCGTCCGCGGCATCGACGTTGACTCCGTCGAGCTTCTCGGCGGCAGAGAGGACGTCCGCGGTCGCCTGCGGCTGGGTCATGTCGACCTCGCCGTTCTCGACCGCTTGGATCATGGCCATCGGATCGCCGTTGTAGCGGACCGTGACTGTCTTGACCTTCGGCTTGATCGGACCGGTGTACTTGTCGTCGAGTTCGAGGGTGACGTACTGGCCCTCTTCGAACTTCGTCATCTTGTACGGGCCGTTGTGGACCAGCAGGTCCTCGTCCTCCGGCATCGAGGTGAAGTCGAACCCGGTGTTCCACGTGTTCGAGATCTTCGACAGGGCTTCGGTGTCCTTGTCCTTGATGGCCTTGAGGATCGCATCCTTGCCCTCCTGGGCATCGTCGACGCCGAGAGCCTTCTTCGCCACGATGTGAGCGGGCAAGCCGACGCCGTCGGCACCGGTGCCGAATTCGGTCTGCCAGTCAGCGTAGGGCTTGGAGTATTCGAGGGTGATCTCCTTGCCGTCGTCGGAGATCTCCGGGAACTTCTTCACCAGAGCCGAACCCGCGGTGGAGGAGTCGAAGTAGACGGTCTTCGCGTCGTTCTTCTTCACCGATCCGTCGTCTTTGTTGTTCGATTCGACGGTGTTGAAGTTCGCCGAGGTGCCGGCCCAGGTCAGCGCCAGGTCAGCGGCATCGACAGGGGTTCCGTCCGACCACTTGGCATCATCGTTGAATGTGTACTTGACCTTGAGCGGATCTTCGGAGACCTGCTCGACCTTTCCGAGGGCACCGTCCTGGATTTCGAGGTCGCCGTCGTAGTACCCGAAGTTGTCATTCATCATGTAAGTGAGAATGGCGTTCGAGGTCGCATTGCCGTTGGCAGTCAGTGTGTTCATCGACCGGAAGGATTCGTTCCAACCGATGTTGACGGCGGTGTCCTTCGATGCTTCGTCGTCATCGCCTCCGCCAGGGGGTGTGCAGGCGGTGAGCACCATTGCAGCGGCAGCCACAGAGGCACCAGCCGCGAGGAAGCGCTTGTTCACGTTCTCTCCTTGTTGTTCTAGGGCGAGTCACCCTCGTACGTGCACCCCAAAGCCGGAGTGCATTCCGGTCACAGGATCGGCAGAGGCCGAGGCGCATGTGACCGCGTTCATGTTTTTCACATGGAATGCATCAAAGTTAATTCACCGGAGACTGTGACCGAGTCCACATAATGAGCAAAATTCCGAATCGTTACCGTTTCGAAACCAAGGGAACGGACAAGTTTTGCTCAGTCTCAATGGATAGGATGAACAGGTGGCTGACAGTGAGATAGATCGCAATGAGACCGAGCCCACCGTCGTGCGGACGACGAGTTCGACGGCTCTGTTCTTCATCATCGGAGGGCTCTGTGCCTTCGGTGTGCTCTCGATCGTGTTCGGCGATTTCACGCTGCGCGGACTCGCCGCAGCAGGCATCCCGCTGGCCGTCGGCACCTTGGTCTTCGTCTTCTACCGATATCCCCGTGTCGAGCTGCACCGACGGCAGATCGTCTTGGTCAATCCCCTGCAGACCGTGACGATCCCGTGGAACCTCGTCGACGGCTTCGAGACCCACTTCGGTCTCAGTGTGCGCACTCATGCGAAGAAGTTCGCCTCATGGCCGCTGGCCGGCAAGGGCAAGAAGTGGGAGAAGGACGAGCACGGCATCCGCCGGCTCGTCGAGAATCCGACCCCGGCCGTCGATACCGTGCTCGAACGCTATTCGGCTCTCAGTGACGAAGAGCTGGCCAATCCAGGCGGGCAGCGCATCGTCGAGACGAGATGGAACATCGGCATCATCGCCGTGGGGCTCCTCGCCATCGCGTGGGCGCTCATCGGCTTCGCCGCACTGCCGAGCTGAGGAGCTCGCTGAACGTCCCCGACTTCGCCCAGAGCCGGGGCAGGGTCGCGGTCACCAGCCGCGGTCGCGCCACTCCCCCAGTTTCGGGCGCTCGTCACCCAGAGTCGTCGAATCCCCGTGCCCGGGCAGCACGAGAGTCTCGTCCGGAAGCTCACCGAAGACCCGGTCCTCGAGGTCGTCCATGAGAGATGTGAAGTCCTCGGTCGACCAGGTCTTGCCCGGTCCACCCGGGAACAGCGAATCGCCGGAGAACAGGACCGTCTTGCCTCCGTCACGCAGAAGCAGCGCGATCGAACCGGGAGTGTGTCCGCGCAGCTCAATGGCCTGGAGGACGAATCCGCCGAAGTCCCCGACGTCGAGGTGATCGACGGAATGCGCGATCTCGACGCCTTCCGCCTCGGTGATGGCGGCCGCGTCCGCGGCTCCGGCGATGGTCATCGCCTCCGGATAGTTCGCCGAGGTGGCCGGCAGCGCCCGAATATGATCCCAGTGCCGGTGGGTGGTGATGATTGCCCGCAGCGTCGGTTCGGCTTCGGTGTCCTGGGCACCTGAGCCGATGAGCTCGGCGATCGCATCGGCGTCATCGGCGGCGTCGATGAGCACCTGGGAGCCGGTCTCCCTGCCCGTCAGCAGGTAGACGTTGTTCGCCATCTCGGAGACCGCGATAGAGCGGATGACGACATGCTCAGTTTCGATCGTGTTCATTTCCGTACTCCTCAATCTGTTCTGACTCTGCTCAATCTGTTCGAGGCCGGGTCACCAGGCGCCGCGCGTGTACTGCGGTGGGTAGGGTCCGGGTTCGACGCCGAGCACGTGGGCGGCACGCTGCGGCCATGAGGGTTCGCGCAGAGCGGCTCTGGCCATGAAGATCGCATCGGCCTGCCCCGTACTGAGGATGGTCTCGGCCTGCTTCGGGTCGGTGATGAGTCCGACGGCACCGGTCGGGACCCCTTCTGCCCGAATCGCTGCTGCCAGGGACACCTGGTAGCCGGGACCGACGGGGACTCGCACCGGACAGTTGCCGCCCGAGGAGACGTCGATGAGGTCGACTCCGGCTTCGGACAGGGCACGGCCGACCTCCGCGGCCTCGGCGATGTCGAAGCCGCCGTCGGTCCATTCGCTGGCCGAGATGCGCACGAACACCGGCACGTCGTCTCCGACTTCGGCGCGCACGGCGGCATAGACCTCGCGCAGCAGCCGGGACCGTCCGGCGAGGTCGCCGCCGTATTCGTCGCTGCGCTGATTCGACAGCGGCGACAGGAACGAATGGAGCAGGTAGCCGTGAGCGGAGTGGAGTTCGACGAGGTCGAACCCGGCGTCGATCGAACGACGGGCCGCAGCGGCGAAGGCGGCGACCACCTCGGCGATGTCGTCCTTCGTCATCTCCCCGGGGTCGGCCAGCTTCGGATAGGCGATGGGGCTGGCCCCGAGTGTCGGCCACCCGCCCTCGGACTCGGGCACGCTGCCCTTCGGCTCACCAATGAAGGGACGATAGGTGCTGGCCTTGCGGCCGGCGTGAGCGAGCTGGATGCCGATGACGCTGCCCTGGGAGTGGACGAAGTCGACGACCGCCGACCACGACTCGGCCTGATCGTCGTTCCAGATCCCGGCGTCCTGCGGGGAGATGCGCCCTTCGGGGACGACGGCTGAGGCTTCGGTGAGGATGAGTCCGAATCCGCCCTGCGCCCGGGCACCGAGGTGGACGAGGTGCCAGGGTCCCGGCATTCCGTCTTCGGCTTCGCAGGAGTACTGGCACATCGGGGCGAGCCAGATGCGGTTGGGAATCTCGGTTCCACGCAGGGTCAGCGGTTCGAACAGCTCAGTCATGTAATCAGTCTGCCAGTTCCGCTCGACCTCACACAGCGATCCCGAATACCGGAACGGCGAGCAGATACACCGTGGCGGTGACGAGCACGATGCCGATGACGTTGAGCCACAGCCCGCCCTTGACCATCTGAGCCACGGTGACGTAGCCCGAGCCGAAGGCGACCGCGTTCGGCGGGGTGGCGACCGGCAGCATGAACGCGCAGGTCGCGGCCAAGGCGACGGGAATCGTCAGCAGCAGGGGGTCGAGGTCGAGGCCCATCGCCACTCCCCCGACGACGGGAACGAACGTCGCCGCTGTCGCGGTGTTCGAGGTCAGCTCGGTGAGGAAGAGGATGATGGCCGCGAAGATCGCCACGACGAGCACTGTGGGCAGAACCCCGAGACCGCTGGTGGTCTTGCCGATCCATTCGGTCAGTCCCGAGTCCGAGAACTGTGCGGACAGAGCGAGTCCGCCGCCGAAGAGCAGGAGGACTCCCCAGGGCAGCTTCTCCGCCGTCTCCCAGTCGAGGAGCCGAACTCCCCGGTTTGCTCCACCGGGGATGAGGAAGAGGAGGAGACCCACGGCCATGGCGATGCCTTCGTCGCTGATCGGCGGTTCCTCGAAGATCAGCGGCAGAGAGATCCAGCTGACGGCGGCGAGGACGAACATCGCGAGCACGAGCTTCTCACCAGTGGACATAGGACCGAGTTTGGCCAGTTCATCGCGGATGAGCTCACGTCCGCCGGGGATCCTGTTGATCTCCGGTTTGAACAGCACCTTGACCAGGAGGAACCAGGCGATGGCCATCATCACCACCGACAGCGGCACACCGACGATCATCCACTGGCCGAAGCCGATGGAGATGTCGTAGCTGTCTTTGAGATAGCCGATGAGGAAGAGGTTGGGAGGAGTGCCGATGATGGTGCCCAGCGACCCGATCGACGCGGAGTAGGCGATGCCGAGCATGAGCGCGGTGCCGAAATTCGATTTCACAACCGCGCCGATGCCGGTGTCATCGCCGCCGTCGCTCGGGCTGTCGGCAGCACCGTCGCCGTCGCTCGGCCTGTCGGCAGCACCGCCGGCGTCTTCGGTTCCTGCCCCGTCCGGATCCGCAGCTTCGTTGAGGGCCGTGCCCACGACCTTCGACACGATCATGAGCACCGACATGCCGATCGGCAGCATCATCACTGCGGTCGCCGTGTTCGACACCCACATCGAGATGAATCCGGTGGCGATCATGAAGCCGGCGATCATCGGTCCGGGCCGGTCGCCCATGATGCTCAGAGTCACAAGTGCGATGCGTCGGTGCAGATTCCACCGCTGCATCGCCAGGGCGATGAGGAAGCCGCCGAGGAAGAGGAAGATGATCGGGTTCCCGTAGGAGGCGCCGACGGTCTCCATCTCGACGTCCGTGCCGAGCACGGGAAATGCCACGAGCGGGACGAGGGAGGTCGCAGCGATCGGCAGCGCTTCCGTCATCCACCAGGCCGCCATGAGCACAGCGACCGCGGCAGTCAATTTGGCGGCATGCCCGACGTCGGCGGGCATGATCGCGTAGATCAGGGAGGAGAAGATGAGGCCGAGCAGGAACCCGGTCCACCGGATTCTCAGCGTGGTGCGGCTGACGCCGGGTTCTCGTTCCCCCGGAGAGCGCAGATCGATCTCGGTGGATGTGAACTCAGTGGAATTCGGGCGCGGGGACATTCTCACTCCTCATCGAGCAGGTTTGTCTGTGCTTTCGCCCAGCCTACTCCAGAAGTGGTCTCCCGAGAGTGGGAACCGGCCCCTGCGCGTGGGTCCGACCGTTCCTACAGCTGGCCGCAGAACTCCAGGATGTGGTCGACGACGATCTCGGGGTGTTCGACCATCAGCAGGTGTGCGGAGTCCGGGATCGTGACGAAGTGCGCACCCTCGATCTGCTGGGCCATCTCCGCCATCGCCTCCGGAGTGCAGCCGGGGTCCTGGGCGCCGGCCATGACCAGCGTCGGGGTGCTGATCGAACCGAGCTTCCCGCTCAAGTCGTAGGTCTTCAGCGCCGAGGCGGCCGCGATATAGGCCTCATCCTCGATCAGGGCGAGGTCGGTCAGGATGAGGTGGCCGGTGGCGATGTCCTCGCCGAGGAATCCGGCGGCGAACCACCGATCGGCGGTGTCATCGACGACGCTCCGGGTGCCGTCGGCGCGGATTTCGGCGATGCGTTCGTCCCAGGACTCCGGGGTGCCGAACTTCTCGGCTGTCGCGCAGGCGACGAGGCCGGTCAGCACGTCGGGATGATTGAGCGCCAGGGTCAGGCCGACGGCGCCCGAGATCGAGACTCCGCAGTACGCGAAGGACTCCACCCCGAGCTCGGCGAGGGATTCGACGAGGCCGGAGGCCAGCTGTTCGATCGTCAGCGGTGCGGCCGCCTCAGCGAGGGATCCACCGGTGGAGACGGTGTGTCCGGGAAGGTCGGTGAGGTAGATCTGATAGTCGTCGGCCAAGCGTGCGGCCACGGACGTCCACAAGGGCATCCGGGTGCCCAGAGCGTTGCCGAAGACGAGGACGGGAGAACCGGGATTGTCATTGAAGGCACGGACGGCGATGCGCATTGAGGCTCCTTGAGAACTTGAGGTGCGACGGAAATTCGACTGGATGCGACGGGAGTCGACGAGCTGGATTCGACGGGGAAGCTGTGTCCGGATCGGTCAGGAGTCTGTCGTTGAAAGCCTACCGCCGGAGAACTCGAGATAACAGCTCGGGCACAGTGATTCGTAGGTCACGGAATTGCCGTCGATGGCGACCTGATCACCGGCGAAGATGAACTGTCCGTCGACGAGGCGGCCGTTGAACATGGCCTTGCGACCGCAGCGGCAGATCGTCTTGAGCTCTTCGAGGGTGTGCGCGATCTCGAGCAGCCGGGCCGATCCGGGGAATGCCTTCGTCTGGAAGTCCGTGCGGATTCCGTAGCACATCACCGGCACCGAGGTTGCGGTGGCGATGCGCATGAGCGAATCCACTTGGACGGGGCTGAGGAACTGCGCTTCGTCGATGAGCAGGCACGCGACCGGGATCTTCGGGGTGTCGATGGACTCGATGAGGGCATCGTGGTCGACGTAGTCCGCATGTTCGGCGTAGATCGTCTCGACGTCGCCGTCGGCTGGGATGACGAAGTCGACCTCGCGGGTGACTCCCAACCGGGACACGATCAGCGATGCGCCCTTGGTGTCGATGAGGGGTTTGGCCAGCAGAACCCGCTGACCGCGCTCCTCATAGTTGAAGGCCGCCTGCAGCAGAGCGGTCGACTTGCCGGAATTCATCGCTCCGTACCGGAAGTAGAGTTTGGCCACTGTCGTCCTCTTTCTGTTGTCCGTGCCGACACAGAAGACTACCGGGTGCGAACGACAGGTGTGAGCACCGTCATCGGCCTGAACCGACTGCTGAAATGGCCCAGAAGGTAGGATGGAGGGCGATAAACCCCAAGAAGATGCGGAGTGGTCCTTAACTATGGCTAAAATCATTTACACGCGCACGGATGAAGCGCCGCTTCTGGCGACGTATTCGCTCAAACCCATCATCGAAGCCTTCGCCACGTCGGCCGGTGTCGAGGTTGAGACTCGAGACATCTCTCTCGCCGCACGCGTGCTGGCCCAGTTCAGCGATCGCCTGCCCGAAGGCCAGCAGGTCGGCGACGCCCTGGCCGAGCTGGGCGCACTCGCCCAGACTCCTGATGCCAACATCATCAAGCTGCCCAACATCTCCGCCTCCGTCCCGCAGCTGAAGGCGACGATCGCCGAGCTCCAGTCCCAGGGCTACGATCTGCCCGACTACCCGGAAGAGCCCTCCACCGATGAGGAGAAGGATGTCAGGGCCCGATATGACAAGGTCAAGGGTTCGGCCGTCAACCCGGTGCTGCGTGAGGGCAACTCCGACCGTCGCGCTCCGCAGGCGGTGAAGAACTTCGCCAAAGCCCACCCTCATTCGATGGGCGAATGGACCGAGGACTCGAAGACCCGCGTCGCCACCATGGGTTCGGGCGATTTCCGCGACAACGAGAAGTCCGTGATCATCGACGCCGATGACACCCTGACCATCCGCCTGCGCACCGAAGCCGGCGAGACGGCCGTGCTCAAGGAGTCCCTGCCCGTCCTCGCCGGCGAGATCGTCGATTCGACGAAGATGAACGCCGCCGCCCTCGACGAGTTCGTCAAGGATCAGATCGCCGCGGCCAAGGCCGATGGTGTCCTCTTCTCCGTCCATCTCAAGGCCACGATGATGAAGGTCTCCGACCCCATCCTCTTCGGCAAGGTCATCGAGGCCTTCTTCCCCGACGTCTTCGCCGAATACGGTGATGTCCTCGCCGAGGCGGGACTGACCTCCGACAACGGGCTGGCCGCCATCCTCGCCGGACTCGACACCCTGCCCGCCGATGCGGCCACCGGGATCAAGGCCGGAATCGAGAAGGGCCTGGCCGAGGGGCCCGACCTGGCCATGGTCAACTCGCACAAGGGCATCACGAACCTCCACGTGCCCTCCGACGTCATCGTCGACGCCTCCATGCCCGCGATGATCCGCGTCGGCGGCAAGATGTGGAACAAGGACGACCAGACCCAGGACACCCTGGCCGTCATCCCCGATTCCTCCTACGCCGGCGTCTACCAGACCGTCATCGAGGACTGCCAGGCCAAGGGCGCCTTCGACCCGCGGACCATGGGCACCGTGCCCAACGTCGGACTCATGGCGCAGAAGGCCGAAGAGTACGGCAGCCACGACAAGACCTTCGAGATCCCGGAAGCCGGAACCGTCGAGGTCGTCGACTCCGCAGGCGATGTGCTCATGAGCCACGACGTCGCCGCCGGTGACATCTGGCGTGCCTGCCAGACCAAGGACATCCCCGTCCGCGACTGGGTCAAGCTCGCTGTCACCCGCGCCCGCCTGTCGGAGACCCCGGCCGTCTTCTGGCTCGATGAGACCCGCGCCCACGACCGCAACATCAAGGCGAAGGTCGAGGAGTACCTCAAGGACCACGACACCGAGGGCCTGGACATCCGCATCATGAACCCGGTCGAGGCCACTCAGTTCTCCATCGACCGCATCCGTGAGGGCAAGGACACCATCTCGGTGACCGGCAACGTGCTCCGTGACTACAACACGGACCTGTTCCCGATCCTCGAACTCGGCACCTCGGCGAAGATGCTCTCCGTGGTTCCTCTCATCGCAGGCGGCGGACTGTTCGAGACAGGTGCCGGCGGTTCGGCTCCGAAGCACGTCCAGCAGCTCGTCGAAGAGAACCACCTGCGGTGGGACTCCCTCGGAGAGTTCCTCGCCCTGGCCGAATCCTTCCGCCACGAATTCAACGTCCACGGAAACGAGCGGGCAGGCGTCCTCGCCGACACCCTCGACGCCGCAACGGGCAGATTCCTCGAAGAGAACAAGTCGCCGTCGCGCAAGGTCGGCGAGATCGACAACCGCGGCAGCCACTTCTACCTCACCACCTACTGGGCACAGCAGCTGGCCGAGCAGACCTCCGACGAGGCACTGGCCGAGGCCATCGCCCCCGTGGCGAAGGCGCTGGCCGAGAAGGGGGACGCCATCGTGGCCGAGCTCCTCGAGGTCCAGGGCAGCCCGGTCGACCTGGGTGGCTACTACTACCCGAACGACGCGAAGACCGAAGCCGCCATGCGCCCTTCGGCCACGCTCAACGAGATCATCTCCTCGCTGAGCAAGACTGTCTGATCGACTGATCGACACCATCTGAGAAAGAGTCCCGGCAGACCCCGCCGGGACTCTTTCTCTACCCTCATGCGCCCCATCAGCAGTTATGATGGGGCGCATGAGTACTCAAGACCCGCGTGGCGATTCGCAGACGCCCGAAGAGCTCCTGGCCGAAACCGATTCAGTGCTCGGCAGCGATACTCCCGCGACGGGCGAGACCGCCGCTGTGGACAAGACCCGGGAGATGTCCCCCCAAGAAACTCATGAGCAGACTCAGCCTCCGGCAGGACACACCGGTGAGCTGCCGTCGACGAAGACCGGTTCCGGAATGTCGGCGGGCATGTGGGTCTCCCTCATCCTCGGCGCCGTCATCGTCGTCCTCCTGCTCATCTTCATTCTGCAGAACAATGTCCCGGCCGAGTTCAAGTACTTCGGCTGGCAGTTCGAACTGCCCCTGGGCGTGGCGATGCTCTTCGCTGCGATCGGCGGCATCCTAATCGCCGGAATCATCGGTTCGGTGCGGATCTTCGTTCTGGGACGCAAGCTGAAGAAGATCAACAAGGCCCTGGGCCGCTGATCGATGGCGCACCACCCCAGCTTCACCGAAGTGCCCACCGAGCTGCCTGTCACTCTCATCCTCGCCGATACCTCGGCTGAAGCGGCGTGGGCGCGCGACGACGATTCCGCGCTCACCGAGCAGGAACGCAATTATGCTGAGGAATTCGACGCCGAGGCGGCTCTCACCTGGTCGGCCGGTCGTGTCGTTCTTCGCCATGTGCTCGGAGCGCGTCTCGACCAGGATCCCGCTGCGATCGAGATCCGCCTCGATTCGGCAGGCAAACCACGCCACGACGAGTGCGAGTTCTCGGTGTCCCGGTCTCGTCGCCTCGTCCTCGTCGCCGTCGCCGATGATCCGGTCGGCCTCGACATCGAAGCGGTCCCCGAACGAGATGTCGCCTTCGAGGCGATGCAGCTGCTCCACGAACGAGAGCGGGCCGAGCTCGAAGTGCTTCCCGACGGCGACTTCGCGGCCGGATTCGTCCGCGTGTGGGCGCGCACCGAAGCCTTCCTCAAGGCATTGAGCACCGGCCTGGCCCGCGATCCCGGTCTCGACTACATCGGCGCCGGGCCGCAGCCGAACTCTCCGCATCCGGATGTCGACATCCACGATCTCGAGGCCGGCATTCCGGACGGTCATATCGCTGCGATCGCGTTCAATCGCTGACTGCCTCTCTGCAGAGTTCCCGCCGATCAAGCGCTGCCACGCCTGTCCGCCCGAAGCGCACCGATCCGGCAGGAATTCGCGCCGATCAAGCCCTACAGCGGATATGTGCCCGTAGACGACCACAAATGTGCGCGGGCGCTTGATCGGCCGAAAGGGTCGCGCGGGAACGCTTGATCCTCGGAGGGTGTGCGGGCGCGGTCAGGGGTTCTGTGAGTCTTCTTCGCTGAAGGAGGGGCCGTTCTCGCCGGTCGTGAAGATCACGGCGATGCCCAGAGAGCCCACGCCCACCAAGCCGAAGAGTATCCAGGCACCGGCGGGGTTGCTCGCGGCGGCGAGGATGAGCCCGATGACGACGGCGACGACGATGAGCGCGTCGAAGACCATCGGGTACTTCAGATAGCCTTTCTCGCCCTTGCTCACGCCATAGGAGATCTGAGTGGCGGCGCTGAGGAAGAGCAGCACCAGAGCGGTGATGACCAGCCAGCGTGGGGCGAGGAAGAAATCCTCGAGCCCGCCGACGACGATGAAGCCGGCGACGGCCAGCAGCAGCTTGATGATGCCGTCGACTGCGAATCCGGAATTCCTCATGACTGCATCCTACTCAACAGGGTCTTCACTTCTCCCAAGGCCTCCTGCAGCACAGTGGCCTCGACGTTCGAATGGGCGATGACCAGACCGTGCCTGACCTCGTCCCCGCCGGTCCAGCCGCGGGCCAATGAGGCGACGAGGATGCCGCGGTCGGCCAACTGCCGCAGCAGTCTCTCGGCCTGCTCCTGAGTCGTTTCGATGACGAGAGTGCGTCCGTCATGGACCAGACCGGGGATCGGACCGATCTCGGCCACGACCTCCTCGGCGGCCCGCAGTCGACGTCGACCGCGGGAGATGCGACGACGCAGCCCACCGGAGCCGAGGTAGGAGGCGATGGCCATCTGCAGAATCGGTGAGAACGCGGGGCCGAGCGCCGTGCGCATGCTCATCAGCCTCTCCGAGGTCTCCCCGCGGGCGATGACGTACCCGGTCGATACGGCCGAGGTCAGCAGAGTGGAGAAGGTGCCGATATGGACGACCCGGGCTGCGCTGCCGGTCGATGATGCGAGGTCGAAGAGTGTCGGGAGCACGGTGCGGGTGAAGCGGGCCTCACTGTCGTAGTCGTCTTCGACGAGGAGGGCATCGCCTCGAGCCGCCCAGTCCAACAGCCGGGCACGCTGGTCGACCGGCATCGGCGTTCCGTGTGGAAACTGATGGTTCGGGGTCACCACGGCGGCGCCCACTTCGGTCGGAGCCGACGACGAGGAGGCGGTGTCCAGGGGAACGAGATGCTGGTCGGTCATTGCCTGCCGCAGGCCCGGGAACCCGGGATTCTCCACGGCGATGGAGCCGGAGATGCCGGTGCTCAGCAGCAGTCGCAGTCCGTCGCGAGACCCACTGGTGAGGATGATCTCATCGGGGTCGACCGCCATACCACGCGCCAGTCGCAGATAGTCGGCGATCGCCCAGCGGGCACGGGGTTGGCCCAAGGGATCGATCGGGCCCGGGTCGACGTCGAGTGACTCCCTCCAGGCCCGGCGGAAGGCCGGTTCGCGCAGAGGGTCGTCACCGCCGAATCCCGGGCGCAGGTCGACGTAGTTGCGCAGGCGCCGCCTCGGCGAATCGGGAATCCGGTGCCGCGGATGCGGTGTTCGCGACGCGGCGGGCAGGTCGGGGTTGATCAGCGTGGCCGAGCGTTCGGCGGCGATGAGGAATCCCTCGACGGCGAGCTGGGCGTAGGCGGTCTCCACACTGCCGCGCGAGATCCCGAGGTGCTTGGCCAGCCGACGACTCGAGGGCACCGCATCTCCGGGACGCAGAGTCCCCTCCGAGATGAGACGACGCAGCTCCTGAGTGAGCTGATCGGGCAGGGGAGTCGGCAGACCCTTGTCGACGTTCATCGGCAGTGCAATGCCCTCGGCCTGCTTGCGATCCTGTGACGTCGAATCCATCAGTCGATCATAGTGCGACCACAGTCTTCTGGCCTAAAATATTTGCACATTTCTGGCTCTCTGATTGAGCCACCGTTCGGTTTAGGCTGGTCGGGAACGGCCGTTCACCCCGAAGAACCACGATCCTTCCGACCATGGCAGCAGACCGAGATCGCTCGGTTCTGTTCACCTGGTCGACCCGGATCGACTCCGCGACAGTGAATGGACTGGCATCACAATGACCGAAACACAGACCCTGCTCAACACCGGACTGGCCCAGATGCTCAAGGGCGGCGTCATCATGGACGTCGTCAACGAAGAGCAGGCACGAATCGCCGAGGCGGCAGGAGCCTCAGCCGTGATGGCCCTCGAACGGGTCCCCGCAGACATCCGCGCCCAGGGCGGCGTCGCCCGGATGAGCGATCCCGATCTCATCGATTCGATCATCAGAGCCGTGTCCATCCCGGTCATGGCCAAAGCCCGCATCGGGCATTTCGTCGAAGCACAGATCCTCGAGACCCTCGGCGTCGACTACATCGACGAATCAGAGGTCCTCTCCCCCGCCGACTACGTCAACCACATCGACAAGTCCGTCTTCAAGGTGCCGTTCGTCTGTGGTGCGACCAACCTCGGTGAGGCACTGCGCCGCATCACCGAAGGCGCATCGATGATCCGGTCGAAGGGTGAAGCCGGCACTGGCGACGTCTCCGAGGCGATGCGCCATCTGCGCACCATCAACTCCGAGATCCGTGCGCTGGGCGCGAAGAGCGAAGATGAGCTCTACGTCGCGGCCAAGGAGATCGCGGCCCCGTACCACCTGGTCAAGCAGGTCGCCAGCCTCGGCCGCCTGCCCGTCGTGACGTTCGTCGCCGGCGGCATCGCCACCCCGGCGGATGCGGCGATGATGATGCAGCTCGGTGCCGATGGTGTCTTCGTCGGCTCCGGAATCTTCAAGTCCGGCAACCCTGAGGCCCGTGCGAAGGCCATCGTCGAAGCGACCACTCACTTCGACGATTCGCAGGCTGTGGCCAAGGCCTCCCGCGGACTCGGCGATGCGATGGTCGGCATCAATGTCGCCGATGTCCCCGCACCGCACCGTCTGGCCGAACGCGGCTGGTGAGAGTCGGCGTCCTCGCCCTCCAGGGAGCCTTCCGTGAGCACCTGCTCATGCTCGGCTCCCTGGGGGTCGACACCCTCAAGGTCACGGGGCCCGACCACCTCACCGACATCGATGCGCTCATCCTGCCCGGCGGCGAGTCCACGGCCATGGTGCGCATCGCCGCCGGCACGGATCTCTTCGCGACTCTGCGCGAACGCATGACCGGTGGTCTGCCGGTCTTCGGCACGTGCGCGGGGCTCATTCTCCTGGCGGATCGGCTCAGCGACGATTCGCTGGGCGGGTACGACCGCCTCGGCGGGCTCGATATCACCGTGGCGCGCAACGCCTATGGTCGGCAGCGCGAGTCCTTCACCGCCCCGCTGACCGTCCGCGGTCTGGACGAACCGGTCGAAGGCACATTCATCCGGGCTCCGCAGATCCTCGATTTCGGGCCCGACACCGAGGTGCTCGCCCGTCACGGTGACGTGCCCGTCCTCGTCCGGCAGGGTTCGGTGTGGGGCGCCAGCTTCCACCCGGAGCTGGGGACGGACAGTCGAATCCATGCAGAATTCCTCCACCGCGGCACGTGAGATCGCACGCGGGGGCCTTCGGCACCTCACCTCGTCGGCGCTGATACCCGCAGCTTCTTCTCACCAGCGCTGATCCGCAGTTCCAGGCAGTCCCCGATGAGGTCGCCGTCGAGTTGTGCCGGCACGGGTGATTCGAGCACGACTGCCGTTTCCGTGGTTCGGCGATAGTTCATGAGCGGATGTGCCTGCGGTCTGCCCTGCAGGCATGCTGCGGCGATTCCCGCCCACGCTCGGCAACGTGCCGTGAACTGGTGCGGGAGCGGGCCGACTGTGAGTACGGAGAAGGCCTCCGCGTCGATTCGTGCCTCCGGGAACACGGCGATGGGCCCTGCCGGACGAGTCGCCTTCGATGCCATCACCGACCACACCGGCCCCGGGCCGACTTCCCCTGTGCGCAATGTGAAGTCGGCGGCGAAGAGGGCACGGGCGGCTCCCCACGCGTAGCCGGCCAGCCCAGGGGCGGCATGGTGGTGGGCGACGGCGCGGGCGTCTCCCCCGATGCCTGCGAGGCTGATGAACCCGCTGCGATGTCGGCTGCCGTCTGCTTGCCGAAGCTCCGCAGTATTGATCGGAACGTTCAGACTGTTCGTGGTCCCGCCTCGGATGACCGACGCCACCGTGCCCACACAATGGTCGATTGCGTGCCGGGACGAACCGAGGCCGATATGGCGGCAGAGGACGTTCGCGGTCCCGGTTGGGACGAGGAATGTGAGGATCTCCGCCTCGGCGAGCACCGGGGCCGCCGCACGGATGGTGCCGTCCCCGCCGAGGATGATGACGATGTCGGCTCCCCATTGGATGAGCTGTTCGGCTTGCCAATGACCGGAGCGTTCGACGCTGGTCGTCACGCTTCGGTAGTGTGCGGAAGCCGAACGCAGGCCCTGCACGAGAGCGGCATACGCTCGCAGGGTCGCCGCATGTTTGGGATTGAGGATGATCCCGATGTCGGTTCTTCGCTGCGACCATGCCGACCGGTCTTCTGCGGCGACCGTCCCGCCCGCCGGTGTGCGTGTCCTCTGTGGTTCGTCCATTGTCGGTCGTGCCTGGGCCTCAGACGAAGGCCGGGTGGGTTTCGCTCACCGATTCGACAGCCTCACAGTCGACCGTTTCGCCGGGGAATGCTTCGACCAGGACTCGCGGACCGGTCTTCCGCGGTGACCGCTTCCATGTGGCGCGTGCACGGGTGCCGGTCACCACCGTGTTCTTGAACATTCCGTTGCCGCCGGGCACAACGAGTCTTTCGTTCGCGGGATCGAGCGTGGCGCTGCGGTCCTTGTATCCGAGGATGATCTCGTCGAATCCCGGCAGGAGCATGGTCTCCTGTGCCGCGGTCTCCCATTCGGACAATCGGTCCTCGAGGTCCGGGGCGTGCACATAGTCGGTGCCGTCGATATCCGCGCTCACGATCTCACCGGCCTCGATTCCGGCTTGGATGGCTTTTCTCATCCTCGTCTTCGGCAGTCCCGTCCACCGGGTCACGTCGTCGACCGTCACCGGTCCGTGGCTGGTGACGAAGCGTCTCACCCATTCGTGTTCGGCCGCCTCGGCGTCCAATTCTGTGGGAGCGGGCACCCAATCAGCGGTGAGCACATATCTCATGTCGTCCTTGCCCTCGATCATGGGAGCTTGGACGATGATGTTCTGCAGTGCCAGGGAGGTGATGAGGTATCGGGCGTGACCGTATTCGTCACCGGCGTCGATGGGTGCAAACGCGTCGAGCAGCTCTTCACGGGTCAGCGGTCCGCGGTCTCTCATGGCGGTCGCAGCCAGCCGAGCAGCGGTGTCGATCATCGCGTCGGTGATGCCGAAGTGCTTGCGCCGGTTGGCGGTGGATTTCATCGTCCGCGCCCCCGTCAGGCCGAGGATCCACCCAATGTCCTTGGCCGTGGTCAGATGGATGGTGCCGCGTTGCGTCCAGGACCGCACGATCTCTCCGGCATCGATGGCGGCGCGGACTGCGGCCACGCCTTCGCTGAGATCGCGGCCCGATCGCAGTGCCAGCGAGACCAATGCTCCGCCGAGGGCCTGCGCCTGGACGCAGCCGAGGTGCTCGACGACGGCACCGGCAGGTGAGAGGTCGGTGCCTGTCGGCGACGACGGCGGAGGTCCGACGAGGCCCTGAGCGATCAGACGGGCGGCCGAGATCTGATGTGCGTCCATGATCCAACGGTAGTGCACGCCGGTGACACGGCAATTGTGAAATACCGACAGCAGTCGGCACCACACAGTCGAATCGTTCAGCCCATGATGTCGATGAGGCCGGGCACACGCACTCGCGGCAGAGTGCCCGAGGTGGCGAAGGTGCCCCAGATCCGACGCAGTTCGGGACCGGCGATATCGGTGGTCGCGCCGTAGTCGAGAAAGGATCTGTGCCAGATCTCGCCGGGAAAGATCAGCGGCAGGTCTCCGGAGTGTGCTGCGTCGAAGAAGCTGCCGTCCCCGCGAGAGACGATGAGCAGACGGGCCCCTTGCCCGCCCGACATTCGGTGCCGGTCGTAGAATTCGCGTCCGGCCCGGGTGTACACCGCCGAGGTGATACCTGAGATGAGCGATTCGAGCATGGGCGAGGTCAGGCGCCGGTCGTGGAGGCGACGGAAGGTGGGCACGAATCCGGCGAAGAAGGCGATCTCGCGTTCTGTGCGGGTCATGAGCACTTCGTATTTCGGCGCGACTTCGGCCCAAGCGGTGGCCGCATCCGAACGTGATGGCAGCGGGTAGCGGCCGTAGCGGACTCCGAAGCACATTCCGGCATGCAGACCCCCGACGAGGGCGGCTCTGTGCACTTCCTCCTGGGCCCGGAGGATGTCGTCGACACTGGCCGCCGGGTCGATCTTCTGCGCGACCTTCCCCATCGCCCAGTTCATCGTGTCCGTCCCACCGGCCAGGCCCAAGGGGGCCGAGGCCATGAGCACCCGGTGGAAGAGCCCTTCGGTGCCTTCGGCGATCATGAGGTGTGCGCAGGCATCGGCTCCGGCGCTTTGGCCCGCGATCGTGACGTTGTCCGGATTGCCGCCGAAGGCAGAGATGTTGGACCGCACCCAGCGCAGGGCGGAGATCTGGTCGAGCACTCCGAGGTTGAGGTGGTCGTCTCGACCGGTTCCGAGGTAGCCGAGGACACCGAGGCGGTAGGTCACGGAGACGACGATGATGTTCTGCTCGGCGGCCAGGGCGTGCGGATCGTAGATCTCCGCATCCCCGGCCCCGGCGACATAGGCTCCGCCGTGGATCCAGACGAGGACGGGCAGCGCCGCCTCGGTGGTGGTGTCCTTCGGCATCGTCACGCTCACGCGCAGACAGTCTTCGCTGATGGGAAGCCCACCGAGCTGGTCGAAGGTCATTCCGGCGTTCGGGTCTCGGCGCAGCTGCGGGCTCGCCGGGCCGGGCTGAGCACCGTCGATGAATTCGACCGGGGGTTCGTCGACGGGAGGGAGGAAACGTCCTGCGCGGGCGTAGCGGATGCCGCGTGCGCGGATCACGTCGTCGGCGACATAGGCGCGGACGCGTCCGCACGGGGCGGCGATGTCCCGTGTCTCCTCCATATGGTCAGCTTACTTGCTGGGTTCGACCGGCGGTTCGGCCGACCAGGGGAAGACGATCCACTGATCGGTGCGCTTCCACACAAAGTTCGGGTCGATGATCGACGCGGACTTCGCGTAGATGACGGCAGACTGGGCTTCGGCACCGTGCTTGCGCAGCAGCTCGAGCACGAGGGCCAGAGTGCGACCGGAGTCGGCGACGTCGTCGACGACGAGCAGCTTCTTGCCCTTGATCGCTTCGATGTCGAGCATCGGGGCGAGCAGGATGGGGTCGGGCAGGGTCTCGTGGACGTCGGTGTAGAACTCGACGTTGATGGCGTCGGAGAGCTTGAGCCCGAGGGCGTAGGCCAGTGCTCCGGCGGGCAGCAGTCCACCGCGGGCCACGGCGATGACGATCTCGGGATCGTAGTCGGAATCCGCAATGGTCTGCGCCATCTCACGCGCCGATCGGCCGAACTTGTCCCAGCTGAGAATCTCTTTGTCGTCGAGATCGGTCGAATCGGCGTGGTAGGCCATGGATGCTCCTCGTGTCTGCCCGGTTGTGGTTCGAGCTTCAAGGATACGCCGTCGCCGGTTCAGCGCAGAAACACCTCGAGCCCGGCCATCTCCTGCGCCTGTGAGCCGGTGTGGATCGGCGGATTCGGGTTCACCCAGTACTCCCCCGTGTGGGCATTGCGTTCGAGCAGTCGGTAGTCGATGAGTTCGCGACGCAGCAGGGCGAAGTCCGGGTGGAATTCGCCGAGGATGCCGTTGAGCTGCTTCTCGTCGTAGACCCGGTCCGGGTCGAGGGAGGCGAGGACCTCGATGAGGATGAGGACGAGGGCGCGACGTTTCGTCGGAATGGCCGTGATGCGACCATTCGGCATGAACGTTCTCAGTGTCTTCGCCCGAAACCGATCGATCTGCGGGTCGATGGTGGATTCGCTGGTGGCTTCCGCACTCTGGCTCGCGTTCTGATTCGCGGCGAGCAGTGCGGTGCGCGCAGTGGTGAAGTTCTCACCGGTTTCGGTCATCCGCGTGCGAACGAGCCTCTTGAAATCCTTGTCCTTGGTCATGGTGTCTCTTCCTCAAGCGACCAAGTCTCCCCCAGCACGAAACCTGGTCAGGAAATCACCGTGCCGGTTTCGTCCGAGGATTCTCTCCCCTTCGCCATGCGGTCGGTGTGCTGGGATCACGACCTCGGCTGGGCGTTGGATGCGCCAGCCAACAGTATAGACGTCATCGTCATAGCTTCTCGAAGTCGGTCCTGGAAGTCAGTTCTCCAGAGCTTCGAGGTACATCCACCGTCCGGCTCTGCGGACGAAGGAGGAGTTCTCTTCGAGGATATGATCGCCGAGGTGGTCCCGGAATCTCGCCCGGAAGTGCACCGTTCCGGTGGCATCGTCTGGTCCCCCGTCGGTGGTGGACAGGATCTCGAGGCCGAGCCAGGTGGTGGCGTCATCGACTCCGACGTCGTCGGGGCGGGTCCTGGCATGCCACGTGCGGAAGAGGTGGTCTTCGTCGCCGCGGACGAAGGCGGTGTAGCGGGAGCGCATGAGCGCCTCGGCGGTGGTGGGCCAGGTTTCACCGTCGAGGGCAGGTCGGCAGCAGTCGTCGAAGTCGGTGCCTGGGGGCATTCCGGAGCAGGGGCAGATCATTCCCCGATGATATCGGGGCAGGAACTGCAGGCGGCATGCGAAGATAGAGCCATGACTTCACTGTTCCTGTCTGGAGATCCGAAGGCCGATGCACTGTTGGCCGAAGACCGCTTCGCTCTGCTCGTCGGGATGCTGCTCGATCAGCAGGTGACCATGGAGAGTGCCTTCGCGGGGCCCGCCAAGTTGGCCGAACGACTGGGCAAGCTCGATGTCGACGAGATCGCAGAGATGAATCCGGATGATTTCCTCGACACATTCGCCCAATCTCCTGCAGTTCACCGGTTCCCGAAGTCGATGGCCGGACGGGTGCAGAAGCTGGCGGCGGCCGTCGTCGACGAATACGACGGGAAAGTTGAAGCGATCTGGACTGATGGTGACCCCAGCGGTGCTGAGGTCCTCAAACGGCTCAAGAAGCTGCCCGGATTCGGTGATCAGAAGGCCAAGATCTTCCTGGCGCTGCTCGGTAAGCAGTTCGGACTTCAGGCCGAAGGCTGGCAGGAGGCCGCCGGTGACTATGGTGACGAGGACGCCCGCCGTTCGATCGCCGATGTCGTCGACGACGCCACTCTGCAAGAGGTGCGCGCCTTCAAGAAACAGCAGAAGGCTGCGGCCAAGGCGGCAAAGGCAGCGAACAACTAGAGACAATCGCCGAGGCAAATTTGCGTCCGCGCACTCGGGCGTGAGTTATCCACAGATTCGACTTCGCCTGTTCTAAAAAGCGTTCCTGTCGAATAATGTAGGGAATCCGGGTGTCGGCCGACGGGGCCGCGCCGCAGTTGCAGACCACAGAGGCGTGGAATGAGAACTGGATCGTCCCGACCGTATCGTCGACCCGCCCAAATATTCGTTGCCGTTTTCGCCGCACTGAGTTTGGTCTCGGTCGTCGGCTGTGCCGACAATTCACCAGTAGCTGCGCCGACGTCGACCATTCCCGAAGGACAGCCCGACGATGGTTCCACAGATGATTCCGCCGAGGTGGCCATCCCCGATTACGAAACCGACCTTGACCTCGGTCAAGAGGAAAAGGAGGCCGTCGAGGGAGCGCTGGTGGCTTTCGATGATTTCATCCAAACCATCAATGAAGCATATTCAGGGAAGACCAAAGCAGCGAGCGATTTCCCCCAGTTCGCGTCTGGCGATGCACTTAAGTCGATTCAGACAGAAGCCAAATCTATAGCTTCCGACGAAGCGACGTTTGAAGGCCAAATCCAACCGTTAAAGGTCGAAGTTTTTGATGTCACGAAGCAGGAGGACTCAGCAGAACCCGCATCGGTCCTAGTGAATTTCTGTGTTGACACTACAGAGTGGACGATGACCCCGGCGGGGCAATCGCCGACTTTGAACCCTGATGGAAAAGTTACTATGCAACACACGATTCAGCAGGATGACGGTAGCTGGAAAGTTGACCAGCAAACTCTCTGGGAACGACGTTGCTAGCCAAAAGGGCTTCCCACACCATTCTTTCTTTCGCGATTGTCGCCATTTGCTTGTTCGTGGCTCCGATACCGGCATCGGCAGCACCGGGTTGCACCATCGGCGACACAAGCGGGTGCGAAGCAGTGAAGCCTCCGGCACCCAAGCCTCCTCCTGGCGGGGGCGGCTCTGGAGGGGGTGGTGGCACCGGAGGCGGCGGCTCTGGCGGCGGAAACGACGGCGGAGGTTCCGGTGGCGGAGGCGGCGCCGGCGGTGGGGGCGGTGGCGGACTTCCCGACTGCCCAACGGAGGACGTCGGCCATCTGTGCGTGAGCGAGCCCGGACCGGGTGGTGGAGGCGGCGGAGGCGGCGGGGCTCCGGCCCGACCGGATCCTCCGACGCGCATCCCGGAATCGCAGTTCCAGAACTTCGACATTCCAGCTCCCACAATCTACGCCTGGCCTAAAGATTGGGCTGTCGTCGGCAAGCCGGCAGCCTTCTGGACCGACACCGACGTCAGCTATATCGACATGACCTTGCTGACCTACGCAGTCAAAGTCAAAGTCACGCCGGAGCGTTTCAACTGGGACTTCGGAGACGGCTCGGGCACAACAACCACTGCGAAAGGCGCGAAACCACTGCCCGGCGGCACCCCGCAGATCGGACATGAATACCAAGCATCAGGCAATGTGTCGGCATCGATGACAGCGACATTCAGCGGAGAATTCTCCGTCGATGGCGGCCCCTGGCTTCCTATCGACGGCTTCGCCCACGTCGCCAGCAACAATATCGGCATCGACGTCTACCGCTATCACCGCTACCTCGTCGACGACGATTGCTACGCCAATCCCCGCGGACCCGACTGCGCCCAATCCGCCCGATGACAGCTTGCATCTATCTGCCAGAACGTGACAGCATAACGCCTCGGCGCAGACACTAGGACCTTGATTTCAGAAACCTGAAACAATGTCACCATGGTGTGCCGAATCAACGAGCTCCTGATCGATTCTCACTGGCCTATCGTCATCATCGGCGCAGGCCAAGCCGGACTGTCCGCAGCACACTACCTGTGGCGCGACGGACTCGCACCGGGTAAGGATTTCATTATCCTCGATGCCGGAGACGGACCTGGTGGAGCCTGGCGAGAACGGTGGGACTCCTTGACCCTGGGTTCCACGAACCATATCTCCGACTTGCCCGGATTCCCCCTTGGCCGTCCCGACCCGACCGTGCCCGCCTCGCAGATCGTCTCCGACTACTACTCCCGGTTCGAACGCGAGCTCGAACTCTGCGTCATCCGCCCGGCTGAAGTGAGCACCGTCCGCTCCGAAGAACCCGGACGTGGTCGCTTCACCATCACCGCCACAATCGACGGTGAACATGTGTCGCTCTCCAGTGACTTCCTCATCAATGCAACCGGCACCTGGACTCAGCCCTACGTCCCTTTCATCCCCGGCATCGCCGAGTTCGAAGGCCACCAGCTGCATACCGTGAACTTCCGTGACGTCGAGGACTTCCGCGGACTGCGCACGCTCGTCGTCGGCGGCGGAATCTCCGCCACGCAGTTTCTCCTCGAACTCGCCGAGGTGACCGACACGCTGTGGTCCACACGCCGTCCCCCGAATTTCACGTCCAGAGAATTCGACGGCCAATGGGGCCTCGAAGTCGAGCGAGCCGTCCGCGAACGAACTCTGTCCGGGCTGGCCCCGGCCAGCGTCGTGCGAACCACGGGACTGCCGATCCGTCGAGAATTCCGCGAAGGGATCGATTCCGGAGTTCTGGTCTCCCGAGGCATGTTCGACCGCATCCTTCCCCACGCGGTCCACTTCCCCGGGCTCGGCGACACCCAACAGCCGACCACCTCGGAGGGCCTGGGGCCATCAGCCAGCGACCACCTGGCAGTGCCCGAGTCATGGGCACCGTTCGACGAATCCCGTGTCGAAGAGGTCGACGTGATCTTCTGGAACACCGGGTTCCGGGCGGCGCTCAAACACCTTGCGCCTCTGCACCTGCGCACACCGGACGGTGGGATCGCTATGGAAACTGAGGTCGCCGTCAAAGACGACCCCCGGCTCTTCCTCGTCGGCTACGGATCGGCCAGTTCCACCGTCGGTGCCACCAGGGCGGGAAGGATTGCAGCCAGGGAACTGCTCAAACGCATGTCAGGGGACCGACAGCCTCAGCGCAGGTCTGGGGCCTTGAGCACCTGATCGCCGAAGCGAACCGTCGGCAGCATCTGACGGAACTGGACCTGAGCCTCGGTGTCATCGGCTTGAGCGAGCATGTCGACGCTGACCTTGAACAGTCGGCCGTCGACGGACACACCAGCAACGGCGCCGAAGATCACGGAATCTTCCTGATCGACTGCGCGCATATCGTCGGGGGCCAGCGAGCCGTGGAAGACCCAGTACTCTCCCCCGGTGACTGGTCCCGTGGTTTCACTGCCCAACGACGACCCCGAGGTGCTGAACATTCTCTCCCGCGCCTTCTCCACCAAGTCCTGAGGTGAAGAGTCATCGTCTTGGAAGCAGTTGACAGTGATGATCGCCCCGGACTCGGCGGTATAGAGCCGGTATCCGTCGTATCCGGACCCATCGGCAAAGTCCGCGCTCAGTGCCAGGCTGACCTCGACGGGACATTCTCCGCCCAGGTCAACGGTTGTCTCACTCATGCCGTGGGGAATCGTCGGACCGGTTGCTGTCGGCGAAGGTGACTGCCCGTCACCGATGCCCACGTTTGCCGGCTTCGAGCCGGCCTCATCGGAGCTGCTGACCCGGAACGCCGAACATCCGCTGAGGGTCAGCCCCAGAGCCAGCGTCACCGCTACGAGTGATCTCTTCATCATTGTCTGCCTTCACTCGATCGGTAGGTCATCCATATCGTACCCAAGGCCGGATTCGTCCCCGCTCTCTGGCGCAACTGAAGACCGCCGCCTAGCCTGGAGTCATGACTGAGATCCCGCTTTTCGATGACTCTGATATCAACCGTGTGCTCTGCGTGGTCGCCCATCCCGACGATATGGAATACGGAGGGTCGGCCGCAGTGTCGAAGTGGACCGATGAGGGCAAGGAGGTCGCGTATCTCCTGCTCACCCGGGGGGAGGCAGGGATCCGTGACTTGAGCCCGGAGGAAGTGGCACCGTTGCGCGCCGAGGAGCAGCGTCGGGCATGCAATATCGTCGGCGTCGACGATCTGGAGATCCTCGACTTCCCGGATGGTCTGCTGGAACCCACTCTCGAGCTGCGTCGGGCGATTGCGCGGAAGATCCGCGAGTTCCGTCCGAATGCGGTTGTGGTGACGGCCTTCGATCTTCAGGTGCAGTGGGGGCTCAATCATGTCGATCATCGCCATGCTGGAGTCGCCACGGTCGATGCCATCCGCGATGCGGACAATCCCTGGGTCTTCACCGACCTCAAGGACGAAGGGCTCGAAGCATGGAAAGCCGATCGGCTGCTCGTCAACGGTGCCCAGCCCACACATGCCGTGGCCCTCACCGCCGAGCACGTCGACCGTGGTGTGCGATCGCTCGAGGCGCACAAGGTCTATTTGGACGCACTCAGTGACCATCCGGCACCGAAGGACGTGATCCCCGGCATCACCACAAGCGGTGGAGAACTCGCCGGCATCGACTATGCTCTGCCGATCACCGTCGTCGATATGTGAGAGCTTCGCTACGAGCTGTTTATCGGCTGCCGTTGTGCCTGTCGCAATCGCCACTCATTCTCGACAGAGAGAACCGGGTGGGACGCACACGCGTCCCACCCGGTTCGTTCTTCGCGGATCGAGGCTTCGGCCCGCGGAGAGGAGATCAGGCTCCCACAGCTGCGATCGCTGAGTCGTAGTCTGGTTCGGTGGTGATCTCGTCGACGAGCTGAGTGTAGGTCACGGTGCCCTTCTCATCGAGGACGACGACGGACCGTGCGAGGAGACCGGCGAGCGGACCATCGACCATGGTCACACCGAAGTCCTTGCCGAACGAGCTGCGGAATCCCGAGGCCGTTACGACGTTCTCGATGCCTTCGGCACCGCAGAAGCGGGCCTGGGCGAACGGAAGGTCGTTGGACACACAGAGAACGGTGGTGTTCTCCAGGCCGGCGGCGAGTTCGTTGAACTTGCGCACCGAGGCGGCGCACACACCCGTGTCGAGGCTGGGGAAGATGTTGAGTACGACGCGCTTGCCCGAGTAGTCCTGTGAGTTCACATCACCGAGGTCGCCACCGACGAGGCTGAAGGCCGGAGCCTGCTCGCCCTTGGCGGGCAGTTCGCCGACGGTCTTGACCGGAGATCCCTGAAATGCTGTGTTGGCCATGCTTGACTCTCTCCTTCTTCAGAGCTGACTGCTGTCTCTCTCACTCTACGTGAGTCGGCGCCGAGGGATACCTGTTGCACGCAGACCGGTCATCTGGTCGACCTTCAAGTCGCTGCGTCCCGCGGGTTGCCGACAGTCACTCAGCTGCGACGGCGACGTGTGAAGAGCACCAATGCCGTACCGAGTGCGATGATCGCGGCAGCGATGCCGATGCTTGTGGCGAGTTCGGTACCGGTCCGCGGCAGATCGGCCCTGCCGCCAGCGCCGGTTGACGCATCGTCGGCGTCACCGCTGGCGCCGGTTGCCGAGTCGTCGGCTTCACCGCCGTCAGCGTTGCCATCCGATGCATCACTGTCAGAGGCGCCATTCGTCGAACCGTCGTCCTCGGCTGTGGCTTCGCCGGCGTTGTCGTCCGCGTCCGAACTTCCGGCGCTTCCGGAGCCCGAGGCATCCGAGGACCCACTGGCATCGGACTCGTCGTCATCGCCTCCGCCCGGTGCGCGACTGCTCGTGACGACTTGCCAGTTCGCGTCGAAGAAATCGGCGGGGTCGACGATCTGTTTCTCCTCAGCCCAGTCGATGAGGGCCTGGCGCACCTCGACCTGTTCGTTGTAGACCTCATTGAGTCCGTTGACCGGGTAGCCGCCTCCACCGGACTGGCGGTAGTTGTTGATGGCGAGAATGAACCGGTCACCGTCTCCGATTTCGCTGCCGTCGGCCTGTTTGAGGTTCTCGATCCTCTCACCGGTCGGTTTGGAGACGTTGATGTCATAGTCGATTCCGGCCAGAGCGTCATAGTTGTAGTCCGGGATCGGGGCGTCAGAGGCGTCATCGATCGCGTTGGTGCCGTCGACCGGGTCGAACTCAGCACCTTCCTCAGTCTGTTTGAAATAGCGTGCCGAGTATTCGAGGTAGTCACGAAGTTGGGCACCGTTGATCTCGACTCCGGCCAAAGTGTTGTCGTAGACGTAGAGGCCTGCGACGTCGCGGATCGTGATGTCACCGGCCGGGAATTCTGCAGTGCGGCTGAAGGGCGAGGCCTGAGAGATCACGGGGAGATCGTCATAGTCTGTTCCCTCCAGTCCCTCTTGCACCGTCTCCGTCTGAACGTGGGAGATGAAGTCGAGGATCGCGGTGTCCTCGTAATAGGAGGTCTTCGCCGACAGGGTTTCGGTCACCGATCCGATCTTCGTATTCACGTAGTCGATCGTGGTCCGGTGCTGCTCATCGACGAGGTCCTTGATCTCCTGGTCCTCCGCGATGTCGCCCTGGGTGGCCAGCGCCTCCGCGTGCGGCTCGGTCTCGCCCCAGTCGACGTGGTGGGTGTCGAGATTGATCGGCAGCCCCACCTCGGAGACCGAACGGGCCCAGTAGTTCGGCTGGGTGATGAGCACTTGGCTGCCGTCGTCGCGGGACACGACCTGGCTGGGCTCGTTCTGGTGGGTATGCCCGGCGACGAGGACATCGACACCGGGAACCTTCGCTACGGAGGTGCTGACGTTCTCCTGCAGTTCGTCCGGATCCCAGCTCTGCCCCTTCGGATCCTTACCCGAGTGGGAGAGCACGACGACGACGTCAGCTCCCTTCTGCCTCATCTCGGGAACATACTTCTGAGCAGTTTCGACGGGATCGTCGAAGTGCACCTTCCCTGACAGGTTGTTATTGTCCCAGATTCGGCTGCCGGGGGTGGTTACGCCGAGGACACCGACGGTGATCGTCTGACCATCGACCTGTTTGTCGACCATCGCGTACGGGTCCAAATGCGTCTGGCCGTCTGCGTCGTCGATGACATTGGCGCCGAGCAGCGGGAAGTCGACCTGATCGTCGTATGTGGAGAGCAGATCGAGGCCATAGTTGAATTCGTGGTTGCCGACGACCTGTGCGTCGTATCCCAGATGGTTGTAGGTCTTGGCCAGTGGGTGCGTTTGGCCGCCTGTCGTGATCGGCTTCTGTTTGGCGAAGTAGTAGGCCAAGGGGTTGCCCTGGATGGTGTCGCCGTTGTCGACGAGGAGCACGGATTCTGCGCCTTTGTCCTCCCGTACTCCCTTGATGAGCGTCGAGGCTCGGGACATGCCCAATTCTTCCCCTTCCGGGTAGGGCTTGTTCGCGAAGTAGTCCCAGTTGAGTACGTTGCCGTGGACGTCGGTCGTCGCCAGCAGGGTCAGCTCCCCGGTCTTCGCCGCATTGGCATCGACGGGAGCCTCGGCGGCACCGAGGCCGGTCGCCGAGGCCGCTGCGGGCCCGGTTACGATAAGAGCAAGGGCGAGTGTGGACGAAGTCAGGGTGTGCAGACGCATGTGTCTCCAGAAATCCGGTCAGAGATGATGAAAGTGATTCAGCTCTCTCACCCTAGTGTGCGCTGACCGTTTTCTGAATGGATCTTGAGAGAAATTTGCACAAACTCTGTTGCGCTCACGCCACGGTGGAGTCGGCTCCATCAGTCTTATCCTTCGAGGACGCGAACCTCGCTTCGACGACGATGAGGATGACGACTACGGCCGCGCCGAGGACTGCGAGAAGGATGGGGCCGAGCACCGGGTCGACGGGAGCCAGCAGGCCACCTGCTCCGTGTTCTTCGCCGTCAGCTCCCACCTCGGCGGCCGACTGCCAGGGCCAGAGTGCGCGCAGAGACCCGAACATCAGTCCTGCCATGACGATGAGTGTCCACCACCGATGGTTGTGCAGGAAGTATTTGAGGATGTTGACGAAGACGGCCAGGCCGAGGATCGCGCCGAGCAGGAAGATGCCGAGATACCCGAAGTCGCGGGAGTCGACGGCGCGCAATGTGGTCGAGTACATGCCGACTGCCAAGAGGAAGAATGATCCGGACACTCCGGGAACGACGAGTGCGCAGATGGCGATCGAGGCGACGAAGAAGACGGCTATGAGCGGCGGGTTCTCCACATCGGCCCCGCCGGCCAGACTCGTCATCCAGAATGCGAGAGCGGCTGCGGCGATGAAAGCCAGCACACCGAGGAGGGCAGGCTGACGCGTGGTTCGTGTCGGCAGCATCCGCAGCGGCACGGCGATGCTGGCGGCGACGAGGCCGAAGAACAGTCCGCGGGAGAGTTCGGGGTTGCCGGTGACGAAAGATTCCATGACACCGGCGATGGTGAACACCGCGGCGGCCATTCCCAGCAGAACGGGGATGACGAGGAACCAGTCAGTGCGCCGCAGTTCAGCAATCGCACCTGCCACCCGGTTCGGTCCTGCCACCAGGGTCTTTGCTGCCGAGACGACGTGGGCGGCGGAGTCGATGAGTTGGTCGTAGACTCCGGTGACCAGGGCGATGGTTCCGCCGGAGACTCCGGGGACGAGTTCGGCGCTGCCGATGAGGAAACCGCGGATCAGGTCGAGGGGGATGAGCGCTTTGGGTCGCTTCGGCGCAGTTTCGGTGCCGGTCGGCGGAGTGTTCGTCATACCTCCCAGCCTATTTGATCGAGCTGCTGTTGCAGGCCCGCGACTCAGTCGCCGATCTCACCATCGATGTCTTCGCGGAGAAGGTCGGCGTGGCCCGCATGCCGGGCATACTCTTCGATGAGGTGGATGAGGACCCACCGGACGTTGAACTTCTCTTCGTCGCTGTCACCCCGTTCGGTGAGCGTGTCCAGATCGGCCACCTCGGCGAGGATTCCACGGGAGACCTCACATGACTGCTCGTGGGCGGCTAGGAGTTCTTCCGCAGTCATCCCAGCGGCGGACTCGAAATCCCAATCGCGATCGGTGTTCCAATCGACGCTCGACCACGGTTCGCCCAGCTCTTTGCCCTGCAGCACTTCGACGAACCAGCTCTCTTCGACAAGTGTGAGATGTCGGAGGATGCCGCCGATCGTCAGTGATGATGAGGCCACGGTGTGGTTCAGCTGGTCAGGCGTGAGCCCATCGGCCTTGCGTCTGACCACCTGTCGAAAGTAGTCGAGGAACTCTTCCAGTCCATGGCGTTCGCTCGGAGCGTTGCTCGGGTCGGTCAATGGCAGGGTCATACTGAGCCTCTCTGATCAAGCAGACGGCCTGTTGGTCAGACCACGTGCGTGAGGTTCAGTCTAGTTTTCGCCGGCCGATGTCGAAGAGGTTTCCTTCGGGATCTTTCAAGGTCGTCCATTCGATCCCGTATTCATCGAAGGACGCGAGCTTCTGCGCACCCAAGGAGACGGCACGGTCGACATCTGCGGGATAGTGCGGGTCGTCGAGGTCGATATGCAGTGGGTTCTTTCCCTCCGCCCGTTCGTCGACCTTGAGGAAGAGCATCCCCGGGGTCACTGATTCTGCGTTGTGGACTCCCCCGATGCTTGCGACGAATTCGTTGGCGCCGGGATCGATTTCGGCGCCGAGAAGTTCCGCCCAGAAGATCGATTGTGCTTCCACATCGAGGCAGTCGAAGGTGATGCTCAGAGAAGACAGAGACATTATGAGCGTGGTCCTTTCACAGACGGACAGGTATTGCTCTGACTCTAGAGCAGCCCGCTGACATGACGCTCAATGGGCGTCATCGTCGGTTATCCGCCGTCATCGTCGCTTCAGCCGCGAGGCTGGCGCGCCAACTGACGTGACTGAGCCACGAGGCGACCGTCCGAGTCCCACAGTTCGCAGTCCTCTTCGAACATTCCGCCGGCGATGTTCCGCGTGGACAGTCGTGCGCCGATCCAACCGGGCGCGGGCAGGGCGCGAACATGCGCTGTCAGTTCCATCGTCGGTGCCCAATTGAAACGACCGAGGTCGAACATCACCGGCGGGAAGGAATCCAGGAACGTCAACAGGGACAGCGGATCCGGGTCCGTCCCGTCGATGAACCGAATCCAGCCCTGCAGCACTCCGCGCCCGCTGGGTTTGCCGACAGCGAAGCCTGCGGTGGCCGGATCCAGGCGCATATCGAAACGTTCGATCAGCGGTGCCGCCTTCTTGAAGTCCTCGCTGGCTTCGGCGACGCTGACGCATTCCTCCGGTGGTGGCAGCTGGGGCTGAGTAGCTGTGGTGCCGACATCATCAGGAAGCTCGCCGAGGTTGCCCATCGTGGCCATCGCCGAGATCGTCGGTGCCCCGTTCTGGAAGAGTTCGATGCCGTAGCTCGCCGTTGATCGACCTTCGCGCAGTGTACGCGTGGTGATGTCCACGGGTCCTTCGGTGCTGGGTCCGAGATAGAAGGTGGAGACCACGAGCGGATCCGGAGTATTCGGGTTGACGGCACGAAGAGCCTGACCGGCCACTCCGAGGAGGTAGCCACCGTTGACGGCGCCGGCGACTTTCCAGCCGGCGTCGAGCTCGGCGGTGAAACTGTGGTCGCTTTGTCGGGTGACTGCGGTGGCGCGGGAGAATTCACTGGCGGTCGTTTGACTCATATCACATACATTACCAACAACTGAACGAACGTCCAGCCAGCTTCAGTGCTGTCCGGACCGCCGTTCGTTGCCGTGCCGGTAGTTTCCCGTTGCCCGGGCCAATAGTTGCTGATCGGTGTCGTCATTGCGACCGAGTTTGGGGATGAGCGCGGCAGCCTTCTTCCCGCCGAGTTCCATGATGGTACGGCCGCCTCGGCGGATGAGGAGGACCCCAGATTTGGTGATCTGGTAGTCAAACGGATCATCTTCAAGGCTCACGGTTGGACTCCTTCGTCGGGCATGCCATGGTCATCGCGTATCTGCTCTGAATCGCGGTGAGCGCACTCCGATTAGTCTAAGCGCATGAGTATGAAACTGACTCGAGTCGATCCAGAGGGCCTCGATATTGATGAGCTCATTGAGTTCTACCCTACGGAAGAGTTTCCTTTTCACGCAGCGACATCCGGCTGGTCAGAAGAATCGGTCCGCGAACGAATTGCGACCGGGTACTTCCTCGACGAGACGAACGAGACCTTCTGGCTCGATCACGGTGAGCATGGGCGGATCGGTATCGTCCGGCTGGAGGATCTTCGCGACGAGACTCCGATGTTCGACCTCCGATTGGCCGCACGGTTCCGGGGCCTGGGGCTCGGTGCTGTGGCATTGAACGCCATTTCCGATCACATATTCTCCAATACGCGAGCGATACGAGTGGAAGGCCAGACCCGGGCTGACAACTACGCCATGAGGTCGGTCTTCGAACGAGCGGGCTGGACGAAGGAAGCTCACTACCGACGAGCGTGGCCCGTTGCCGGTGGTGACCCTCTGGATTAATCGCCTACGCGATCCTGCGCCAGGAATGGGAGACAGGGATCCGTGAAGGGCTTCATTGGCACGATCGTCGACATTTCCCAGAGCGGACTCGAGACGGGATCACGTATTCGTCGAACACTCCACCTTGGCCCAGTGAGATGCTAGCGCTCTACGACTCCGTCGGGTGGTCGGCGTATACAAACGATCCGGAGCGGCTGGTCCGCAGTGTGCTCAACTCTGCGCACATCGTCTGTTCTCGCCAGGCAGAAACGCTCGTGGGATTGGCCCGGGTGGTCAGTGATTTCGGGACACTTGTCTACCTTCAGGACGTCCTTGTCGATCCCAGAATGCAGCGGTGCGGCACCGGGGCCGAACTCGTCGCCCGCGTTCTCGAGCCTTTTGCCGATGTCCGGCAGACCGTTGTGCTCACCGATGCCGATCCCGGACTTGCTGCGTTCTACACGTCGCTCGGCTTCAGCTAGGCCGCCCCGTCTGCAGGGGCGACGGTGTGTGCTTTCGTCCGATAATGTGAAAGTGCCCCTGGCCTTCGGGCCAGGGGCACTTTCGTTCAGTCGGTCAGCATCTGACCGTCAGAGGTGTTTTCAGTTGTTCTTCTTGCGGCGCATGGTCAGAACAACAGCGGCTCCACCGACGAGGAGCAGTCCGGCTCCGGCGGCCAGGCCGGTCAGCTCGGCACCGGTGCGAGGCAGATCAGATCCGCCGCCGTCACCGTTTCCATCATCGTTGCCGTTGTCGTCACCATCGTCGCCGCCACCGTTGCCGTCTTCGTCGGCAACGACCTCGAAGGAGCCGGTGAGGGCCTCTTCGTCTTCGGTGTCATTGGCTCCGGTGACCTCGAGGTCGTACTTACCGAGGTAAGCCTCGGGGCTCGAAGCGCTGGTGCCGTAGATCGAGAATCCGACGACTCCGTCAGCGTTGGCGGTCTCCTCGAGAGTGATGCCCTCGACGTTGTCCGGACCGGCAACGACTTCGAGGGAGACCTGCTCGCCCTCTTCGAAGCCTTCAGCGGTGATCTGCACGCCCTTGTCTTCCTTCACGAAGTCCGAAGCGGAGATTTCCTTCGGGTCGACCGTCAGGCTGCGCTCGACAGGGGCTTCCTCAGCCTCGACGGTCACGACGAACTGGGTTGCAGCAGAAGTCTGACCATTCGCATTGACGACTGCGGTGTAGTTGTAGTCGCCGGCTTCGGCAGGAGCCTCAGCGGAGAAGTTGCCGTCAGCGTCGGTCTCGACAGTCACGGTGCCCTCGGCCGGTGCGGCCTGAGCAGAACCGGCGTTGGCGCCGGCGGGCTTCCAGGTCAGCTTCACTTCAGCGTTCGGAGCAGCCTTGCCGGTGATCTTTCCACCTTCAACGACCGTCTGATCTCCGACCTTGGGAGCTTCGGGCTTCTCGTCACCGTCAGCGTCGGAATCGGCTTCGTCATCCTTGCCGTCTGCTGCAGCCGAAGCGTCGGCGTCGTCACCATCGGCCTTCGATGTGCCATCATTACCGTCGTTACCGTCTGCCCGTGCACCACCGTCGTTACCGTCAGCCTCCGTGCTGCCGTCAGCGCCATCAGCCTGTGAGCCCCCGTCGGAATCATCTGCAGCCTTGACTGTCACCTTGAAGGAGGCAGCTTCCGAGGACTGTCCGTCAACAGTCGCCACGGCCTTGGCGTCGTAATCCCCCTCAGTACCGGGCCCTTCGAGGGTGAAGTTTCCGCTGTCATCTGCCTTAGCAGTGGCTTCGCCGCCTGCAGCGCCGGTCCAGGTGACCTTCACATCTGCGCCGGCAACGGCCTTGCCAGTGATCTCACCCTTAGGTTCGATGGTCTGGTCTGAGACAGTCGGAGCGGCGGGTGCTTCCGGCTCTTCGTTAGGATCCTCAAACGTAATGTCTACATTAGCTTGCGTCAGCGAGTGATCGAGATCAGCCACCCAGCCCAACGCAAAGGGATCGCCAACCGGATTGCCGTCCTCGTCAACAAAAGTGGTGCTTGGAACTCCACCCGAGATAACCCCAACTGCGGTATCCCCCTGGAACACACCACCGCCGGAATCGCCCGGCTCAGAGAACGGATCGGCGACCGGAGACTTAACTGCAAATCCATGAACCCAACGCCCGCTCACAGTCATGTACTCGAGGTTGGCCTGTGCCTTCGGAATAACTTCGCCGTCAGTTAGACCCGTCGTCCGGCCCGATTTCTGGATTGCGCCCTCGGTGTGAGATCCGACCGATGTGACCGGCTTAACTGAGGCGGAAAGATCGTCGTCTGAGGCAGTGGTCCAGTCAGTGGCACCCGGCTTCACATCGTACTTCGATGAATCCAGGCTCACCACGGACAGGTCAATGTCACCCGCTGCGCCTTCTGTCTCACCAGGCTCAGCGAGTGTGCCGAACTTCTTATACTTCCAGTCGCCAAGAGAACCAATACCCTGGTCCTTGAAACCCTGTCCTTCTCCGCCGGCACCAGGTGCTGTGGACGGAGTCTCTGCGTCACGAATAGAAGTCCAGCCAAGGTGTTTGCCAGTATCCGGGTGATCCGCGTCATCTTCATCCTGGAAGATCTCTTCGGCACAATGACCTGCGCTCAGGACGATGGGTTCCTTAGTGGCCTTGTCCCAGCCCGCAAAACCGGTCGAACATGCGCCCGCGAGTGCGCCTTCTTCGTTGTTGACCAGGTAGCCCATGCCACCAACCGCTTTGTGTCCAGCATAAGCCTGAACCTCGGGAACTCCCGCCGTCACTTCGACGGCGTCGGCACCATACTTCGCCTTCAGCTCTTCAATCTGCTTTGCATCAACGTCCTTCCCGGACTCCACGCCAAGGCTGAGTGTCTTCGTCGACTCGTCAAAGCCGAATGCATTGACGACATCGATCTTCTTAGCTGCCTGAGTGGCCGCTTGCGCGTTCATCTCCGGCTTGATCTGATCGGCAGCCGCCGGGCCCGCGACGAATGCGCTCCCCAGGCCGAGTGCTGTCGCTGCTGCCAGCGCCAGCGAACTCTGCACGAGTTTCTTCTGCATAAGTTGTTGTCTCTCTTTTCGGAGGGATCTATGTCACAAGTAGATGACCTAAGTCACGATAAGGTTACGGGCCGCACTCAGGTACTACCAAAAAAGTACGTCGAAAACTGTGAACTTAATGTACGAAACTTCACCAGATGTACAAAGACCCTTGCTGCTATCCCACGTCACCGTCGTCACGAATTGACGAAGCCCCCGGCCAGAGGACCGGGGGCTTCGTCAGTAGGCGTTCAGCAGACCGTCAGACGGTCAACATCACTGCACTCAGTTGCTGTTCTTGCGACGCATAGTCAGAACGACTGCGGTTCCGCCCACGAGGAGCAGTCCGGCTCCGGCAGCCAGGCCGGTCAGCTCGGCACCGGTGCGAGGCAGGTCAGACCCACCGTCACCGTTGCCGTCATCGTCATTTCCGTCGCCGGCTCCGCCATCGGCATTGCCGTCGTCGTTGTTGCCGTCATCGTCGCCGCCGGTTCCGCCACCGGAGCCGTCTTCGTCAGCGACAACCTCGAACGAACCGGTCAGTGCCGACTCATCCTCGGTGTCGTTGGCGCCCGCGACCTCGACTTCGTACTTACCGAGGTAGGCCTCGGCGTTCTCGGCACTGGTGCCGTAGATCGCGAAGGCGGCAGCACCGTTCTCATTCGCGGTCTCTTCCAGCTCGATGCCTTCGACGCCCTCAGGTCCGTTGGCGACTTCGAGGGTCACCTTCTCACCCTCGTCGAAGCCCTTGACCGTGATCGTCACGCCCTTGTCTTCCTTCACGAAGTCAGAAGCCGCGATCTCCTTGGGGTCGACGCTGATCTCACGCTCGGCGGGAGCGGGGGTCTCGGACTCGTCCTTCTCAACCGTCACGTCGAACTCGGCCGGCTCGGACTCCTGCCCATCGACGGTCGCAGTCGCAGTGAAGTTGTAGTCGCCCTCTTCCTTGGGCCCTTCGACGGAGAAGTTTCCGTCCTCGTCGGCCTTGACCGTCTCGGATCCGTCTTCAGCAGCCTGTGCTTCGGACTGGGTGCCCTTTTCGCCGTCAGCAGCGGAAGCGGCTTCCCACTTCACCTCGACCTCGGCGCCGGCCTCAGCCTTGCCCTTGATCTTGCCTTCGGGCTCGATGGTCTGGTCTTCGGCCTTCGGAGCCGCAGGAGCCTCAGGGGTCTCCTCGCCCGGCTTCTCGAGGTTGAAGTCCGTGCCGGACTCCTCGAGCGAGTGATCGAGGTCGGCAACCCAGGTGAACGACGTGTTCGCGTCGAGGTCGCCGCCGCCGGAGATGACACCGACAGCGGTGCTGCCCTGGTACACGCCGCCGCCGGAGTCTCCCGGCTGCGAGAAGGGCTTGTCGATCGGAGTAGTCACACCGAATCCGTGAACCCAGCGACCGCCGACGTTCTGGTAGTCGAAGTCGTATTCCGAGCGCGGCAGAACCTCGCCCTCGGTCTTACCGGTGGTACGACCGGACTTGCTGATCGCGCCTTCCTTGTGTTCACCGACGTCGGTGATCTCGGTGGTCGACTTGGCCAGGTCGTCCTCATCGGCGGTGGACCAGTCGGTGATGCCGTTCTTGACGTTGTACTTCGACTCGTCGACATTGATCACTGCGAAGTCGATGTCGGACTCGCTGGGCTCAGGCCACTTGTTCTGGTCGGCACCTTCGAGCAGGTCGCCGCCGAAGTTGTGGAAGCCCCACTTGCCGATGACGCCGTCGCCGGAGGCCTGGAAGCCTTCTCCGCCGTTGGCCTCGGAGGTCGAAGGCTTTTCGGTCTGGTCGACGGTGGTGTCACCGTCGAAGTCATTGGTCTGTTCGTTGATGATCTTCGAGCAGTGTCCGGCGGTGAGGACGACGGGCTTGCCGTCTCCGTCCCAGCCGGAGAAACCGGTCGAGCAGGCTCCGCCGCTCTCGCCGGCCTTGACGAGGTAGCCGGCACCGCCGACGAGGTCGTTCTTCGCGTAGGGCTTCAGTTCCTTGACGCCCTCGGTGACCTTGATGTTCTGGTACTGCTTTTCGAGCTTCTTGATGTCGTCGGTCTTCTTGGCAACGCCGATGCTGAGCTCGCCGCCTTCGGTGCCGTAGGCGTTGACGCCTTCGATACCGGACAGTGCCTTCTGGACGTGAGCTTCACTCTGGAGGTCCAGCTTCTGCGGAGCGTTGTCGGCCATCGCCGGTGAGGCGACGAGCGCGCCGCTCAGGCCCAGCGCCGCTGCGGCACTGATTGCCAGCGAACTCTGCACGAGTTTCTTCTGCATAAGGTTGATTCCCTTGATCGTTGTCGATGCTTCGATTGCCCGACCCCTGCAACACGCTTCGCCGCAACGGGACGGTCCATGTCTTCGGTGTCAGTTTTCCAACCGTGTGAAAGATTACGGTTTGGTCACGACGCATTGCAAGAACCATCAGAGTCGCAGGTGAACACAACTTACAGAAGTCGAGGCTCACAAGCCGTCCTGTGTTCTTCCAGGGGCCTTGGAAATGGTGCCGTTATGATCAGGGACATGCCGAACCACACAACGCTTCGCACCCTGGCCGCAGCGAGACCTGCCTCGAGACTCGCGCTCGGACTCGCCGCCCTCGCACTCACGCTGCCGTTGGCGGCCTGCGACACCGGCGTCGACCCACGGAACCCCAGTTCCCCCGCTCCCACCGAATCCACCGAAACTGCGTCCCCCAGCGAAGACGCCTCCGAGCCGGACCCCACCGGCAGATGGACCTCGCCGGAAAAGGGCGACCCGTTCCTGGAATTCGCTGACGACGGCTCCCTCGAAGGTTCTGACGGCTGCAATGCGATCGTCACCAGCTGGAAAGCCGAAGGCGATGAGATCGTCATCGATTCATTCATGTCGACGCAGAAGGCCTGTGCAGGTGTCGACACTTGGCTGAGCAAGGCGTCGACAGCCACCATCGACGGCGATGTCATGAAGGTCAAGGACAGCAATGGGAAAGTCATCGGCGGACTGGAGAAGGAAGACAAATGACACAGGAACTCATCGGCCGCTGGGTGGCCGAGACGAACGAACGAGCCTTCCTCGAATTCTCCGAGGACGGCTCACTGCGCGGCAGCGACGGCGCCAACAACCTCGTGACCTCATGGTCGACCGAGCCCGAGGGCGTGATGATCAGATCCTCGCTCATGACGCTCAAAGCCGCCCCCGGAATGCTCACCTGGGTTCCCAAGGCCAGGCGAGTCGAAGCCGACGGCGACCGTCTGCATCTCTTCGACGCAGGCGAGAACCACCTCGGCGATCTTCATCGTCAGCCGCCGGGCACCACCCACAAGCTCGGCGGTCGGTAGATGGCCGGGGGTCTGATCGCACTCCTTGACGACGTCGCCGCGATCGTCAAACTCTCAGCTGCCAGCCTCGACGATGTCGCCGCCGGTGCCTCACGCGCCGGCGCCAAGGCTGCGGGCGTCGTCATCGACGATGCGGCAGTGACGCCGAAGTTCGTCGAAGGAGTCAACCCGAAACGCGAGCTGCCGATCATCCAGCGCATCGCGTTGGGCTCGCTCTTCAACAAGCTCGTCATCATCCTGCCGGTCATCCTGCTGCTCAGCCAGTTCCTGCCCTGGCTCCTCACACCCCTGCTCATGATCGGCGGCACCTATCTGTGTTTCGAGGGTGCAGAGAAGGTCGGTGAGAAGCTCGGGTGGATCGCTCACCACGAGAAGGAGACCCCCGCCGCTGAGAAGACGACCGATGGCGCAGCAGCGGAGAAGAAGGTCGTCCGGTCGGCCATCACCACCGACTTCGTCCTCAGCTGCGAGATCATGGTCATCGCCCTCAACGAGGTGGCCGGTGAGTCACTGACGAGCCGTGCCGTCATCCTCGCCGTCGTCGGCATTGCGATCACCGTCGGCGTCTACGGTGTCGTCGCGCTCATCGTGAAGATGGATGACATCGGTCTGCACATGGCGAAGAAGGACTCCCCCGGACAGCAGAAGTTCGGTCGGTTCCTCGTCGGAGCCATGCCGAAGCTGCTCGCGCTGCTCTCCGTCGTCGGCACCTTCGCCATGCTGTGGGTCGGCGGCCACATCATCCTCGTCGGCACCGATGAACTCGGCTTCCACGCACTCTACGGCTTCGTCCACCACCTCGAAGGACCCGTCGCCGCTATCGCGGCCATCGGCGGATTCCTCGGTTGGCTGGTCAATACGTTCTTCTCCCTCATCCTCGGCGCGATCTGGGGAGGGACCGTCGTCGCCGTCGTCATCGGAGCCAGAGCACTGTTCACCGGCCATAAGACCTCGGGCGAGTCGAACGCCGTCGCCGAGGCGGCACCGCATCCGGATCAGACTCAGTCGTAGTCGTCCGGTCCTCTTCGGCTCACCGCTGGGCGAAGGTCTTCTTCGGTGCTCCTGCCACGATCATCGGAGCATCCGTGACCGGGTCGTCGATGACCGTGCATTCGATGCCGAACACCTCTTGGACGAGTTCCGAGGTGATGATCGTCTCCGGCGGTCCCTGAGCGACGATTGCGCCGTTCTTCATCGCAATGATCTCATCGGCGTACCGGCATGCTTGGTTGAGGTCGTGGAGGACGGCGACGAGCGTGTGCCCGTATTCGTGGTTGAGCTGCGAGAACAGGTCGAGCAGCTCGATCTGGTAAGCGACGTCGAGGAAGGTCGTCGGTTCGTCGAGCAGCAGGAGTGAGGTCTCCTGGGCGAGCACCATGGCTACCCAGACGCGTTGGCGCTGACCACCGGAGAGCTCATCGACGAGTCGCGAGGACAGCTCTTCGGTGTTCGTCGCCCGCAGCGCCGACAGCACCGCGGTTTCATCAGCGTCGGTCCACTGGCGCAGGAACGACTGGTGGGGATGGCGCCCGCGGGAGACGAGCTCGGCGACCGTGATCCCTTCCGGGGCGATGGACGACTGCGGGAGAAGGCCCAGCCGTTGGGCGATCTTCTTAGTCTTCATCTTCGCGATGTTGTTTCCGTCGAGCAGCACTGTGCCCTTCGCCGGCGGCAGCAGCCGGGCGAGGGCTCGCAGAAGGGTCGACTTGCCGCAGGCATTGGGACCGACGATGATGGAGAACTTTCCGTCCGGAATGCTCACATCGAGATCGTTGACGATCTGGCGCTGGTCATAGGCCAGATCGAGGTTCTCGGCGATCAGCGGTGAGGATGCGCCGGCGGTGGTGGGAGTGCTCATGATGCCTTCCGAGCTTCTTGGATGAGGAGCCAGATGAGGTAGATGCCGCCGATGCTCACGGTGATCACGCCCACGGGCAGCTGGATGTCACCGAAAGCATGCTGGGCGATGAGATCAGCGCCGACGAGGAGCAGCGCTCCGACCGCCGCAGAGGTCAGCAGGCTGGTGCCCTGCGCCCGGGCGATCCGCCGTCCGATCTGCGGGGCGGCCAGGGCGACGAAGGCGATCGGCCCTGCGGCGGCTGTGACCACGGCGACGAGAGCGACGGCGATGACGATGAGCACGGCTCGGATGGGTTCATTGCGTACGCCCAGGGCCTTCGCCGTGTCATCGCCGAGTTCTAAGGTTCCCAGGTCTCTGGCGAAGAGACCGCAGGCGAGGCCGAGGACGATCGTGGCCACAGCTGCCGGGGCGATGGTCGACCAGCCCATTCCATTGAGGGTGCCGGCGCCCCAGGTGGCAGCCGCCATCGCGAGCTCAAGGTCGGCGCGCATGATCAGCCAGGTGTTGAAGGCATTGAGCATGGCCGTCAGAGCGATTCCCACGATGATGAGCCGGAACCCCTGGACACCGCCCTTCCACGTGAGCAGGTAGACGACCACTGCCGTGAGGAGCCCGCCGATGATCGCTCCTGCCGCAGTGGAGACGAAGCTCGTGCCGAAGACGATGATCGTGACGATGCCGCCGGTGTAGGCACCGGTGGAGAAACCGATGATGTCGGGAGAGCCGAGAGGGTTGCGCGTCAGCGATTGGAACACGGCTCCGGAGACTCCGAGTCCGGCCCCGAGGACGATTCCGGCGATGATGCGCGGTGCCCGCCACTCCCCGACTACGGTGTTGACGATGCGCTTCTCCGCGGCACCGAACAGTCCCTGGAAGACTTCGGTGGGAGTCAGCGAGAACTTGCCGAGCATAAGACCGGCGAACCCGCAGGCCAATGCCAGAAGAGTGATGATTCCTGCGGTGATGACGACCCGCATGTCGATGCGGAATCCGAAGACGCGCACCATGGGACGGCCGAAGTCGACCTTCTCCCCCGGCAGGGCGCGCGGATGCGCGGTGAGGGCGCGGTCGGGGACCGCGAGATTGGTGGTTTTCACAGACCGCTCGCCTTCTTCCGGCGGACAAGGGCGATGAGCACCGGAGCGCCGACGAACGCGGTGACGACTCCGACCTGGAGTTCGCCGGGCTTCATCACGACTCTGCCGATGACGTCCGAAGCCAGGAGCAGAATGGGTGACAGGACGAGTGAGTAGCCGAGAATCCAACGCTGGTCGGGGCCGACGATCCACCGAGCGATATGCGGAATCATCAGACCGATGAATCCGATCGGCCCGGCTGCGGCCGTGGCCGCTCCGGCCAGAAGGGTCACGGCGAGGATGGAGAGCACTCGGGTGCGGTTGACCGAGGTGCCGAGGCTGGCGGCCAGGTCATCGCCGAGGGCGACTGCGTTGAGTGAGTGCGACAGTGCCAGTGCGAGCACCGTGCCGATGATCATGAACGGCAGGATTGCGGTGATCGTATCGAAGTCACGGCCGGCGATCGCGCCGACGTCCCAGGACCGGAAGGCGTCGAAGGCACGTTCGTTGGTCAGCAGGATCGCTTTGGTCAGCCCGGTGAGCACCGCGGCGACGGCGACTCCGGCCAGAGTCAGGCGGATCGGGTCGACGGTGCGGTTGCGGCCCGCGGACCCGATGACGTAGACACCGACGGTGGTGACGAGGGCGCCGCAGAAGGCGAACCAGATGTAACCGGTGATCGAGGAGATTCCGAAGAATGCGACCCCGATCGTAATCGCCAGGGAGGCTCCGGCGTTGACGCCGAGGATGCCCGGGTCGGCCAAGGGATTGCGAGTCAGAGCTTGGATGAGCCCGCCGGCCAGACCCAGTCCCATGCCGACGAGGATGCCGAGCACGGTCCGCGGCAGGCGCAGTTCGAGGACGACGAGCTGATCGTCGCTGCCGGTGGGAGCGAAGAAGGCTCCGAGGACTTCCGAGATCGGCATATCCCTCGCGCCGATGGCCAAGGACGCTGCGACCACGACGATGAGCGTGACGATCGCCGCGACCAGTCCCAGCACTCGTCTGATCCGCAGGCTCCCACCGGTCGAATGACTGGTGTCGGGATGCGGTTTCGCCTCAGCAGAGGTGGCGGAACCGGTCATCGAGGTGGTCCTTTGAGTGAAGTGGCGATCAGTTGACTAAGGGCAGGCTAACCACACTGTAACTCACTGGACCACCTCAGCCAAGCGAGAGGAGTCTCACTCGGCTGTGATCCTGCCGATCCTCTCGGACACCTGACGCTGGATCCGGGAGAGCATTCCGCTCATTCCGCGCAGCCTCAGTGGGCTGACTGCCTCCGACATCGACAGGCGCAGCGGCAGGTCGGCGGGCACCGACAGAATCTCCTCGGCGCTGCCTCCGTCGAGTCCTTCGTGGAGGATCCCGGCGAATCCGCGGGTCGTCGGTGCCTCTGGGGGTGCGGAGAAGTGCAGGCGCACTTCTGCCTGCTCCCCCGCCTCGGGGTCGGCCACTTCGGTGACGAGGAAGATCGGCGACTGGCATTCGGGGACGGGCTCGAGCAGTTCGGGGTGATCCGTGTACTTCTCGGGCAGGTCCGGAAGGTCCATCGCGAATTCCAGCAGCACCTGCAGACGGTCATCGGCCGGGGTCTCAGCGAAATCTGTGACGATCTCTGCCAGCGCCTCCGGCAGGTCATCGGTCTTGGGCGTCGTGGTCTCGGTCATCAGCGTCCGGGTGCCTCTCCGGGCTCGGCTCCGGTGACGATCGGCACGCCGACGACGTTGCCCCATTCGGTCCAGGAGCCGTCGTAGTTGCGCACATTGTCATATCCGAGCAGGTGCTTGAGGACGAACCAGGTGTGGCTGGAGCGTTCGCCGATGCGGCAGTAGGCGATCACCTCGTCGCTCTGACCCAGTCCGGCCTGTTCGGTGTAGAGCTCCTTGAGTTCGGCAGCGGACTTGAAGGTGCCGTCCTCGTTGGCTGCCTTGCCCCAGGGCATCGACTTCGCGCCGGGGATATGGCCGCCGCGCAGTGCGCCTTCCTCCGGGTAGGCGGGCATGTGGGTGCGTTCACCGGTGTACTCCTCGGGGCTGCGCACATCGATGAGGGGCAGTTCGCCGAGGCTGTCCCTGACCTCGGGCAGGAAGGCGCGGATGACCGAATCGTCGCGTTCGACGACGGGGTATTCGGTGGGTTCGGGCGTCGGCTTCTCGGTGGTCATCTCGCGGCCTTCGGCCTGCCATTTCGCGCGACCGCCGTCCATGAGGCGGACGTCGTCGTGGCCGAAGAGGGTGAAGACCCACAGGGCGTAGGCGGCCCACCAGTTGGACTTGTCGCCGTAGACGACGATGGTGTCATCGCGGGAGATGCCCTTGGCGGACATGAGTGCGGCGAATCCTTCGCCGTCGACGTAGTCACGAGTCACGGGGTCGTTGAGTTCGGTGTGCCAATCGACCTTGACTGCTCCGGGAACGTGCCCGGTCTCGTAGAGCAGCACGTCTTCGTCGCTTTCGACGATGACGAGTCCGGGATCGCCTGCATGATCAGCCACCCATTCGGTGCTGACCAGTCGGGTTCCGTCCGCGTATTCGGCGAACTTCGGTGCGGGATCGGCCGGGATCGAAGTGCTCACGCATTCCTCCTCATGATTGGTGACTGGGTGTGCTCGCTGTGGCAACGTCGAGCGCGTTCAGCATATTCCTTTTCAGGGACGACTGAGGAATGCCGTCAGCGCTGAGACGAACGCCTGCGGTTTCTCCGAATGCACCCAGTGGCCCGAGCCCTTGACCGTGAGAAGTGTCGTGCGCGGGAACAGGCCACGCATCTGCGGCAGGTCGTCACGGTCGACGTAGTCCGATTTCTCGCCGGCGACCCACAGCACGGGGTGATCGAAGACGGCATCTCCCATGTCCGGGAAATCCCCGATGATGTCGAGGCTCGAATGCAGGAGAGCGAGGTTGGGCTGCCAGGAATACCCCGCCGAGGTGGGGCGCAGGTTCTGCAGCAGGAATCCCCTGATCGCGGCCTCGGGGATCGGCTCCTGAAGAGCCGCATCGGCCTCGGTGCGCGAGGTGATCTGGTCGAGGTCGAGGGCGGCCAGACTCGAGAGCAGATGGTCGAAGACACCGGTCGAGCCGCCGGCGGTGGGGCCGATGTCGACGACGACGAGGCGGTCGATGAGTTCCGGGTGGCGCAGGGCGAGCACCATGGCGACCTTTCCTCCCAGGGAATGTCCCACCAGATGCACGGGCTGTTCACCAGGGTCGACCGCCTCGGCGATATGGGCCGCGACGGCATCGGCGAGCTCGACGTAGTCGAAGGTCTCGGTCCATTCGGACTCGCCGTGGTTGGGCAGGTCGACGAGGAGGCTGGAGAAGTCGGGCTCGATGTCCTTGGCGATGCGGGTGAAGTTCTTGCCCCGGCCGAACAGTCCGTGCAGGAAGACGACCAGGCGCCCGGAATCGCCGATGCGAGTGCTGTTGATGGTGGTCACGTCTCCAGCCTATCCGGTCGGCCTCCTCTCGAGTCGGCTTCCCCGGCAGACCGCCGCACCCGACGGATCCCGCACGGGTAGGGTGAGGGGCATGCACTTCTCCGAATATGACACCCGACTTGCCGGTTACGCGGTCATCGTCAATGACGACGACGAGATCCTCCTCAGCTGGTTCAACGGCGGGAAGGACCGCCTGCACGCGATCTGGACGCTGCCCGGCGGCGGGATCGAATTCGACGAGAGCATCGAAGCGGGGACAATCCGGGAGATCAAAGAGGAGACCGGCTACGACGCTGAGCTGGTCCGCCCCCTGACCACGCATTCCTTCACGGAATCACGTCGCAATCCGGCGTTCGGCGACTCGACGGCGCGCCCCTTCAAAGGTGCGCGTGTCGTCTATGAGGCTCGCGTCACCGGCGGCACGCTGGGCACCCTCGAAGTCGATGGGACGACGGATCGGGCGGAATGGCTGCCGATCGCTTCGCTGCCGGATGTGCGCCACGCCCGCATCATCGACATCGGCCTCGATGCGTGGCGTGCCGCTGTGTGAGCTCTGCGCAACGGCGCAGAAGCGCACGGTCGCCGGTCACTTAACCTTGTCGGCGATGAGATCCGGGAGCTTCTCCGCTGTGTATTGTGCCGAGAGGATCGAGTTGAGTGAGAATGCCTTGCGGATGTCGTCATTGTCCGTGGTCAGAACGAAGTCGTGCCCGTCTTTGACGGCCGGGATGCGCTGATAGGCAGCATCGTCGGTGACATCGGTGTCCTCGATGTAGATCGGGAACGTCAGCAGCAGGTCCGCGTCGAGCTGATCGAGGTTCTCCTCGGAGATCGCCACGGAGAAGCCCTCGGCCTTCATTCCGGCGATCGTCTCGGACTGCTTGAAGCCGAGCTGCTCCATGACCTGCACGCGACCTGATTCCTCGACGTAGGCGCCCCATCCGTCGGCGGTCTTCGCTGCCACGGTCACGGACTTGTCCTCGAACTCGGGATGAGCTTCGCGCGCATCGGCGTAGGTCTTGTCGAGGTCGTCGAGCAGCTTCTTCCCGTCGTCGTCCTTGCCGAGCGCTTGGGAGACGAGTTCGACCTGCTGGTCCATGGTCGTCAGGTAGTTGTCGCCGCCCTCGGGAACTCCGACCGTCGGAGCGATCTCGGAGAGGCGGTCGTAGCGCTCCTTCTCTCCGGAGCTGTTCGTATCGAGGATGACGTCGGGCTCCAGTGCCGCGATGGCCTCATAGTCGGGTTCCATCGTCGCGATGATCTCCGGGGCCTGGTCATAGAGGTCCTCGGCCCAGGACCCGACGCCCTTGCCGCCGAATTCCACCCAGTCGGAGGCGCCGACGGGTTGGACTCCGAGCGCCAGGGCGGTCTCGGCATCGCCCCACCCCAGGGCCACGACCTTCTGCGGATCGGCGGGCACCTCGACGGCGCCGAATTTCGTTTCGACGGTGGGACCCGACGCTTCGTCGGCTGAGTCCGCTCCTCCGCCGCAGCCGGCGAGGACGAGGACGGAGGCAATCACTGGGGCGAGAATACGGCGCATGGAATCCTTCTTGAGTAGTTAGGCGAGCCTAGCTTAACCCATTTTTGCGATGTCGCGATGCCCACCGCGCGGCCGCCTCGGCGAGGGATCGATTATCGGATCAGGGCGTCCTGATCTCCAGACCGTCGACGTCCATGCCGTCGAGGGCGACCATGCGTGAGCGTCGGCCGGTGATGATGCGGTGGATGACCCACACCAGTAGGAACGCGGGCAGCCCGGCATAGGCGCTGGCGACCTGGAGGAGCTGGCCGTTGACGATGGCCTGCACGTTCTGTCCGATGATGACGATGATGAGCATGATCAGCGCAATGATCGGGCCGATCGGGAACAGCGGCGCCCGGTACGGCAGATCTGCGACATCATGGCCCTGCCGCACATAGGCACGGCGGAACCGGAAGTGACACCAGGCGATCCCGACCCAGACGATGAAGCCGGAGAGGCCGGAGACGTTGATCAGCCAGGTATAGGCCCCGCCGTCGCCCATGATCTCGGTGAGGAATCCGAACAGACCGATCGCGGCGGTGGCCAGCAGCGCCATGACGGGGACTCCGCGTTCGTTGAGGCGGGCGAACAGCTTCGGGGCTGTTCCCTCTTCGGCCATGGCATAGAGCATGCGAGTGGAGGCGTAGAGACCGGAGTTGCCGGCTGAGAGGATGGCGGTGAGGATGACTGCGTTCATCATCCCGGCGGCCACGGCGATTCCGGCGCGTTCGAAGACGAGCGTGAACGGTGAGGCGGTGATGTCCTCATTGTTCGCCGAGGCCAGCAGGGACGGGTCGGTGTAGGGCAGGAGGAAGCCGATGACGGCGATGGCTCCGATGTAGAAGAGCATGATGCGCCAGAACACGGTGCGGATGGCTCGGGGCATGTCCCTGCGCGGGTTCTCCGACTCCCCTGCGGTGACGCCGACGAGTTCGGTGCCTTGGAACGAGAATCCGGCGATCATGAACACGCTGATGACCGACATCCACCCGCCGACGAACGGGGCCTCGCCTGCCGTCCAGTTGCTCAGTCCGGGTGGGGTTCCGCCGAGGATGCCTGCGATCATGAGCACGCCGAGGACGAGGAACGCCAACACCGCCGTGACCTTGATGGCGGCGAACCAGAACTCGCCTTCGCCGAAGGCCTTCGCGGACAGGAAGTTCAGCCCGGCGAGGAGGATGAGGAAGACCGCCGCCCAGATCCACGACGGGAGGTCGGGGAACCAGAAGGACATGATGACACCGGCGGCGACGAGTTCGGCGGCCAAGGTGATCGCCCAGTTGAACCAGTAGTTCCAGCCCATGGCGAAGCCGAATGAGGGGCTGACGTATTTCGTGCCGTAGGTGTGGAACGATCCGGCCACGGGCAGGTGAGTCGACATCTCACCCAGGGACTGCATGACGAAGAGGACCATGATGCCGATCGCCGCGTAGGCCAGCAGAGCACCGCCGGGGCCCGCCTGGGAGATCGTGCCGCCGGAGCCGAGGAAGAGCCCGGTGCCGATGGCACCCCCGATGGCGATCATCTGCAGGTGACGAGACTTCAGTCCTCGTCGGAGTCGGCGTTCTTCGCTCGCCGAGGCAGGTGGCATTCCCATGGTCATCCTCGTTCGTGGTTCGGCAGGTCCGCGCACGAGGACCCTGGCCATTCCTACCACACACGGGTCCATCCGCGGCCGATGGGAACGGCGGGTGGGAGCAGGGTCACATCCTCCTAGGCGGCGATTCGAGCAGCCGGAGTATCGGCTTGAGTGCGGACCGGATGCTGATGACGCGGAACGCCTGGTCACGGGCGAACGCGAAGAGGCGAGACCGATCGAACATCAGCCGGGCCAAGGCGCGGGAGTTGTCGTGAGCGGCTTCGACTCGTGGTCGCTGGCGGGCCTCGAACCTCTCGAGCACTGCCTCAGGTGCGTCGGCTGTCGCTGGTCCGCCCGGACTCGAGGGGGTCCCAGGCCCAGCGACCAGGGCAGAGAGCTCTTCGGCAAGAACCCCGGCCGATTCCATCGCCATTCCGGCACCGATCCCGGCCGTGGGGAGGAAGCCTGCCGCCGCATCACCGAGCAGAACGGTGCGACCACGGCTCCAGCGCTGTGCCCGAGAATCTCGCAGCGGCCAGAAGAAGGGGTCGTGTGTCTCTGCGACTGCGGTCAGGCAGGCCGCGATCCGTGACGTCAGATCCGTGAGGCGGCCGCGGACCTCCGCCGCGAATCGCCGCGGGCCGAGCGGCTGCCGGGAATCCGGACAGCCGAGAAAGACTCCGACGGCGCCCTTGACCGGGTAGATGCCGAGGAAGAACCCGTCGCCCCAGATCTCATTGACGGCGTCGTCATCGGCATCCGCCTCGGCCCAGCAGACCCATCCGCCCCAGGTCGTATCCACGGCGTCCCCCACCCAGGACTCGGCGGAGTCGGCCTCGGTGGTGCTGCCGCTCACGAGCCGGCGGGTTCGGGAATTCATTCCGTCAGCGATGACGACGATGTCGAAGGCGAGGTCTGACGACGGGCTCCGGCTTCGGCCGCCGGGGTCCGCACCGGCCACGGTCACGGTGGTGCCGTCATCAGCCAGCCCGGTCACTGTTGTGTCAAAGGCGATCGGGCAGTCATCGCCGGTGAGCACGTCGAGCAGGGCCGCGCGTGAGAGTCCGCGGTAGTCGCCGTAGTCGGCCAGCAGATCGCCGAGGTGGTCCTGCCTGAGAACTCTGCCGGTATGCGCATGTGCGATGTAGCGGTTGATGCCGACGCTGGCATTGAGGTAGGCCTGCCGGGAATCGAGCTCGTCGATGATGGGATCGACCATGGGCATGAGAGCAAGCATGTATCCGGCCCGGTTGTCACCGGTCATCCGCCCGGCATCGGCGGAGCGGTCGATGAGGATCGGGTGCATGCCGCGGGCGCGGAGCAGCTGAGCCAGGGTGACCCCGGCGATTCCGGCTCCGACGATGAGGATGCGCGGCTCTTCTGAACTCACGTTCTTCAGCTGCTCGTCGACTGTGGCCGCGGTGATCATGCGTGGGCTCCTCCGGGGACCGATTCGCTGCGCCGCCCCGTGTTTGGACCGGCTGGTCCAAACACGGTATCACTGGGTGGACCACCTGGTCCAGAAGTGTGTCGGACATTGCTAGACTGACTTCGTGTCCGAGACTGCGCTGGCGCGCATGCGCCCCGAGAAGCGAGCCGCGCTCATTGATGCCGCGGCGCGAGAATTCGCCTCGCGGACCTTCGAGGAGGCGTCGCTCAATCGGATCATCTCCAGCTGCGGGATGAGCAAGAGCTCTTTCTACCATGTCGTCGGCTCGAAGGACGGTCTCTTCTCCCTCGTCGTCGCTGATCTCGCTGCGGCAGCCCGTCGATTCTGGACACCGCCTGCTCCGGGCAGCTTCGCGGACAACTTCTGGGACAGTGCGCGCTCGGTCTGGGACGACGTTGTGCGAACGTGGCCCGATAGCCGTGAGCTCACGCTGCTGTGGCACATCGTCTATGCGAACTCGGATGATCCCGCTGTCCGCGAGCTCGCCGGTCGTGTCGAAGAATGGGTGCGTGCGGTGCTCATTGCCGGACGTGAGACTGAGGCGATCGATGCCGAGTGTCCGCTCGAACTCCAAACCCTGTCGGTGTTCTCACTCTTACGCACCTTCGACGAATGGGCTCTGAAACTCGCGGAGAATGACAGCTCAGCCGTCGACACGGAAACGGCCGCAGTCCATCAGTTCCGTCTGCTCGCACGACTGCTGCGTGCCTGACTGTCTCTCACACAGACTCGGCCGGGCTCTCACGGCCTGAGGTCGCTACCTGCGGCAGTCCGCGGGCGAGTTCGGGACCGAGGTCAGAGATGCTGCGGGCACCCATGAGGCCCATGGCGGTGAGGATCTCCTGCCGGAGGAGGGCGATCGCCCTCTCGACGCCTCGCTGTCCGCCGGCCATGAGCCCGTACAGGTAGGCTCGGCCGATGAGCACGAAGTCCGCACCGGCGCACAGTGCGGCGACGACATCGGTGCCGGACATGACTCCGGAGTCGAAGATGAGTTCCATCTCCGGTCCGACTTCGGCACGGACTTCAGCCAGAGAGGTCAGCGAGTCCGGTGCCCGATCGAGCTGACGGCCTCCGTGGTTGGAGACGACGAGGCCGTCGGCACCGACAGATCGGGCGCGCCGGGCGTCGTCGGCGGTGAGGATGCCCTTGACGAACAGCTGTCCCGTCCACTGCTCGCGGATCCACCGCAGGTCATCGAGGTCGAGGGTCGGGTCGAACATCGTCTGTGTCATCTCGGCCAGGGACTGGGAGGTGTTCGACAGTGACGCGTACTTCGGCGGTTCGGTAGTGAGGAAGTTGAACCACCAGCCGGGACGATAGGAGGCGTCGAGGATGGTTCCCAGATTCAGTCGGGGTGGAATCGTCAGACCGTTGCGCTGATCACGCAGACGCTGACCGGTGATCGGGGTGTCGACGGTGACGAGAAGAGTCTCGTATCCGCTGGCGGCGGCTCGCTGGATCAGGTCGAGACTGCGCTGCCGGTCCTTCCAGAGGTAGAGCTGAAACCACCGGGTGGAATCCGGCGCCGCCTGGGCGACGTCTTCGACCGAGGTCGTGCCCATCGTCGACAGCGAAAACGGGATTCCGGCCTTCGTCGCCGCGCGCACTCCGGCGACCTCGCCTTCGGAGTGCATCATGCGCGTGTAGCCGGTCGGGGCGATGCCGAAGGGCAGTCGGGCTCGGGCGCCGGCGATCGTCGTCGCTGTGTCGGGGGCGTCGACTCCGTGGAGGATTCGGGGAAGCAGCTCCACGTTCCCCAGTGCGTCACGGTTCTTCTTCAGGGTCCGCTCGTCCAGAGCGGCACCGTCGACATAGTCGAACGGAGCCGTCGGAGTCACTCGCTTGGCGATGCGGCGGAGGTCCCAGATGTCCGCGGCCGACTCCAACCTGGCAGCGACACGATCGAGGCGGGGCAGGTCGAACTGCAGCAAGGGGGCGAGCTCTTTGAGATCAGGCAGTCGACGTTTCATCTCTCTCCTTGTTCAGGGTCCGGCTGGCATCCGCGTCCCGGAGGTTCCACGGTGGGGTAGTTCGCGGTCCGCAGAATGGAGTCTAATGAGGCGAGCGCCGCACCCGCTGAGGCGACCGTCATCCGAACGCCTGTCCACCCGAATCGAGCTACTCGACTCGCCCTACGCGAGTCGCTGAAACCCCGCAGGTCGAATGCTCAGTTCCGGTCGAGGTAGGCGAGCACTGCCGCCACGCGTCGGCTCGTCGTCTCCCCCGCCTGGAGGCCGAGTTTGTCGAAGATCGCGCTGATGGCCTTCTCGACGGAGCTGACGGACACGTAGAGGCGTTCGCCTATTCCCCGGTTCGACAGTCCCTCGGCCATCGCTTCGAGCACTCCATTCTCTCGCGGTTTCAGGGTCGACAGCGTGTTCTGCCGGTCCGAGGTGGTGAGCAGCTGTCGGACGACGTCGGGATCGATGACCGTTCCGCCTTCGGCGATCCGATGGACCGATTCGAGGAACCGGTCGATGTCGGTCACCCGGTTCTTCAGCAGGTAGCCGACGCCGACGGATTCAGTGCTCAGCAGCTCTGTCGCATACTCGCGCAGCACGTACTGGCTGAGGACGAGCACGCCGATGTCCGGGAAGCGTCGTTTGATCGCCAACGCCGCTTCAAGGCCTTCCGTCGTATTGGTCGGCGGCATTCGCACGTCGACGATCGCAAGGTTCGGTCGCAGCTCGGCGACCGCCCGCAGCAGCTCGCCTCCGTCTCCGACGGATGCGACGACGCTGATCCCTTCGTCTTCGAGCAGACTGCGCACACCTTCACGCAGCAGCACCGCGTCATCTGCGAGGACGGCGCGCATCTGATTCTCCTGCTTCTCTGTCATGGTCACCTCTCGGTCGTACCGACTTCTTCTGCGATCCCGTGCGGAATCCGAGCGCTCACGGTGGTGCCTGCACCCTCAGGGGAGTCGACGGTGAGACTGCCGTCGAGCGCACCGACCCGCCGTGCGAGACCTTGGAGTCCTCCTCCATCCGGATCGGCTCCGCCGATACCGTCATCGGCGATGGTGACGGTCAGCGTCCGTGCCTCGTCGACGATGCCCACCGTGGTGCTTCCCGCCTCGGCGTGTTTGACGATGTTCGTCACCGCCTCTCGGACGACGAAGTAGGTGGCGGATTCCACTGCCGGCGGAAACCTGCCCTCCGGCACGGTCGTGAGGGTCAGCGGCACAGGGCTGCGGTCGGCGATCCTCTCGAGCACGGGACGGAGTCCGTGGTCGTCCAATGCTGTGGGGTAGACCCGCCAGGCGACTTCCCGCATCTCGTCGATGAGGTCCTGGGACTGGACGAGGGCATCGTCGAGCAGGCGTTGGGCTTTCACCGGGTCAGAGGCACGCTGGGCACGAGCGATGAGCACGGACAGGGAGACGACGTTCTGCTGCACGCCATCGTGCAGGTCGCGTTCGATCCGGCGTCGTTCCTCGTCGATGGCGAGGACGACTCCGCGACGGGTCGTCAGCAGCTCGCTGATGCGGGTGTGGACGGCGAAGGGACGCTCCACCTCCGCGAAACGCGCATCGATGCGCCCGTGCGCCCAGTTCGCCGCTTCGGCCACCGCCGCGGCTCCGATGAGGTTCGCCGCTCCATAGAGGACACCGACGAACAGCGTGGGCTGGGAGATCGTCCACATATCGAATCCGATGTCGATCGCTCCGCCGATGAAGAATCCTTGTACGAGCGAACCGAGAGTGACGAAGAGGAACCCGCTGAGGAGGTTCGCGGTGGGCACTATGGCGATCCCTGCGACGAGGCCGTGGCAGAGAAGGAATCGGCGGTGGGTCGGCGCCGTGGCGAGGACGAGTCCGAATCCGCGGGAGTGTCGGGAAAGCTCCCAGCTTCTCACCCTCCCGGCAATACGAGACGACGGCGGGAATGCGGAGGCGATGAGCAGCGGCAGACACAGCAGACCGCCCCACAGGACCGCCAGGACGGACCGCGCCCATCGCGCGGCGAACATCCGTGATTCGGGAGGGATCCGGGTGGACAGCGCGCTCGGCCAGGGCATGGCTCGATCGTAGCAACGCAGAACGCCGCCACACAGGGGTTCGGCCGCAGTCTCGGGTTCCGGTTTTCCGCAGCGATGCCGCCGGTCGACCGCGCTGACTGTGTGTCTGACCGCGTACCGCCTGGGCCATCTGCTCTTTAGCGTGGATGAGTATGGATCTCACACTCGAGCTGCTCACCGCCACTCTCACATCACCGTGGGTCTATCTGCTCATCGCTGTGGCCGCGGCGCTCGACTCGCTCGTGCCCATCGTTCCGTCGGAGACCCTGCTCATCACGGCAGCGACGTTCGCCGCGGCAGGGCTGCCTCATCCAGCGGGTCTCGTCCTCGCCGCCGCCGGCGGGGCTCTCCTCGGTGATCTGGCAGCACACCTCGTCGGCCGATTCGCCGGCTCTGGTGTCGGCAGATGGCGGCGGTGGACACGGGCGGCGGAGCTCATCGATTCCACCCGCACCGTCTTCTCCCGCCGAGGCGGCGCCACCCTCATCGCCGGTCGATTCGTTCCCGGCTGGCGCAGCGTGGCGACCATCGGCTCCGGCTTGCTCGGCTTCCCCCTCCGCCGCTTCCTCCTCTGGGACGGCATCGGGTCTTTGGCCTGGGCACTCTATTCGACGGGAATCGGATTGGTGGGAGGCTCGATCTTCGCGGACCGCCCGCTTCTGGGAGTGGCCGTCGGCATCGGCATCGCCGTGGCCGTCACCGGCACAGCCGAACTCGTCCGCAGGCTTCGGCGACACCGTCGCGGACGCATCGGGGCCCGATTCGACAGTCTCCGGGGCCGAGGTGGCACCATGGAAGGGATGTCTCAAACACATGTGTGGTACGTCAGCTACGGTTCGAACATGGCCCGCGATCGGCTCGCCTGCTATCTGCAAGGCGGGCGGCCGCCCGGAGCGATGGTGACCTATCCGGGGGCCAGAGACGGGACGCTCCCCCAGGCCGAGGCCGGGATCGAACTGCCCGGCACCATCTACTTCGCCGGCGAGTCGAAGGTCTGGGGCGGTGGAATGGCCTTCTACGACCATTCCCTGCCCGGACCGACCCCGGCCAAGGCCTACCTCATCACCGCCGCGCAGTTCGCCGATGTGGCGGCTCAGGAGATGAACCGCCCACCCGAACCCGACAGTCCGTTGGAACAGCTCGTCTTCGACCTGCCCGCCGGCAGCTCCCATTCGGTGGGTCCGGGCGGGTACGAGACCCTGCTCGTCCTCGACGATGCCGACGGTGTCCCGATGGTCACATTCACGGCCGCCCACGGTTCAGCCGATGCCGAACACACCCAGCCGCAGGAGCCGTATCTGGCGATGCTGCGCACGGGCACAGCCGAAGTCAGGGCCGCTTCTGCTGGGCAGCACCTGCCCGCAGCTGCACAAGTGTGAGATCGAGCAGCGGAGTCGCTGCTCCCAGTTCGTCTGCTGTGCGCGCCAGATCGCCGAGGATGTGCTCCGTCTCGCTCGGCAGACCGGCCGTCACGTCCCGGTAGAGGGATGAGGTGAAGGCAGACCCGTCCTCGGTGAGCATCTTCAGCGTCATCGCGTGGGCCTGCTCTGACACCGAATGTCCGGCGGCTGCCGCCACAGCTTCGAGTTCATCGACGATGGCATGCACATGCGGCCTGCCGCCGGCGTCCATGATCGCTCCGACCGGCGCACGGAACAGACAGGTGACGACTCCGGCTGCGGCGATGAAGATCCACTTCTCCCACAGTCCGTCGATGATTCCGTCGATGACCTGGAGTCTGAACCCGGGCACGTCCAGTGCTTCGATGATCCGGGCCGACGCTTCTGCGCCGTCGATGCCGCCGATGGTCATCACGGCCAGATCGGTGAGTTGAACGACGGCACCGTCTCTGATGGTGCCGACGATCTTGACGAGTCCGCCGAGCACCTGTCCGGGATAGCGGTTCTGCAGCTTCTCGATCTGGGCCATGCCGTTGAGGAACGGGACGATCGTCGTCTGCTCTCCCACAGCCGGTCCGATGTCTTCGATGACCGAGTCGAGGCCGCCTGCTTTGACCGCGACGATGACGAGGTCATAGGTCTGCGGTGCGGCGCTGAGTTCCTCTGCGGTGACCACCTCGACCTGATTCGTCCGGTCATCATCGGGAGCAGTGAAGCGCAGCCCTTCCGAGCGAACGGCTTCCGCCCGAGTCTGCCTGAGCAGGAACGTGACATTGCGACCGGCCTCGTGCAGGTAGGTGCCGAACGCTCCGCCGGTGGCGCCTGCCCCGGCGATGAGGATCGACAGGTCGGCGCCTCCACCGGTTGCCGTGGTTGCGCTGACAGCTGCTTCGGTCATCTCAGATCCTCCTTGAGCTCCCGAGCGGCCGCAGCGGGATCCTCTGCCGAGGTTATCGCACGGACGACGACGGCACGGTTCGCGCCCGCCTGCCGGATCGCATCCAACCTCTCCCCAGCTGAGATCCCGCCGATGGCGAACCACGGTGTGGCCGCCACGGCGGCGGTGGCGGTCAGCAGTTCCGTCCCCACGGAGGTACGGCCGGGTTTCGTCGGGGTCTCCCATACCGGGCCGACACAGAAATAGTCGGTCTCGGGGTCGGCATCGGCGGCGAGCGCCTGGTCGAGGGAATGTGTGGAGCGGCCGAGGACGACGTCGGGGCCGAGCACGGCTCTGGCTTGAGCACTGGTGAGGTCCCCCTGTCCGACGTGGAAGACATCGGCGTCGGTGAGGAGCGCGACATCGGCACGGTCATTGACGGAGAAGAGCTTGCCGTGCCGGGCAGCGGCGTCCTTGAGGATCTCCAGTGCTGTGATCTCGGCGCGGGCCTCGAGGCTCTTGTCCCTCAGTTGGATGATGTCGACTCCCCCGGAATAGGCGGCGTCGAGGAACTCGGCGAGGTCGCCTTGCACGGTCCTGGCATCGGTGCACAGGTAGAGCGACGATTCGGCCAATCGGGCCTCCCGCCAGGCTCTCTTCGAATGTCGCGCTGCGGTGCGCGGTGGCATCTGTGTGGTCATGGTCATAGAGTAGAGGAGTTCGCGGGAGCCTCCCAACGAGGCTGAGAGGGCGTAAGAGCCGACCGTCAGACCTGATGCGGATCATGCCGCCGGAGGGAGAAGCTGTGAGAGTCATCGTCGTCGGCGCCGGGATCATCGGCCTGTCCACGGCCTGGTATCTGCGCCGTCTGGGCGCCGAAGCCACCATCATCGACCCCGCCCCTGCCCAGGGGGCGAGCCATGCTGCCGCGGGGATGCTCGCTCCCGCCGCCGAGGTGGTGTGGGGGCAGAGTCCCCTGTATCCGCTGATGCGGGCCTCGGCGGAGATGTACCCGGATTTCGCCGCCGAGGTGGCGAGCGCCGCCGGAGCCGATCTCGGCTTCACGGATGCCGGAACCCTGGTGTGCGCCGGTGACCGAGCCGATCTGCAGGCGCTGAGGGAGCTGCGCGACGCACAATCGCGGTCCGGTTTCGCCACCGAACTGATCACCGGCAGCGCTGCTCGCCGGATCGAGCCGTCGCTGGCGCCTGCCGTGGCCGGTGCCGTGCACATTCCCGGTGATTGGTCGATCGACCCCCGTCGGGTCTCCGCCGCTCTGCTGTCTGCCCTGTCGGCCGACGCGGTGTCGCTCGTTCGGCAGCGGGTGACCGAGCTGCTCAAGGACGGCGATGCGACCGCGGGTGTCCGACTGGCCGATGGCCGCCGGATGGAGGCCGATCAGGTGATCGTCTGCGCTGGCAATGCCGTGACTGAGATCGCGGGTGCACCAAAACTGCCGATCCGAGAGGTCTGGGGTGATGTTCTGAGGCTGCGTGCCCCTGCCGAGGTGACTCCCCTGCTGACGCGCGTCATCCGCGGTCTGGTCAACGGTCGCTCCGTCTACCTGGTGCCTCGCCCCGACGGAGAGATCGTGCTCGGCGCCAGTTCCCGTGAAGACGGGCTCTCCGGCACCCCTGCCGGAGCCATCCACCGACTGCTCGCTGACGGACAGCGACTGGTCCCCGGCATCCTCGATGCGGAGATCACCGACATCACCACGCGCGCCCGGCCCGGATCCCCTGATGACCTGCCGATGATCGGGCGCATCGATTCCGGCTGTGTCGTGAGCACCGGGTATTTCCGACACGGCATCCTCTTGGCCCCGCTCGGCGGCAGGCTCGGTGCCGAACTCGCCGTGGGTGCCGCTTCCGACTGGCCACCTGACGGGACGCTCCAGTCCGTGTGCCCACAGCGCTTCACCACAGAAGACACCACCACTCACTCAGCGAGGAGCTTTTCATGACCGACCGCGAACACTCACCGACCATCGTCCTCAACGGCGAACACCATGAGCTGTCGAGCGCCACCTCGGCGCTCGACCTCATCGCCGACGTCACCGGACGGGAGCTGAACCCCGATGGGACACCTGCCGACGGCGGACGTCTGGGCATCGCCCTGGCCGTCGACGGTGACGTCATCCGACGCGGAGCCTGGTCCGGTTTCACCCTGGCCGACGGGCACACCGTCGACATCGTCACCGCAGTGCAGGGAGGCTGAGATGACCTGGACGATCGATGACGTGGAGCTGTCGTCCCGCCTCGTGATGGGCACGGGTGGGGCGAGTTCCCTGAGCATTCTCGAAGACGCCCTGCTGGCTTCGGGGACCGAGCTGACCACGGTGGCGATGCGCCGTTTCGACGCCGAGTCCCGAGACTCGGTATTCAGCATGCTGCAGCGCTTGGGGATTCGGGTCCTGCCGAACACAGCCGGCTGCTACACGGCCCGGGACGCCGTGCTCACAGCCCGCCTGGCCCGGGAGGCACTGGAGACGAATTGGGTGAAACTCGAGGTCATCGCCGATGAGGACACCCTGCTGCCGGATCCCATCGAACTCTTCGCCGCCGCCGAGGAGCTCGTCCTCGACGGGTTCACGGTCTTCGCCTACACAAACGACGATCCGGCTCTGGCCAAACGCCTGGAGGACGCCGGGGTGGCTGTGGTGATGCCGGCCGGCGCTCCGATCGGCAGCGGACTGGGCATCCTCAACCCGCACAACATCGAAACCATCGTCTCCCGTGCACAGGTGCCGATCATCCTCGACGCCGGTGTCGGCACCGCCTCGGATGCGGCCCTGGCGATGGAACTCGGGTGCACCGCGGTGCTCCTGGCCTCTGCCGTCACCCGCGCCCACGATGCTCACGCCATGGCCCGGGCAATGGCCCTGGCCGTGGAAGCCGGACACCTGGGCAGCGGGAGGATTCCGAAGCGGCCGTTGGCATTGGCATCGTCGCCGTTCGACGGAATGGTCGCAGCACAATGACCGCCGTGTCCACGACGACTCCCGCTGCCCAGGTGTCGCTGCCTCCGCTCGTCGACCCGGTGGAGGCCCTGTCCCGGGAGGAGCTGGAACGCTACTCCCGGCATCTGAGTCTGCCGGGATTCGGACTCGAGGGTCAACGACGTCTGCTGGCCGCCTCGGCGCTGGTCATCGGAGCGGGCGGGCTCGGGGCCCCGGTGCTGGGCTATCTGGCGGCCGCCGGGATCGGGTCGATCACGATCATCGACGATGATGTGGTGGAGGCCTCGAATCTGCAGCGCCAGATCATCCACCGGGATGCCGATGTGGGCCGGGCGAAGGCCGAATCCGCGGCCGCGGCACTGAAACGGCTCGATCCTGGTCTCGCTGTCCGCCCGATCGTGGGCCGGTTGAGCCCGGAGAACGCGCTCGACCTCTTCGCCGCCCACGATGTCGTCCTCGACGGTGCGGACAACTTCGCGACCAGGTACCTGTCCAATGATGCCGCAGAACTCACCGGCACCCCCTTGGTGTGGGGCACGATCTTCCGGTTCGCCGGTCAGGTGAGCACCTTCGTCCCCGCTCACGGACCGATGCTTCGCGACCTGTTCCCGGACATCCCGGAACCCGATTCGGTGCCCAACTGTGCCGAGGGAGGTGTGCTCGGGGTGCTGTGCGGAACCGTGGGGTCGGCGATGGCGACCGAGGCGATCAAGCTCATCTGCGGAATCGGTGCACCCTTCATCGGTCGACTGCTGCGCTATGAGGCGCTGTCCGGGGAGTATTCGACACTGCGGTTCTCCCCCGATCCCGAACGTCCCGCGGTCACCGATCTCACCGAGGTGGCTGCCGCCTGTGCCGCGGATCCGGACGGTGGTGAGGCGACCCGCTCCTCGGTGAACGAGATCGACGTGGCCGAATTTCGGTCCTGTCGAACCGATGTGGTCGTCGTCGATGTGCGGGAGGACTGGGAACGGGAACTGGCGGCGATCCCCGGTTCGGTGCATCTGCCTCTGGACGGTATCCGAGACGGTGGTTGGGAGGCGCTCACAGCGGCGCTCAGGGATAGTGCCGTGCGTCCGGAGTCGGCGGTCGATATCGTCATCCACTGCAAGTCCGGGGCTCGGTCAGCCGAAGCCGTCGGGATCCTGTCAGGTTCGGTGCCTAACGGCGTCCGCCTGCGCTCGCTCGCCGGCGGCATCGATGCGTGGTCGGCCGCCGACCGACTGCAGTCAGCTCGAACGGACTAGGGACCGGTGAGGTCAGGAGCCCGACCGGTCTGCCAGCATGGTTCTGAGCCCCCGTTCGCCGGCTCTCATCACGGCACCGTGCATGAGTCGGGACAGGGGTCGCATCGCCCTGACGATCATTCTGGTCGTCGTCACGCACCACAGTGAATCGATTTCCGTCGTACCTCGGACGTCGGTCAGGGTCCACAGGCCCTCGCCGCGCAGATCACCATCCGAACGGAACCGGATGAGGCGGGGAGCATCGGCCTCATCGACCTCGATGGCGAAACGCAGAGACCACCCGATCGGGGCATGGACCAGGAGATGGGCCCGACTGCCGGGAGTCACTGTGGTTGCGCCGGCCGGGTCAGCCCGCGCGGAGCCCGCCTCTTCGCCCGCTGTCAGGCCCGGCCACCACTGCGACCACTCGTCGACCCGTTCCAGGACTGCCCACACCGATTCGACTCCGGCGTCGACGATCCACCGATCGTCGAAATGGAACGGTGCGGACTCTCCGGCCTGTGGGGTCACATGCGCGTGGCTCATGATACGACGGTAGTGTGAAGGATGTGAGTGAGGACAATTTCGTCAGCAACCGCCGCCCTTCCCCCTTGGGCGGCCGCAAACCGACCAGGGACGACCTTGCGGCGTTCGCCACGGACGATCCGAATGCGATCGACGATATCCTGCCGACCGACTCCTCCGGACTGAAGATGCTCATCGTCGGCATCAACCCGGGGCTGTGGACGGCCGCGGTCAATGCCCCGTTTGCGCGTCCCGGCAATCGTTTCTGGGCGTCGCTGCACCAGGCGGGTCTCACCGATCATCAGGTCGATGCCTCGCGCGGACTCGAACCTGCCGATGAACAGCAGCTGCTCAACCGTGGAATCGGCTTGACCAACCTCATCGGGCGAGCCACTGTCCGCGCCGACGAACTCTCCCGGCAGGAGCTGCATGACGGTGCGGCACACCTCATCGAGCGTCTTGCCGACATTCGACCGCGTGCGGTGGCGATCGCCGGGATCACAGCCTTCCGCACCGGCTACCGGCTGCCGAAAGCTCAACTCGGTCGGCAGGACACATCGCTGATCGACGGCTGGCCCGCCGCTGTGGCTCTGCATGTGGTGCCGCAGCCGAGCGGACTCAACGCCCATTATCAGATCCCGGATCTCGCGCGGATCTGGCGTGAGGTCTGGGACAGCATCGACGACTAGGCACGTGGCCCGCCTCCGGTGAAGTGCTGCCGACAGCGAGCGACATAGGTATCCAGCCCACCGACATGACTGGCGTCGATCACGGTCGCGGCGAGGGTCGACGCGGGGGCCGGAGCTCTCTTCGCCGCTTCTGATCCGAGTGGGCTCTCCGTCTGCTCCAGGCGTTGGTGGAACACGGCGTCCCTCCCGCACACGGTGCACACTGCGGTGAGTCTGAGCACGTCTTCGGCTACGGCCATGAGACTCGGCAGCGGCTCGAAGGGCTGCCCGTCGAAGGTCACGCACAGGCCTTCGACGATGACATCGAGTCCCCGCCCGAGGAGTTCCTCGACTTCGGGGACGAGTTCCGGGCCGAAGAACTGGGCCTCATCGATGGCGATGAGGTCATAGTCCTTCTGCCGGGCCGCCTCGGCGAGGGACGCGACGTCTCCGAGCGGCACTGCAGGGATATTCACCCCGGTGTGCGAGGTGATCGTGGAGATGTCCGAACGGGTGTCGAGGGAGTGGGACACGACGAGGACATCGACTCCGGCGATCGTGGCTCGCCGGACCCGACGCATGAGCTCTTCGGATTTCCCGGAGAACATGGGGCCGGCGATGACCACGAGGCGTCCGGAGTCAGTCATCGACGCTGACTCGCTTGGAGTCGGTGTCGACGGTGACTTCCGTCTCTTCGCCGTCCTTGTCGAAATCGAACTGGAATTCCTTCACAGTGTCGTCGTATTCGAGCTTCCAGCCGATGAGCTTTCCGTCGGCTTTCTCCTGGGCCAGTTTGAGAGCTTCGTCGAAGGACATCGGGTCGTTGAGATCGATGGCCTTCTCCTCGTCATCGGTCGAGTCCTGCTCGTGTTCGACGATCTTTCCGGTCTCGGCGTCGATCTCGACGTCATGATCGGTGTTTCCCTCAAGGATGGACACCTCGTACTGCCAGGCCTGGTCCCTGTCGTCCCAGTCGAGCTCGATGCCGTGAACGATTCCGTTCCCGACTTCCTCTTCGGCCGTCTTGATCGCGTCTTCGGCACTGATGGTCGGCGATTCCTTGCTCAGATCGGCTTCGGCGGACAGTCCCTCCCCCGATGAATCCTGAGTCGATTCCTTCGCCTCGTCCTCGCCGGGGTCCTCGCTCTGATCGTCGCCTTCGGCAGTGCCGGCCGGTGCCGATTCGCTTGCTGCGGGCGAATTCTGAGCCTCATCGGCTCCGTTTCCGGAATCACTTCCGCCACACCCTGCCAAGCCGAGTGTGAGGGCCGCAAGTCCTGCCACTGTGCTCATTGCCATACGTTTCGTCTTCATGATTCACACGCTAGCAAGCAAACGCATCTCGCCCAGGGTTTCTGAGAACAATCTCATCTGGCACGCGTCCGCAGCCGGTACTCAGTCGAGGCAGAATTCGTTGCCTTCGGGGTCTGTCATCACAATGAATCCGTGTTCCAAAGGCGGATCCGGGTCGACGCGGCGAAGGCGGCTTCCGCCGAGTTCCGTCAGCCGGGTGCATTCGGTCTCCAATGCGTCCATCCGCTCATCGCCGTCGAGCCCGGGCGCGGCACGGACGTCGAGGTGCATGCGGTTCTTCACCGTCTTGGCCTCGGGCACCGTCTGGAAGAAGACGCGGGGACCGACCTCTTCGGGGTCGTCGATGGCAGCACGCATGTTTTCAGGGCCCAGTTCGATTCCGAGGTCGGCGATGAATTCCTTCCAGGCGGTGATCGGGTCCTCGTCTTCGCCGAGTCGTACCCCCGGCGGGCCGGGAATGATGTAGCCGAGTGCTTCGGCCCAGAAGCGGGCGAGCCTTTCGGGATCGTGGCAGTCGATGGTGATTTGGACTGTTCGGCTCATGTTCGGTTGCTCCCTATCGTTCGGTTCTGCCCTCGATGCATTCGCGCAGCGGATCAGCATGGCCACTGTGGCGGGCATATCCTTCGATGCGGTGGACAAGGAAATCGCGCACCGCACTGTCTTCTCGGCCGAAGTGTGCGCCGAGGACGTCGTGTCTGCTGACTTCAGTGCCAGCGGCTGCCTGTTCCTGTTCGAGCAGCGACATCGTCGACGGTGGAACGGACATGGTGGTCATTCTGCTCCGGTGAGTGCCTGTGCGCCAGGGTCATGGCCCGGTTGTCAGGGTTCAGACAGCCAGGCTGTCGTCGAGTTCGAACAGGCTCGGGAGCTCCTCTCGGATCGTGGTTCCGAAGTCGAGAGCTCCACCGAAGACGTCTTCGATGGTCTCGACTGTCTGCAGCACCCGGTCCCGGGAGAACTCGGGAATGAGCTCTCCGTGTTTGAGGTAGCCCCTGAGCACCCCAGTTGTGGCGGCCCTCAGCCCGAGTCGTCCGGCGATGAGCCAGGTGATGCATTCGGTTTCGAAACGCACCTGCGCGAGTTCGGCCGTCGTTTCGGCTGCCGCCACTCCGAGGTCGGGCCTCTTCCCTCTGTGTCCGGTGAAGATGAGGGCGAGCTCGGTGAGGAGTCGGGTGAGCATGACGGAGGCGCTGCGTGTCTGCGGCAGATGCGTCGGCAGCAGGTTCTTCCTGCGCAGCGTGCTGAGCACTGTATGCAGCCCGTCCCAGGTGGGCGTGCCCGCGTTGCGAAAAGGACTGAGCACGCCTGAAGTGGCGTCTGGCCGCTGCTGCGCGATGAGGGCCGCATCGATGGCGGACAGCTGTGGGGCCCGGCGGATGACGGCGAGCAGCTGGTCCCATGGCATCAGCGGACGATGGCCATGCTCCCCGGCGCCGAGAGCATCGAATGAGTTCGAGTTCTGATCCATATCCTCACGGTAGGCGCAGCCACTGACGCGAGATTCGATGCCGCTCGGCCTCCTTGCCTCGGCCTCCTTCCCCCGGCTTCCTTGCCCCGGCTGCAGCAGTAGGCTCGCGGTGAGAAGAGTTCAGTGGGAGAGGACAGAGCAGTGACGGAGAGCAAACGGGACATTCATCTGCGGATCGGACGGGAGGAACTTGTCATCCGGCAGCGCTACCAAGTCATCAGCATCGCCAATGATGTGCTCATCGGTCTGTGGTTCCTCATCGGCAGCTTCATGTTCTTCTCCGAGTCGCTGACCTATTCGGGAACGTGGCTGTTCGTCATCGGAAGCGTCGAGATGCTCATTCGTCCGGTCATCCGGCTCATCAGGCACCTGCATCTGCAGCGGCTGCGCAGCCCCTCAGCGGCCGACGACGACTCCTACGACTACTGAATACAATCGTCCAGTCGATTCGCACCGCAAGCTGGGCAGCCGCGGCCGCTGCTCCCATCAGGGCGCTGCCGCGACGCCAGTCGGCAGCGGCCAGAGGCCGCCCCAGCTCGGCGAGCTCTCGCCGCGCGAGTGCCGCCCCTGGCCACATGATCGGCACGGCAGTGATCACTCCCGCGGTATAGCGTCGCAGCACTGCCGACGCCAGCAGGTGGGTGAACACGTGGGTTTCGAGCCCGGCGACCGCGTATCGGTAGAACGCGGACTCCCCTCGAGTCTGCATCCCGCGGATCCCCGCCGCAGCCACAACGGCACCGACCAGGCCGATCGCGGCCAGGCTCTGACGTGTGCTCATCGTCAGCGCCTCGATGCCGGAGAGACCGGCCAGGTGGTCGGCCGTGGCAGGAAAGGTCAGGGCTTCCTCGGCATCATGCAGTGCCCAGGCTGCGAACATGGTCACGGGTCCGCGCATCATGGTGCATCCTTTCCGCTGTCGAGCAGCTGCTCACCATTCCATCATGATCGGGCCCGCCCGTCGGCCAGGCGCAGTCTGTGATGCGCCGACTCATTCGCCCATCGCTGGTCGTGCGTGGTCGCCAGAACGGCGCCTCCGCGGCGTAGGAATCGCTCGATGATCGCGTCCAGCCGGGTCATTGCGGCCAGGTCGCGTCCGATCGTCGGTTCGTCGAGCAGCAGGACTGTTGCCTCGGTCATCAGTGCCGAGGCGATGACGACGTCTTTGCGCCGGGGCACGTCGAGGTCGTAGGGGTGCTCGTCAGCGAACTCTGTCAGATCGGCCGCGGTGAGGACGGTATCCACGTCTGCCCTGCGTTGAGCTTGCACTCGCGCCCGATCTCGCCGCCGATGCGGCGGCAGAGGTGAGGCGTGAAGCAGTTCGCGTGCCACTGTTGCCGCGGAGAGCTGCAGTCCGGGATCCTGCCCCACCCACCCGAGGTGGGCGCTGCGTGCGTGGGCAGGCTGCGCCTCCACCCGAGTCATCTCGCCGAGGCGGCCGACCGTGATCGTGCCCGTCACCGTCGCGGACCGGTCGAGAAGCCCGAGGAGAGCTCGCAGCAGCGTTGACTTGCCGACTCCGTTAGCTCCTGTGACGGCGGTGAGTTCGCCGGACCGCAGATCGAGGTCGACACCGTCGAGGATGCGTCTGGTTCCCCGGTCCACGTTGAGGTCGCGGACAGTGAGCACTGCATCTGCCTGATGGGTGGTCTCAGTCGGAACGGTCGCGGCGGCGTCGGTGCGGCTGTCCCAGATGTCGCCGGATCGAGTCGACCGAGTCGACGGCTGCAGCCGTCCTGCGTCGAGGAGGTGGGTCGGCGCGCAGATCCGGGTGAGTTCGTCGATCTGATGACCGGTCATGAGCACTGCCCCTCCCTGGGCACAGAATTCCTGCAGCACTGTCGCCAGGCGGGATCGCATCTGGGGATCCAGGGATTGTGCGGGTTGGTCGAGGATGAGCAGATCGGGCCCCGGCGCGAGGATCCGCGTCAAAGCGACCAGCTGCCTCTGCCCGCCGGAGAGTGTGGCCAGCCGTCGGTTCCACAGTTCTCCGATCCCGAGCAGTTCGACCATGTTCCGGGCTCGGTCGTGGGCTTCGGTCGGGTCGTATCCGTGCAGTCGGCATGCCAGCTGCGTCTCATCGCCGACGTGGCTGGTCATTCCGCTCAGCTGCGCTTCCGGGTCGTCGCCGAGCAGGGCGACCGTGCCCCCGAGGTCGATGGTGCCGGTCATGGTTCCGCGTGAGGTCAGCTGTCCCGTCAGGAGTCGGCACAGAGTCGACGTTCCCGATCCGAGCGGTCCGAGCACCGCGGTCATGTCTCCACCGGTGATTTCGAGGCTGATGCCGGTCAGTGCGGGATTGCGTTCTCCGTGATAGGTGAAGCCGCCGTCCGTGATCGCCGCGATCATCTCAGGCACCGCCGATCAGGTCTGCTGCACCCGGCAGAGGCAGGACTCCTGCCACTGAGGCGGCGATGAGTCCGAGGGCCGCGAACGGAGTCAGGATCCGGAGGAGTCTCTGTCCTGTCCCGTCCGTGTGATCCTGGAGTGCAACCGTGGTCGAGCTCGAATCGAGGCCGCTCGCTTCGAGCACGTCGTGACGCTGATCGACGGTCTGGAGGATCGCGGTGACGAGTCCGACGACGATTCCCGGCAGCAATCGGATCCGCACTCTCCAGGAGTCGGTGGCCCAGCCTCGGGCCCGTCTCGCCTCAAGGATGTGTCGGGTGCGTGCGCCGATGAGCGGGATGAGTCCGCTGGCAGAGGCACACACATAGGCGACGCCCGAGGGCAGACGGAGTCGGCGCAGCCCGTCGAAGAGGCGGGCGGAATCGACACCGAGTCCGAACAGCGCGCACATTCCGATCAAGCTGCTCACACGCAGCCAGATCTGGACGGCGATGCTCAGTCCTTCGACACTGAGACGGGCCGGTCCGGCCTGCCAGAGCACGTGCACCTCGGCGCCGGGGTAGAACAGTCCCTGCACGACGGTGAGTACGGCCAGAGTGGGCAGGCAGAGGAGTCCCACGGTCATCGACCATGTCCGCAGCCGGACGACAGGTGATGACGCCACGGTCACGATCGTGCCGACAAGGATGATGACCGGCACGATCGGAGAGGGGATTCCGAAGACGAGCAGCAGGCTGCAGGCGAGGATGACCAGCTCGGTGGCCGGATGCAGACGACGCCTCGGGCGGAGTGCCCCAGCGGTGTCGGCGGCAGTGTGCCTGACGGGTGTGGCGGGGCTCATTCCGTCGGCTGTGCCGATTCGACCGGTTGCACGGGCCCGGAGTCGCGAGTCGTCGAACGCGGCCGACTGTGAGCGGCGAATTCATAGCGACCGATGATGCGTTTGGGCAGCGAGCGGATGACGACGTAGGCCAGGGCGAAGATGAGCGCCTTGTCGACGATGTCGGAGACCATGCTCTGGGCGAACGTGGCGTTGAACATCTCGAGGCCGGCGGCTTGGAGGATCGCAACGACTCCCCCGGTTCCGGCTCCCAGACCCCCGCCGAAGACGTAGGCGGCGACGGGCGCCCCGATGGCACCGGCTGGAACACCGGCGACGGCGCCGACGATGATCGCGGTCCAGGGTGTGCGGAAGACTCCGAGACGTGCGGCCCAGCCGGCGGCGGCTCCGATGAACGCCGCCCCGGAACTGAACGCGATGACGCTGGGGCTCAGGGTCACGCCCCAGATGAGATTCGAGATGATGCCGGTGAAGGCTCCTGCGGCGGGGCCTGCCAGGACGCCGATGAGCACGGTGCCGATGGAGTCGAGGTAGAGCGGGACGGGGGTGTAGTTGCCGATGACCTGCCCGATGACGATGTTGAGGGCGATGGCGACCGGGATGAGCGCGAGCACGCTGCGCGGAATGAGCGGGAGGGTGCCCGCTGCGAGCAGGATGCCTCCGCCCAGATAGCCGAGCATGACCCACAAGGTGGTGTGGCCGAGGTCGACGCCGAGGTTGGCCGGTTGGGTCAGCAGCACGGCGAGGTAGGTGCCGATGATGACGAGGGTGCCGAGCAGCGTGAGGGTGAGGGGAAGAGCGCGGTTGCGGTTTTGTCCGGGACCGACCGTGGTGGTCGGCCCCTGCCCAGACTGTCTGGAGTGTGTGGTCATGCGGGTGGTCCTTTCATCAGGGTGGCGCTGAGGTGGTCGAGGAATGCGGGGGCGTCGATGGTGCGGATGATCTCTGCGTTCACGGGTCTGCCCCACCGGCCCAACCAGTCGGCGACGGTTTCGCCTCGTGTGAGTGTACCCGTGAGTTCGACATCGACAGGCGCCCACAGCGTCCTCGCCCAGGGCAGCACACCTCCGGCGCCCCTCACCGGCACCGAGGCGGCCGCCGGCAGGGCATTCGTGTTCGGCCCCTCGGACTGTGCGCCGTTCGCGGGAATGGTGTTCTGTCGCGCCCAGGTCAGAGCACAGGCGAGAACGAAGGGATCGTGGATGTGGGCGAGATAGCCCAGCCCGTCGGATTCGTGGAATTCGAAATAGAACCGCAGCGCCTCGGACAGCTGAGCCGCCATCTCCTGCCACGTCTGACCGACGGCAGCGGCTCCGTCGCGGATGCGGGTGAGGCGATCGGGAGTCATCTCGACGGCTTCGGTGGCTTCGATCGGGGCGATGACCGGCAGGTGGGCGACCTGCCCTCGTTCATGGACCGCATTGAAGGCCGAGAGCACTCGGGCAGTCGACTCCGGATCGAAGGTGACGTTCCATTCCGTCGTCGGGTGGGTGTTGCCCCGGTAGTTGAACGCTCCGCCCATGATGAAGAGACGTTTGAACAGACGCGGCAGGTCCGGGTCGATATCGAGTGCCAGGGCGAGGTTGGTGGACGGACCGATGACGACGCCGAGGAGCTGTCCGGGATGGGTGTGCGCTGCATCGACCCACGCCTGTGCGGCCGACACCGAACTGATCGGGGCCGTCGGAGCCGGCAGCCGGGCATACCCTCGTCCGGTGTCGCCATGGGTGAGGTCGGCGTATTCCAGAGATTCGTCCGCTGCCGCCGGCTGAGTCTGTCGTGCCAGCGGAAGGCTGTGACCGGCATGGATGGGGATGTCGTTGCGCCCGGCCAGTGATAGCCATCCGCGGGTGTTCTCGACGACCTGTGCGGTGGCGACATTGCCCCCTGAGGCGGCGATGCCGACGACGTCGACGTCGTCCTGGCAGCACAGATAGGCGAGGGCGAGTGCGTCGTCGATCCCGGGATCGCAGTCGAGGAACAGCGGCAGAGTGGAAGACATGGTTCCTATTCTGCCGGACACAGGTGTCTCACCAACCTGGGACGCGTTCCCAGTTTCCGCAGGGCTGCGTCGATCCGCGTCTGACGATCTTGCAGCACAAGTACTTCGTCTCCGTGGTATCGATCAGCTCTCGGCCGCGTTCCTCATCGAGGTTCTGGAGCTCGTCTGCGGCGACCAACCTGATCGGGGTGCCGAGCGCTTCGGCGAAGGGGCCGGGTTCGATGATCCACGGGTTCAGCGAGAATCTGTATGCATTGCCGAGGATCTCTCCATCGCAGCAGCAGGCGCCCATGCTTCTGAGTCTGTCGAACAGAGCGGTTGCGCGTGGAGCCGTCTGGTCTCGGAATGTGCGTGCGAAACGGTGTGTGCCGTTGCAGCCGAATTCGCTGAGTTGGCGGAAGACGTAGCAGACCAGGCATTCGCCGGGGCGCGGGGTGAGGATACGAGCCGAAGCTCCATCGATGATCGTTCTGACGTCGTTGTCAATGGTGTTCTTGTCCATGACCGCACACTTCCATCCGGCACTGACACGAAATGGTGTCGATTCACCGAAGTCAACGATTTCCGTCCTATTACCGCAGGTCACGGCCGCAGATAGTCTTTCACCTTAGAATCGTGCCCATGAGCATTCTCGTCATCGGTGAGGCCCTCATCGATATCGTCAGCACGCCCGGCGCCCCTGACCGCTATGCGCCGGGTGGTGCCCCGGCCAATGTCGCCCTCGGCTTGGGCCGCCTCGGCGACCCTGTCGAGTTCCTCACCGATGTCGGCGATGACTTCCACGGCGGATTCCTCCTCGCCCATCTGCGGGAGTCCCGGGTCGCCGTGCACGCTTCACCGCGCGGTGCCACGTCCACGGCGCTGGCCCGCCTCGCCGAGGACGGATCCGCCGAGTACGAGTTCCGGCTGCGGTGGGATCCGGATTCGGCGCTGCTCGATGACAGCCCCCGTTCCGGTCTGCATTTCGGGTCGATTGCGGCGTTCCTCGAACCGGGTTCGGCCGTGCTCGATCGGCTCCTCGACGCTGTCGAAGGGCAGTCAGAATCGCAGACGCCCGGGCCCGTCATCTCGTTCGACCCGAACATCCGGCCGTCGATCATCGGTTCCCGGGAGGAGGTTCTGCCACGGTTTGAGGCTCTCGCTCGGCGGGTCGACGTCCTCAAACTCAGCGATGTCGATGCCGGTTGGCTCTACCCCGCTCTCACTGAAGCAGCTCAGATCGACCACCTGCTCGGTCTTGGTCCGGATCTGGCGGTGCTGACTCGCGGAGGGGACGGCGCGATCCTGGCGACCGCCTCGGCGCGGGTGGATGTGGCTTCGGCTCAGGTCGAAGTCGCGGATACGATCGGCGCCGGTGACACGTTCATGGTCTCTCTCATCCATGATCTGCAGGCGCAGACGAGAGCACTTTCCCTCCTCGGCACGGCCGAGTTGACAGCATTGGGCGAACGGGCAGCCGATCTGGCAGGGATCACCGTCGGTCGCACCGGCGCTGACCTTCCCTGGGCCGCGGATCTCAAGAGCTGAGGAATTCCCCGAGCTGTCGCAGGCAGATCGCATGGCCGTTGCGGTGTCCGTCGACCATTGCCTGACCGACGAAGGACACGACCTGGTCGACGAGGTCCACTCGGGTGCCTGTCGATGTGGCGGTGAGGGTCCAGGTGATGATGGCAGTCGAGAGGATCTCACCATCTCTGGTGAGAGTTTCGGTGGTCACGACGAAACGCTCCGGTTCGAGAGCGCAGTACTGCCCAGTGGCTTCGAACTCCAGTGCTCCCGGCGACCCACAACGGGTGCGGATCGATCCGCCGGGGCGGAATTCGTCGACGTCGCAGACCATCTCCTCCCCCTCGGGGACGCCCCACCGGACGCGCTGACCGGTGTCGGCGATGACATTCCACACCGCGGAGATCGGATGATCGATATCGGCGCCGAGGCTGATCGTCGCTGTCACTGGTACACCCTGGTCATCTGAGGACTCATTCACCGAAGAACACCACCTGGTTTCCGTCCGGATCGGTGATCGGGAGGATGCGTCGTCCGCCCCCTGGCGACGGTTCGTCGTGGTCGATTCCGGCCGAACGCAGCCGTCGGTCCACTGCGTCGAGGTCGTCCACGTCGATGACTACGGCCGAGCCGCCTGCCCGCTGCGGGTCCTCCCAGATCTGAATGCCGAACTTCTCGTCGAATCGCCATTCGACGAGACCCGCCATCGGCCGGGCATCCGGCTGCCTTTCGAAGAGTCGGGAATACCATTCGGTCGCCGACTTCTCGTTGCGGATGGCGATGTTTGCCATGAGTCCGTTGAACATGATCGCTCCTTCGAGATCAGTGTTGCGAATAAGTGATTGCAGTTTACAATCACTTATTCCATGGAACCACACCTGCCGCGAGCGGACAAGGCCGCTATCGACGTGACTGCGCCTCTGCCTCGAAGGCCGCCCGCAGCCGCTCGGAGGCGCGCGGCGCCTCCGAGTCGGGGCACGGGATGCCGAGGTGGCTCTCTCTCAGCTCGTCCATGAGATCGGCGACGAGCTGAGGGTCGTCAGCCATGAGTCGGGATCGGATCGTCAGTTCGGGAGAGGTCTCCCGGTGGGTCATCCCCCAGGCCCCGAGGGCGATCATGACCGGCAGGGTCTGGATGCCCGCCTCGGTGAGGGAGTATTCGGCCTTCTGACCGCGTACCGCTTCTGCCTTGGTCAGGAGCCCTTCGTCCACGAGCTTCTTGAGTCTGCTGGCGAGCATATTCGACGCGATGCCCTCGTCGTTGAGGGTGAGCAGCTCACGGAAGTGCCGCCTGCTGCCGAAGATGATGTCGCGCAGGACGATGAGCGACCAGTTGTCCCCGAGGACTTCGACGGCGGCATTGATGGCGCAGCCCGAACGCGGCCGATCCGACATTGATCCACCTCCGGTGATTGCATTCTGAAACTACTCGATTCTACACTGGGCGCACGTCCCTGCACCGATACCCCGTCCCAGTCACAATGGAGTGCTCATGGTCAAAGCGTGTGTCAACTGTCTCTTCGTCTCCCTCGACGGTTTCGCGGCCGGCGAGTTCGTCACCGCCGATCAGCCGATCGGCGAGGCGCAGGCGCTGTTCTCCTACTTCGACGGTCGCGGCATCGAGGGCGTGGACAAGGTCGACGGCCCAGTGACTGCCGACCGGGCACTGTTCGCGTTATGGGGCCAGGGCAATGGTGCCGAAATCATGGGGCGGAGGAAATTCGGACCGCAGTCGGGGCCGTGGCCCGCTGACGGGTGGCGCGGATGGTGGGGTGAGGACCCGCCGTTCAAGACCCCGTGCTTCGTCCTCACTCACCATCCCCGAGAGCCCATGGAGTTCGACAACGGCACGAGTTTCCACTTCATCGACGCTTCACCGGAAGAGGCCCTCGCCGAGGCGGCTGCCGCCGCAGATGGTCACAATGTCCGCATCGGAGGAGGACCCTCGACGATCAGACAGTTCCTCTCTGCCGGTCTCGTCGACTTCATGCACATCGCTCTCGTCCCGGTCACCCTGGGGCGGGGAGTCTCGCTCTGGGAGGGTCTCGACGGACTGGAGCAGGATTTCACGATCGAGAGCCTCACCACGGCAAGCGGTCTGACTCACCAGTTGTGGAACCGCCGGATCTGAGACTCTGCGGCAGTCACAAGACACATTCTCCGGTGACGCCGATGGCCTGCCGTCTCCGGTCGGAGACGGCAGGCCATCAGGTCCCCTCAGGGTCTGGCGTGGATATTCAGGTCAGCTGATCGCCTCGGCGATGGGAGTCTGCCCGTCGTAGAAGTTCACGGTCTGTCGCACCGCTGCCGATTCGGCGATGACGTGCGTGATGACATCGGCGACGAGTTCGCGTGAGGTCACTCGCACATCGGATTCCGGGCGGGTGCCGTCGACGTCCCCGGCCCCATCGGCGATGAGGACCTTTCCGCCGGAGGGTTCGAGGGTCAGCCCGCCGGGTCCGAGGATCGTGAAGTCGAGCTCACTTGCCCGCAGGTGCTCATCTGCGCCGTTCTTGGCCTGCACGTAGGGGTAGAACGAGCTCTCCGGATCGACGCGGTCGAGGTCGACGCTTGCGCCGGCGTAGGAGACCATGACGAAGCGCTTGACCCCCGCCTGACCGGCGGCATCGATGGAGCGTTTGGCGGCTTCGAGGTCGACAGCCTTGGTCCGCTCCGGATTGCCTCCGCCGGCTCCGGCGGAGAACACGACCGCCTGGGCTCCGCTGAACAGGTCGGCGAGCGCCTCGGTGTCGGCGGTTTCGATGTCGAGGACGACCGGGTTCGCCCGTGCGGCTTCGACCTCGGAGGACTGATCGGGATTGCGGATCACCGAATCGACGGCGAAGCCGGCGGCCGCGAGTTTGGGCGCTGCCAGGAGTGCGATCTTTCCATGGCCGCCGAGAATGACGACACGTGCTGAATCAGACATATCTACCTCCGTTGTCGGTGATGCTTGGTGGTCGGTACAGCGAAGCGCGAGCCGTGATTATTCCCTGCCGGGTATTCTCATGGCCATGGCCGACGACTTCTTCCCGTCCGCCGTCGGGTCGGCTCTGCCCGGTGCCGGCGTCCATGTGTGCGCGGTTCGCACCCCGCACACATGGACGCCGGTAGGCCCACACATGCGGGTGCTCTACCGTTGAGATCATGATCCGACGCCTCCTCGCTCGCGCTTTCTGGACGTTCAGCAAGTGGAAGCTCGTCACCGAGCCCGCCCCACAGCGCCCGACCGTCCTCGTCGGCGCCCCGCACACCTCGAACTGGGACTTCGTCGTCATGCTCGCCATCGCCTGGCGATTGGGAGTGAAGGTGCATTGGCTGGGCAAACATTCTCTGTTCACCGGCTGGCGGGGCCCGATCATGCGCGGCCTCGGAGGGATCCCCGTCGATCGATCCGACCCAAGCACAATCGTCACCGAGGTGGTCGAGCGCGTCCGCGCCGGCGAGGTCTTCGGACTCGTCGTCACCCCCGACGGCACCCGCGGCGGACACACGCATTGGAAATCCGGCTTCCACCGCATCGCCCGCCAGACCGGCATGCCCGTGACCCTGGGATATCTGGATTCGGCCACACACACCACCGGGCTGGGCCCGACCCTGGACATGACCGATGACCTGATCCATGACATGGATCGGATCCGCGCGTTCTATGCCGATAAGCACGGCATCCGTGCGCACCTGCAGATCACGCCGAAGCTGCGCGAAGAATCCGCCGCCGGTGACGATCGCAAAGGCGAACCGGAGTCGAACTGAGATGAACGGTGATGTGCGGGTGCCGCCCGGACCCGGGATCCCGACCGGGCTCGTCATCCCCGCGGCCGAGCTGACAGAACAGTTCTCCCGCTCTTCGGGTCCCGGCGGACAACATGTCAACACCGCTGATTCGCGGGTGCAGCTGAGCCTCGATCTGGCTGCTGCGTCGTTCCTCACCGAGGCTCAGCGCGAGCGGGTGCTCAGCCGATCGGCACCTCGGCTGTCGGGCACCGTGATCACCGTGACCTCGGAGAAGCATCGGTCGCAGCTGAAGAATCGCCAGGAGGCACGGATGCGTCTGGCGCAGCTGCTGCGCGAGGCGCTGGCTCCGCCGGTGCAGAGACGAGCAACGAAGCCATCCAAGAATTCGCGGCGCCGGCGAGTGAGGGGCGAACAGCGTCGATCGGAGATCAAACGCAACCGTCGCAGGCCCCGTCTCGACTGAGGCCCGCTGGTGACAGGAATGGTCTCGAAGAGCACAATGGGCGACATGAACAGCATTGAGTTTCTCACCGACCTGTCCCAACGTCCCCTTCAGGCGGCGCAGGCGCTGCCCGACCTCTCCCCCGAAGAACTCAACCGCCACCTCGGCGGTCATCCGAATTCGATCGCCTGGCTGCTGTGGCACAGCGGTCGTGAGATCGATGCTCAGCTCTCCGACCTCACCGGCCGTCCCCAGCTGTGGGACGATTTCCGGGACCGCTTCGGCCTCGGCGAGATCGGGGACTCCTTCGGGCTCGGGCACACACCGGAACAGGCGGCGCAGATCCAGGTGGAGGATCAGCAGCTGCTTGTCGACTATCTCGCCGCCACACTGAATGCATTCACCGACTACGTGGGGACGCTGTCCGAGGATGATTTCGATGAGGTCATCGACGAGAACTGGACTCCCGCGGTCACTCGCGGCGTCCGCGTGGTCTCGATCATCGACGATGCGATCCAGCATGTCGCACAGGCGGCCTTCATCGCCGGCGCACCGGTCTGAGGTGATCCCTGACCTCGCCGAGGCTGTCCATCCCTGCCGCACGGTAGGCTGCGACGGCGGCGTCGTTCGATGACGGAGTGGCCACTGTGATGCTCGAGGCTCCCATGTCCCGGAGGACAGATGCCGCGCCTAGCGTCATCCCGGTGCCGAAACCGTATCCGCGGTGCTCACTGTGCACACCGAGGGGTTCGACGATGCCCGTCCTCACGGGAGGAGATCGGACAGAACGGCCTCGAGATCGCTCACGACCGCCACGACGCGACCGTATCGATGATCCCGGGCCGTTCGTCGACGGACGGGATGTCCATGGTCATTCTCATGTACTCATCTCTGCATGCCAGATGACTTCACCGTCGTCGATCTCGTCGGTCTGTTGCAGTCCGAGCCGCTCAGCGACTCGGTTCGAGGCGGCATTGTCCGGATGGATTGCGGCCCGCAACTCGGTCACGTGGCGATCCGCCAGCCAGGCAATCATGGCACGAGCCGCCTCGGTGGCGAACCCCTGCCGTTGGTGGTCGGCGCCGATGACCCAGGCGATGTCTGCCTGGTTCCGAGCATCGGCCCGCGTGACTGTGGCTTGAACGTATCCGACGGCGATGGAGCAGGTGGCGTCACGGATGATCCAGTTCAGCCAGCCGGCCTCACCGTCGGGTGAGGCGCCCACTGACTGTAGGGCGTAGAGGCGTTCGAGTTCGGACAGGGTCGGGCTCGTCCCGCCGATGTGGGTGAACAGGCCGGGCGAGGACAGTGTCTTCACCATCTCCGGCGCGTGGCGCACCGCCAGAGGCTCAAGACGGAGCCGGTCGGTGACGATGAGTGTCTGCTGCGGCCAGCTCGTGTTGGAACTCGAACCCTCTGCCGTGTTCATGAACTCTGCTCTCAGCCGTTAGGGCGACCCGTGGTCAGACGATGAGGCGGGCGACGAAATCGACGATCTCCGCTTCCGCCTGGGCGCGAGTTGTCGGTTCGTTGTGGACTTCATGCCGGACTCCGGTGAAGACGCGCGTGCGCACGTCTTCGTGTCCGGCCTCGCGAAGACGATTGGCGACATGGTAGGCACCTTCGCCGTAGTTCGCGACAGGATCCTGGTCGCCGGCGAGGATGAGCACCGGCAGGGTGCCTGGAATCGTCGGATACCAGGAATCGGCATTGGCTTTGTCGTAGAGGTCGACGAATCCCTGCAGGAAGCGCGCACTCATCGGGGCTCCGAAATTGTTGAAGGGGTCGCGTCCGTGGTCGGAGACGACCGCCTTGTCGAGAGCGACCCATGCGGTTGGTCCGGCGTCGGGACCACAGCGGTCGAGGAATCCGTCGAAGAACTGATCGACGAGGTGGCCCGCCGCGGGCTCCGCACGATGGCCGCCGGTGGCCGCCTCGGCGAGGTCCTTTCGATCGATGACCTCCTCGATCCCGTGCCACTGCGCGGCGATTCCGCAGAGGGCGAGCCCTGCGAGGTCGCTCGTCGGATCGGAGGCCATGGCGCGGGCGATCAGCGATCCCCAACTGTGGCCGAACACGATGTAAGGCAGTCCGGGCAGGACTTCGCGAACTTTCTCCTGCAGGGCCAGTTCGTCGTCGACGATGACACGGGCCGCATCATCCCCGGCATCGGCCCAGATCCCAGACTCCATGGCCGTACGTCCATGCCCCGTATGATCGTCGGCGGCGACGGCGAACCCGGCATCGGTCAAAGCATTGATGAGGTGGAGGTAGCGACGGGAATGCTCACCGAGCCCGTGGATGATCTGAACGATCCCCGTCGGTTCCGCAGTGGGTGTGTAGAGCCAACTCTGAATGGTGTCGCGGTCATTGCTCGAGAGGAAGGTGATTTCATGCAGGGCCAAGGCCGGACTCCTTTGTCAGTGCCGTTGTCGGCACCTCGGTTCGGATGCAGTTCGAACAATCGCTGAGATGCAGATACTGTACCGCAGGCATCAGGCTTCGACCCCGTGCAGACGCGCATGCAGCTCCCGCTCTTGACTGCTCAGTTGCGGGTCAGGACCGACGACATCGATTCCGGGGGCCACCTCCTGCACCGCCAGAGGCAGCACAGGACCGGGGGCCAGGCCCCATTCTTTGTGTCAGGAGCTCAGCTGCTGACTGCTGCTGGCGTAGACGATGCGGCCGAGGCCACCCAGGTGTGCGGGGCAGAGCACATCGGACAATGCTCGGCGGAGGTGTAGACAACCGATTCCGCCCGCTGTTCAGGGGTGGGATCTTCGGCTGCCCAGCGGGCGATTTCGAATTCCGGGTGACGGGTGTGGTCACCACCAGCCACCCGGTTGCGATCGGCGAAGATGCCGTGAGATGAAGAGCAGCCGCGCATCGACTGTGCCCCGGTGCCGACACCGGTCAGGTGGTCGACGCCGTGAGGAGTTCAGTCCCGAAGGATGTATTGCAGGGTCTCGGCGACCTGATCGGTCGTCTGGCACCAAGCCTTGGCTTCGGCGTCGACTTCCTTGAGCGGATGGACGATGTCGGCATCGTGCAGAGTCACATACGGGGTGCCCAGTGCTGCACAGTAGCCGGCATCGAAGGCGGCGTTCCACTGCTTGTACTTGTCACCGAAGCGCACGACGACCATATCGGCCTTCTCGATCAGGGTGCGGGTTCGGATCGCATTCACCTTCGCCGATTGGTGGTCGCGCCAGAATGAGCTGTCGTTCTCGCCGAGGTGGTCACCGGCGGCGTCGCTGGCGGGATGGTCGGTCACCGGCGCGGTGAACTCGATATCGAGCCCGGCCGCCTCGGCACCGCGCTTGATCTCTTCGCGCCAATCGGTGTGGATCTCACCGGAGAGGTAGACACTGAAGCTCATGATCGAAGACTCCTCATTCGAATATGGGTAGGACCGGCGTGCCCCTTTTGCCACCACCATAGCCAATTGGTGATCATCAATTCTGTCCTGCAGCTTCCGGCGCGCCTCGGAAGCGCCTTCCGTGTTGCCGGTGAGGGCCGGAAGGCAGGCGTCAGCGAAGTCGTTCGGACAGGTATGCCTCTGCGATGCTCAGATGACCTTGGCTGCCGAGTGAGTTCTTCGATTTCTGCGTGTAGGCATGGTTGGCGAGTGGAATACGCACGGTCTCGACGTCGACTCCACGGCTGCGGGCCGCTTCAGCCCATGCCAACTGGTCGGCCGGGGTGATGACGTCATCGCGCATCGCAGTCATCATGAGCATCGGTGGCGCGGGAGCGTCGAGATGCGTGACGGAATTCGCCGTTGCATAGCGTTCCGGGTATTCCTCCGGTGTGCCACCCGTGTAGCTGGTAGCAAACAGGCGCGTGCCGGTTCCGGCACCAGGGCCGGTGGGAGCGTTCTCATAAAGGCCGGTGACGTCGAATGCGGGGTAGTCCGCGATGACTGCTGCCGGAACCGGAACTTTCCCACCACATGACGACTCGGCGGTGCCTTGCGCTGCGGCGCCGGCGGTGTTGGCGACCATGTTGCTGCCTGAGCTCTCACCCCAGAACGCGAGGCGGTCCATATCCGCGCCGAGCGCGTCTGCGTGGGTCTGGATCCAGCTCGCCGCACACGCAACCTGCGAGGGTGCGCTCTGCCAGGTCGCGTTGTCCAGGGTGGCGAGCTCGTATTCGACCGACACGACCAGGTAGCCGTGATCAGCGAGTTCTCGAAGCTCGGAGCTCGAAGCGTCCGGCTCGCCCGCGATCCAACCTCCCCCGTGAACGTACATGATCGTCGGTGCCGAGCCGTTCGAACCCTCCGGTTCGTAGATCGATACGGAAAGGTCGTCGCCGGATCCGGTCGTCTCGTACACTTCTTTCCGGTCGGGCGTCCCCGCGTTGATAGCGGACAGCCCGAACGTTGCAGTGAACAGGTTCACCGTTCCGCCGGCGGCGGAGATGGCACCGACGAGGACGATGATGACCGCGACGTTCGCAGCCGTGCCGACACCGCCGAGCACTGTTGCGACTGCTCCGGTTCGTCGACAGCCCCTGCGTACAGCAGCGATTCCGAGCACAAGCACAATCAACCCCGCCAGCGCTGCCAGCGGCGCAACGGTGGGGGCCCATCGAGCCGCGATCGGACTGAGTGGGCCGAGCCCGGGAATGAGCGATGCGAGTCCGATGACCGCAGAGATCGCACCCAGCACGAGCGCAAGGATGAGACCGGCTGCCCGAACTGTCTTGGCAAGGCTCCACGGCCCCGTGAGCTGTGACGAACTCTTGCTGCCTGTCATCTTCGGTCCTCGACTTTCGATCGTTCGGGTCGGTAGTCCCCTGCAGCCGATCTCATCATTGCGATCACATGCTGATGCCAGAGGTCACTCTAACGCAGGCTGACTCTCACGACCTTGCTGTTTCGTGTGCGGCCGAGGATAGGACGGTCGAGGTCTGCAGAGCACCCCTGCAACCAGAGCAGCCTCATCGAGCCCGCGGGACTAGGCGGACGCGCATGACGACGCGCAGATCCCACCGAGTACGAACGCGGTTCGGCGATCGTAGTCGGCCCGCGGCGGCCGGCCACCGTGCTTGAGGGCCAGAGCATTGTCTCGAGCAAGTGCTTGGAAGTCTTCAGGTGTGAAATCGGGAGCCAATACGCCGGCAGCGTGCCCCTGAGAGACAAGGCTGTCGTGGAAGGCCGTTCCGGCATAGCACAGGGCGAGCAACGGCTCGGAGTCGCGATACTCCTGCAGGAGAACATCGTTGACGGCTGGAAGTCGATACTGCAGATCCCGAAGGGCATCGATGTACGAGCAGATCCGCTCTCTGATCTCGACGATGGACTGCGCATCCTCGATGACAGTCCTCAGCTCCACAGCGACGACCTCGTCGATGACGGCATCGATCAGCCCAACTCTCCCGCCGAGCCGATTGAAGATAGTCGCCTTGCTCACGTCGGCGGCAGCGGCGACTTCCTCGAGCGGCGCAGAGAACCCCCGATCACGGAAGATTTGAACCGCCGCACGCCGGATCCGGTCGACGTTTCGGCGAGCATCCGAGCGGAGAGCCGGAACACCATGAGAGTCGGGCACGATGAAGCTTCCTTCCGCATTGACGATTAACTTGATCATAGCAGTCAAGTTAGTGCACGATGGATTCACACTAAGTTGACCATCCACGTCAACTTCAAACTCGGCATTTGCCCTGACGTGTGCACAGAGCACCTCGTCAGCTCACAGTTCACATGAAAGGGATGTCAGATGATCATCGTCACCGGAGCGACAGGCACTCTCAACGGAGCCACGGTCGACCATCTCCTGAAGCGGATACCACCACAGCAGATCGGCGTCAGCGTCCGCGACCCATCGCGTGCGACCCATCTGGCCGATCAGGGAGTCCGCGTCCGGCAGGGGAGCTATGACGATCCTGCGGCTCTGCGCCATTCATTCGCTGAGGCCGAACAGGTTCTCCTGGTGTCCTCAAGCGACCTTAGTGCCGACGTCGTCGCACAACACCGCAGGGCGATTGATGCAGCCGTCGACGCGGGGGCTCAGCGGATCTTGTACACGAGCGCCCATGGGGCGGGCGCAGACACCCCTTACCCGCCGCTCGGAATCCACGCGGCCACCGAACAGCACCTGTCAGATTCGGGGGCAGCCTGGACCTCATTGCGCAACGGCTTCTACGGTGAACCGATCCAGCTGCTCGGCGCGTGGCAGGAAACCGGAGTGATAGCCATGCCCGCCGACGGACCTTTCTCCTGGGTCGATCGCCGCGACGCCGCGGAGGCCGCTGCTGCGATACTGACAGCGGATGAACCACATAAGGGCCCGATCGACCTGACGCTGCCCGAGCCTGTCACCCTCGCGGATTTCGCCGCTGCCGCGTCCGAGATCACCGGCCGCCGAATTGAGCGCGTCGTCGTGGACGACGAGACGTGGCTGACCGACGCCCTCTCCAGCGGTGTGCCCGAGGAGGTCGCGCGTTTCACCTTGTCGATGTTCCAAGCTACGAGGAGCGGGCATTTCTCGGCGTCGGGCCCCTTGCTCACGCGACTCCTTGGGCGCAGACCCCGCAGCATCACTGATCAGCTGAAGGATCAGGAGATCCGGTGACGCAGTGGGATATCGCCCCGAAACTCTGCACCTGAGCGTTCACAGGTCACGGTCCAGACGCTCCCCCATTACGCGCAGCGTCTCCCTTGCCTGTCCTGCAACAGAGTCACAGCTGGCAGACTCCGCCGCGATGACCGAATCAGAGTGCTCCGACTCGCCCACGACAGCAAGCGCGCGCAGAGCCGCAATGCGCACGCGAGGTTTCGCATCTGTGAATACGATGCGCGCACATTCTTCAGCGCCCTCCCCGATCTCATGCAGCGCCACGACTTTGGCGCACATCTCGCGAACACGCCAGTGCGAGTCTGCCAAACCTTTGACGACGGCGCGCGATACGTCATCGTGCCAGACGTACAGCAGTGTCCTAGCTGCCCACACGCGAGGCCAGTAGTCGATTCCGCGGGATGGCCAGCTCTCGGCCGGCCCCCAGCTCGACCACGCGGAAGCCGCGAGCCAACGCGGGTCGGGATCGTTGTTGCCTGTCTCAGTAACCGTGACCTCCCCCGATAGAACATGCGCACACCACCACACGAGCCGACCTTCACCGAGTTCGACGCGTGCCGCCTCAGCGCGCACCTTCGGAGATGCGTTAGCCCATTCGCCAGCACTCACACGTCAAGACTACGCCGAATCCGCCTCGCGGACGGCGGGCATCGGCGCCCCGTCCGCGACCAGGTTTCGGACCATCAGCCACGCAGTGGATCCCTCCGGCGTGGACAGTTCATCGAACGCCCGGCTTCCGGGCGGACCCCTACGCTGTCGACCAACGCGAGGCTGGTGTGCTCGGCGACACCGGGGCTGAGCCGCGGGTCACCTCCTCCATGAGTCTCATGGCATCAGTTCGCGTTTGCCGTGATGTCCTGCTACTGTGTCATAGTCACGCCAAACTCTCACAATTACCATGAGAAGCAGGAGAATCATGCTGTCAGGCACTCACTCGGGCACTGCCCCATTCGCCCTGTCGGTGCTCGCGGGCGGCGGCACCGGCATCGGCACCACCGCTGAGCAGGGCCTGGAGAGCACGATCTCGCTGGCGCGGACCGCAGACCGGCGAGGATTCCGGCGGTTCTGGATGTCCGAGCACCATGCGATGCCCGCCATCTCCGTCGCCTCGCCCCCGCTGATGATTGCCCGACTCATCGCCGAGACCGCGAACATCCGACTCGGAGCCGGCGGCGTCATGCTGCCCAACCACGCACCTTTGGTCGTGGCCGAGCAGTTCGGGATGCTCGCCGCTCTGGCTCCGAACCGGATCGATCTCGGGCTCGGGCGCGCTCCCGGCACGGACGGCGCGACCGCTCAGGCACTGCGTCGCGGCGCGGACGCCAACGACGGATTCGGCCAGCAGGTGCTCGAACTCCTCGGCTTCCTGGCCGACGAGTTCCCCGCCGGGCACCCTTACCAGCAGGTCCACGCGGTGCCCGGGCCGTGGCAGGCCGCCCAGAACCGAGTCCCCACACCCGCCGTCGGACCCGAGGTGTGGATGCTGGGCTCCTCGCCGTTCTCAGCGCAGCTGGCCGCACAGCTCGGCCGCCCGTATGCATTCGCGCTGCAGTTCGGCGACGCCGACATCGACACCGCGCTGCACATCTACCGCGAGCAGTTCCGACCTTCTGCGACACTCTCTGAGCCCTACGTGCTGGCAAGCGTGCCAGTCGCGATCAGCACCGACCCTGCCGAGGCGAAACGCCAGGCGGCCACCTCGGCGATGGCGATGCTGCGCATGTTCAAACGCGAGCCCTTCCTGCTCCTGCCACCCGACGAAGTCGACGCCTATCCGGCCACCGCGCAGGAACGTCAGGTCCTCGACGCCTACACCCACCGCACCTTCCACGGCACTCCCACCACAGTCGCCGACCGTCTTCAGGCGCTACATGAGCGGACCGGCGTCGACGAGTTGATGCTCGTCGGCGGAGGCCACTCGGCAGCGCTCGACGAGCACGGCATCGACCTCATCGCCGACCACTACAACCTCCCACACGCCTGACCCCCTACCCCTGCACGACCGCACCCTGAACGGAGACCACCATGACCACCCCGAACCGCGCCCTGATCGTCATCGACGCCCAGCAGGAATACTTCGACGGGCTCCTGCCGATCCAGTACCCGCCCCGCGAAGAATCCATCGCCCGCATCCAGTCCGCGATCGACGCCGCCGAGAAGGCCGGCGTTCCCGTCGTGATCGTCCAGCACGAACTGCCCGCCGCCGCCCCGGTCTTCGCCGCAGGGTCGTCCACGCACCGCAACCACCCCGACATCGCTGCCTATGAAGACCGAGCTGCCCTCCGGATCGGCAAGCAGTACTCCAGCGTCTTCGCCGGAACCGGGCTCGCCGACTGGCTGCACGAGCACAACATCGACACCATCACCCTCGTCGGGTACATGACCAACAACTGCGTCCTCGCCTCCGCCACTGCCGCAGAGCCCCTCGGCCTCGCCGTCGAGGTCCTCTCCGATGCCACCGGTGCCATCGATCTGGCCAACGATGCCGGCCGCGCGCCTGCCCGGAACGTCCACGAGACCCTCATGGCCCTGCTCCACTCCAACTGGGCCGCCGTCACCACCACCGACACCTGGACGAATGCTGTGCAAGCGGGCGAGGCCCTGGACAAGAGCGACCTCGTGACCTCCGCTGCCAACGGCCGCGCCAACGCCTGACCCGCCGCAGCGTTCTGTCTGCCCTCCACCCGACCAACAGGCCGCTGCCGCGGCCGGAAGTGAGACAACCATGCCCTTAGGCCTCTACGCGCTCGCACTGGCGGGATTCGGCATCGGCATCACCGAATTCGTCATCGTCGGACTCCTCCCCGACATCGCCGCCGACTACGCGGTCACCGAAGCCACAGCGGGGATCCTGGTCTCCGGATACGCGATCGCCGTCGCGATCGGAGCCATCGTCGTCACCGCCGCAACGGCCCGCTTCAACCGCAAGCACGTCCTGCTCGCGCTGATGATCCTCTTCGTCATCGCGAACGCACTCTGCGCTATCGCCCCCACGTATGAACTCCTGTTGCTCGGACGCATCATCGCCGCCTTGAGCCACGGCGCGTTCTATGGCGTGGGCACCGTCGTCGCAGCAAGCCTCGTCACCGAAAACAAGAAGGCCAGCGCCATCTCCTTCATGTTCGCCGGACTGACCGTCGCCATGGTCCTCGGCGTACCGGCCGGCACCTTCCTCGGCCAGCTCGCCGGATGGCGCTCCACCTTCTGGGCCATCGGCATCATCGCCACGATCTCCACGATCGGAATCGCCTTCCTGGTGCGTCCGGTCGCGGCGGCTCCCACCGAACGCAGGGCGCGCCTGCGCGACGAGTTCCGCATCTTCGTCCGTCCGCGAGTTCTGGCGTCAGCGGCGATCAGCCTGCTGGTCTCCGGCGGCGCGGTCGGCGCATTCACCTACATCGCCTTCACCTATACCGAGGTCAGCGGAATCACCTCATCCACGATTCCCTGGCTGTTGCTGCTCTTCGGCATCGGCACGTTCCTCGGCAACGCGCTGGGCGGAAAACTCGCCGACCGTTCCATCGACCGCACCCTGCTGGTCTTCATCCCGACGGCCGCACTGGTCATGGCCATCTTCGCCCTGACCGCCCAGGTCACTGCACTGGCCGTCGTGCTGACCGGACTGATGGGAATCATCGCGTTTACCAACCTGCCAGGCATGCAGCTGCGGATCATGTCACTGGCTGCCGACGCACCCACCATGGCATCGGGAGCGAACATCGCGGCACTGAACATCGGCAACGCGCTGGGGGTGTGGATCGGGGGTCTGGTCATCACCACATCTCTCGGCTACACCGGCCCCATCTGGGTCGGTGCTGCGTTCGCCGCACTCGCCTTCGTCGTGCTCCTGACGACACTCAAAGGTCCCAAGGCCAATCAGACTACCGAAACTCAACTAGCCGATACCGAGACGCTCCCGGCTGGAGGATGAAATTCCCGAATCGCTGGCAGATGCCCGACCACTCTCGGTCGGGCATCTGCCTGCTGTGACGGCAACTCGCCGAATACCGGCGCGGATTCAGACAGCAGACGTTAGACGTTAAGCCTGAACTCCACCACGTTCCGTAGCCGAATAACCTTTCGCTAGCCGTGGGTCAGGGCCCCACTACGCCGGCCATCGCCCCACCGAATGGCCTACAGAATTTCGAGATTTCTCAACATAACGTCGGCGTCGTAGCCGCGGGTCACCTATCAGCCCGACATTCGCTCGAGTGCCTCCTCGTCGGTCGGGTGGTCCGGCTACTATGGTGCGAACATGTGGTCGCGGAGAACCTTCCATCTGACCGATCGCATCGACGATGTCTACCACGGCCGGTGCAGAACCTAGAAGCTGCTTATGGAGACCCGCGACGCACGACACCAGTTCCGTCTCCGGCGTCAATGTCGCCTTGATTCATCGGATTCAACACCAAAACGGTACACACGAGGGACATCTCCAGGCCACACGACGAAGTACTCGCCAGTTTCCACTCGGACCTGCGGCTCGTCTCCGTCTTGCACATCCTCGAACACACCGAGCGCAATTGAAGTGTTGCCGACTGGCGTGAGACCTTCTTTCTCCTCGGGCCGCCGACAGGAAACCAAAGTTGTCCGAGGGTCGAAGAGGATCGCCTCCTCAGCCAGCACGGAGGTCTCAAAGTGCGCCACTCGATTGCGCGCCTGGGAGAACTCCGTTGAGTACCACCCATCGAGGTCCATTAGCCCTCCATACGGCGTCAAGAGGACATAGTGCTCGGCCTTGGCCCCGAGCGCATCGATCTGCTTACAGATCGACTGCGCCGACGGTTCAAACAGTTCGTCTTGAAGGGAGCGCAACAGGTCGACGATCCTGTGTTCTTCGCCATCGATGAACCCGCGTGCGATCACAGAGCCAAGCTCCGCGGGATCGGCGTAGGTCTGGTTGAAGATCTTGTCGACCAAATAGTGCCGGGGAATGCGGAGGTTCATTCCGAGGATAGGACGCAATGTGTCGGCTTCTTTTGGAACGGTGCTCGCATGGGGGATCCTATCGGCGAGTCGCTGGTCGGCGTCGAGCGCCTCGCCTAGCGAGGTCCGCAGGGCATCGACTCGCGTGCCAGACAGGGGCTCGGTCGTCAAGCGTGCATTTTCGGCGGTCTGCCACTTTTCGATCTCGTCGAGAAACCTCTCCTTGAGTCTCAACTCCATTGTGTTCAAATCCGTGGTTCGCTCGTCGAGAAGTCGGAGGAGCCGCTGGTACTCCGACGCGGTCTGCTGGTCGTTGGCTGGGGGAAGGGGTCCATGCGACAAGGCGAGCGCGGCCACTTGGGCCCTGTCGATGTATTGTGAAAGTTCTAGCGACTGAGCATGGGCGGAGCCGCTGAACTTCATCTCCCACCAGTCCCAACGGCTGAACGGAGTCTCGCCACGTTCGGCTAGGTTTCCAGCGGTGAGAATCTCAGCCCAAGTGCCGTGGGGCGTCACCAGCGCTCGGAGCTCAGCATCGGCTGAGGCTCGAGCGTCACCCTTGTCTGAAAGGTAGTCCAGCCAGCCCGCGAGAACGAGTTGACCTGCTCTGACGTGTGCTCTCCGAGTCCCATCTCGATCGGAATAATGAAACAGCCCACCAAGTTCCTCGGCAGCGAGGATAGCGGCTTTAGGCTTGTGCGCGTCGAGTGCGAGTTTGACCAGCTCGACCATCGCCCATGTCGCGCGGCTTGAGAGTTGTTCACGTTGGTCCGGGGCGGTGAGTACGGCAAGGTTCTGCACACAGACGACGATCCGGCCAATGAGCTGATCGAACTCCGTCCCGCCTTGCTGAAGGACGTCGAGCCAGATTCGGGTGAAGCTGCGTAGGCATTCGTCAATGTATTCGGAGGTCCCCATGCGAGGTGCTTCGAGTGCCCTCGTCATAGCTTGATCAACGAACATGCCTGCGGCTCGCGGCGACAGGACAGCGTCCTGTTCAACTTCCCCGATAATGCGTAATAGCCAGTCTCTACGGGTGAACGAAGCGCGACGAGAAGAATCAAATCCGTGTCGTTGGATGATCCAGACACCCCGTACTACGTGTCCAAGCAATTCGACGGCCCGCTCCGCCGTGGCGAAGGCGCCGGAACGTATGTTCGCTCCGACAGCGTCTTTCAGGTTCGCAATCTCACGGTCTGTCTCTTCATCGGGCGTGATTACCCCCGAGGATTCGAACTCGATGCTCGACTGCAACAGTCGGATGATCCGGCGCTGCTCCGGTCCATCCAGTGGTTCGGGCGTGATAACGCGGAAGGCCGTTTCGTCAAGGCGCGTACGATCACCAGGCTCAACGTCCAGGGTGATTTGTGGCGGGACGTATGTGCCGCTGTTCTCAGCCTCGGTAGAGCGGTTCTCAGTCACTCTCGGGGCGAGTGTGTCGAGTGCTTGTCTCACGGCATTCGACCTAATTGCCTTAATGATAACGCCGCCCTGCGGCACTGGAACTCGGAGTGTGATGGTCGAGGATCTTAGGTTCAAGTGAGACCAGCCCGATGTGACGAGGCCATCCAGTTGCTTCGTCGCTACGGAGTACCTGCGCGAGACCTCTTCCAGGCGACTGGACAGAGACTCAACCAGCGAGGTTCGGACAACTTCGTCAAGCAACGCCGGGTGCCCGAAAAGCTTGACTAGCTTGACCGTCGACCCCACCAATAGCACAACGGTTGGCGCGAACCACACGATCGCAATGCCAAGGACGCCAAGCACGCTCGACAGCCAGATCGTCTCGATGCCAATGACTACGTTTCCGACTAGACCGATGCCGACGAATTTGTCGGCTCCGATGTACTTGAGCACCCGTCCTCGAGAGGCTCCGATCGCGAGTGGTGCCTCGGCAAACAGTTGTGCAGCTATTGCAAGTCCGGCGAATCCGACCGACAGGAACGTCGTCTGCACCTGCCACAAGATTCCGTCACTTCCGTGTGCGGGCGGAAAGTGCGAGGTGAGCCAGACGGAATCTCCAACGTTGCGGGCAATAGCTAGTAGGACCACACTCACGATGAGCGAACCCAATAGTGAGATCAGACCGCGCCATGTCCGGAACCAACCCACCAGCCGCTTTATCATCGCCATGGCGCACCCCTCTCTACGCTCCGCCGTCACGAACCTTAACTGCATACGCCGACATAGCTCGGCCTCCTTCCAACATTAAACGTCAGGCCAGTCGTTGATAGTCGCCTCACCACCCTCCGGGGCCTTCTCGTTATTGCACTACGACATGTTCCACCACTCAAGGCCCCGGAAGCGGCAAACCCGTCATGAAGGGCCGACGAACTCGGCGCCGCCATGCCTACTTCCTTCCGCACCCGGATGGACCTGCATTACACGTTGAAGCGGAACTCGACCGAGTTCCGGTGTATAGAAACCTGTCGCTGAACGGAGTCTCCTGCCATGGATGGGGACTGCCAGCGTCGACGACGAGCTTCGCGGCCTCGGTCCGGTATTCCGAAGTGTAAGAGCGACGCTGTCGCTTCTGATCTGACATATTGAATATCCCTCTAACAGGACTGCAAATCCCGCTAACTAGGGTGCCCACTATTCGAGCGTACCCTCAGGTGGTCGAGCGATTCCGTTGTTATTTCGACGGGTTCACTGTTTTGTTGTCGCGCTCTACTTACTGGGTTTGGCGGGTTGGATGATCTGGACGGGGACGGGGTCGCCTGCGTGTTGGTTGATGGTGACGGGGTGGAATAGTGCGATTGAGGCAACGATGAGCGATAGTCCGGCTATACCGGCGGAAACGATCGCTACCCACTTCGCGGTCCTGGTCTCAGTGCGGGCCTCGTTCGCTCTGTATTCTGCCTTCTCTGATGTTGCTTCGGCGATGTCGATTTGCATCTGGAGGAGACGGGCGACTTCTTCGAGCACTTGCTGTTTGTCGAGGACGCCGTCGTCCGAATCCATTTCCTCGACGAAGTCCCGGACGTATGGTTTCAGGTGTCTGGACTTGACGCCCATGTCTTTCAGTTGCTCTTTGGAGAAGCCCGAAGCTGCGCGGCCCATGTGATCGTCTATCGACTCGGCAGCCCGATTACCTGCCTGTGAGTACCAGGGTTCTTCGTCGATTTTTCGCTCTTTGAGCAGACGGAGTAGTTCCTTTGCAGCCAAAGTCGACATTCTCTGCCAATGCGCTAGTTTCGCGGCGCGGCGTTCCTTCTGGTCTTCGTTGAGGAGCGAGAGAATGTCAGATTCAACCTTGTCGCGCCTCGCTTTCGGGCCGGCGCTGAACAAGTTGACCGCGGTGAGGGGGACTTCAACGCGTGCGAAGACGAGGGCTTCGGGATCGTACTGGGTGAGGTCGAGTTCCGGGTCGGTCGGGTCGAGCGTGAGGCGAGGCATTGTCTGATCTTAGACCGTCAGCAGTCGTCAATTTCGGGGTATTCCCATTCGAAATGTCCTGGAGCTGGCGAAAGTATCCGTTGTTGCCGATCGTCTCGACGAACTCGCGGATGCAGTGTCTGGGGACGAGGAGCCAGAGGGCAACAGCGGGCCGGGTTCTGGGCGGGATGCCTTCGCTCCCCGAACGACAATCTGGCTGCTCTCTGATCCGAGCGCCTCTTTACGTGAGTAAACCCACTTTTCGCTCACCAGACACAAAGGAGAACCATGACTGCGCACTTCAATCACACGATCGTCGACCCGGCCGAGATGGACCGCTTCTTTCGCTACCCGCTCGAGACCGACGAGGCCCCGCACGGGGCTCGTTCGTCAACGTCCAGATCGGCGGCGGCGTACCTCTCCACTTCGCCGCCGCGCCAATCAGCTTCCCACAACAGGACTACGTCCATTTACTCGAGGACCACTTCGATCAGGCGTAAGCGCAGTTCATGGTCAGTGGACGCGAGCGTTGGGCAGATCCCCAGCGTTCGCGCGCTCGCGAACTCAACCACGAGCACGGCGGACGAGGCGTCTACCTGCTAGACCCGTCGGGGCACAATATCAAACTGATCACGCAGCCATTCGTGTGAGTTCAACTCGTCAAACTCACACATTGAAACGGAACTCCACCACATCGCCGTCGACCATGACGTAGTCCTTGCCTTCCATCCGAACCTTGCCGGCGGACTTCGCGGCGGCCATCGTACCGTTCGCATCGAGATCCTCGAACGACACGATCTCGGCCTTGATGAAGCCCTTCTGGAAGTCGGTATGGATGACTCCCGCCGCCTCGGGGGCGGTGGCACCCTTCGGTATCGTCCACGCACGGGATTCTTTGGGCCCGGCAGTCAGGTAGGTCTGCAGTCCGAGGGTGTCGAAGCCGACACGGGCGAGCTGGTCGAGCCCGCTCTCCTCCTGACCGGTCGATTCGAGCATCTCCCGGGCCTCTTCTTCATCGAGCTCGGCGAGTTCAGACTCGAATTTCGCGTCGAGGAAGATCGCCTCGACGGGGGCCACGAGGGCCCGCATCTCGTTCTTCCTGTCCTCATCGGCGAGCACCTCGTCGTCGACGTTGAACACGTAGAGGAAGGGCTTGACCGTCATCAGCTGCAGCTCGCGCAGGGCGCTGACGTCGAACCTGTCGGCCTGCATCGCCTGATAGAGCGTCCGTCCGCCTTCGAGGATCTCGGTGGCGGCATCGATCGCGGTCAGCTGTTCGGCTGGAGCGCGCTTGCCCTTGACTTCCTTCTCGATCCTCGGCCGCGCCTTCTCCAGTGTCTGCAGGTCCGCGAGGATGAGTTCGGTGTTGATCGTATCGATGTCATCGGCGGGGCTGATCTTGCCGTCGACGTGGACGACATCGTCATCGACGAATCCACGGATCACCTGGCAGATGGCATCGGCTTCGCGGATATTGGCGAGGAACTGGTTGCCCAGGCCCTCGCCTTCGGAGGCTCCGCGCACGATACCGGCGATGTCGACGAAGTCCACGGTGGCGTTGAGGATGCGTTCGGAGGAGAAGATCTCCGCCAGTCGCGTGAGCCGGGCGTCCGGCAGAGGGACCACGCCCACGTTCGGTTCGATCGTTGCGAACGGGTAGTTCGCCGCGAGAACTTGGTTCTTGGTCAGTGCGTTAAACATGGTCGACTTGCCGACGTTGGGCAGTCCCACGATTCCAATAGTCAAAGCCACGGTATCCAAGTCTAGCCGTCGCCGAGGTGGTCCTCGAATTCTCGTGTCAGTGCGCTCTGTCACCCTGGAACCATGAATGCTTTCCCCGCCGCCGCAGTCATCATCGCCTTCATCGTGGCGATCGTCCTCGCCACCGTGCTCGGTTTCCTCCTCGGGCGTACTCTCACCCGCTCCCGTTACCTCGAGAGACTCACCCGCGCCGAGACCGCTTCACGCATCTTGTCCCAACGCACGGAAGATCTCGAAGCCGATGCGCAGATGGCCGGTGAGATCACGGCGGCCATCGGGCCGTTGGCGGCGAGCGTGAAGAACCTGCAGGAGAACCTGCACGCTCAGGATCGCACTCAGATCGAACAGATCACTCGACTGAACTCCCAGATCGGGCACCTCAGCCAACAGAACCTCCGCCTCCAGGAATCCACCGGGTCACTGGCCAACGCGCTGAACTCGACGACGCACCGTGGAGACTGGGGCGAAGTCCAGCTCAAACGCATCGTCGAATATGCCGGCCTCCTCCCCCACGTCGACTTCGATACCCAGGTCAGTGCCGACCGGGACGGGAAGCGTCACCGTCCCGATATGGTCGTCCACCTGCCCGGCGGCGGCACGATCGTCATCGATGCGAAGACCCCGCTGTCGGCGCGGATGAACGGCGACTCCGCCGATGAGGCGGGCTCGGGCGCCGATGGCCACGATCATGCCCGTGCACTGCTGCGTCATGTCGATGCGCTGGCGTCGAAGGAGTATTGGAAGGCATTCGACTCCTCCCCTGACTTCGTCGTCTGCTTCGTCCCCACCGACGGTCTGCTCTCCGCAGCCGCGGCAAGTTACCCGAAGATGATCGATCATGCCCTGGGCAAGAACGTCGTCCTCGCCTCACCGGCGACCCTGCTGGTGCTGCTGAAGACCGTGGCGCTCAACTGGCGGCAGGCCGATATGTCCACCTCGGCGGCAGAGGTGCTGCGTCTCGGTACGGAACTCTACGAACGCATCGGCACCCTGGTGACTCATGTGTCGCGGATGGGAGCCAGCCTGGACCGGTCCGTTGACGATTACAACCGGTTCGTCTCGTCCTTGGAGTCCCGGTTCCTCGTCACCGCCAGAAAGTTCCCGTCGACCGGGATCGTCGCCGACGAACTCGATGCCGTGGCCGAACTCGATACTCGCGCTCGGGGCATCAGCGCCGAGGAACTCAGTCGCCCGCGAGCCATGGACTTCGATGATCGTGGTCCGACTCATCTGCGGGATCGGCAGACCGGGACGAGCTGAGTATCGACGGCTTTCGTCGACCCCGTCCAGTTGTTGCAGTTCCCATCGAGTCACTTTGCAGAGCTACTCTGTTCAGCCGAGTCTGCGCAGTTCCTTCGGCAACGAGAAGATGAGGTCCTCTTCGGCGGTGACGATCTCGTCGACCGTGTCGAATCCGTAGTCGGCGAGTAGCTGCAGCACGTCGTGAATGAGGTTCTCCGGAACGCTCGCCCCGGAGGTGACGCCGACGGTAGCCACGTCGTGGAACCAGGTCTCGTCGATCTCGCGAGCGAAATCGACCCGGTGCGCCGCTTTCGCTCCGTGTTCGAGGGCGACCTCGACCAGGCGCACTGAGTTCGAGGAGTTCGCCGACCCGACGACGATGACCAGATCCGCTTCGGGCCCGATCTTCTTCACCGCAACCTGCCGGTTCTGAGTGGCGTAGCAGATGTCGTCGCTGGGCGGGTTCTGCAGGTGCGGGAAGCGTTCGCGCAGGATCTCGACGGTTTCCATGGTCTCGTCCACGCTCAATGTCGTCTGCGAGATCCACACCAGTTTCTCGGCATCGGGCACCTCGATGGTGTGGGCCTCGTCGGGGCTCTGCACAAGGGTGATGTGGTCCGGCGCCTCTCCCATGGTGCCTTCGACCTCTTCGTGACCGGCATGGCCGACGAGGAGGATACGGAAACCGTCTCGGGCGAATCGGATGGCCTCTTTGTGAACCTTGGTCACCAGCGGACAGGTCGCGTCGATCGTCGACAGCGAACGTTCGGCCGCCTCGGCGTGCACGGCCGGTGAGACTCCGTGAGCGGAGAACACGACCCGAGCGCCTTCCGGCACCTCATCGGTGTCATCGACGAAGACGGCTCCGCGTTCGGACAGAGTTTCGACGACGTGCCGATTGTGCACGATCTCCTTGCGGACATAGATCGGTGCGCCGAAGTGCTCGAGGGCACGTTCGACCGCGATGACGGCGCGGTCGACGCCGGCACAGTAGCCTCGCGGCGCGGCCAGCAGCACCCTCTTGTCAGCATTGACAGGAGTGCGGATCTCGCTCGGCGCCAAACGCCGGCGCGGAATGGTCGGGGCAGGTACTGAAACGACAGTCACCCGTTCAGTCTAAGCCGGAGGCATCGGCGGCGGCCAGGACATTTGGAATCGCGGAAGCAGCGCTCGAACTCGTGGAAGCAGACCGTGCTCCCCAAGGAAGGGCTGGGACGTATGACCGGGAATGGGATGCGTCAGTGCCGTTCGTTAGGCTTGGGGTTCGGAAGGGGACTCAAATGGCGCAAAGAATTTCCGGCACTCCCGGCACGCTCGGCGAATCCGTCGAGCCGAAGGAGCTCGCCGCCACCGCAGCCGAGACCACGGCGGAGAATCCGTGGCCGCTGAGCCTGCTGTCTTCGAAGATGAAGTCCTATATCGACCGCATGTCGAGCGTGTGGATCGAAGGGCAGGTCGTCGAGCTCAACCATCGCGGCAAGGCCAGCTACCTGACCCTGCGTGACACCGATGTCGAGATGTCCCTGCCGGTCCAGATCTGGAAGAACGTCCTCGACCGCACCGGAGCGCCGCTGACAGAGGGCAGCCATGTCGTCGCCAATCTCAAAGCCGACTTCTGGACGAAGACCGGTCGGCTGACGATGCGCGCCAACGACATCCGTGCCGTCGGACTCGGCGAACTCCTCGCCCGCCTCGAACGACTGAAGAAGCAGCTGGGGGCCGAAGGACTCTTCGATCCCAGCCGGAAGCTGCGCCTGCCCTTCCTGCCGAACCGGATCGGGCTGATCACCGGACGGGATTCGGACGCTCAGAAGGACGTCATGCGCAATGTGCACCTGCGCTGGCCGGCCGCAGAGTTCGAGGTCCGCAACTGTGCTGTGCAGGGCCCCGACGCTGTGCCGGGAGTGATGAAGAACCTCGCCGAACTCGACGCGGACCCGCAGATCGATGTCATCGTCATCGCCCGCGGCGGCGGCAGCATGGAAGACCTCCTGCCGTTCTCGAACGAAGCGCTCGTCCGCGCCGTCTCCGCAGCTCAGACTCCGGTGGTCTCGGCGATCGGGCACGAGGCTGATCGACCCATCCTCGACGAAGTCGCGGACATGCGCGCCTCGACACCCACGGATGCCGCCAAACGGATCGTGCCGGATGTGGCCGAAGAAGGCATGAACCTCCTGCGCGCCCGCGCCGAGCTCGAGTCTGCCGTCAACCGCATCCTCGACCGCGAGCAGGAGATGCTCACCGCCGTGCGTTCACGGCCGGTGCTCGCCGAACCGCAGACGATGATCACCGCGCACGAGAACGAACTGACGATGATCCGCCGCCGCAGCCTGCAGGCGACGAACGCATCGGTCATCCAGGCCCAGAACGAGATCCAGCACCTCCGCTCCCAGGCACGGTCTCTCTCGCCCCTGCGGACTCTGGAGCGCGGTTACGCCGTGGTGCAGACCGACGAAGGCCAGGCCGTCCGCAATGCGGATGAGGTGGTCGCCGGAGACACCGTGCACGTGCGGGTCGCTCGTGGACGATTCGATGCTGCGATCACCGAGGTCACGCCGGATACGGACGAATCGGCCACCACCGAATGACCTCGGTTCCACACTCTGCCCATGTACCACTCACTCTGTGAAGGAGACACCGATGACCGAACCGACGACCCAGCAGGATCAGCCCGAGATCAGCGCGCTCAGCTATGAACAGGCTCGTGAAGAACTCGTCATGACCGTCAAGCGTCTGGAGACCGGCAATCTGCCGCTCGAAGAGTCGCTGCGGCTGTGGGAACGCGGCGAAGCCCTGGCAGACCGCTGCCAGGCATGGCTCGATGGGGCGCGAGAACGACTCGACAAGGCCCGCGAGGAAACCTCGGACGACGCCGACTGAGCCTCATGACCAGAGGCCGATCAGCGGTCAGGGCCCGCCGACGGCAGATGAGGTGAGCGCGTCGCACCGACTCGCCTCCGGCTGGCGGGCTGAGGTCACTTCAGCTGGGCGGCCACCTGGTCAGCGAAGCCGTTGATGGTGTCCGGCGCTGCGGTGGCAGTCATTACGACATACATATCGCCTTCGTGCGTGACCCAGTATTCCTTCGCCTCTTCTGTGCGGTAGATCTGGAAGTCAGCACCGCCGACAGTCACCTTCTCTGCGGCGGCGGCTTCATCGGTCTTCCGCTTCGCCCAGTTCGCACTCGCTTCGGCCTGCTCGATGCTCACCCACTGGTCGTCGGGGCCGATGAACGACATGTACCACGAGGTGTACTCGGAGTCACCCATCCGATCGAGGCTGGCTTCGTTCGATGTCCATCCGCGCGGGATCTGCGGAACGATGAGGTCGAATTCAGCATTGCCCTGGGACTGCTCGGCGATACCCTGATAGTCGACGACGCGTTCGGAGTCGACTTCGGGCTGCGGGGCGAGGAACAGGATCCCGACGGCGACCGCCAAGCAAGCGAGGATCGCGATGACCATATTGACCCAGTTCGAGTTCTTGCGCAGGAAGCGCATCTCCTCACGGGACCCCGGCAGCATCACTCCGGACTCGTCAGCCATGGACTCTCCCTTGGGACTCTGCGTCGCCTCGTCGACGACCGCTCGAGTAGCCGTCTCGTCAGCAGCATTTCGGACATTCACACCGCCATTGTCCTCGGCTCGCGCGCGAAGAGCCAATCCCGGCCCGGGAACGTGACTGCGGCCACAAGCGGACACCGCTGTCGCGACCCCGATCACAGGGGTGGCACAATTGGAAGCATGAGTGACTCCAAAGAGCCTGTTGACGTGAAATCTCACCATGACCGAGGACGAGTTGATGAGGAGACTCCACCTGTTGCCGTGACCGACGCATGGTCGCAGAAGGCTCAGGTCGAGTCGGACGCTCCCGACCGCAACTTGGCTCTGGAACTCGTCCGAGTCACCGAGGCCGCCGCCATCGCAGCCGCCCCCTGGGTCGGCCGCGGCGACAAGAACGCAGCCGACGGAGCGGCCGTGGCCGCGATGCGCAATGTCATCTCCACCGTCCGCATGACCGGCACCGTCGTCATCGGCGAAGGAGAGAAGGACGAAGCTCCGATGCTCTTCAACGGCGAGCAGGTCGGTGACGGCGGCGGACCGCACTGCGACGTTGCGGTCGACCCGATCGACGGCACCCGCCTGACCGCTCTGGGCATGCCCAATGCGATCTCGGTCATGGCCGTGACCGAAGACGGTGCGATGTACGACCCCTCTGCCGTGTTCTACATGGAGAAGCTCGTCACGGGACCCGATGCCGCCGACGCCGTCGACCTGCGTCTGCCGATCGCCGAGAACATCCGCCGAGTCGCCAAGGCGAAGGGAACGAAGGATCCCGCCTCGGTGACGGTGATGATCCTCGACCGTCCCCGCCACCAGCAGATGATCGATGAGATCCGCGCCGCAGGCGCCCGCATCCAGCTCATCACCGACGGTGACGTCGCCGGAGCCATCGCCGCCTGCCGCCCCGGAACAGGAGTCGACATGCTCATGGGCGTCGGCGGCACCCCAGAGGGCATCATCACCGCCTGCGCCATCAAGGCACTCGGCGGTGTCATCCAGGGCCGTCTGTGGCCGCAGGATGACACCGAACGCGAAGCCGCCGCCGAGGCCGGCCTCGACATCAATCAGGTGCTCAACACCGATGACCTCGTCACCGGGGACAACAGCTACTTCGTCGCCACGGGCATCACCAACGGCGACCTGCTCGACGGAGTGAAGTTCCAGGGCGGCCACGTCACCACGCACTCATTGGTGATGCGGTCGAAGTCGGGAACCGTCCGTCAGGTCTTCGCCGAGCACCAGGCCGCGAAGACCCACTCCTACGTGGAGGCCGCCGAAGAAGCCGCACGCCGCGGACTGGTCTGACCTCCAACCGCACCCGGTCCCGGGCGCGATGCACACAACTCGGAAGCAGGTGCAAAAGCAATGCCCAATCAGGCGTGGAAACGACTCCTCGAGGGAAACCAGCGTTTCGTCGACGATGTCCCTCGGCACCCCAACCAGGACACCGCACGTCGGGAGTCCCTGTCCGACAACCAGACCCCATTCGTCACTCTCTTCGGCTGCTCGGATTCCCGAGTCGCCGCCGAGATGATCTTCGACGTCGGTCTCGGTGACATGTTCGTCGTCCGCAACGCCGGACAGGTCGTCGACCCGGTCACCTTGGGCTCGCTCGAATACGGCGTCGAAATGCTCGGCACTCCCCTGCTCGTCGTGCTCGGCCACGACAGCTGCGGGGCCGTGACTGCGGCCTACAACGCCTATGATTCGGGTGAGACTCCCCCAGGATTCATCTCCGACGTCGTTGCCCGCATCCTGCCGACGGTGGCCCGAGCCCGGAAGAACGGGCGCACCACGATCAACGAGACCGTCGGACAGAACACCATGGACACGGTCGAGAAGATCATGCAGCTGTCCACGATCATCAAGACCGCCGTCGAAGACGGCCGACTCATCATCGTCGGACTCACCTACCAGCTCCACGACGGCCACACCACGGTCGTCGCCCAGTACGGAGGCGACGAGGCCGCGGTCTCCACCTACGCCTCCTGACGACAGGCCACCTCGGTGGTCACCTCTGTCGGGCTCTCACCGAGCCTGATCTCCAATCATCATTTCCCAGGCACCGAACGGAAAGGACAACAATGACCGAAGAATTTCGCATCGAACACGACACCATGGGTGAGGTCAAAGTCCCCAAGGACGCCCTCTACAGCGCACAGACCCAGCGCGCCGTCGAGAACTTCCCGATCTCGGGCAAGACCCTCGAATCCGCTCATATCGCCGCTCTGGCACAGGTGAAGAAGGCCGCCGCGAAGGCCAACGCCGAACTCGGTGTGCTCGACGAGGCTCGCGCCACGGCCATCCAGAACGCCGCCGATCAGGTCATCTCCGGTGAGTATGACGCTCATTTCCCCATCGACGTGTTCCAGACCGGTTCGGGAACCTCGTCGAACATGAACACCAACGAGGTCCTGGCCTCGCTGGCGACCAAGGCGCTTGAGGACGACGGAGTCAACGTTCACCCGAACGACCACGTCAACGCTTCGCAGTCCTCGAACGACGTCTTCCCCACCTCGGTGCACGTGGCCGTGACCAAGGCTCTGGTCAACACCCTCATCCCGGCCATGGACACCCTGGCGACCTCGCTGGAGAAGAAGGCCCAGGATTTCTCCTCCGTCGTCAAGTCCGGCCGCACCCACCTCATGGATGCCACCCCGGTGACTCTGGGCCAGGAGTTCGGCGGGTACGCCGCTCAGGTCCGCTACGGAATCGAGCGCATCGAAGCCTCCCTGCCCCGCGTCGCCGAGGTCCCGCAGGGCGGAACCGCGGTGGGCACCGGAATCAACACCCCCGACGGCTTCTCCTCCCGCGTGGTCGAAATCCTCGCCGAAGAGACCGGACTGCCGATCACCGAGGCCCGCAACCACTTCGAAGCTCAGGCCAACCGCGACGGACTCATCGAAGCCTCCGGTCAGCTGCGGACCATCGCCTACGGCTACATGAAGATCTGCAACGACCTGCGCTGGATGGGTTCGGGACCGAACACCGGCCTCGGCGAGATCGCCATCCCCGATCTGCAGCCCGGTTCGTCGATCATGCCCGGCAAGGTCAACCCGGTCATCTGCGAGGCCACCATCCAGGTCGCCGCCCAGGTCATCGGCAACGATGCCGCTGTGTCGCTGTCATCGACCAACGGAGCCTTCGAGCTCAATGTCGGCATCCCGGTCATGGCCTCGAACCTGCTCGAGTCGATCCGCCTGCTCGCGAACGCCTCGACTGTCATGGCTGAGAAGATGATCGACGGACTCAGTGCCAATGAGGAGCGTGCCCGATTCCTCGCCGAGGCGAGCCCCTCCATCGTCACCCCGCTGAACAAGGTCATCGGCTACGAGGCCGCTGCGAAGATCGCCAAGCACGCGGTGGCCGAGAAGATGACGGTCAAGGAAGCGACGATCGCCCTGGGCTTCGTTGACAACGGCTCCATCACCGAGGCCGACCTCGACAAGGCGCTCGACGTCACCACGATGATCGGCGACTACAGGTAACCCATCGGTCTGACTGACCAGCACACGGCGCCCGGACGGTATCGTCCGGGCGCCGTTTCGTGGAGAGTGACGCCGTCTGTGGTCACAGCCCCGAGGAAGACTCGCTGATTTCGCAGTTTCGCCTCGGCTCGGTGACCACAAACGCCTGCGTCGCCGGGGCGCGAGAGCTCAGGATCGGAACGGGTCGAACTCCTCGAGCACGTCGGTGACCAGAGCAGCGATCTCCGACCGCTCCGACCGAGTCAGGGTGACATGGGCGAAGAGATCATGGCCCTTGAGCTTCTCGATCACCGCAGCGACGCCGTCGTGCCTGCCGACTCGCAGATTGTCGCGCTGGGCGACATCATGGGTCAGCACCACCTTCGAATTCATTCCGATGCGTGAGAGCACGGTCAGCAGGACATTGCGCTCCAACGACTGTGCCTCATCGACGATGACGAACGCATCGTGGAGCGACCGCCCTCGGATGTGCGTCAGCGGAAGCACTTCGAGGATCTCCCTGTTGACCACCTCGTCGATGACGTTCTTGCTCACCAGGGCGCTCAAGGTGTCGAACACGGCTTCCGCCCAGGGATTCATCTTCTCGCCTTCGCTGCCGGGCAGGTAGCCGAGATTCTGCCCGCCGACGGCGTAGAGCGGCCTGAAGACCATGATCTTCGAGTGCTTGTTCTCCTCCAGCACCTTCTGCAATCCCGCCATGAGGGCCAGCGCGGACTTCCCCGTTCCGGCTCGCCCTCCCATCGATACGATTCCCAGCGCATCGTCGAGCAGCATGTCGATGGCGATCCGCTGTTCTGCCGATCGACCGTGGACTCCGAAGATGTCGCGATCCCCGCGCACCATCGACACTCTGTTGCCGGTGCGCACCCGGCCCAGACCGGAGCCGCGCGGGGAGGTGATGACGACTCCGGTGTTGACCACCTCGTCGGAGACATCCTCGGTGACGACCGACCCCGAATCATAGAACTCGCTCATCTGCTCGTCGTCGAGGCCGAGCTCACTCATCCCGGTGAACCCGGAATCGACGGCCAGCTCCGCCAGATACTCCTCCGCGTGCAGACCCAGGGCAGAGGCCTTCACTCGCATCGGCACGTCCTTGGTCACGACGACCACATCACAGCCTTCGGCCGAGAGGTTGCGGGCCACGGCCAGAATGCGGGTGTCGTTCTCCGTCCGGTCGAAGCCGACCGGCATCGTGGAGGCATCGATGTGGTTGAGCTCGACCCGCAGCGTTCCGCCCGCATCACCGACCGGGATGGGCTGATCCAATCGGTCGTAGTCTGAGCGGAAGTCGTCGAGGATGTGGAGGGCTTTGCGGGCCGTGAAGCCGAGTTCGGGATGGTTGCGTTTGCCCTCGAGCTCGGAGACGACGATGAGCGGAATGACAACGTGGTGTTCGGCGAAGCGCAGAAGCGCTCCGGGATCCGACAGCAGCACCGAGGTGTCGAGAACGTAGGTGTGGACTTTTTCAGCCATGAGGACCTCTGAGGCGTGAGTTCCGCCGAGATCCGGTTCTGACATCCCCCGATCTCGGGTTGGTGTCGACCAACTACAGTCAACCTAACCCGGTTCGCCCCTGCAGGCGGTAGCGGCGCGCGTGCTCGGGCAAGTCGAGGTCATGAACTTCGAGTGAATGCGGGATTCCTCCATCCGGCGGCCAGGGATGCGCGCCGGCCACAAGCAGGGCCTATTTGCCGAAGCGACGCTGGCGCAGACCGTAGTCGCGCACGGCACGGAGGAAATCTGTGCGACGGAAATCCGGCCAGTAGGCTTCGCAGAAGTAGAACTCGGAATAGGCGCTCTGCCACATGAGGAAGCCGGAGAGTCGCTGTTCTCCCGACGATCGGATGATGAGGTCGGGATCGGGCTGACCCTTGGTGTAGAGGTGTTCGCCGATCTGCTCCGGAGACAGCTCGGAGATGATCGTCTCCAGATCCGTGCCGTCGTCGGTTCGCGTCCGCAGCAGGGACTTGACCGCGTTGACGATCTCCTGCCGACCGCCGTAGCCGACGGCGACGTTGACGCGCATTCCGCAGTCATCGTCTGTCGTCACTGCTTCCAGCCGGGCTCGCAGGTCCGAGGGGAGGATGTCGAGATCACCGACGAGCTGGACGCCGACACCGTCGAGCGCTGCGATCTTCTCCACCAGATCCGAGATGATCTCGATGAGGATCGACACCTCTTCGGCTGAACGGGCGAGGTTCTCTTTGGACAGGACGTAGAGAGTGACGATCTCCACATCGATCTCGTGGCACCACCCGAGGAATTCGACGATCTTCGCCGCTCCGGCCCGGTGACCGTCGGCGGTCGTCGCCCCGAACTCCTTCGCCCATCGACGGTTGCCGTCGGTGATGACGCCGACGTGTCGCGGAACCGGAACCGACTTGTCGAGCTCGCGTTTGAGCCGTCGCTCGTACAGCCGATAGAGCAGGTTCACGGGTCGCGCCACAGCTGTCCTCTTCCATATGGGTCTTCGGTCGGATCGAACACTGTACAGACTACTAGCCGACGATGCTGAATGAGGCCTCAGGCCCGCTCGCTACTATGGAGGCATGAATGCTCCGCTCACCGATTCCTCTCCAGTCGTTCCCGACGGCTCCAGGCCGGTCGGTTCCGCCGGTGCGAATGATGCTTCTTCCGCCGATGACCAGCGCATCGCCCGTCGCCGCTCGGCGCTGCGGGCCGAGCTGACGAAGCTGGCGGGTCAGGTCAAGCCGAAGCTGCGAGGCTGGTTCCACGCCGGCGCATTCCCGCTGGCGATGCTCGGCGGCCTGACGCTGGTGATCATCTCCCCGACGATCGAATCGCGTATCGCGGCTGCGATCTTCGCCATCACCGGCATGCTGCTCTTCGGCACCTCCGCCGTCTATCACCGGGGCCGCTGGCGCACCCGCGTCCGCCTCGTCCTGCGACGGCTCGACCATGCGAACATCTTCCTCATCACCGCCGGCACCTACACCCCTCTGGCCGTGCTGATGCTCCGCACCGACCAGGCGATCCTGCTGCTGTCCGTCCTGTGGGGTGCCGCCGCGCTCGGCGTTGCCTTCCGTACGATCTTCACCACTGCGCCGAGGTGGCTCTTCGTCCCCATCTATGTCGGCTTCGGCGTTGCCGGAGTCGGCTACATCCCCCAGATCTGGGCGACGAACCTCGCCGTCGGCCTCCTCGTCGTCCTCGGCGGGGTGTGCTATATCGCCGGTGCCGTGATCTACGGAATCAAACGGCCGAACCCGTCGCCGAAGTGGCTCGGCTTCCACGAGATCTTCCACATTCTCACGATCCTCGGCTACGGCTGCCATCTCGCCGCGCTCATCATCGCCGCCGTCGCAGCCTACTGACTCCTGTCGGCCCTGGCCGGGCCGTCCGGTCATCGGCAGGGTCCGCTGATACGGCAAGGGCGCGATCACCACTCGGTGATCGCACCCTTCTGTGCTGACTCAGGGTTTCAGGAACGCTCGTCGGACGACTCCGAGGAATCCGTCGATTCCTCCGTCGCCCCGCCTCGGCGATCTGCGTCGGTCCCGGCTACCCCGTCCGTATCGTCGGATTCAGTGTCTGGGGTCTTCGATTCGGGTGCTTCGGGACCCGAGAGCTTCGACTGGTTGGGCACCACATGCCTGCGCAGCGGAATCGGGTAGGCATCGCTGGCGCCCGAGCGCGCCCGCACCCGGCGGACACGGCGCAGAGCGTCGCGGATGAGGAAGATCGTCAGGATGACCACTGCGAGAGTGGCCAGGAAGCCGATGGTCCCCGGTGTCACCAGATCCGGGTCCGGCGTCCCTCCGCCGGGAGTCGAGGCTGGAGCAGACGCGAGAATCATGCGTGGGAGTCACTTTCGGTCGGGACGGCGGAATCGACGTCGAAATCATCTTCTGCCGGCGATTCCGGGAGCATCCCCTCATCGGGAACACGACGACCGTCGTCGAAGGTCACTGCCGCGAACAGATCGGTCTCCTGGAACTCGATCTCCGGGTTCAGCGGCTCACGGCCGGTCAGATCGAGTGCCAGCTCGAACTCTTCGGTCGGCCAGTACGTGCGAGCAGCCTTGCGAGAAGCGGAGAAGAAGCCGCCTTCGGGGTCGATCTGTGTGGCGTGGGAGAGCAGCGCACGGTCACGGGCGGAGAAGAATTCTGCGCAGGAGATGCGGGTGCTCAGCCAGTTGCGGCGTTGGTTGTCGCGCTTCTTGAAATCCTCGAGATGGTCGGCGAACGGGGAATCGAGTCCCGCCTCGAGCATCTTCTCGTGAATGGTGATCCACTTCCTCGCCGACAGATCCTGGTTGAAATAGGTCTTCTGCACCTGCCAGGGCTCACCGAGCTCGGGGTGGGAGGACGCATCGGCGGCGGTCGCGACGGCGGCCATGGTCACAGCGTGGTTCTTGATGTGGTCGGGGTGCGGATAGCCGCCGAGCTCGTCATAGGTCGTCACCACCTGCGGACGGAAGGTGCGGATGATGTGCACGAGTGGCAGCATGGCCACCTCGTCGGGGACCCGATAGAAGCATCCCGGAGGGGTCTGATTGTCGAAATCCCCGTCGGGCAGGCCCGAGTCGACGTGACCGACCCAAACATGTTCGGCACCGAGAGCGGCGGCGGCGGTGGCCATCTCCTCACGGCGGAGACCGGCGATATCTCGGCTGGCCTTCGGGCTCTGCAGCAGCGCGGGGTTGAGGATGTCGCCGGCTTCACCGCCGGTCATTGTGGCGATGAGCACCCGGGCACCCAGAGAAGCGTACTTCGCGCTCGTTGCCGCACCCTTCGAGGATTCGTCGTCGGGGTGGGCATGGACGGCCAGCAGGCGCAGCCCATGGTACGGAAGCGAAGTCATATCCTAAATGTCCCTTTCGATTCAGCCTGGTGGCCACCTCCTGCCGGTGCTGTGGCTGACATGATCGCCGGCAGAGGATCGACTACTCTAGATTAGTGCGCGAAGTACTTAAAGAGGAATTCAATGACTGAGGTAACAGTGGCACCACCACTGCATGACGATCGCTACGGCCGAACCCGCAAGCCCAGGCGAGAGCTGAGCCGTCGGGCGAAGATCATCGCCGTCATCGTCCTCACTGCGGTGGTCGCCGTCATCGCTGTCTGGGCGTTCCGCCCGCAGACGAATCCCACAACACCGCGCACTCTTGACTATTCGGTTGTCGACGATTCTTCAACGCAAGTCAGCGTCGGAATATTTCCCGATCGGGAACGCGACGTGCACTGCATCGTCCAGGCGACGAATGAGCACGAAGCGGTCGTCGGCTTCACCGAGGTGACCGTTCCCGCCGATGCGAACGCCGACCCGAATTCGCCGAAGCGCCTCGACATCGATCTGGCCACGACTCAGTTGGCCGCCTCCGGTCACGTCGACAACTGCTGGTTCGAGTAGGTCTCTCTGGTCGTGCGGTTCGGCCGCCTGGTGAGAGCATCGGCGCCGATCGTCACGGGCTCCTTCGAATAGTTCTCGCACGGGAGCGTGTCTTGCCGCCGCGAGCCGCCGACTCGCGGCGGAGAACGTGATTGAACTCATCGTTTTTCTCTGCAGATGCGTTATACTGTAGTTTCATTCAACTTCCGGGCGTGCCCATACGCCCGGTTTTTTTCGTTGCCTGACACGCCCGTCAGTGCACCGACCGAAGAAGGAGAAGTCATGACCGAGGAAGTCACCCAGGAAGAGACATGGTTGACCCAGGAAGCCTTTGACCGCCTGTCGAAGGAACTCGAGCATCTCTCCGGACCGGGTCGTGCAGAGATTGCTGAGAAGATCGAAGCCGCCCGTGACGAGGGTGACTTGAAGGAGAACAGCGGCTACCACGCAGCGCGAGATGAGCAGGGCAAGCAGGAAGCACGCATCCGCCAGCTCGAGGTGCTGCTGCGCAACGCCAAGGTCGGCTCCAGCGACAGCGACGGCAAGACCGTGGCTCCCGGAACCGTCGTCACCGCAACCGTCGCCGGCAACAGCATGCGGTTCCTGCTGGGCAACCGCGAGATCGCCGGAGACTCCGATATCGACGTCTTTTCGGAGAAGTCGCCTCTCGGCGCCGCTGTCCTCGGTGTCAAGGCCGGAGACACGACCTCCTACGAGGCTCCGAACGGAAAGACCATCGAGGTCAAGGTCGACTCCGTCGAGGCCTTCACCGGCTGATTCTGAACTGAGAGAAGTGGGCGGGTGCGATCGCACCCGCCCACTTCTCTGTTCGCTCCGGCCCAGACGCCTCTCGCACGATCGCCCGGTCCGGACCTCAGTCTTCGGAGCCCTTGTCCGGTCCGTCAGATTCTGCCGCGTCGGTCGTGCCTGAGCCTGCGGCCCGGCTCTTCCCGGACTCTGCCGCGTCGGTCGAGCCGGAAGCTGATGCACGTTCGTCTTCTGCGGACTCGTGGACGGCATCGGTGAGCCGTTCCTTCGCCGTCTCCAGGACGGCGGTGGCCTCACGCTCCTCCGAGTCCTGCGGTGGGTCCTCCTCCGCGTCCTCGGTTTCACCACTGTTCGTCCGCACGATATAGCTGACGACGCTGTTGAGAACCGCCACCAACGGAACGGCGAAGAGAGCTCCGACGATGCCGAAGAGGAATCCGCCGCCGGTGACCGCGAGGATCACAGCCAGCGGATGGACGGACACGGCCTTGCCCATCAGGAAAGGCTGGAGGACCTGGCTTTCGATCTGCTGGACGGCGATGACCACGGCCAACATGATGACCGCGCTGACCAGTCCGTTCGAGACCAAAGCCACGAGCACGGCCACCGCACCGGAGGCGATGGCGCCGACGACGGGAACGAACGAAGTGAGGAAGACCAGCACGGTCATGGGGATGACCAGAGGGATCCCGAGGAACGCAGCGCCGATGCCGATGCCGATCGCGTCGACGGCGGCGACGAGGATCTGCACTCTCACGTACTGCACGAGGGTCGTCCACCCGCGCAGAGCGGCACCCGTGGCGACGGGGCGGGCAGGAACCGGAAGCAGATTCATCACCCATCTGAAGATCTTCTCTCCGTCATAGAGGAAGAAGAACGTCGCGAACAGGCAGACGGCCATGCCGGTGAGGAAGGTGCCCACCGACGAGGTGGCCTCAAGGGCGCCGCCGAGAAGCTGGCTGCTGTTGTTCTGGAAGAAGTTCGTCGCGGTCTTGATGGCTTCGTCGATATAGCTCGAGATCGTCGACGCATCGATGCCGAAGGGACTCGTGGCCAGCCAGCTGCTGATTCCGGACACACCGGCGATGACCTGTTTGACGAGGTCGGGCATACCGGAATAGATCTGCTGACCGACGAGGCCGAAGAGTCCGAGCACGACGATGATGAACCCGACGAAGGAGATCGCCGCGGCCCCGCCTCGAGGCACACTCTTCTTCCTCAGCCACCCGGTCAGGGGAGCCAGCAGCGCGGCCAGCAGCAGAGCGATGAGCACAGGCAGCACGACGCTGGAGATCTTCGACAGCAGCCACAGTGCCACACCGATCGCCACCAGAACGACGATCGACCGCCACGACCATGCCGCGGCGAGTTTGAGACCTGGGGCCACATAGGGTTTGGCCTCGGCTTCGATCCGGCTGAGCGCGATCTCCTCAGCACTGACTGCCTGCGACGGGGTCATTTCGGGTTCGGACTGGGAACGCGAGGATCCGCGTCCCCGCCGGAACGCCTCCCACGCCCCACGGAAACGGTTCGGAGGATGCTGCTGATCGTTTTCGGTCATGGCTCAACAATAGTTGTTGATGCACTGACAAAGGTGCAATGATGACGCCGGAGGAGGGAAAACAGTGGGAAGACGCTTGATCTATACGCTGGCGACCATGGGAGCCACAGTCGTCGGCGCCGGTGCCTCGGCCGCGGGCCTGCTCCGCCACCAGGCAGGATCGCTGCGTCGCTCCTTCGACGACGACAAGAATCGTCGCTGTTCCACCCTCACCGAGGCGATCGCCGCCCCACGTGATAACGACGATGACGACTCCGCGGCGCTGGCCATCATCGGCGACTCCTGGCTGTGCGGGGTCGACGTCGACCCGGAGCAGGCACCTCCCACTCTCATCGGCCGCGGCTTGGCACGAATGCTCGGCACCACTGTGCGGGTCCAGACCACCGCGCGGCCTTCGGCGCTGTCGGATGATCTGCATCGGCAGGTCGACGAAGTCCTGCGTTCCCCCTGGCTCTCCCGTCAGCTCTCGGACCGGTGGAGCGAAGACCGTCGGTTTGCGATCATCTCGATCGGCACCGGCGACATCATTCATCCGATCCAGGCGACCATCGGCGTTCCCGTGCTCAACCAGGCCATCAACAGGCTCCAGCGGGAGGGCCGATACAGCGTGTTCGTCCTCGTCTGCCCCAACCTCGGCGGTCTGCCCGGGCTGCGCGATCCGCTCAAGACGTCCCTGCGTCGGACCTCCCGGGTCCTCGCCGGTTCTCAGTGGCTGGCCGCTCTCGCCGCACGCGCGGTTCCGCTGCGATCGACGGGATCACTCAGCGGCACGACACGCCGGTCGCTGCTCAACGGCTCGGGTCGGTTCCCCAGCGAACTCGGCTATGCGCAGCTGTCCTCGACCCTGCTGTCCGCAATCGCCGAACGCATCGACGCTCCCGTCATCGTCGACCGCAGCCTCGATATCCCGGAGAAGGGTGAGACCGCCCGCCGCGACGAGCTCGTTCCCGGCGCTGAGGCTCAGTCTGTCGCCGAGGACGAATCGAGTGCCGATGCGCAGTCCGGTGCCGATACGCAGCCCGATGTCGAACAGCCTCCCGAACAGCCTGTGGCTGTCGAAGCAGGCGTCACGACGCAGGACGACACGCGCGACCAGGCTCCGAATCCGTCGGAGGCCGTCTCATGATCCCCGTGGTCCTCGCCTCACAGTCTCCTTCCCGTCGCCAGATCCTCCAAGCCGGCGGGATCGACCCGGTCATCATCGTCTCCGCGGTCGACGAACGCGCCATCGAGGACGAGTTCACCGGCTCCGTCGGCGATCTCACCACGGCGTTGTCGGAGGCCAAGGCCCATGCAGTCATCGACCGAATGATCGCTTCCACTCCCCCAGCTCTTCACGGCGCGGAGACCGTCGTCGTCATCGCCGGAGACTCCCTCCTCGAATTCGACGACCGAGCCATCGGCAAACCTGGTACGGCCGAACGCACTCGCGCTGTGTGGTCGGAGATCGCCGGACAGTGGACTCAGCTGCATTCGGGTCATACGGTCGCCGTGCTCACACGGACGCGGCACGCGATCGGCGCACCCGGTCGCCCGGCAGCTGACGACCGCACCGGCGCTGCCGAGAGAGCCGATCGCGGCGATTCAACGCGATTCGAACTCAGCGCTCTGCGCTCGAAGCGGTCGACGACCTCGGTGCTCATCGGCTCACCCAGTCCACAGGAGCTCGAGGCGTACATCGCCACCGAAGAGCCCTTCCAGGTGGCCGGGGCGCTGACGATCGACGGATTCGGCGGGGCCTTCGTCGACCGGCTCGACGGCGACCATCTCACCGTGCTCGGCCTCAGCCTGCCCGTGGTGCGCGAATTGGTCACCGATATGGGCCTGTTCTGGCCCGATCTGTGGGCTCTCGAGCGCTAGACTCGGTCCAGGTCCGATAGACACGCCCGAGCACATTGAAGTTCTCGTCCCAATTTTTTATCGCTGTTCTACAAACCCTTGGTGCTGTTCTCTAAATTGTTCTGTGATCATACAAAGGAGCACCATGACCACAGTCCTCCCCGACTCCACGACCTCGGATCTGAGCACCACTGTTCCGACCGGGGCCGTCCGCCGAGTCCTCATCGCCAACCGCGGTGAGATCGCTCTGCGCATCATCCGGGCCGCCCACGACCTCGGCATCAGGGCCGTCGCCGTGTACACCCGCGCCGATTCCGATGCCGACTTCGTCGAGCTCGCCGATGACGCGTGGCTGTTGGATGGTGCCGGGGCCGGGGAGACGTACCTCGACATCGAGAAGATCCTCGCTTTGGCCAAGCGCTCCGGTGCCGATGCCATCCATCCCGGCTACGGCTATATGGCCGAGAACGCGCAGTTCGCACAGGCCGTCATCGATGCCGGGCTGATCTGGGTCGGTCCTCCCCCGGCTGCGATCGAGCTGCTCGGAGACAAGTCGGGAGCCCGTGCCGTCGCCGAGGCCGTCGATGCTCCGGTCGCGCCCGGTTCCGATGGCGCCGTGGCCGATCTGACAGAGGCCGCCGAGGTGGCCGACCGGATCGGCTTCCCCGTCGTCGTCAAGGCCGTCCATGGGGGCGGCGGACGCGGTTTCCGTGCCTGTGCTTCCGCCGCGGACCTCGAGGCCGCCTATACTGCGGCGACCCGTGAGGCGCAGAGCGCCTTCGGTCGAGGTGAGTGCCTCATCGAGAAGCAGATCGTGCGTCCCCGTCACCTCGAGACCCAGTGTCTGGCCGATGCCCACGGCAATGTGCGGATCGTGTCGACGCGTGACTGCACTCTGCAGCGCCGCAATCAGAAGATCATCGAGGAGGCGCCCGCTCCGTTCCTCACTGCTGGGCAGGAGCGCATCGTCTCCGAGGCCTCGGCCCGTCTGCTCGCCCACGTCGGCTACGTCGGTGCCGCAACCTGTGAGTTCCTCCTCGGCGAAGACGGCACCATCATCTTCATGGAAGCCAACGCGCGCATCCAGGTCGAGCACACCGTCACCGAGGAGATCACCGGAGTCGACCTCGTCGGCTGGCAGGTGCGCATCGCCTCGGGTGAGGCTCTGCCCGATGAGTTCCCCGCCGTTCGCGGACACTCCTTCCAGTTCCGCATCAACGCCGAAGACCCAACGACGTTCTTCCCCGCCACCGGTGCGGTGAAGAACTACCGTGCGCCTTCGGGTCCCGGTGTGCGTCTGGACTCGGGCATCGGCGAAGGCAGTGTCGTCGGCACGGACTTCGATCCGATGATGGCCAAACTCGTCGTCACCGGTGCCACCCGTGACGAGGCTCTGGCCAGAGCCCGCCGGGCTCTGGCCGAATACCGCATCGAGGGAGTCTCGACGCTGCTGCCGCTGCATCGTGTGCTCGTCAACGAGCAGGCGTTCGCCACCGACTTCAAGGTCTGGACCAACTGGCTCGAAACCGCTTTCGTCAATCCGCTTGCCGATCCACAACTAGGAGAACAGATGAGTACTGCAGCCGACAGCTTCAGTGTTGTGGTCGAGGTCGATGGTCGCCGGATGACCGTTTCGGTCCCCAAGGACGTCATCTCCGACCTCGGTCATGTTCCCAGCCCCAGTGTGCCGCGGCGCAAGCGCGGGCTCAGCAGCCGCAAGGGTGCGAAGATCGCCGACGACTCGAACGCGGTCAACGCTCCCATGCAGGGCACCATCGTCTCGGTCGCCGTCAACCCCGGTGACACCGTCGAAGCCGGTGATACTCTCGCCGTCATCGAAGCGATGAAGATGGAGCAGCCGCTCAAGGCCGGTCACTCGGGCACCGTCTCCGAGGTGCTCGTCGATGCGGGTGCCTCGGTGAAGTCCGGTGAGGCGATCATCCGCTTCGCCGCCTGAGCCGAACTGCCGCCTGCCGCCGGTCGCTTCGCGCCGAACAGGAGCCGAGCTCATAGCCTTCCTGCCCGGGTCACCGTCGAAGATCGGTGATCCGGGCAGTGATGTATTCGGACTCGGCGTCATTGCCGGGGCATTCCAGACCCGCCACATAGGCGTCCTCGGCTTCGGCAGTGCGGCCGAGTTCGCCGAGGGTGATCGCCCTTGCGATGTGGTAGGGCCTGTGCCGCAGCAGCTGCGGCTTGTCGGCCAGCTCGTCCAGGGCGTTCATCGCCGCATCGGGCCCTGAGACCTTGCCGAGGGCGATCGCGGCATTGAGAGCGACGACCGGCGATGGGTCGAGGTCGGAGAGCATCCGATAGAGCGCGAGGATCTGCCTCCAGTCCGTGTCGGCGAACCTCGCGGCGTCGGCGTGCAGGGCTGCGATCGCCGCCTGGATGGTATACGCGCCGGCTCCCGGTTCTCCGGCGGCCGCATCGACGAGTCCGGTCCCCTCGGCGATGAGACGGGAATCCCACAGGCTGCGGTCCTGGTCAGCCAGCGGCACGGGCTGCCCGTCGGGCATCACCCGAGCGCGGTCGCGTGCCCGAGTGAGCAGGAGCAGAGCCAGCAGGCCACGAGCTTCGGTCTCCTCCGGCAGAAGACCGACCAGCAGTCTGGTCAGTCCGATCGACTCCTCCTGCAGATCCACGCGGGTATGGGTGGGGCCGGCGGTTGCATTCATCCCCTGGGTGAAGATGAGGGAGAGGACGCGAAGCACTCCGGGCAGCCGGTCGCTGAGCTCATCGGGTGAGGGGCGACCGAAGGGGATCCCGGTCTTGAGGATCCGCTGTTTGGCGCGGACGATCCGCTGCTGCATCGTCGCGGTCTCGACGAGGAAGCCGGCTGCCACCTCGGCGGTGGTCAGTCCCGAGAGGAAGCGCAGGATGAGGACGATGCGTTCGTCCTCGCGCAGGGTCGGGTGCGAGCAGGTGAAGAACAGTCCGAGACGTTCGTCGGGTATGTCCGCGGCGTCCATCTCCTCGCCGAGGCGCACTGCATGGTCGTCGTGGTCTCCCGGTCGCAGCTCGTCCTCGATGCGCAGTCGAGCGAGGTGCCGAGTGCGCACGTCGTCGGCGCGGATGAGATCGATGGCGCGGTTCTTCGCCGTGGCCATCAGCCATGCCTGCGGACGCTCCGGGACACCCCGACCCGGCCACGTCTCGACCGCGCGGAGCACGGCATCGTGGAGGGCCTCCTCGGCGAGGTCGAAGTCATGGAATCGGGTGACCAGCGAGGCGAGCAGCCGCCCGAAGTCCTCGGCGCCGATGGCGCTGAGGATACGGGCGGCCGCGTCATGATCGGGATCCATCAGTAGTCGGCCACCGGACGGATCTCGATGTGTCCGGATTTCGCTCCGGGGCTCTTCTTCGCCCAGGCGATCGCCTCGTCGATGTCGGCGACCTCGATGACGTAGCTGCCGCCGACGAACTCGTTGGATTCGGCGAACGGCCCGGAGGTGACGAGCGACTCGCCGCCTGATTCGCTGACCCGGACGCCGAGCTCGGGTCCCTCGAGGGCGAAGCCGCCGACGACGACCCCCGCCTCGCTGATCTCCTTGTCGAATGCCATGAACTCGCTGGGATCCGCGCCGCCGTCCTCACCGCAGTCGGGGTCCTCCGTGTGTCCCATGAGCAGAAGTGCGTACTTCATGTCGATCTCCTCCGTCGTTCCTCATGCCATGCCGGGCGGCCTGACACCATGATGACGGTCGAAGAGCGAGAAGATCGACAGCTGGGCAGAAACAATTCTCTGCGACCCCGAAGCTCCGAGCTGTCTCCGGGTTCAGAGGTGGCGGTGGAGCTTCCGTGCCGCCTCGGTCAGCGAACCGCTCACCGAGGGGTAGACGACGAAGGATGCGGAGAGCTGATCGACCGTGAGCCGGTTCTCCACGGCCATCGTGATCGGCAGGATGAGCTCGCTGGCCCGGGGGCCGACGACGACGCCGCCGAGGATGGAGCCGGACCCGCGGCGGGCGAAGATCTTGACGAAGCCGTCTTCGATGCCGAGCATCTTGGCACGCGGGTTCGTGTCCAACGGCAGCATCACGGTGTCGATGTCCGTCGGGTTCTCGCGGTAGTTCTGCTGAGTGAAGCCGACAGTGGCGATCTCGGGTGCGGTGAACACGTTCGAGGCGACATTGCGCAGCTTGAGCGGCTGCACGGCGTCGCCGAGCGCATGGTTCATCGCGATCCGACCCTGCATCGCAGCCACCGAGGCCAGAGGCAGCACACCGGTGCAGTCACCGGCCGCATAGATTCCGGCCCGTGAGGTCCGCGACACCCCGTCGACGACGATATGTCCGGATTCGCTGACCCGCACACCCGCCTTCTCGAGGCCGAGACCTTCGGTGTTCGGAATCGAACCGACGGCCATGAGGCAGTGAGATCCTTCGACGCGGCGACCGTCGGCGAGCACAACTTCGACTCCGTCGTCGGTGCGGGCCACCGAGGCGGCGCGCGAGCGGGAGAGGACGTTCATGCCCTTGTTGCGGAAGACGAATTCGAGCACATCTGCTGCGTCCTCGTCCTGGCCGGGCAGAACCTTCTCACGCGAGGACACCAGGGTGACCTCGGTGCCCACGGCGCGGTAGGCCGACGCGAACTCGGCACCGGTGACACCGGAGCCGACGACGATGAGGTGTTCGGGCAGCTCATCGAGGTCGTAGAGCTGGGTCCAGGTGAGGATGCGCTCACCGTCGGGCTGCGCGGTGGGCAGCTCACGCGGGTGCGCGCCGACGGAGAGCAGGATCGTCGAGGCTTCGAGCGTGTATTCGGTGCCGCCGGATTCGACGACGTGGACCTGGTCGCGACCGGCCAGAGTCGCCTTGCCCTGGATGGCTTTGACACCGGCGCGGATGAGGCCTTCGTAGATGTCGTTGGCCTGAGCGTCGGCCAGCGCCAGGATGCGCTTGTTAACCGCTTCGAGGTCGGCGGTGACACGGCGCGTGTCGGTTCCGTTGTCGTCGTCGCTCTCGATCCGGATCCCGAGCCCGTCGGAGCGTTCGATCTCATCCATCATCTCGGCCGTGGCGATGAGCGATTTCGACGGCACGACATCGGTGAGCACGGCGGAACCACCACACCGGTTCTGCTCGATGAGCATGACATCGGCACCGAGCTGAGCCGCGACGAGCGCGGCTTCGTAGCCGCCGGGGCCGCCGCCGATGATGACGACGCGATCTGCAGTGGAATCAAATTCAGTGTTCACACTCAGATTGTCTCAAATCGCCACGATGCTTGCGAACGGCCCCCGGAGCAGTGATCCGATCAGCTCGGATCGACCACCTCGGCGGTGTCCTTGTGCAGGTTCGACAGGTGCACATAGGACTGTGCGTTCTGCCGGACCTTCTCCACTCCCTCGTCGGTCATCTCTCGGCGCACCTTCGCGGGAACACCGGCGACCAGCGACCGAGCGGGGATCTGCGTGCCTTCGAGGACGACGGCGCCGGCGGCGATCAGGGACTCGCTGCCGACATGGGCGTCGTTGAGCACGGTGGAGTGCATTCCGATGAGCACATCGTCGTCGACGACGGCGCCGTGGACGAGAGCCTGGTGGCCGATCGAGACCCGGGCGCCGATCACGACGGGTTTGCCGGCGTCGGTGTGCATGACGGTGTTGTCCTGCACATTCGAATCCTCACCGATCGTGATCGGGGCGGCCTCGGCGCGCAGAACGCATCCGTAGAAGACGCTGGCGCCCTTCTTCACGTGCACATCTCCGACGAGGGTCGCCCCGGCTGCGACGAACGCCCCGGGATCGACCTGCGGGGTGTGGCCGCCGACGGAGACGATGCGGGGGCTGGCGAGATCGTTGGTCATGAGTCCTCCATTGGTTCACGAGATGTCTGCGTGCATTCACCTGCTGTCTGCATGTGCCTGCCAGTCTAAGCGGAGACGCTCCGGCAGGGCCGAAAGGACGAATCGCGGACCGATTTGCGCGATCGCCCTCATAGCAGGACAATGGGAAAAATTCTTGTCAGAAATTTCACACTGCCGGACCCTTGTGCGCCCAATTGCGTTATGTGAACCTTGACTGTGAGAGTTGCACGCCCGGAATTCGGGCGTGATCAACCGCGTTCACTGAATTCGTCGAAAGGTCACCATGGATTGGCGACACCGTGCAGCATGCCTCAATGAGGATCCGGAGCTCTTCTTCCCGATCGGCAACACCGGACCCGCGCTGCTCCAGATTGAGGAAGCAAAGACTGTCTGTCGCCGCTGTGAAGTTGCAGAGACCTGCCTTCAGTGGGCTCTCGAGTCCGGTCAGGATGCGGGAGTCTGGGGCGGTCTGAGCGAAGACGAGCGTCGCGCTCTCAAGCGTCGCGCCGCTCGCGCCCGCCGCGCCGGCTGAACCGCCGGCAGCCGGGGCGGCCAGTCCCCTGAACTGCCGAAGCTGTATCCGAACCATCGAAAGACACCTGCACCACCGCCTGAGTCCCTTGTCCCGACGGCGAATGATCGTCGTCAGAACAAGGGACTCAGTCGTATCCGCGCGTTGCCGATGCTCGGGCGATGACGGGCAGCGGTCGCGACGGCTCAGTCGATCGCATCGCCGGACGCACAGCCGGGCCGGTGGCGCTCAGTCGTAGGAGTCCGGACGCAGCGGCACGTCGAGGACGGCGACGGTTCCGCCGCCTTCTCGGGGCTGCCATTGGATCGAACCGGCCAGGTCGGCCGAGACCAAGGTGCGCACGATCTGCGTGCCGAGTCCATTGCCCGGGTTCTGCGTCTCCCCCAGCCCGATGCCGTCATCGGCGATCGTCACGCTCAGATGGTCTCCATCGCGTTCGGGAGTCACCCACACATGGCCGTTGAGCGTCTCCCCCGGTTCCAAGCCTTCGAGGTTCTCGGTGGGGAATCCGTGCTCGATCGCATTCGTTATCAGCTCCGTGATCGCCAGGGCCAAGGAGGTGGCATCGGCGGAGGAGATGGTGCCGAAGCTTCCGCATCGTTTGAGTTCGATGTGCACCAGTGGGCTGGTCAGCTCGGGTGTCAGACGCAGACCCTTGTCGACGACTTCGTCGAAGTCCACTTCCGATTCGACGCCTTGGCTGAGCACATCGTGGACCACGGCGATGATCGAGACTCGGCGCATCGCCTCGGTCAGGGCGCTCTTGGCCTCGGGACTGTCGATGCGACGGGTCTGCAGTCGCAGCAGGGCAGAGACGGTCTGCAGGTTGTTCTTCACCCTGTGGTGCATCTCTTTGATCATCGCGTCGCGGGAGAGCAGCTCCCGTTTGCGGCGGCGGATCTCGGAGACGTCGCGAGCGAGCACGATCGCACCGATCCGCTCCCCCTCATCCGTCAGCGGGATCGCTCGCAGGGACACACTCGTGCGCCCGACTTCGAGTTCGGTCCGCCACGGAGCACGTCCCGTGAGTACCAGCGGGAGAGTCTCGTCGACCTGACGCAGCTCGGCGCCGAGGCTCGAGACCACCTCGGAGAGGTAGCTGCCTTCGATCTCTCCGCCGTAGCCGAGACGATGCATCAGCGATACGGCGTTCGGAGAGGCATATTGGACATGCGAATCGCGATCGAGGATGAAGATGCCGTCACCGACCCGCGGTTCGCCGTGCCGGGCTCCGGACGGGGCGTCACGGTCGGGGAAGGTGCCCTGCACGATCATCCGCATCAGCGCCATCGCCGTTTCGCGGTAGAACTTCTCCAGCCGCGATGACCCTCTGCGGCGGACCTCTTCCGAGTACCTGACGACGAGGGCGATGGCCTCACCATTGCGGAGGATCGGCACCGTCTCGGCGAGGATGTCGACATCGGAGGATCCGGCGCTGATGCCCATTTCGTGGGCCGCTGCGACGTGGGTGACATAGCTGCGGGTGGTGCTGGCCTGGTCGAGCAGCTCCTTCTCCAGGCCGGTCGCTCGAGCCCCGATCAGGTCCCGGTTGAACAGTGTCGCCCCGGTCGTCGATCGCGCATGGGCGAGCACCGTGTAGGCACCGCTGAGCGACGGCACCCACAGGACGAGGTCGGCGAACGAGAGATCGGCCAGCAGCTGCCAGTCCCCGACGAGCAGATGGATGCGTTCGACGTCTGACTCATCCGTGAGGCCCTCGGCCGCCAGCAGTTCGTTGAGCACGATTCGTTCCTCCCAGGTGAGATCAGCAGACCCGGGTTCCCCTCGGATCTGCTGAAAAGTCGATGTTCAGACGCTACCACTTAATCGGCGTGCGGACGGACCCGGCGGCGCCGTCCGACCGGTCCCGGCTGACTCGCCGAACACGGACGACGACCCGATCGCGACCGCGACCTGAGTCGGCTCAGCTGTTGTGTTCGCTTTCCCAGGTCGAGGAGCGGACCATCGACCGCAGCGAGCGCAGCAGCACCGACAGCGGCGCCTGGGTGACGGTGTCGAGTCCGAGGATCGTCTCCGTCGTCTCGAGCACCCGGCCCACGACCGTCTCGTTGCGTTCGAGCCATTCGGCCAGCCGCTGCTTCGCCCGCTCGTCCGGGGTGCCGGAGATCGGCGAATCCGTGGCGGCCAGGACCGTTCCGGTCACCGACAGGATCGCCGCGTAGTACTCGTCACGCATGGATCCGCGGGCCAGAGCCGACCACCGGTCGCTGCGGTCGAGTTCGCCGATGAGGGTGAGGATCTGCGAACCGGAGAAGCGTTCGTTCACCGCGTAGTAGACCTCTGCGACATCCTCGGCGGATTCGTTCGCGCGGGCCGCCAGCTGGGTGATGTCCAGCAGCACGAACTCATCGAGCAGAGCCGCGGACCGCCATGCGAGTTCGCTCGGGACACCTTCGTCGATGTAGCTCTGAGCCTTCGCCTGCATGGTCTCCGCGTCGTAGCCGTCGACGAGTTCCGGGACCCTGGAGCGCAGAGCCTCGACGACCTTGCCGTACATCTCGATGCCGGAATCGACGTCGAGGCTGTCCGGCGCCTGCTGCACGAGCCAGCGTGAGGAACGGTCGAGCACACGCACATAGTCGTGCTGGAGCTTCACCTGCACCTCGGTCGGCACCTGGTTGTCCAGGGCGCACACCGATGCGAAGAAGTCGTCGAGACCGAAGATCTCCGAGACCACGACGAATACGCGCGCGATCTGCGGCACCGAGGCCGGGGTCTCCTCCAGCATCCGGTAGATGTAGGTCAGTCCGCCGCGGTCGACGAGGCGGTTGACGAGCTTCGCCGTCGCGATCTCCCGGTGCAGCGGGTGTTCGGGGATGAGCTCCCCATATTTCTCCTGCAGTGTCTCCGGGAAGTAGGACACGAGTTCCCGACGCATCCACGTCTCATCGGGCACGGCGCTGTCGAGGATCTCATCGGCGGCGTGCATCTTCACATAGGCCAGCAGCACGGCGAGTTCTGGTGACACGTAGTAGCTGAATTCGCGTTTGGCCAGTTCGTCCGCGTTCGGCAGGAACTCGACGCCACGATCGAGGTCGGCGTGCTTCTCCAGGTAGTTCAGCATCCGACCGTAGGTGCCGGACATCGATTCGGTCTGGGCTCTGGCCTCACCGAGGACGACGTTCTGCGAATAGTTGTTCGCCAGCACTCGATCGGCGACCTGATCGGTGAACGAGTGGAGCACCTGTTCACGCTCTTCGGCGGCGAAGGCACCCTTGTGCAGCAGGGTGCGCAGGAGCAGTTTGATGTTGACCTCGTGGTCGGAACTGTCGACGCCGGCCGAGTTGTCGACGGCATCGGTGTTGATCTCGACGCCGCCCAGCGCAGCCTCGACGCGTCCCAGCTGGGTGACACCGAGGTTGCCGCCCTCGCCGACGACCCGTGCCCGGACCTCGGCGCCGTCGATCCGGATGGCGTCGTTGGATTTGTCGCCGACATCGGCGTGGCTCTCATTCGAGGACTTGATGTACGTGCCGATGCCGCCGTTGTAGAGGAGGTCGACAGGAGCCCTGAGGATTTCGGACATGAGGTCGGCGGGGCTGCGACGGCCGGGTTGGACTCCGAGCACCGAGGCGGCCTCAGGGCTGAGGTCGATCGACTTCGCCGAACGGGAGAAGACTCCGCCGCCGGCGGAGATGAGCTCCCGATCGTAGTCCTGCCAGCTCGAGCGAGGCAGGTCGAAGAGCCTCTGGCGTTCGACGAAGCTGCGTGCGGCATCGGGGTTCGGGTCGATGAAGATGTCCCGATGGTCGAAGGCCGCGACGAGACGGATGTGCTCGCTGCGCAGCATTCCGTTGCCGAACACGTCGCCGCTCATATCGCCGATGCCCACCACTGTGAAGTCCTCGGCGGCGGTGTTGAGGCCGAGTTCGCGGAAGTGCCGTTCGACGGATTTCCATGCTCCGCGGGAGGTGATGGCCATCTTCTTGTGGTCGTAGCCGACCGATCCGCCGGAGGCGAAGGCGTCGCCGAGCCAGAATCCGCGACGTTCGGCGATCGCATTGGCCACATCGGAGAAGCGTGCGGTGCCCTTGTCGGCGGCGACGACGAGGTAGTAGTCGTCACCGTCGTGGCGGACGACACGGTCGGGGTGGACGACCACGCTGGAGTCGTCGCTGCCGTAGGTGAGGTCGTCCGAGACCTCGAGCATGCTTTCGATGAACACCTCGTAGGCGGCCTGACCGGCAGCCATCCAGGCGTCCCGATCGCTCATCGGCGGCAGCTGCTTGGGGAAGAACCCGCCCTTGGCGCCGGTGGGCACGATGAGGGCGTTCTTGACCATCTGCGCCTTGACGAGGCCGAGGACCTCGGTGCGGAAATCGTCACGACGATCCGACCAGCGCAGTCCGCCGCGCGCAACGGTGCCGAAGCGCAGATGGACGCCTTCGACCTGCGGGGAGTACACCCACATCTCGAGAGCCGGCTTCGGCTTCGGCACGAAGCTGAGCTCATCGGGCCGGATCTTGAGCACCAGCGCCGTCGGCAGGGCACCGGATTCGTCGATGTAGTAGTTCGTGCGCAGGGTCGCTCGCAGCAGCTCGAGAGAGGAGCGCAGCACACGGTCGGCGTCGAGGCTGGCCACCTCGGTGAGCGAGGATTCGATGGATTCGTCGATCTCGGTCATCGCGGCTTCACGCTCGACCTCGTCGACGTCCGGATCGAACTTGGCGACGAAGTAGTCGACGAGCAGCGTCGAGATCTGCGGGTTGTCGCTGTAGACCTCACCGACGTAGGCATCCGAATAGGTGAAGCCGGCTTGACGCAGATACTTGCCCAATGCGCGGATGATCGTCACATGCTGCCAGGAGAGTCCGGCGACGACGAGGCGGTCGAAGACTCCCGCCTCCTTCTTGCCCTGCCAGCCGGCCATAAAGGCTTCGGAGATGCGGTCGTAGTCGTCATCGGCCAATTCTTCGGAGAAGCTGAGCCCGAAGTCGTAGATGAAGCGGTGCGAACCGTCGGCGAGGTCGAGTTCGTGGGGGCGTTCGTCGACGACGTCGGCGCCGAATGCCGTGAGGAAGGGCAGGACTTCGGACAGGCTGACCCGGTCGTGGCGGTAGAGGACGAGTCGGACGGAAGCGTCCGTGTTCTGCTCGGGACGGTAGAGGCGCACTGCCGGACCGTGACCGGCATCGAGGGCCTCGAACCGAGCGACGTCGGCGACCGCCTCGGCGGGGGTGTGGTGTTCGCCGTAGCTGGGAGGGAACGCCTTCGACCACAGGTCGGCCCGGGCGTGCGAGGCTCCGGTGTCGCCGGTTTCGGCGGGGACGAGGAACGCGTGGACGTCTTCGGACCAGGAGCGAACGGCTCCCACGATGCGGGCCTCGACCTCATCGGCGCCGATCTGCGGCAGTTCGGAGTCACGGGCGACGCGGGCGACGAAGTGGATGCGGGCCAGCGCCGATTCGCTCAGCAGCACATCGAAGTCGACGCTTTCGGCGTTGTAGAACGTGCGCAGCACTTCCTGCACGCGCACACGGGCGTCGGTGTTGTAGAGGTCGCGCGGCAGGTAGAGGATGACGGAGACGAAGCGCTGGTAGGGGTCGGTGCGGACGAACACGCGGGATTCCCGGCGTTCCTGCATGTCGACGATCTCCATGACGACGTCATAGATCTCCTCGGTGTCCTCGTGCAGGAGGTCTTCGCGCGGGTAGTTCTCCAGGACTCCGAGGAGTTCGTTGGCCGAATGGGATCCGGCGGGGAAGCCGCTGGCGGAGAGGATCTTCGCGACCTTCCGGTCGATCACCGGGATATTGAGGACGCTGTCGTTGTAGAACTCGGGTTTGAACACGCCGACGAAACGGCGTTCGCCGACGATCTCACCGTCTGCGTCGAAGGTCTTCACGCCGATGTAGTCCATGAAGGAGGACCGGATGACGCGGGAGCGGGAGTTCGCCTTCGTCAGCACCAGCACATGCGGTTCCAGCGCCTTGTCGGCGACAGCCCGGCTGAGCGGGGACTTCACGAGGGGGCGCAGGGCGGAGATGCCCATCGAGGTGTCTTCGATGGGTTCGAGGCTGCTGTGTTCGGCATCGTGGGTGTAGTCGTACTCGCGGTAGCCGAGGAAGGTGAAGTGACCGTCGAGCCAGGTGAGCAGGGCGGCGGCGGATTCGGCTTCCGAAGTCAGCTCCGGGCGCGGAGCGTGTGCGCTCAGCTCGGCGGCGATGTCTTTGGCCTTCGCCGCCATCGCCTGGGCGTCGCGGGCTGCCGCTGCCACATAGTCGAGGACTCCGCGCAGGCGCTCTTCGAGTGCGGCGAAGTCGCTTTCGGAGATGCGGTCGATCTCGAGGCGGATCCAGGACTGCTGCTGTGGGGTCCCGTCCGCGCCACCGGCAGGGGCTTCGGAGACGGTCGGGATGCTCGCCGTCTCCGCACTGAGCGCGGGGGCCTCGGCTGGGGAGAGGATCTTCTCTCCTGGGCCGGTTCCGGTGACGGTGATGATCGGGTGATGGACGCGACGGATCGCTCTGCCGTTCGCGGCGAGGTCGCTGACGATCGACGACACGAGGTGCGGCATATCAGCCAGGACGATGGCGATGACCGTGTGGTTGTCGCGGAACTCCGGGGAGTCGACACTCGGGTTGTAGATCGTGATCGCCGGTGTCTGACCGTCGTATTCGGTTCCGAGGGCGAAGTGACGGGCCGCCGCTGCTGCGTGGGCCTCAGGGTCGCTGGCCCCTGTTTCGAACCGCGGATAGTACGCGTCGAGGAAGTTCTCGGGGGCGGATTGTCCCCTCTGCCTCCTCCACTCTTCTGCAACGTTCGAAATTGAGACCTGAGTCACTGTGTCACCTCTATGATCAACGAGCATTCGTCCGGCGATTCGACATCGAATCGTCACTGCCCACACTATGCCCAAATATCGAGAAAGGCACGCCGAGCGGCATACGGTGGTGTACCGTTCATTCGCTGGCAGACTGGAGCTATGCGAACTCTGACCCTCAATCATGAATATGCGGTTGATCTGTCGACATTCCTGGCCAAACTCGCCGATCCCGGTATCTGGGAGAAGCTCGGCTCCGAAGCCAGTGCCGAACATCTGGACCCCGACACCGAGATGACCGTGCGGACTCCGATGCCCAAGTCCGAACTTCCTGCGGCTCTGGCCTCCAGGCTTCCGAAGAACACCGTGCTGGTCGAGGTGTACATGATTCCCGGCGATGTCCTCGCCGATGAGGCCGAGATCCGCATGACCGCGCGCGCCGCAGGCGTCCCCGTCGAGATCGATGCGGTCCTCGAGCTGAGCGAATCAGGCTCAGAGACGAAGCTGGCCGCCCACGCCGAGATCAGCTCATCGATTCCGATGTTCGGAGCGATGATCGAACAGGCCGTGGTTCCGATCCTGGAGAAGCGACTGCGCGACCGGCTGCGCCGCTTCGAATCCGCCTGAGCCCGACGGTCGGCGAAGCCGATCGAACCGCCGTCGAGTCAGCCCTCGTCGCCAAGCAGCTGCGCCAGCTCCGAGGAGTCGTACCACAGCAGATCGGAAGCGCCGAGGCGGTCCTCGGCTGTGCTCGGGCCCGTCTCCTCAGCCAGTCGCACCGCGTCGTCCCAGACGACGTCTTCGTCGAGGTGGAAGCTTGCGACCCGGGTCATATCGACATCGGCGACGGTGATGAGTTCGAAGCCTGCGGTCAGCGGTTCTGCCGGGCTGGACTCGGGGGCGTCATAGGCCACGATGACGCGGCGCTCGGGGGCCGCCTCGGTGCCGGCATCGGTCTCAGCGGGAGCGAAGACCGCATTCGCGGCCAGCGCGGCGGCGATGCACATGGCATCGAATTCAGCGGTTTCGAACTCCTCGCCCCGCAGGCTGCGCCCCTGCGCATCGGGGGCGACGGCGCGGACGTCGGTGAGTGCCGAACGCAGCGCGGTCAGAGTGGTGGGAATGTAGCAGCGAATGGCCATGCCCCTCATCCTAGTCCCGCGGTCCGCTCCCCTGGCTCACCCGCACCTTCCGTCCGCGCCGACCGGCGCCGAGACGCTCGCGTCCCCCGCTGGATCTGCGGGAGCGGCGGCGGCCCGGCAGGAGCTCGTCGACCATTCCGGCGAGGTCGCCGACGAGGACGGACCGGGGATTCTGTTCGTGCAGGGTGTGGCCGGCGAGCATCGCGGCATCTGCGGTGGAGCGGTCGTCGCTGAGCATGAAGTCCGGGGTGATGCGGACGAATCGTTCGAGGACTTCTCTGATCCGCGTCTCGGCGGGGTGACCGACCGCGCTCGACCGCACCTTCGTGATCACCAGCCGCAGCTTCTCACGCACCGCCTCCGCCCGGGGTGTGCCGAGGAGTTTGACCAGCCGCTGCAGTCCGATCGGCTCCCCCGCTGCGAGGACGAGGACGATATCGGCCGCTTCAAGGGCGGCACGGGTGGCGCAGTGCCGGTCATAGAAGGGGTCGGCGAGGTCATCATCGGGATCGATGCGGTCGCTGACGTCGACGATGACGACGTCGTAGACCTTCGCCAGGCGCTGCAGCACCGTTTCGAGCACGGAGGCCCGGATCTCCGGCCACCGCTCCGGCCGCGTCAGCCCGGTGACGACGTGGAAGTTCTCGCGGATCGTCGCATGCGGCACCGAATACGGGTCGAGATTCCCCGCCGGGTCCGTCTGTGACCGGCACAGGCTGGCCAGGTGTGAGGATTCCTCTGTCAGTCCCAGGGTGGATGCGACCATCCCGGAGACGGTGTCGGCGTCGACGACGACGCTGCGTCGGCCCTGGCGCGAGGCCTGATCGGCGAGGTTGACGGCAGTGAGGGTGCGTCCCGGCGACGAGCCGGTCCCCCAGACCGTGATGACCACTCCCGCTCCGCCGACCGCACCCGGAGGCGTCGTCGGGCGCGGCGGGACCACGGTGGCGGCCCGGATGTCCTCGATGGCGGCGGCCATCGTCGTCGCATCCGCAACCGTCGAGACGACGGAGGTGACGCCGACGGCCTCGAGGACGTGCGCATCATCGCCGAAGCCGAGCACCTTCGCTCCGGACGCCGTGATCGCGTTGACCACCTCGGCGTCGAGGCCGGGGAAGTACCGTCCGATGATGACCACGTCGGCGCCGCCTGTGCGGCAGTGTGCCAGCAGCTCCACCTCGTCGGCAGGGCGGGCGACGATCGTGACGTCGTCGATCTCGCTGAGCAGCTCGAAGAGGATGAGATCGTACTCGAAGTCGACGGCGAGCAGGACCTGTGTCATCACTGCCCGCTGTCGTCGGCAGGAACGGACGGGGCGCCGACGACGGAGAGCACGCTGCGTCCGTCGAGGGCCGCGAGCACCCCGGGCAGGTCGCCGGAGCCGACGAACACTTCGATGCGGGCGCCGTCGCCTGCCCCGAAGCTGCCGACGTCTCGGTTGATGTGGGCGACCGGAGCGGAATCGACGATCTGCTCGGGCGGTGTCCCGTCGTCGTCGAGACCGTTCTGCTCCGGTTGGGCCCAGACGTCGACGAGACTGCCCGAGTCGAGGACGCTCGGGACGGAACCGGCGATGTCGATGGCCACGACCCGCCCCTCGAGTTCGGACAGGGGCGCCACCGCCGAGGCGGCCAGCAGCTCCCCCGCTGCGACGACGCTGCGCACGCTCGTGTTCGTCGGCAGCTCGGCATCGGCCGAGAGGTACTTCTTGCCGAGATCGGCGAGGTTGACCTCGGCGACGGTGAGGTCGGCCGGCTTGAGGACTTCACCGGGGACGAGGGCGCGTGTACTCGCCCAGACCCGGGTGGTCGAGTTCGCCGAGGTGACGAGCAGATAGGTTCCGACGACCGCGAGGACGACGAGCATCGCTCCGACCAGGAGCCGTGCATCGGTCCAGCGGGGGCGTCGGATTCGTTTCGAGAGCTCCATTGCATCTCCAGATTCGCAGAAGTTTCACTGACAGAAACCGTTCCTCAGTGATAATATTGGACATCAAATGATGCCAAAGCAATGTTTTTGGCAAAACGCACCAACAAGCAGATGGACATCTGGAGGCAGATGGACATTTGGAATGGGAGAAGTCACCTCATGGCCGTCGAAAGTCGCTTCCTGCCGCTGACCGATGTGGCCGAGCTGCTCAATGTCTCTATCGCTCAGGCTCGGGCACTGGTCCGCTCGGGCGATCTCCGCGCCATCAAGGTCGGCGGGCGCGGCCAGTGGCGAGTCGAGAAGTCCGAGATCGAAGCCTATATCCAGCGCATGTACGAGCGCACCGAGTACCAGATCAAGACCGGGTCCATCGAGGACTGACCCTCTCGCTTCGACTCTGATCTCCATCACTCCCGGCTCACTCGAAGGGATCCGTGTGGGCATGGATGGCGCTGATCACCGCGAAGGGGATGACCCGGCCGGCGATCTCGACATAGTCGGCACCGACGAGATCGCATCGTCCTCGGATCCCGCCGAAGCGGTCGGCCACGTCGATCGTCACCTCTTCATGAGCGGCTGACCAGCGGCGCAGCGCGGACCCCATCCCCAAACGCTCGAGCCCACCGGCTTCGAATCGGTGCACTCTCGAGGGCAGTCTGAGCCCGCGAACGGCCCTGATCGCAATGGCGGAGACCTCAGCCCCGGCGACGACGACGATGTCGCGACCGAGGAAGCGCACCACTCCGGTCACGTCACGGTCGGGAATAGTGACCTGCACCGTTGACCCCACTGCTCCGCGCAGCCGTTCGAGCAGGGTCCTTTCGGCGGCCTGGCCGGCGACCTCATCACCGAACTCACCTCTCCGGGCGTGCGCCTGTGCCGCTGAGTCGGCGGCTTCGATATCCGCCAGAAGTGCGTCGATGCGATCGTCCATAATCGCTAAGCCTGCCCCAGCTGTAGTCCACTTTCAAGACTTGAAACGACGGCGCCTCGAACTACAGTCATGTAGTTAGAGTGGATCCATTGACATCAAATTACATCTAACGGCATCATTATGTTCAATATCCAATGGAGGATGTCTAGATGTATCTCTTGATTGCATGTGCGGGTTCATGGCTGGTTCTGCTCGGTTCGTTCTTCACCGCTTGGACACAGTTGCCCCAGCCACGGACGACCAGCGACATCGTCGTCATCGTCATCATCGGCGCGGCAGCACTCATGTTCGCTCGGCTCGGCCTCGTCTCTCTGCTGGCGCTGCTGCTGCGCGTTCTCCCGTCAGGTCGGCTTCGGGCGAGGCTTGCAGGACTGGTCGTGAAGGTGATGCCGCGGATTCTGGCGTCGAGCGTTCTTGCCATCGTCTCTGCCGGCCTGGTCGTTCACTCCGCTCAGGCGGCACCGGTCGGACCACCCGGGCCCGACACATCTCCGACGGAGGCGTCGGCCGCCCCTGCCGATCCCGGATGGCCGACGGTCGACGATGACGGCCGGGGCGAGGACTCCCCTGACCGAGCGGAGCAGACCGATGGTGCAGGGTCGCCAGCGGGATCCGAGTCACCAGATCGAGCACAGCTGCCCGACCCCGGATGGCCCACCGAACCGCCGTCGGGCGATGTGCCTTCATCACCACCGGGTGACCGAGGCGCGGACAGGTCCGGAGACTCAGCTCAGGATGACGAATCCGACCACGGTGGGAGACCGGATGAGCCCGGTGACGGCGCCGACGCCTCTGTGCCCGCAGGTTCCCGATCCTCCGCACATGTTGTGACTCAGGGCGAGAGCCTGTGGTCGATCGCGGCCGAGCTGACCGACGCTCCTGAAGAGATTCCGCAGCTCGTCGCTGACATCTATACCGCCAACGAGGACACCATCGGACCCGATCCGAGCCTCATCATTGCAGGTCAGAGATTGGAGATCCAGACATGACCGCCCCGCTCACCCTCACCCGACCGCAGGCTCCGACGCCGCCCCGGCGACAAGTCGCTCCGCTGTCCACGGCACAGTCTCCTCGACGGGTCAGCAAGCAGATCCGGGGCCAGGACATCGCAGACGATCGCGCGCGGATCGCGGCCACGGCCACCTCGTTGGCGGTTGCCTGCCTCGAGGTCCTCTCCGGGGTCAGGCGCAGCGAGACGATCGCCCGCTGGGTCGAACCGGAGCTGCTGGCGAAGATCGATCACCGCTGTCAATTGCGCGCCGAGGTGGCTCCGCAGCGGACGACCGTGCCCGGCGCCCGCACGGTACAGCCGGGAACGGCACATGTGTGCCAAATCAGCCCCGAGATCGCCGAGGTCACGGTCATCGTCGCCGCCGCAAACCGCGTCCGGGCGGTAGCAGTCCGCTTGGAACTGCTCACCACCCGGTGGACGCTGACTGCTCTGCAGACGATGTGAGCAGCCGAGGGCCCTGTGTCAGTTCTTCGCCTTCTTCTTCGCGCGACGTTCAGCGCGATTGGCCGGGGCCGGGTCGTCCTCGTCCTCGGTTTCGGAGACCGAGGAGGAACCGGACTCGGACGGGGCCGACAGCTGCATCTTCGGAGTCTTGTGACGCAGCTCCTCAGCATCGACCTCGACCTCGGGCTCGCCATCGTCGGAGCCCGCCGATGAGGTCACCTGGACCTGCAGTGTGTTGGTCAGGCGGACGACGTCCTCCTTGATCCCATCCTGCATGGTCTTGAACATGTCGAAGCCCTCACGCTGGTATTCGACCAGCGGGTCCTTCTGGGCCATGGCGCGCAGTCCGATCCCGTTCTTCAGATAGTCCATCTCATAGAGGTGTTCGCGCCAGCGCTTGTCGATGACGGAGAGGACGACGCGGCGTTCGAGTTCGCGGGTGGCTTCCTCACCGAGTTCCTCTTCGCGCTGGGAGTAGAACACGGCGAGATCGGACTGGATCTCCTGGTTGAGGCGGTTCTTCGAGAGGTTGCCGAGTCCGCCGAGCTCCTCGGCGAGGTCTTCGGAGGTGATCGACGGTGAGTAGATCTTTCCGAGGGCCTCGAAGAGCTCGTCGATCTGCCAGTCCTCGACCGGTCCCGTGGTCGCTTCGGCAACGTAGGCGTCGATGACCTCCTCACGGAACTTCGCGACCTGCTCCTCGAGGTCGGCCCCGTCGAGGACGCTGCGGCGCTCGTTGTAGATGACAGTGCGCTGCCGATTGAGCACGTCATCGTATTTGAGGACGTTCTTGCGCTGTTCGGCGTTGCGCTGTTCGATCTGGGACTGAGCCGACAGGATGGCCCGGGAGACCATCTTCGATTCCAGCGGCACGTCATCGGGAACATTGGCGGTGGCCATGATCCTCTCGGCGGCACCGGAGCCGAACAGGCGCATCAGATCGTCGGTCAGGGACAGATAGAAGCGACTCTCCCCCGGGTCGCCCTGGCGCCCCGAACGACCGCGGAGCTGATTATCGATGCGCCTGGATTCGTGCCGTTCCGTGCCGAGCACGTAGAGCCCGCCGAGCTCGACGACCTCTTCGGCCTCTTCCTTGACCTTGTCCTCGGCCGCTTTCAGCACCGCCGACCATTCGGACTCGTACTGATCCTCATTCTCGGCCGGGTCGAGACCGCGACGTTCCATTTCCGCGACCGCGAGGAACTCGGCGTTGCCGCCGAGCATGATGTCGGTACCGCGGCCGGCCATGTTCGTTGCCACGGTGACCGAGCTCTTGCGTCCGGCCATCGCGACGATCGAGGCCTCACGGGCGTGGTTCTTCGCATTGAGGACCTCATGCTTGACGCCGCGTTTGGCCAGGTGCTTCGACAGGTATTCGCTCTTCTCGACGCTGGTCGTGCCGACGAGGACCGGCTGTCCGGTCTCATGGCGTTCGACGATGTCGTCGACGACGGCGTCGAATTTCGCGACCTCGTTCTTGTAGACGAAGTCGGACTGGTCGGCGCGCTGCATCGGCTTGTTCGTCGGAATCGGGACGACGCCGAGCTTGTAGGTGGACATGAATTCCGCGGCCTCGGTCTCGGCCGTACCGGTCATGCCGGAGAGCTTCTCGTAGAGACGGAAGAAGTTCTGCAGGGTGATCGTCGCCAGGGTCTGGTTCTCGGCCTGGACCTTCACCCCTTCCTTCGCCTCGATGGCCTGGTGCAGGCCTTCGTTGTAGCGGCGGCCCTTGAGCACACGACCGGTGTGCTCGTCGACGATGAGGACCTCGCCGTCGAGGACGACGTAGTCCTTGTCCTTCTTGAACAGCTCCTTGGCGCGGATGGAGTTGTTGAGGAAGCTGATGAGCGGGGTGTTCTCCGCATCGTAGAGGTTGCCGATGCCCAGGTAGTCCTCGACGCGTTCGATGCCGGGTTCGAGGACGCCGACGGTGCGCTTCTTCTCGTCGACCTCATAGTCGCGGTCGGTCTTCAGCCGCTTGACGACCTTGGCGAATTCGCCGTACCAGCGGTTCGCATCGCCTTCGGCAGGACCGGAGATGATGAGCGGGGTACGTGCCTCGTCGATGAGGATCGAGTCGACCTCATCGACGATGGCGAAGGAGTGTCCGCGCTGCACGAGTTCGTCGGCCGACCACGCCATGTTGTCGCGCAGGTAGTCGAAGCCGAATTCGTTGTTCGTGCCGTAGGTGATGTCCGCGGCGTACTGTTTGCGACGCAGATCCGAGGGCATGTTCGCCTGGATGCAGCCGGTCTCCATGCCGAGGAAGCGGAACACGCGTCCCATCAGTTCGGACTGGTAGGTGGCCAGATAGTCGTTGACCGTGATGATGTGGACCGGATTGCCGGTGAGAGCGTTGAGATAAGCCGGTGCCGTGGCGACCAGGGTCTTGCCCTCACCGGTCTTCATCTCTGCGATGTTGCCCAGGTGCAGGGCGGCGCCGCCCATGAGCTGAACGTCGAAGTGCCGCAGACCCAAGGTCCGGCTCGATGCTTCGCGCACGGCGGCGAAGGCTTCGGGAAGCAGGGAGTCGAGGCTCTCTCCGTCCTTGTAGCGCTCCTTGAACCGGCCGGTTTCCTCCCGCAGTTCGGTGTCTGTCATCTCGCTGAACTCATCGGACAGCTGGTTGATGGCATCCGTGTATCGGCGGAGCTTCTTCAGAGTTCTGCCTTCACCTGTGCGCAGAAGCTTCTCGAGGAAATTAGCCACTTTTCTCCTAATCGGCATGTCTGCCGGACAACAACTCGAACGACTGTATAGCCCCTAGCTTAATGGCAGGTGAGTACCTTCGAGGTCCACGGCGGTCAGACCCAGCCATGCGGCCATCGTCTTGAGCTCGTCAGCCAGTTCCGTGGTGTGCTCCTCCCCCGGCTCCCATGTCACCGCGTGAGCGCGGAGGATTCCTGCAGCCCGGTCCCGGTGCAGATCGACTCGCCCGACGAGTCGTTCGCCGAGGAGGAACGGAGTGACGTAGTAGCCGTGGACACGCTTGGCAGCCGGAGTGTAGATCTCGATGCGGTAGTGGAAGTCGAAGAGCCATTCGATGCGCGGACGGTAGAAGACCAACGGGTCGAACGGGGCCAGCAGCGCTCGAGCGTTCACCGTGCGCGGAGTTCGTGCGTCATGCCATTTCAGGGCCCGGACCCCCTCGACGTCGACCTCACGCAGCTCGCCCGAGGCGATGAGATCGGTGATGGCGGCGTCGGTCGGTGCGCGCCGCTGCCGAAAGTAGTCGGCGATGTCCTCGGGTCTGGCGACCCCCAAGGCACGTGCGGCGATGCGGGTGAGCTCGACGACCTCGTTCGCGACCCCGGAGATTCCGCGCGGAAGCTGCGCGGTCGGGTCGAGGCCCAAACGAGGATCATCCGGTGGGCCATAGCTCAGAGGGATCTCCGGCAGCTCCGGTGAGACGTCTCGAGCCAGCGCATAGATGCGTTCGAAGTGGTCATTGCGTCCCGAGGCGCTGATGATTCCGCCGGCGAACAGTGCTTCGAGTGCGACTTTCACCTGGCTGGGATTCCAACCCCAATGGCCGCGGTGCGTCTCCGGCAGATCGTGGTCGACCACCTCGGCGACTTCCCGCGCCGTCCGGGGCCCGGACGACAGGGCGGTGAGGACGGAGGACTGGAGGTTTCGGAACTCCTCCCCGGTCTCGGGGTGGCGCTGCCCGAAGTCGTTGCGCCACCATTCGCTGTGGGCACGGGCGAAGTGCTTCCACGTCTGCGGTGGGACGAAGGCCGCGGCATGCGCCCAGTATTCGACGCCCATGCGCGGTGAGGAGTAGAACAGACGGTCCAGGGTCTCCCGCGGATAGGGGCCCAGGCGAGAGAAGTAGGGCAGGTAGTGGGAGCGGACGACTCGCGCGACGGAGTCGATCTGGGTCAGGCCCATGGTGGCGAAGACTGATCTGAGGTGTCGGGCTGTGACCTTCGCCGGTCGTGGTCGGTCCAGTCCGGTCGCGGCGATCGCCGTCCGGCGGGCCGCGGCCCGTGTCATCCTCTGCATAACCCCACGCTATACCCCTATTGCTACCTGACGGCGGCCCAGCAACCTTGCGCAAGGTTGCTGGGCCGCCGTCAGGTAGTAATTGGGTCAGTCGATGGCTTCTTCGAGTTCGTGGTCGAGGGCGATGACGCCGTAGCTCCAGCCCTTGCGGCGGTAGACGACGGAAGGTTTGCTCGACTCCTCGTCGATGAACAGGTAGAAGTCGTGTCCGACGAGCTCCATTCGGTTCAGGGCCTCTTCGATGCCGATCGGTGAGGCGGTGAAGGTCTTCTCACGCAGAACCACCGGCGAATCGCCTTCGGCCTTGATCCGACCATTCGTCTGATCGACGCTGCGGTCCCCGTCAGCCTTCGCAGCATCGGCGTCCGCGTCGGGGATCATCGGTTCGGCCACCGGCATCTTCGCCAACACCTCGGCCGTGGATTCCTTGCGGTGATGGCCCGAACGCGGCACCTTGTGCCGGTCCCTCGCCCGCCTCAGACGTTCGACGAGCTTCGCCCATGCCAGATCGAGTGCCGCATATTTGTCGCTTGCCATGGCCTCTGCCCGAATTGCCGGTCCCTTCGCCACAACCGTGAGCTCAACCCGCTCGCTCGTCTCGGGCTGGCGGGAGTTCTTTTCGTGAGTGACATGTACTTCGACACGCTGAGCGCGAGGGGCAAGCTGTTCGACTTTGGCGATCTTGTCCTCGATGTGGGCTCGAAAGCTGTCGGAGATGGTCAGTTGACGGCCGTTGACAACGATATCCATGATGTGTCCTTAGCGACTCGTTCTTCGGATTCATCCGATCCCATGCCCTTGGATGGGTACCACCGTTATACAGTAAAGGGAGAGACAAATCGAGTGCCCCCGCGTCCGAGACCGAGAACAGCTCCCACAGCGGGTCTGATCTGCACCGATGCTAGCAAACGTGCGCTTTCTGCCAAGGTTGCTCCCGTGGTGGAGAAGTCGTCGATGAGCAGATCTGCAGACGCGGAGTCTGCGCCCGAAGCCGGGCACGGAGCAGAGATCTCAGCAATCCTCCTCCGGTCGAGATATTGAGTCCGTTCCGCGTTCTGTGCCCGCTCGATCGCGCCCAGTCCGACCTGGTCGCGTGAGCGCTTCGCTGAGAGCACATCGTGGACTTCCATAGGCAGCTCCGGTGCCAGCTCCTTCGCCCGATTCGCCAAGACCGCCGTATGCGATCCGCCTCGGCGACGTCTGGCCCGATCCGAGCTGGGGGCTGGGAAGAGTCGGACGGTTCCGCCGGAGTATCCGATGAGGTCGAGTGCGGCGACGATCGAGCGGGTCAGTGCCAGAGCCAACGGGTCGAGGATGTCCCGACGGCCTTCGTCCTTGAAACCGACGACCATCCGCGAGATCTGCGAGTTGTATTCGCAGACCCCGACGATCGGGATCCTGCCGTAGCGCGGTTCCATCGCCCGCGGAATCCCACCGAGCAGCTGCAGGCAGCGAGTGCACAGGGAGACGTTCTCCCGCCCGCATCCGGCGCACCGGCGGGGCAGGAGCAGTTCGCCGAACTCCCCGAGCAGCCCCATGGGAGCAATCTACTATGCCGAGGCGGACCGGTCAGCTGTGCCCAGCCGACCGGTCAGCCGGGATAGGAGGGATCCTTCGCGGCGACATCGACGAGTTTCTGCCACGCGTTCGAGTTGTAGCTGTACAGGGCGCCATCGGAACTGGTGACCAGGATCGAGCGTCCATCCACCCCGCCGGCGATGCGGCTCCCACCCGAGACTTCGCCGAGCTGTTCTGCAGGTCCGGTGACTCCGATGCGGAACGGCTGCGCAGAATCGCCTTCCTCAGCGGCCAGCGCCACCAGAGAGGTCGACCCTGCCCAAGAGACGTCCTTGATCTCGTCGAAGCTCGCTCCCACTTCGATCGGCGATTCGGAGACATGGCCGGACGGATTGCCCGCCTTGTCCCGCGGCACACCGACCACGTCGACGCGGTCCGGCTCCCCCTTGTGCCGACTGAGCAGAGCGACACGGGTTCCGTCTCGCGAGACTTCGATATCGACGAGCTGCCGATCGTTGAGGAAGTCAGCGGCCACGGTGAAGACCTTTCCGTCACGGCCGACGGCCTTGAGTTCGCCCTCGTTCTCCGCCTCACCGGTCCAGGTCGTATTGAACCGATCGATGCTGGGGCGCACGAGCTTCTTGCCCTTGAGGATCGGAGTGGCGTCGACGGCGTCGGACTTCAACCGCATGAGCTGCTTGCCGTCATCGGCCAGGTACACGTACAGGGAGTCGTCCAGCGACACCGCTGGGTCACTCGCCTTCGCCTTCTTCAGGTTCGGACTGTTCTCGACCTTGGCGACGGTCGTTCCCGAGACACGGGAGAGTCGGTCATCGGCGAGCACGACGGGTGGCCCATCCACTTGGACCGAGGTGTCGGTCTTCGGCTGCAGGCTGGTCGGCACCGTCTGTCCGCCGATGGTCAGCTCGATCGCCGAGATCGAGGGAATGACCTGCAGAGTGGTGGCGATCTGCTGGCGGATCAGTCCCTTCTCACGGTCGGACGGGGCCGGATTCTGCTGTCCCAAGGACACATGGGCAACACCGTTCTCGATCGTGACCACATTCGATTCGCTCAGCTTCGCCCCGTCGGTGATCGCAGTGATCACCGCTCCGGAGAGGTAGGGGGCGGGTCCGCTGAGCAGCTCGTTCATCAGCACGGTCGGGGTCGAGGAGGACCGGAGGAACCAGCGGGAGTCAGGGACGAGATAGGAATAGTCCGAGGTGAAGAACTGCAGCGAATAGTTGAGGAAGATCGTGCGGAAGTCGGTCTGGCTGATGAGCAGACCGTCCGGCGCCGAGGAGATCCTCCACTCCCCGTTCTCCTGCCGCAATGAGAACTCCAGGGTCGACTGGGTGCCCGGTTTGGTGGAGTTGTACACGCCGGAGGAGTCGACGAGGCCGACGACTGGAGCCGAGATGCTCATCGTCTTCTGATCGGAGGTGACCCCGACGTTCAAGGAGTCGAGGTCAGTGCCGTTCGGCAGCACCGACACCGATTCCTGTGGGCTCCATTTCTGTGCCTCGCCCTCGGTGAGGAATGACCGGGCCACGGAGAAGTTGTTGCCTGTGCCGGCTCCTGCCCGAAGGAATCCGCGCACGATGTCCGATGGGCTGTCGCCGGGTTCCGGGCCGTCGGGGATCCGCGCGTTGTTCGCACCCTGGTCACCCGAATCGTCTTCGATATGACCGATAGGTGATGAGGTCGGGATCGACGAGCAGCCGACGAGGGCCAGGGCTGTGAAGACGGAGACCAGCATGGTCCTCACCCGGAAGCCCCGGGGCATCGTGCGCATCATGGCCGTCCTCCTTCTCTGTCGTTCACGCTGGCGTCGCTGTCGTCGTCGCCACCCAGGTCCGGATCAGCGCCACCCAGGACCGGATCAGCGCCATCCAGGTCCGAAACTGCGCCGCCCGGGTCCGGATCGGTCTCGGCAGCGGACAGCTGCCTCGCCGCATCGGTGTCCGGTTCGGCGGTGTCTGTTCGGGCTGTCACGGTATTCGGCTGAGCCGATGCGGAATCCTGCGGGGCCGCCTCGGCGGGGGCGTCGTGGTTCGCCTCGAGCATCTCCGGCTCGGTTTCGACGACGATCGGTATCGACCCGGTCTGAATGCGTACGGAACCGTCCGAGGACAGCGGTCCGGCAACGAGCGCGGAACCGCGGATCTGCGCGTCACGGGGCGGCAGCGGCAGAGGTGACGAGGTGATCTCCTGATCGGGACGCCGCGGAATCGTCAGCCGGAAGCACGATCCTTCACCGGGCTTGCCCCAGACCTGCAGCCAGCCGTTGTGCAGGTGAGCATCCTCGAGCGAGATCGCCAGGCCCAGACCGGATCCGCCGAGGGTGCGCTTGCGGGCCGGATCGGCACGCCAGAAACGGTCGAAGACGTGCTCGACCTGTTCTTCGTTCATGCCGACACCGTGATCGCGCACGCTCACCGCCACCGCCTCGGCGTTGGAGGCGACATAGATGTCGACCGGGTTGTTCTCACCGTGTTCGATGGCGTTGACGACGAGGTTGCGCACGATCCGGGTGATGCGCACCCGGTCGACCTCGGCCATGACCGGTGATGATGGAGCGTGGACGACGATGGCCGTCGACATCTGCTCGGCCACCATCGACACGGTCTCGATCACAGAGGTCACGATCGCCCCGATGTCGACGGGTTTGGCCACCAAGGCTGCGGCACCGGCATCGTAGCGGGAGATCTCCAGCAGGTCGGAGAGCAGATTGTCGAAGCGTTCGGCCTGCGAGTTCAGCAGTTCGGCGCTGCGGGCGGTGACGGGATCGAGGTCCTCGCGGGAATCGAAGATGAGGTCGGCCGCGGCACGGATCGTCGTCAGCGGTGTCCGCAGCTCATGGGAGACATCGGAGACGAACTGCCGCTGCAGCACGGACAGGCGTTCCATCTGCTCGATCTGATGCTGGAGGGTGTCGGCCATATCGTTGAAGCTCTCGCCGAGAACGGCGATCTCATCATTGCCGTGCACGGGCATGCGCTCATCGAGGTCACCGTCGGCGATGAGCCTGGCCACCTCGGCGCCGGTGCGCACCGGGGTGACGACGAGGCGGGTGACGATCCAGGCGACGGCGCCGACGAGGACGACGAGGACGAGTGCGGCGACGAACATCGACCGCTGCACGAAGTTCAGCGTGTCCTGCTGTTCGCTGAGGTCGCCGAGGTAGTAGAGCTGAAACTGACCGGCACCCGGGATCTGCAGCTCCTGGGTGATGAGCAGACCCGGCCCGGTCCCGTCGGGCAGGCTCACCGACTGGTAGAGCTTGTCATCGGACGGGGCCTTGCGGATGGCCTCGCGGAGCTCATCGGTGATCGGCACCTGCGACGCCTCACCGTCCTCGCCCGGCCCACCGGCGGTGATCGTCGAGAACGAGGAGTTCGGGTCCTTCGGCTGCAGGGTCAGCGAGTACACCGACCCGGCCGAACGGTTGTAGATCGATGACAGCTGCGAGCTCAGCGTGTCCTGGGTGACCGCCTGACCGTCGACCGGCGCCAGGGAGCGCAGCTCGGCCAGGATCGACCGTGTCTGCGAGGACAGGGAGTCCAGACGGGTGTCGAAGAGACCGCGGGCGATCTGCTGGGACATATAGGTGCCGACACCGAAGATCGCCACCGAGGTGAGCACGATGGTGAGCACGACGATGCGGACCTGCAGGGAGTGGCTGAACGATCGGAGAATGAAGTTCCAGAACGTCTTCAATGCCGAGGCCGCGGTGCGGACGGGCCCGTCCGCGGCTGACTCGGTGGTCACGCCGCTCGGCCGGCCTTATAGCCGACGCCGCGGACGGTGACGATGATGTCCGGCTTCTCCGGATCGCGTTCGATCTTCGACCGCAGACGCTGCACATGGACATTGACGAGTCGGGTGTCCGCGGCGTGGCGGTAACCCCACACCTCTTCGAGCAGGGTCTCGCGGGAGAACACCTGCCAGGGCTTGCGGGCCAGTGCGACGAGCAGATCGAATTCGAGCGGAGTCAGTGACACCGGGGATCCGCCCTTGGTCACCGTGTGACCGGCGACGTCGACGACGACATCGCCGACGGTCAGCAGTTCGGGAGCCTGCGGTTCGGAGATCCGCAGCCGAGCCCGGACGCGGGCGACGAGTTCCTTGGGCTTGAACGGCTTCGGAACATAGTCGTCGGCACCGGATTCGAGGCCGAGGACGACATCGACCGTGTCGGACTTCGCCGTGAGCATAATGATCGGCACCGAGGAGATCTCGCGGATCTCCCGGCACACTTCGAGTCCGTCCTTGCCGGGAAGCATCAGGTCGAGGAGCACGAGGTCCGGGCTGACCTTCTGGAACTCTTCGAAGGCCTGGTCTCCGGTGGCGCAGAAGAAGGGCTCGAAGCCTTCACTTTTGAGCACAATTCCGATCATTTCGGCCAAAGCCGTGTCATCATCAACTACGAGGATTCGAGCGTTCATGCTCCCATTGTCCCTTATGTTCGCGTGTTCTTCGGTTCTCGACACTCCTACCCTATCGGGCGGAGTCGTCCGCCTCGTGCACCGAGCCCGATGACAGCGATGATCGTCGCCTCGGCCCCACCGCCGACAGAGCCCCGACGAGAGCCGGCCCGGGCTCCCGTCCGACTCCCGATTCCTCGGTTCGACGGGGCCGACGCGGCCGGTATGAAACAGGGAGACCTCTCGGCACGTGCAGACGAATCATGGCAGGATTGGCGTGATGGGACAGACGAATGCATGGACCTCGGAGGTCGACTGGCACACCGGCCGGTGGCAGCGACGTTCACCGTCCCCTCCCTCACGCGGCTGGCAGCCGCCGCCACCGCGCGGGCTCCTGCCCAAACGTCCGCTGACGTTCATCGAGGCACTGGATTCCGGCTTCCGCCTGCTGCGCTTCATCCCGAGCCTGTCCGTCGGCTCCTCCCTCATCGTCTTCGCCCTCTGGAGCCTGCTGCTCACCGCGATCGGCGCCCTCATCGCCGTCCAGTTTCTGCCGTTCTTCAACGACCTCAGCGGCAATGACGATGCCGCTTCGGGCTTCATCGCCCTGGCCCAATTGGGATCGGTGGCGCTGAGCCTGCTCAGCCTGGGGTTGGCCCATCTGCTCTCCGGACTCATCGCCACCGGCACCCGCGCCTCCTTCGGGGCCCGCAGAACCACCCTGTCGATGGCTTGGAAGTCCCTGCCCGGTCGCCGCTGGCGCCTCGTTCTGGCCACACTGCTGATGTCCGGAATCAATCTCGGCCTGCTGCTGGCCCTCACCGCTCCGACGCTGCTCTTCTCAGGCGCCGATTCGGTGATCCTCGCCTTCGTCTGGGCGGCATTGGCTGCGCTACTGTGGTTCATCGCACTCGTCTGGATCAACCTGCGCCTGGCCTTCCTCGGTTCGGCGATCGCGGTGGAGGATCTGAGCGTGCGCGCCGGGATCCGCCGCTCCTGGAGGCTGACCGGTCGCGGGTTCTGGCGGATGCTCGGCCAACTGGCGCTCGGGTACTTCCTGTCCAATCAGCTCGTTCAGCTCATCATCACCCCACTCGTCTTCGTCATCTCGCTCGCCCTGGGCATCGGCATGTCGACGACCACCGACTCGACGACCGCGCAGGCTGCCATCGCGCTCGTCTCCGTCGGCCTGCTGCTCGGACTCACACTGATCTCCTCAGCCGTCCTCTTCGCCTATTTCGCCTGCCTGGTGACGGTCTGCTTCTTCGATCAGCAGATGCGCTCCGAGGGTCTCGACCTCGTCCTCATCCGCGCTGAGGAGGACCGATGATCCTCTCCCCCGTCACCGAGGCGGCCGCTCACCTCCGCACCGTCGTGTCCTCCCAGCCGGGCGGCGCCCAACTCAGCGCCGCCTCGGCGAGCATCGACCGGGACACCGGTCGCGAATGGGTCGAACACGAACTGTCGAAGTCCGAATACGCCGCCAACGACCTCACCCCCTTGGAGCAGATCGGCCGGTGGCTGTCCTCCCTGTGGGATTCGCTGGTCGGCGCCGCCCTGGGCGCGAATTCCCCGTGGCTGCTCATCGTCGTCGTCCTCGGTCTCGCCGCGATCATCGCCCTCATCGTCTGGCGTGTGCGCCGGGCCGGATTCCGCCGCGCCGGAGTGCCGCTGTCGGCCTTCGACCCGGTAGTGTCCCTGCCGGAACCGGGTCCGTGGCGCGAGAGCGCGGCCAGGGCCGCCCGCGTCGGGGACTTCGCGACCGCGGTCATCGACGAGTCCCGTGCGATCTTCGCCGTCCTGTCGGTCAAGCAGATCGTCTCGCTCGAATCCTCGGCCACGGCCAGTGAGATCGCCCGATCCGCCGAGGCGGCCCTGCCCGAGCACGGACCCGCCGTCCACGGTGTGGCCGAGGTGTTCAACGACCTCCGCTACGGGGAGGAACCCGCGCGGACGACGCGTGCCGGTCGCGGCCTCGACGACGTCTATGCGGATCTGTGCGCGCTGGACCGGTCCCTGAGCGCACTGCCGGTCCGCCATCACCAGGGGGCACCGGTATGAGCGCACAGTTGGATGTCGCCGCCCGCGGCACTCGTTCGAGTGCGCGGATCCCGCTGCGGGCCCGTCTGCGTTCGGCCTCGGTCTGGATCGTCGCGGCCTTCGTCATCCTCATCACCGTGATCGCGCTCGTGCTGCTGACCGGTGACGATGAGTCCGAGGAACCGCTGCACTATGATTCGACGGCACGCACCGGCACGAAGGCCCTCGTCGAGACCCTGCGCGACCACGATGTCGACGTCACCACCACCGAGGATCAGGAGCAGGCCCGCACGGCCGCTGCCCGACCCGGCACCACTCTGCTCATTCCCACGAACACTGCGGCGCTGTCGCACGGGGACATCGCCGGCCTCCAGTACGCTCTGCGCACCCACGGCAACCGGCTCGTCCTCGTCGATCCGGGTGCGACGGTCTCGGAGTTCACCGACCGGATCACCGTCAACGACAATCTCAGCCCGCTGGCCGACCCGGATGCCACGTCCCTGCCGGCATGCGACTCATCGATCGCCCGCAGCGCCGGCGCCGTGACCACCGGCGATGTCGAATACGCGGAGACGAGGAAGGCCACGAACGGAATCACCGCCTGCTACCCGTTCGCCGGGCCCGGGGTCGATGAGATCGACGGCGCCGAGGTGGCGCCCGGGTCCGCACGCGGACAGCTGCTCACCGATTCGCGAGGTTCCGTCCCGCTGACCGTGCTCGGCAATCGCGACTGGGTGACCAATGAGCACATCGACGAAGAGGGCAACGCCTCCCTCGTGCTCTCACAGCTGTCGGAGACGCAGAACCTCGTCGTCTACCACCCGACCTTCGACGATTCCGGGCAGCAGCAGCCGTCGTCGCCCATCGATTTCGTGCCCGGCTGGTTCCTCGCCGGCGTCCTGTGGCTGATCCCCTGCGTGCTCGTCCTCCTGCTCGTCATCGGGCGCCGGTTCGGCCCATTGGCTCTCGAGCGTCTGCCCGTCATCGTGCCGGCGGTGGAGACCGTGCACGGCCGAGCCGCTCTGAGCTCCCGCAGCCACGACCGGGACGGGGCCCTGCACACTCTGCGGACGAGTGCACTGCTGCGCATCGCCAAACGGCTGAGCCTCAGACCCGATGCCCGCACCCCGGACATCATCGCCCGCATCGCGACCACCACGGGAGTCGACTCGGGCCACCTCCACCATGTCTTCGTCTCCGCTTCGGCACGCACAGACGCCGAACTCACCGAACTCGTCCATCAGCTCACCCAGATCGAAAGTGAGATCCCATGACCCAGCCGCCCCATGACCCCACGAATCCTCAGGAACCGGCCGCGCCGCAGGCATCGGCAGCGCCTCAGGCATCGCCTGCGCCGCAGGAACCGGCCGCCGAGACTCTGCAGACCCCGGCGGCCGAGCCGGATCCGGTGCGTGAGGCGTTCACCGGTGTGCGCACCGAGATCGCCAAGGCCGTCGTCGGCCAGGACCAGGCGGTGACCGGAATGCTCATCGCGCTGCTGTGCCGAGGCCATGTGCTCCTCGAGGGAGTCCCCGGAGTGGCGAAGACCCTGCTCGTGCGCAGCTTCGCGGCCGCGGTCAGTCTCGAGAGCTCGCGTGTGCAGTTCACTCCCGATCTGATGCCCAGCGATGTCACCGGGTCGTTGGTCTACGACGCTTCCGCATCGGACTTCTCGTTCCGTCCCGGCCCGGTGTTCACGAACATCCTCATCGCCGATGAGATCAACCGCACCCCGCCGAAGACCCAGTCGGCTCTGCTCGAGGCGATGGAAGAGCATCAGGTGTCCGTCGGCGGACGGTCCCGAAAGCTGCCCGAACCGTTCCTCGTGGCGGCCACACAGAACCCCGTCGAATACGAAGGCACCTATCCGCTGCCGGAGGCCCAGCTCGACCGGTTCCTCTTCAAACTCGTCCTCGACCTGCCTGAGCGGGATCACGAATTCGAGATCCTCGACCGCCATGCCCGCGGCTTCGATGCCGGAGCCCTGTCATCGGCAGGTCTGCGTCCGGTCGCGGACGCCGAACTCATCGGCCGGGCACGTGAGGCGATCGCGAAGATCTACATCGCCCCGCAGATCATCACCTATATCGTCGACCTCGCCCGAGCCACCCGCCAGACTCCGTCCCTGGCCCTGGGCGTCTCCCCCCGCGGAGCGACGAGGATGCTCGGTGCCGCCCGTGCTCATGCGTGGCTCAGCGGCCGACACTATGTCACCCCCGACGATGTCAAGGCCCTGGCCCATATGTCGCTGTCGCACCGGGTCATCCTGCGTCCCGAGGCGCAGATGGACGGCTTGGACGTCGGTCAGGTCCTCGATTCGATCATCGCCACGACCGAAGTGCCTCGCTGAATGACCACCCGGCTGCTCCTGCTCACCCTCCTCGGCCTCGTGCCCGTCATGCTGGTGCCCACGTGGCCGACGGCACTGATCGTGGCCGGCGTGATCATCGCGGTCGCGGTCTTCGACTTCTTTCTCGTGCCCCGGATCCACGGACTGGAGGTCCAGCGCACACCCGGTCCGATGGTCCGCCTCGGCGATGGCACCCACAGCACGCTGACTCTGATCAACGGGACGGATCGCCGACTGCGGCTCCATGTCCGCGACGCCTGGGCCCCGAGCGCCGGGGCGGTCGAGACCCGTTCTCGCCACGTGCTGGGACCAGGTGAGCACACACAGGTGCGCACCGAGCTGGAGCCGACGCGGCGAGGGGCGCTGCCCGGCGATCTGGTCACGGTGCGCAGCCGCAGCGTGCTCGGGCTGATCCACCGCCAGAAGAGCATCGACGTTCCCGCCTCGGTGCGCGTGCTGCCTCCGTTCGTGTCACGGCGCGAACTGCCGTCGAAGACGCAGAAGCTGCGTGAGCTCGAGGGACGGTCTGCGGTGATGATCCGCGGAATGGGCACCGAATTCGATTCGCTGCGCGACTATGTCGACGGTGACGATGTCCGGTCCATCGATTGGCGGGCAAGTGCCCGCGCTCAGAACCTCGTGGTCAAGACCTGGCGGCCGGAGAAGGACCGTCGAGTCGTCATCGTCGTCGACTCTTCCCGTTTCGCGGCCCGCCGCTGTGGTGAGGGCACGGTCTTCGATGCCGCACTCGAGGCCTCGCTGCTGCTGACGGCTCTGGCCGCAGGTGCCGGCGACCGGGTCGATGTCATCGTCGCCGATGCCCGGGTCCGCGCAGTCGCATCGAGCCATCGGGCCCACGATCCGGTCCATGACCTGTCGGTCGCGCTGACGCCTGTGCACCCGGAGCTCTATGAGGCGAACTGGGAATCGATCGCCGCCGCCGTTCTGCAGACGTCCAGGCAGCAGGCGCTCGTCGTGCTGGTCACGCAGCTCGACGAAGCGACCTTCGCCGAGGACATCCTGCCGGTGCTGCCCACACTCACGAGTCATCACCGGGTCGTCGTCGCGGGAGTCGAAGATCCCACGCTCGAGGCCCTGGCTGCCGAACGCGGCGACGTCGAGGACGTCTATACGGCGGCGGCCGCTGAAGCGGAGATGCTGGCCACGGCGTCGCTGCAGACTCGGCTGCGCGGGCTCGGCGTCTCCTCCGTCCATGCACTGCCGGAGAAGCTTCCCGGAGCGTTGGCCGATCTCTACATCCGGCTCAAGGTCACCGGCGGACTGTGACCGGGGCGCCGGTCAGCGGTCGGTGGAGATGACCGAATAGCCGGCCTGGTGCTCGTCCAGATCGGCACTGAGTCCGGCCGCGGCCGCGCGACTGCCGAAATACCACGCGTAGACGACGACCGCGGCGGTATACGCCACTCCGATTGAGATCTTGATCGCCGGCGGAATCGGGTTCGGAGTCACGAAGCCCTCGATGAGGCCCGAACCGAGCAGCAGAAGCACAAGACCGCCGGCGACGACGAGCAGCGACCGGGCCTCACCGGCGAGTCGGTCACGCCGCAGCCGCGGCCCCGGCACCACCCACGCGAAGAACAGCCGCAGACCCGCGGCTGCGGCGAGGATGATGCAGCTGATCTCCGGGATGCCGTGCGGCAGGATGTAGAGGAAGAAGTCGGAGGCCCGGTCGAACTCGAACATCATCGCCCCGGAGAAGCCGACGTTGACCGCGTTCGAGAACAATCCGACGATGACGTAGCCGCCGGTGATGCCGAGGAGGACGAACTGGACGGCGATCCACGCGTTGTTCGTCCACACGCCGACAGCGAAGAATCCGTTCGGGTTCTCCTTGTAGTAGTCGACGAAGTCGTGTTCGGCGAACTGTCGTCTGTACTCGGTGCTGCCGAAGGTCTCGAGCACTTCCGGATGCGTTCCCGCCCAGATCCCCGACAGGACAGCCACGGCGAGGAACCCGGCGGCCACGATGACGAAGTCCCACCGCAGCCGGTACAGAGACAGCGGCAGGCTGATGACGAAGAACCGTGCGAGTCCCGACAGTCCCCCGCTGGGCACGGACGAGAGATGGTTGTGGGAGCGATGGACGATCGCCGAGAGTCGCGCGGCTTCGAGCGAATCGGGAGCCACGGTCGTGATCTGTGACAGATCCTTCGACGCGGCACGGTAGAGCTCGAGAAAACGGGTCGTCTGCTCGGGTGTCAGCGTGTTCCTCTTCGCCAACGCCGACAGCTCCAGCCAGTCATCGCCGTGCAGCTGGGCCAGCAGGTTCGGATCCATCCCTCCACCCTATCGGAGACCACCGACCGGCACCTCCGACGCGGCGAGAGATCACACGGGCATGCTCTCGGCGAAACGCCCACCTCGGCGCTCTCGGATATGACACGATGGTCGGGTGAGTACTCTGATCACCGGCGAAGCCGTCGAACTCAATGTCCAGCCGGCCGCTCTGGCGGCTCGCGCACTGAGCTGCCTGATCGACTACATCGTCTATTCGCTGGTGAACATCGGGCTTCTCATCGCCATGTTCTGGCTGATGCTCAAGGTGTTCGACCTCAACGGACTGCTCCTCGGCTCGCTCATGACCGTCATGACCATCTTCGTGTTCGTGCTGCTGCCGATGCTCGTCGAAGTGCTCAGCCGCGGTCGTTCGCTGGGCAAGCTCATCCTCGGGCTGCGTGTGGTCCGCGACGACGGCGGTGCGGTGCGGCTGCGGCATTCCTTCATCCGAGCCCTGCTGTGGCCGTTCGAGATCGTCTCCAGCGGCGGCGGCATCGCGGCCCTGTCCGGGCTGCTCTCGCCGCAGGCCAAACGCCTCGGCGACTACCTGGCCGGAACCATTGCCGTAAGCGAACGCAGCCGACCGCTGCCGCCCATGCACACACATGTGGCCCCGCATCTGCACGACTGGCTGAACCGCACCGACGTGACCACGATCCCCGACGGTCTGCATCGGCGCATCGCCGCGTTCCTCGCCATGGCACCGCAGCTCGGCGCGGAGTCGCGCTGGCAGCGAGCGATCGAGCTCGCCACCGAACTCAACCCCTATGTGGCGCCGGCCCCGCCGGAGGGGACGTTCCCCGAACAGTTCCTGTCCGCGGTCATCCATCGGCAGCGCATCGCGGAGGTCGAGAAGCAGCGCCGGCGTGCGGACCGTGCGCATGCGTTCCGGTCCGGGGTCGACACGCTCCCCTACGGTCTCAGCCTCACCCGCCGCTGATGAGTCGGCCCGACAGCCGATGGAGCGGGCCTCCCTGCAGAAGGGTTCGGCCCGCTCCGCCGCCAGCCCGATCAGTAGCGATAGTGGTCGGGTTTGAACGGTCCCGCGACGTCCACTCCGATGTACTCGGCCTGTTCCTTGCTCAGCTCGGACAGCTTCGCCCCGAGCGCGGGCAGGTGGAGGCGCGCCACCTTCTCGTCGAGCTCCTTCGCCAGCCGGTGCACCGAATTGCCGTAGTCGTCGTGGGCGTGCCACAGCTCGATCTGCGCGAGCACCTGGTTGCTGAACGACGCACTCATCACGAACGACGGATGACCGGTGGCGTTTCCGAGGTTGAGCAGGCGCCCCTCGGAGAGGACGAGGAAGTCCGTGCGATCGCGGCCGAGTCCCGCCTCGGCGGGCACGGGCACGCTCCACTCGTGGACCTGCGGTTTGATCTCGATCTTCTCCACCCCGGGCAGCCGGGACAGACCGGCCAGATCGATCTCCTCATCGAAGTGGCCGACGTTGCCGACGATGGCGCCGGGCTTGAGAGTCTGCAGCACGTCGACGTCGAGGACCCGGGTGTTCCCGGTCGTGGTGATGATGATGTCGGCCTGGGGCGCCGCCTCGGCGAGGAGGTCGACCTGGTAGCCGTCCATCGTCGCCTGCAGCGCACAGATCGGGTCGATCTCGGTGACGATGACGCGTGCACCCTGCCCGCGGAGGGCCTCGGCCGCCCCCTTGCCGACATCACCGTAGCCGATGACGACGGCGATCTTTCCTCCGATGAGGACGTCGGTGGCGCGGTTGAGGCCGTCGGGCAGCGAATGGCGGATGCCGTAGCGGTTGTCGAACTTCGACTTCGTCACCGAGTCGTTGACGTTGATGGCCGGGAACGGCAGTGCACTCTGCTCGGCGAGACGGTAGAGGCGGTTGACTCCGGTGGTCGTCTCCTCGCTCACACCCTTGAGACCCGCAGTCAGGCGAGCGAACCGGCCGGGAGCGGCCTCCATGGACGCGGCGATCTGCTTGAGCAGGACCGTGTATTCCTCCGAGTCCTCGGCTCCGGCGGTGGGCACTCCCCCGGCGGCTTCGAATTCGGTGCCCTTGAGCACGTACATGGTGGCGTCGCCGCCGTCGTCGAGGATGAGGTTCGGCCCGTCCTCGAAGTCGAAGATCTTGTCCGCTGCCCACCAGTACTCGTCGAGGGTCTCGCCTTTCCACGCGAAGACCGGGACACCGGACGGGGACTCAGGGGTGCCGGAGCCGACGACGACGGCTGCTGCGGCTTCGTCCTGAGTGGAGAAGATATTGCAGCTCGCCCACCGGACTTCTGCGCCGAGCGCGACGAGGGTTTCGATGAGCACTGCGGTCTGCACGGTCATGTGCAGGCTGCCGGCGATCCGAGCCCCGGCCAGCGGTGCGGTCGAGGCATATTCCTCACGCAGCGCCATGAGGCCGGGCATCTCTCTTTCGGCGAGGCGGATCTGGTGTCGGCCGGCCTCGGCCAGGCTGAGATCGGCGACCTTGAAGTCGGTGGAATCGAGCACGGTACCTCCATACGGCGGGCTGTCGGATCGACTTCGAGTCTATTGCCGGGCAGGCGGCTTGTCGCGTCGTGCCCGATCCGCGGACAGCACATCTGCTGCGGCATGCGTGCGTCCCCGCGCGCGCGTCCCGCACGCGTGCCGCAGAGAACCGGCCTCAGGCGCGAGCGGTGACGAAGTCCGTGACCTGGCGGGTGAGCGCGTCCATCTGCGCCGAATCGGCGGCTTCGACGTTGAGTCGGATGAGAGGTTCCGTGTTGGACTTGCGCAGGTTGACCCACCAGTCCGCCCCCTGCAGGCCGATTCCGTCGAGGTCATCGACAGTGCTGTCCGGGAAATCTCCCGCATGGGCGGCGAAGTCGGCGAGCACGGCATCGGGATCGGAGACGGTGAAGTTGATCTCCCCGGACTGCACGAACCGATCATAGTCTGCGACCAGCCGGGAGGCCGGGGCCCGTGATTCGGCGAGGGCGGCGATGAGGTGGCAGGCGGCGAGCATCCCCGAGTCGGCGCCGTAGAACTGATCGAAATAGAAGTGCGCGGAGTGCTCGCAGGCGAAGACGGCTCCGGTGTCACGCATGAGAGTCTTGATGCCCGAATGTCCGACCTTCGACCGCAGTGCATGTCCGCCGGCGGCGGTGATCGTCTCGGCCACGCTGCGGGAGGTGATGAGATTGTGGATGACGGTGGGGCGGTCGTCGCCGAGCGCCCGGGCCCGCGCGATCTCCCGCTCGGCGACGAGTGCACCGACGGCAGAGGCCGACATCGTCGCTCCCGTCTCGTCGATGAAGAAGCAGCGATCGGCATCGCCGTCGAAGACGAGCCCGAGGTCGGCGCCGGTGTCGACGACCGCGCGTGCGGCGTCGACGAGGTTCTCGGGTTTCAGCGGATTCGCCTCGTGGTTGGGGAAGGTGCCGTCGAGTTCGGTGAAGAGTCCGATGACGTCGAAGGGCACCGAGGCGGCTCCCGCGTCCGTGCCGAAGACCTCCCCGAGGAGGCGCCCGGCCATGCCGTTGCCGGCGTCGAGTACGATCGTCAGTCCCGTGACCTCATCGACGTGGGTGAGTTCGCGGACCCGTGCCGCATACTGCTCCCGCATCCGGGACGCGGCCGCCTCGTCCTCTTCGACGGTCCGACCGTCGCCCTGTGGTGCAGTGACCGCGAGCTCCTTGACCCGGGCGAGGCCGGAGGCGAGGCTGACGCCGGCCGCGCGGGGTCCGCAGATCTTGATCCCGTTGTAGTCGGCCGGGTTGTGGCTGGCGGTGATCATGGCGCCGGGCAGGTCGAAGATGCCGGAGGCGAAGTAGAGCTGATCGGTCGAGCACAGCCCCAGCAGGACGGCCCTCGATCCGGCGGCATCGACCCCGGCGGCGAAGGAATGGGCGAACCCGGGAGAGCTCGGTCGCATATCGTGGCCGATGACCACCTCGGTGATGGCATGGATCTCAGCCATCGCGCGTGCCGTCGCCCAGCCGAGGGCGAACAGGATGTCCTCGTCGAGCTGATCGGGGATGCGCCCGCGGATGTCATAGGCTCCGACGGCGGCGTCCAGGGCAGTCGTTCGAGCCCGGCCCGACTCGGAGCCCGGGAGAATCTGCGGTGCGGGATCGGACCCGGCCGAGCTCGGTTCGGGGTGGCTCATGAGTCGCCGATGATGCGCAGATGACCGTGTCGGCGCCCCGAGGCAGCCGGGTCGTCGGCCGGTCCGGGTTCTCGACGCGGCGGGGTTCTATCGGCACGGTCGGCGGCTTCCCGGACGGCGTCGGCGATGGCCAGCAGGTCATCGTGGCTGCGTTCGGGCGGGGCCTGCCCGGAGTCGATCCGGATGAGCTGCCAATCCACGGGTGGGGTCAGCTTCGCCGCATGTTCGGCGCACAGGTCATGAGCGCCCGGCTCGGCCCGCCTGCCCAGAGGTCCGATGACGACGGTCGCATCAGCGTGCACGTACGTCATAGTGGCGGCGGCAGGGCGCGAACAGCTGACCTTTGAACACATTCTCACGGCTGACACAGTCCCACACTCTACACGCCACGACCCGCCGATTCGCTCAGGCACGGCGGCCCCACACGTAGAATGAAGTGCTATGAGACCAAGGCGACATCGCGACCGACATGGGCGGGGTCTGCGGTCACCGATGCACCGGGCCGAGGTGCCTGCGCGGCTGAGTCGGCCGGAGAGTTTCGCCAAGGTCGCAGCCGCCGAGTTCGCCCGGGTCCGCGGACGCGAACCCGATCTCCTCGCCGAGGTGGTGCTGGCCGTCGATTCCGTCCCACCGGCGAGCTCGACCGAACCGAGCTTCGGTCGCGTCTTCCCGGCGGCCGGGAACCGTCCGACCCATATCGTCCTCTACCGGCGGGTCATCGAAGACCACGCCGGCAGCGAAGCCCGGGATGCGCTCATCGCCGAGGTGGTTGCCGACCAGGTCGATATCCTCCGCCGCACCTGAGATGGGCCGCGGGAGTCAGCCGAGGCGGATATCCCGGTAGGCCACACCCGCCGGGGCAGGTGCCGGGACGACAGTGGAGATTCCGTCCTCAGTGGTCACGACCAGAGTCGCATGCACCCCGTCGGCCTGCGAACCCGAAGCCTGGGGCCCCTTGAGGACCAGCGCGCGCACCGAGTCGTCGGAGACGTCGCTCGGGTTGAACACGGTCGTACCCGTCGGGTTGAGATCGATCGATTGCGGATCGGTCAGCGAACCGTCATCGAGCATTCCCTGCACCTGCACGTGCCCCTGGCCGGGTGAGAGTTGCAGGGAGGACTCACCGGTGCGCGGCAGCGCCATGAGCTGAGTCTCGGCGAGGGAATCGGTGGACGGGATGCTGCCGAAGTCGGCGGCTCCCTTCTCGCCGTCCTTGCCGATGAAGGCACCCGCCTGGATGCGTCGCGGCGATTCGACGACGAGGCTCGTGGCATCGAGATCGCCGAGTTCGGCTTCGGCGACGCCGCGGCCGACCACGGTCATCGAGGAGCGGGGAATGTCGATCTCGCCGTCGGGACCATAGGCCTTCAGCGAGACCTCGGCGAGATCGCTGCCCGGGTTCGCGACCCGCACTCGCACATCCTTGCCGCTGAGTCCGGTGAGCACCTGCTGGCGGTCGGCTCCGGCGCCGCCGGCGGCGAGGTCGATGCCCTGCGGTCTGAGCCCGTCGAGGACGGTCTCCTGAATGGAGCCGGCCAGGACTCCGCCGTCGACAGTGACGTCGACGGCCAGGGCTTCGGCGCCTCCGGCCAGGCCGCCCAATGGGACGGCACGCTGTTGACCGGCCTTGATGCTCAGTTCGGTCGGCTCGGCAGATTCGCCACCGGGAGTCATGAGGTCGACCTTCGCTTGGACGGGAACGTCTCCCGGGTTGCTCAGCAGCAGTTGCGAGTTCGAGCCGGTGTCACCGGATCCTGCGACGATCCGGAAGCTGCTCGAGGCCTGGGCACAGGTGAGCGTGGCGAGTCCTGTGAGGTCACCGGAGCTGCCTTCGACGGTTTCGAGGCCGGTCGTCAGGGCCGGTGCGCCGGGACGGGCGAAACCAGTGACGAGTTTCGTCGAGTCGATGCTGTCGTCTCCGGAGACGAAGCCCTGACCGGCGGGGTTGTCGAAGTCGACCGAGCCGCCGAGGTCGGCGACCTGCAGGCGGGCCGATGAGGTCGATCCGTCTGCCGCGCCGATCGGCGCGGAGGCGGAGACGGCGCGGGTCGAGACCTTCGAATCGTCGACGAACTCTGCGTCTGTGCCCTCGGCTTCTCCTGCTGTGAGCAGGGGCCCGGGGCAGACGACGCGGGTGTCGGCGGTGGGCATGCGCACCTGTTCGGGACTGCGATCCAGTGTGCCGGGGGTCAACGGGGTGAGGAACGAGGTCATGGCCACGAGCACTCCGGGCACGGCGATGGCCGCGAACGTGACGATGCTGCGCTGATGCTTCATGCTTTCGCCTCCTCACGGCCGGACTCGGTCGTCTTCGCGTTCCCTGCTCGACCGAAGGGAATGGCCACGATGAGGCTGAGCAGTCCGAACACCCATCCGACGATGACTCCGACCGGATAGAGCGGTGAGTTCAGTGAGATCTCGACCGTTCCGCCTGCGGCGGGCAGGTCGAATTCGCTCGCCCACGCCTCCTCACCGGGTTTCGGCTGCGGCAGCGGCTCACCGTCGATGCTCGCGGTGATTCCGTCCGCAGCATCGGCGATGGTCAGGGTCCGGCCCTCCTGGCCGGCAGGCACCTTCGCAGTGGTGCCCTTCATCGCCGCTGTGGACACCTGCCCTTCGGCATCGCGGATGAGGAAGCGGCCGCTGTAGGGCTTGTCGACCCGCCACAGCTGTCCCGACGAGGTGGGTCCGACGGGCAGCAGCCCTTCCGAAACGGACACGGAGTTCGTCAGGCTCCCGGCGTTCTGGCCGACGAGGACGAAATCGACACCGAGTTCGCCGAGGATGCTCCCGAGGTCACCGGCGTCGTCGGCCGAGAGTGCGGACGCGGCCTGGGCCACGAGCACCTGGTCGGAGGTGATCGGCAGGGGGCGGCGCTGCCACGGCCACCCTCCGACGGTCTCGGCCGAGGTCACGGTCGATGTGCCCAGCACTGTGCCGTCGGCAGAGGAGATGAGGGTTGCCAGGACCTCTCCGTCGACATTGTCCAGACGCAGAGTGCGCGCCTGGGTCGCACCTTCTGCACGATCGGCGGCCAGGGCGGGGACGATGCTCTCGGAAGTCGCGGTGACCGCATCGTCCGAGGTCGCGGCCTGTCCGCCGCCGATGGCGATGATCCCGACGGCGGCCACGGTGACGAGCCCGACGAGGCCGCGCATGGGCAGCCGGCCGGAGGCGGCGGAGCGCCCCTTGGCCCCAGTCTTCGCCGTGCTCGCACCGACGGTGCCTCTGCGCACGGATCGTCGGCCGGCGGTGCGATCGGCACCGAGGGACAGCAGCAGGATCGACCCGAGACTGACCAGGGTCAGCCCCGCTGCCGGATACGAGCCGATGAGGTGGAACGGCCCCGTCTGCGCGGGCAGATGCACTTGGATCGCGGAGAGGATGAGTCCGCTGAGGTAGAGACCGACCGCCCAGGTCAGACGGGAGAGTTCGAGCCTGGCTTCGATGAGGGTGAAGAAGGCCAGAATGAGCATCGGCAGCACCAGGACCGGAGCCCAGAGCTGGAGGATGCCGGCCGAGACATGACCGAGGCCGAGGTCTGCGATGAGCTCCGCCAGCCAGGACAGGTCGATCGGCGTGGGGAACCCTACTGCCAGCAGGTACGTCGGAGCCGATTCCGCGGCCACGGTCTGTCCGGGCATCGTCAGGAGGGCTCCAGGCTCGCGGACCACGGCCCACAGCCACGGCCATCCCAGGAACACGGTCGGGGCCAGCAGCCACAGATGGTGCAGACCGCGGCCGGCTGCCAGCAGCACCACGGTGCCGAGGACTGCGACCGGCAGGAGGAGCGGAACTCCGGCGGTGATGACGAACAGCAGCAGGCCCGTGCCGGCTGCTGCGGCGATCGATCCGGCGGTCAGGCTGCGGCGCAGAGTCAGGGCCACCAGCGGCGCACAGATCCAGACGAGGACCACACCGAGGCGTCCCTCCGACAGTGCGGCCGTGAACAGCGGAGACGCGATCCACAGCAGAGCGGCGAAGCCGCGCACCCACCGTCGCGCAAGTACGCTGCCGGCGCCCGCATACGCGGCGACAGCGCCCAGAATCGGTGCCGCCAGCAGCAGGGAGCGGACCATGACGTCGACATGGCCGAAGAAGAGGAGGGAGAGGACGCCGATGACGAGGTGGTAGGGGTCGGCCGGCACGGCGGAACCGGTCGAGACATCGAGGTGGCGGCCGAGCAGGCGATCGAAGATCTCGCCGAGACCGAGATCGGTCGACCCCAGGGCACCGCCGTCGAGGTGGCCGGGGCCGAAGAGTCGGTAGCTGATGAAACCGCTCATCACCACGGCTGCCAGGATGACATAGGTCAGGGGTGCGCGGAGCAGGCTCGAACCGCCGGTGATCTCCAGGCGGGAGAAGGAGTCGATGGCCTCCTCGGTGTCGCCGACCGGGTTGAGTTCGGCATCGGCGTCAGGCCCGCCGGTGGGAACCTCTGCCGGTCGCAGGTCTTCGCTCTCACTGCTCATCGTCCGGCGTTGGACGGCGAGTTCATCGTCGTCGGCGTAGAGCGCGGCGACGTGGGCGGTGCTCGATCGTTTGGCTGCCTTGTTGCGGCGGGCGTTGGCGCGTCGCAGCCTGGCGGTGGTCGACACATCGGCGGGAAGGCCGAAGAGCGCGGAGAGATGCCACCCGGCAGGACGGAGATTGTTCGCCAGCAGCTCTCCGACGATGCGGCCGAGGTGTCCGAGGGCGAGGAGGGAGAACAGAGGGAACAGCCCCTGCCCGGCGAGGCTGAGACGGTAGCGCTGTTCGGTGCGGATCTGTGTCTGCGAGGTCGGCGGATGGGGTGAGGAGCCGAGCCGTGCGGCGGAGGCGGAGGAGATCTCCATCCGAGCGCGCGGAGCCAGCAGCACACGGGCGCCGAGGTCTCGGAGGCGACGAGAGTATTCGAGACCGGAATAGGCGGGACCGAGCACCCGGGAAGGTGCTCCGATGCGCTCGAGTTCGGTGGAGGCCAAGAGCAGGCCGGGCAGATCGAGACCCAGCGTCTCGATCTGGCTGTCGCGCTGTCCCTGGTCGATTTCGCCGGAGCCGACAGGGTTGAAGCGCTCCCCCGCCGAGGTCGTGCTCACTCCGGCAGAGACGATGCGGCCGGAGCACATGAGCTTCGGTCCGACGGCGGCGATGGATTCGGTCTCCCCTATGGCGTCGAGCAGCTCATCGAGGCAGTCGGGCTCGGGACGGGAGTCAGGGGTGAGGAACCACAGGTAGTCCGATTCCGCGATCTCCGGCATCTCGCCGGCATCGCGGACCGTCCGTCCCCCGAGATCCACCACGGGGATCTCGGGGAAGCGCGGACGAAGAGCTGTTTCGAGCTCGACCTTGCTGGCATCGTCGCCGGAGACGACGACGATGGTGACGGCTGGACTCACACGACCTTTTTCTTGAGCCGGCGGCGTTCGCGTTCGGACATTCCGCCCCAGATGCCGAAGCGCTCATCGTTGGCGAGAGCATATTCGAGGCATTCGGAACGGACGTCGCAGGAGGCACAGACACGTTTGGCTTCGCGAGTCGATCCGCCCTTCTCGGGGAAGAACGCCTCGGGGTCGGTCTGAGCGCAGAGGGCTTGGTCCTGCCAGGACAGTTCGCCGTCGTCTGCGGCGCCCAGGAGCAGCGACAGCGGCGAGACGGCTGAGTTGTCCGTCGGCAGCGGTGTCAGATCACTCGGGTCGACGGCCAGCGGATCGGGCAGCGTCTCGGGTGTACGCGCGCCCGGTTCGATGAACCAGTCTTCGGCACGGCGGGAAGTGACTCCCGGTGCGGCGGCGAAGTCTTCTCTCTCCCGCCATTCTCTCTGTGCACTTTGCACGGTTTTCCCCTTTCTCACGCTCGAGCAGGTCCGTTGCCGTGACTGAGCCGATCAGTCCGATGTACGGTCGAATCCACAGGATCCATGCTCGGCGCGTTCCCCTTAGGTATAAATTACACGTGTGTCATTACCGCCCCGTCAAGCCCTCATGGAGTACTGAGATGACTCGTGAGACGCTATTCGAACATGCGTTCACATGCACACGCACTCAGAACCCATATATAGGCAATTCCCCTGCCGTCGGGCACAACCTGTGGGATTCGCCTGAGCAAACCTGAAGAATTTCGAAAGTGGGCGCCCCCAATGGGATTATGGAGGAATGAGAGTGGAATCACCGGTGACCCGGCATGAATGATCGCCTGCTCACCGTCTACGCGCCTCCCGTCGACGAGGAGATCGCGCCGGGTTCCGACCTCTCCGCGATTCTCATCAATGCTCTGCGGCGCAACCGCATCGACCTCAAGGACGGCGATATCCTCGTCGTCGCCTCAAAGGTCGTCTCCAAGGCCGAGGGCCGGATGCGCACGGTCGCCGATCGGGCCGAGTTCGAGGAACTCGTCGCGGAGACCGGCACCCACTTGGTCGCCGAACGCTCCTATCGTTCCGGCACCACCGTTCAGATCGTGCGCACCCCGGCAGGCACCGTACAGGCCGCGGCCGGTCTCGATCAGTCGAACTCCGGCGGTGCCGTCATCCTCCACCCGCGCGACAGCGACCGGTCCGCCGACGGCCTGCGCCGACGGGTGGAGCAGGCCTTCGAAGTGCGCATCGGCCTGGTCATCTCGGATACGAGTTCACGCCCGTGGCGGGTCGGGGTCGGCGATATCGCCCTCGGCCTGTCCGGATTTTCCGGCCTCGACGACCAGCGAGGCCGTCCCGACGACGACGGACGCGTCCAGACCGTGACCGTCCGCGCGATCGCCGACGAGATCGCGGCGGCCGCCGACCTGGTCAAGGGCTCCTCCCGCGGACTGCCGATGGCATTGGTCCGCGGGGCCGGCGGGTACCTCGACAACGGCCGCGAAGGTGCCCGAGCACTCTCCCGCGAACTCGGCGAAGACTGGTTCCGCCACGGCCATGTCGAGGCCATTCAGCGCGGGCTGGGCGTCACCGACCCGCCCGGCAGCGCCCCTGCCGGCGACAACAGCGACGACATCCTCGAACGCGTCTCGCGGGCGATCCGCGTCGTCCGCGCCGGACAGTCGCGGACTCCCGGCCATACCGCGTGGCGGATGCGCATCGAAGGCTCCGGGTCACGGATCACGCTGAGTCCCTCGGACTCACCGGCCACCGCTCAGTCCGGCGGTCCCCCGCTGCTCGAGGCGATGGTCGGACTCGGGTCTCTCGTCGAACGTCTCCACACGGCACTCTTCGCCGAGGATCTCAGCGCCTCCACGCGCTATCACTGGGTCGATGGCGAGCTCGGGGCCTTCCCGCGCGGAGTGACGATCGACATCGGCCTCATCGTGCCCTGACCCACTCGACCGGCACCACCCGACGAACAACCATGGAAGCGGATATGGATCTCTCAGTCATCGCTCACACCGGTGGACCCGTCCTGATCTGGCGCGGGCCCGATTTCGATCGCCTCGATCTCACCGGCCCCGTCGTCTCGAATTGGGTGAATAAGGGAGTCGGTCTCTTCGGCGACTACGACCTCGGCCCGGACTTCACTCTCTTTGCTCCGCTGCCGCAGGGGCTGCACTGGCGCGAAGTCGTCGCGATTCTCAGCGTTCTGCTGGCCGGCGGCCGCGTCGTCATCGCGGCCGAACCGCCTGAAGAGGACTTCGTGGCCATCGTTCCCTTCGGTCATGAGGACGATGACTCGGCGGCCGATGCCGACGAGGTCTTCGTCTTCAATCCCCCGGCCCTGGCACTGAGCACCCCGGTCGATTCCGACTTCATCGACGTCAACTCCGCCATCCGCGCCTACCCCGATGTCGCTGCGCGTCGCCTCGATGCTTCGGGAATCCTCGAAATCGATGGACAGGTCATCGATTGGAGGCGCTCCCAGGCGACCGACCGGGTCCGCCCGCAAGGACTGATCGCCTCGAACTCGACCCCGCTGCCGGCCGAGTGGCCGCGCTTTCTGCAGCACCTCCTCGGCGGTGGCGAGGTCCTGCTCACCAGCAGAGTCGACGATGCTCGCATCACGGACCTGGCCGACGGACTGGGCGTGGTCCATGGCACACTGGGCACATGGACAAAGTAGTTGATACCCCCGCAGCAGCGGTGGCCGACATTGCAGATGGATCATCGATCGCCGTGGGCGGCTTCGGTGTCGTGGGCGTGCCTGAATTCCTCATTCGTGCGCTCCAGGACCAGGGAGCCAAAGACCTCGAGGTGATCTCGAACAACGCCGGAGTCGACGGCCGCGGACTGGGCATCCTGCTCGCCGACGGACGCCTCCGCCGCATCATCGCCTCCTATGTCGGCGAGAACAAGGAATTCGCCCGCCAGTACCTCTCCGGCGAACTCGAGGTCGAACTCACCCCGCAGGGCACCCTGGCGGAGAAGCTGCGCGCCGGAGGCGCCGGGATCCCGGGCTTCTACACCATCACAGGCGCAGGCACGCAGGTCGCCGAGGGCGGCATGCCGTGGAAGTACGACACGGAAGGCAACGTCGTCAAGGAATCTCCGGCCAAGGAGACGAAGGTCTTCGACACCTTCGGCGAAGAGGAGGAATACGTCCTCGAGAAGTCGCTGGCCCCTGACTACGCACTCGTGCGCGCCGCCGTCGGCGACCGCCACGGCAATCTCGTCTTCCACTCCTCGGCACGGAATTTCAATCCCCCGGCCGCGCAGTCGGCTCGAATCACCATCGCTGAGGTCGAGAAGCTCGTCGAACCCGGAGAGATCGATCCCGACGACGTCCACGTGCCCGGAGTCTTCGTCCACCGAGTGGTGCCTCTGACTCCAGAGCAGGTGGCCGACAAACCCATCGAGAAGCGCACCGTCCGAGAAGCCTGAGGAGACACAGAAATGTCATTGACACGCAATCAGATGGCGGCTCGTGCCGCCCAGGAACTCGAAGACGGCAGCTACGTCAACCTCGGCATCGGCATGCCGACGCTGGTTCCGAACTTCCTGCCCGAGGGCGTCCACCTCGTCCTCCAGTCCGAGAACGGCCTGCTCGGAGTCGGCCCCTATCCGACCGAGGAGGAGATCGATCCCGACCTCATCAACGCGGGCAAGGAGATCGTGACGATGAATCCGGGCGCCGCCTACTTCGACTCGGCGGCGAGCTTCGGCATGATCCGCGGCGGCAAGATCAACGCCGCGATCCTCGGCGCCATGCAGGTGGCCACGAACGGCGACATCGCGAACTGGATGATCCCGGGCAAGATGGTCAAGGGCATGGGCGGTGCGATGGACCTCGTCCACGGCGCCCAGCGCGTCATCGTCATCATGGACCATGTGGCCAAGGACGGTTCGCACAAGCTGCTGGGGTCCTGTGATCTGCCGCTGACCGGAAAGGGCGTCGTCGAACGCATCATCACCGATATCGCGGTCCTCGACGTCTCGGGTGATTCCTTCACCCTCGTCGAACTCGCCCCGGGCGTCACCGTCGACGAGGTCAGGGAGAAGACCGGCGCCGAGGTGATCGTCCCGTCCGAAGTGCCCACCATCGAGGTCGCCGCCTGACGCACCCGCCGATCGTCCGGGACGCGGCTCCGCTCGCGTCCCGGACGATCGGCGGGAGGAGTAGCCCGGATCGAGAAGTGGTCACGTTCGGATACAGAATCCCAAAATCAGTATCCGAACGTGACCACTTTTTCATGTTCGGGGCTGCGTCTCTCTCTGCCCGCCCTTGAACAGCGCCTCCAACCGGCGGAAACACAATTGACTGGTCGATCCGCGGTGATTCCCTCTCGAAGAAAATCGCCGCGGATCGACCAGACAATTTCTGTTCAGGGGCCCTGCACTCCGGTTCGCAGGGGTGAGTCAGCAGACGAACTCAGCCGCCGGTGCTGGCGGACAACGCGTGCTCAGCGGCCGGCTGCCCCGGAGCTCAGTCCGGTGGTCGCCACGAACAGATCGCCGTGGCCGTCTGCCGTCACCGTGGGTTCGTTTGCCGCGATGAACGCGCTGTGACCACGCTCGAGGGTGAGCGTCGAACCGAGCGAGCTGAGCGTGACAGTTCCCGCGGTGCACAGCGCGATCGCCGCGCCCCGCCGCTCCACTGTCGTCAGACGCGGGCACCGCAGCGCCTGCAGTGCGAAGTCCTCGGTGGGGCCGTGCAGCATTCCGGCGCGGTCCGGCTCGACCATTCGCGGCGCACCCGCGTGGAAGTCCGTGATCTTCGACAGCTGCTCGATGTCGACGTGTTTCGAGGTCAGTCCGCCGCGCACGACGTTGTCGCTCGAGGCCATGATCTCGATGCCGGTGCCGAAGAGGTAGGCGTGCAGCACTCCGGCGTCCATGGTCAGTGCCTCACCTGGCTGCAGGTGGACGCGGTTGAGCATGAGTCCGACCAATGCACCCGGATCGTGGGGGTAGTCGGTGACGAGTTCGCAGAACGTCTGCGCCGGGTCGACTGCGCTGCCGGCTCGGCTGACGTGCCCGATGGGCAGTTCGTCGATTCCGTGGACGGCCACCTCGTCGACGAGCCCGGGCGTCCGCGGGTCGCTGAGGATGATTTCGACGGCGCGCGAGAGCGCCTTGGACTCGCTGAAGGACTTCAGGGCAGCGAGGATCGCCCCGAGGACGTCCAACGACGGCGGCGTCAGAGGCTGGGAGAGCATCCGTTCGAACGTCGCCCGCACGGCCTTACGAGGGCGGAAGCCCGTGAGCGCGTGGAAGTCCGTGAGCGCGTAGATGAGCTCGGGTTTCGCCGAGGCGTCCTTGAAATTGCGATCGGGTGCGTCGAGGGCTGGTCCCGCCTCCTCCTCGGCGGCGAAGCCGACGCGCGCCTGTTCCCGATTCGGGTGCACCTGGATCGACAGGGCTTTGCGGGCAGAGAGCACCTTGAGCAGGAACGGCAGTCGAGCGCCGAAGGAATCGAGGGAGTCGTGACCGAGCAGGCCCTCCGGGTCCCCTGCCAGGTATTCGATGAGGTTGGGTCCGAGCCGACGCTCCGTCTCGGTCGCCACGCCGCCCGTCGACTCCTGCTCGCCGAGGCGGTTCTGCCGTTCCAGCGGAGCCTGGGTCCGCGCGTGGCCGACGTCGAGGCGAGAGGGGCTGACCGGGTGGGCTCCGAGCCAGAGTTCCGCGCAGGGGGTGCCGTCCGGAACAGTGCCGAGGATCGCGGGAATCGCGTCTGTGCTGCCCCATTCGAAGTTTTTGACCGTGTTGTGCAGACGATGCACTGCGGGCCCCCTTTTAGACAGGATCGAGTCGGATTCACATCCGGTGAGTTCCGGCTGTGCTCCGTCCAGCCTAATCCCACCGTCACTCGCGGAGCTGGCACTTCACTGACTGTTCAGGCGAAGTCATCATCTGTTCACCGCTTGTCACCTGGGCGGATGCATTCTGCTCGGTAAGCACCGCTCACAGAATCGTCCGGAAAACCCGACAGTGCCCCGAGGACGATCCGCAGTGGGATCGTCCTCGGGGCGCTGTCTCTCTGTACGCCCTGTCCTCGATGCCGGCTGTCAGCCGACTACGCGGATGACCTTGGCTCCACGGTCGAGCATCCAGCTGTAGCTGCGCTTCGTGGTGTTCGTCCGGGTCGAGCCTGCATCGTACATCTGACCCTTGGTCTCGGAGATGATTCCGATATGACCGGGGATCCAGATCATGTCGCCGGCCTTGGCGTCCTTGAGGGAGATCTCCTTGCCGGCGTAACGCTGCTGACTGGTTGTGCGCGGCAGTTTGATGCCGTTCTTGCCGTAGACGTACTGGGTATAGCCCGAGCAGTCCCAACCGGACTTCGGCGAGGTGCCGCCCCAGACGTACTTGACGCCGAGGTTGGCCTTCGCATCCTTGATGATGGACGCACGCTGGGCCGCAATCTTCTCGGCCTTGGTCGGCTTGTCCTTCTTCTTGGAGTCGTCCTTTTTGGAATCGTCCTTGGACTTGTCGTCCTTCTTGGAGTCGTCCTTGGACTTGTCGTCCTTCTTGGAGTCATCCTTGGACTTATCATCCTTCTTGGAGTCATCCTTGGACTTGTCGTCCTTCGAGTCCTTGTCGTCTGCAGAACCTTCCCCGGAGTCTGCAGGCGACTTGTCATCGGTGGACTTGTCTCCAGGTGGTGTCGTGCCGCCCGGAGCATTGTCGTCGCTGACTCCGCCGGCGATCGAACCCTTGGCGGAGAACTCGGTGGTTCCGTAGCCTTCGGCCCAGACGAGACGTGCTCCCTGGAAGAGCTGCTCACCGCGGCCCTTCTTATAGACCACGTCCGACTTGGGGTAACCGAGGTGACCCTTGACGGTCCCCTTGTCACCCCAGTACTTCATGATCACGCCGGAGGTGTAGTGGGCGCCGGTGTCCTTCGACCAGTAGAACGAGCCCTTTTCGAAGCGCTGCGCGGCGCCCCCGCCCTTGAGGCCGCCCTTCTCCGCAGAGGTGGGCAGCCCCAAGTCGGTGACTGCATCGCCCTTGTATGCCGAAGCGATGGCCCCGGACAGGTGGTAGGCGCCGGTCTTCTTGGACCAGTAGACGGTGCCCTTCTCGAACTTCTGCGCCTTGGCGCCCGAGACGCCCTTGACGTCGTATTCCTTGCCGAGAGCCTTACCGAGCTTGTTCTTCTCGGCGTACTTCTCGATCGAGGTCTTCGCCTTCGGCTTCTCGGTCTTCTTGTCGTCGTCCTTCTTGGAGTCGTCCTTCTTGTCGCTGGGCTGTTCGCCGGTCTTCAGAATCGAGTTGACCGTCGAGCGCATTTCGCCCAGCTTCGCGTAGAAGGCATCGCCCGGGCAGTCGGTCTGGCCCAGGTCGCGGTGTCCGACCAGGTTCGACTTCGTCGCCTTCGAGATTCCGTTGAGGGAGAACTTCCAAGCGATCGCCGAGGCGACGGCATCGCGAGTCTTCTTCGGCGGAGCCGCACTGTTGTAGGTACCCAGCACGGAGATGCCGAAGGTGCCGGTGTTGTGTCCGGCGACGTGGGCACCGATGACGGCCTTCGAGACGTCACCGCCGCGGGCGTGCCAGAGGCGACCGTACTTGTCTGCGACGACGTTGTATCCGATGTCGTTCCAGCCGCGGCCCTGCTGATGGTAGGCCTGGATACCGCGGATGATTCCGGGAACGTCGGCAGCCGAGTAGCTGTTCGAACCGGAGGTGTGGTGGACGACGGCCTGCTTGATGCCGCTGGCATAGTCGGGGCTGCCACGGTAGGCCTTGGCTCCCCACGAGCTGCGCGAGCCGATCTTCGGCTTCGACACCTTCTTCGCCACGGTATCCACCGTGGACGACCCGGGCACGTAGTTCTGGTTGGTCACCGTCGCACCGGCGGCCGCGTCCACATTCTCTGCAGATGTCGCTTCGGCGTCAGCCGAGTCCTCGGTCGACTGCTCCGGTGCGGATTCCGTCCCGGCGGAGTCGCCGCTCACCTGATCGTCGAGTTCGACAGGAGCATTCTCGGCGACGGCCTGAGCGTCACCGGCGTCCCGTTTCGGGTCGACCAGCACGAGTTCGGCCTCGCTCGGCGCGGAATCGCCGAGGATGCGCATCTGAACAGCGGACGCGTTCGACACCGTCATCGGCTCCGAGCCCTTGTTCTGGGCTTCTTCCTGCTGCTCTTCGTCCAGCGTGTCCCAATTGCCCCAGTCCGATCCGTGCTTGATGCGGACCTGGATGCGGATATTGGACTTCGCCTGGGAGAACGTGAACCCGACGAGACTCGGATTGTTCTCGGGAACGTCGAGGACATCGGAGATGAGGGCGATATTCACTCCGTCTTCGGTCTTCTGACGGACCGAGCCGGAGATGTCGTCTTCGTCCTGAGTCTCCGACTCTTCGGACGAATCCTTCGCGCCTTCGTTCCCCGCATCGTCGGACTTCTCGTCGTCGGACTTCGGGTCCTCGTTGTCTGCGTCTTCGGCAGGAGCCTGCTCTGTCTCTGACGGAGCCGATCCTTCGGACGGCACGGCCTCGTCAGAGCCGGACGTCAGTCCGGCAGAGACGTTGTTGACCGAACCCGCAGATGCCGACGCTGACGCGTTGACGATATCGGGCACCTTGGCCGAGGCCAGCGCTGTCTGCGACTTGAAGATATTCGGCAGATTGCTCGTGGCGCTCTGGTTGGCGGCGGTGGCGGTGGAATCACTGGAATCGCGGGCGCCGGGGACGTTGAGTCCCTCTTTGCTGACGTTCAGCGCCTCTTTGGACACATCAGGCGACGTCGTGGCTGCAGAAGCCGTCGGTGCCGTGACCGCTAAGGTGCCGATCAGCGCAACAGAAGCGCAGCCCGCAACAGTGGGCAATAGATATTTCATCGTTACAGCCTTTTCGAGGAAGACAGGGAAGTTCAGGCCTCGAGGTCCCCTGCACCGTTGGCAGAACGGTGGGCAACCCCAACATCTCAAAATTGTTACACATTTTCGGCGTGTCAGACTAGCCACAGAGCAGAATATTCTAATTACACGAGTGTGGTTCCCAGTATTGGCAAGGGACACACCGAGCAAAAGAATTTCTCGGAATCGTCGTGGTATCGACCGATTCGGTCATTGACCTGATCACGACCGGTCCCACAGCGGTGCCTCAGGGCACGTAGCAGATCGCCTTTGCGTCGGCTTCGTCGCCGTTGTCAGCCGAGGTCTCGCCGGCACCCTGTGCCAGCAGCTGCGGCCCTGAACCGGAGTTCGGATCGAGTCCCGCATCGACTCCGGCAGCGGCTGACAGGTCGCCTCCGGGAACCGAGAACGCGCCTTTGTCCCCTTCGGAGGACTTCGACGACTCCTCGATCTTATCGGCTACCAGCTGATGTGCCACATCGAAGTCGGGATGCGACGGAGTGATGCGCGGCGGGGTGAGGTCGACGGATTCGATCTTCTGGGACTTCACCTTGAGTGCGAGGTCGACGAACGAGTCGACCTGAGACGACGGGATGTCCGTCGACACGGCCCCCGGGGTGGCTTTCGCGATCGACTGGTAGCGGGTGAGCACGGTGGCCGGCTCGAGCTGTTTGACCATCGCGGTCTGCACGCAGCGCTGACGAATCATCCGCTCGTAGTCGCTGGAGAACTCTCGGGACCGGGCGAACCACAGCGCATGGTAGCCGTCGAGCTTCTGCTTGCCCGGTTCGATCCAGCCCTTGACCGGCCCGTGCTCGCCCGTGTTCGGATCGACCTTCGACGAGATCGGCACCCGCTTGCCGGAGACCAGAGTGATCCCGCCGAGGGAATCGATGAGGTTCTCGAACCCCTTGAGGTTGATCATCGCGTAGTACTGGACCTCGAGACCGGTGACACCAGACACGGCGTCCATCGTCGCCTGCTCCCCGGCCTTCTTCGGGTCCTCGAACTCGTCCTTGTGCTGTTCGCCCTGTTGGAAGACAGCGTTGAGCAGGCATTCGTCTCCGCAGTTGTATCCCTGCGGATAGTGCTTGTGCAGCGGAGAATCGTCCGGGAACGGCACGTTCTCCATATTCCGAGGCAAACCGATGATGACCGATTTTCCGGTCTTCGCATCGATCGAGACCAGCGACAGCGAGTCCGGGCGGATTCCCGTCCGACCCTTTCCTGCATCCGAACCCAGCAGCAGGATGTTGTATCGGCCGTCGACGGGCTTGAGCGCCTGGCCCGAGGCGAACAGGTCGCTCATCAGACCGCGCTGGGAGTTGAGAATCGTCGTCCCCCAGGCCAGAGGGCCCACGACGATGAGCAGGAGGGCGCAGAAGGCCGCCACGAAGCGTTTGCGGGCCTTTCGGGAGATGGTGACGATCCGGATACGGCGCAGGGTGTCGAACAGGCACAGCGCCCAGTTGATCGCGATGACGGGCACCCAGATGGTCAGAAAGGTGAGGATGAACGGGTTCGTACCGATGGTGAACAGGAATGTGCGGCTGATGAGGACGATCGCTCCGGCAGCCAGGGCCAGAATCCAGCTGATGGCGGTGATCGACAGTGAGATCTTCGCCCAGCGGCGATGACCGAACAGGAGCTGCACTCCCCCGGGGACGATGACTGTGACGAGCAGCAGGAGCCATGCCCGCACATCACGCGTCGGCTGCGAAGCATACGACGGGTGGCGGATCGGATCCACGAATCTCGTTTCGGCCACTGACTTCCCTTCGCTTCGGGCTCTGCTCACGGACACTGCTGCTGACGTCGACATCCGCCGGGGATCACGCACAGGTCGCTTCGACTCATCGGGTCTCCACCGCAGACTACTGTGCCAAAGACAGTTCAGAGTCCACTGTGTTCACCTATTGTGTCGCGTGAGAACCGTCGATTCCGGCACATCCGCGCCGCGCATGTCGCATTCTTATGCCTGTGCGATTCTTCACAGGCAGACGAACGGGCACTGCAGACTCCCGTCTGGGAACCGCCAGTGCCCGTTCGACACGGCCCGGCCGTCGTCGTACGCCGCCTGCAGCAGAGGGCTCGAACCCGGTTCAGCCGAGGAGCTTGCGCCCCATCACCATCCGCTGGATCTGGTTGGTGCCTTCGTAGATCTGAGTGATCTTCGCGTCGCGCATCATCCGCTCGACCGGGTGGTCGACGACGTAGCCGGCTCCGCCGAGCAGCTGCACGGCGTCCGTGGTGATCTCCATCGCGGCATCGGAGGCGAATGCCTTCGCTGCGGCTCCGAAGTAGGTGAGGTCGTCGTCGCCGCGTTCGCTCTTGGCAGCGGCGGTGTAGGTGAGCTGGCGAGCAGCCTCGAGCTTCATGCCCATATCGGCGAGCATGAACTGGATCCCCTGATTATCGGCGATCGATCTGCCGAACTGCTGGCGATCCTTGACGTAGGCCACGGCGTAGTCCAGGGCGCCCTGGGCGACGCCGACGGCCTGTGCGGCGATCGTGACTCGGGTGTGGTCAAGTGTGCGCAAGGCGATCTTCAGACCCTCTCCGGGCTCGCCGACGATGCGGTCTCCGGGCAGGCGCACATTGTCGAAGAGGAGTTCGCGGGTGGGTGAGCCCTTGATGCCGAGCTTGCGTTCCTTTTCGCCGAAGGTGAATCCCTCGTCCGACTTCTCGACGACGAAGGCCGAGATATTGCGTCCACGCGCTCCGTCGGGGTCGGTCACGGCCATCACCGTGTAGTACTCGGACTCTCCAGCGTTGGTGATCCAGGTCTTGACCCCGTTGAGGATCCAGTCGTCGCCATCGCGTTCGGCGCGGGTCTTCATCGACGCGGTGTCGGACCCGGCTTCGCGCTCCGACAGACCGTAGGAGAATCCTGCTTCGCCGGCGGCCACGGACGGGAAGTACTTCTTCTTGATCTCTTCGCTGCCGCCGAGCTGGACCGGCATGCTGCCGAGCTTGTTCACAGCCGGGATGAGCGAGGACGAGACGCAGCCGCGTGCGACTTCCTCGATGATGATCGACACTGCCAGCGCATCGGCTCCCATCCCCCCGTACTCTTCGGGAATGTGCGCGGCGAAGAAGTCCGTCTCCACGAGGGCGTCATGCGCTTCCTGCGGGTAGCGGGAGTCCGCGTCGACCTCGGCGGCGAACGGGGCGATCTTCTTCTCGACGACGTTGCGAACCGCGGCGCGGATCTCTTCGTGCTCTTCGCTGGGCTGGTAGAGGTCGAACATCATTCTCCTAAGACTTATCAAACGTTCAGCAAGGGCTATTATTCCTGCAGTGCCCGGCCTTTGTCGAGGGCGACCTGCCGCAGCTGGCCCCGGTAGTCGTCGAGACGGGAGCGCAGAGCCTCAGCTTCCGCGCCCTGACCGACCCCGAGGATGCGCGCCGCCAGCAGCCCGGCGTTCTTGGCGCCGCCGATCGAGACGGTGGCCACGGGGACGCCGCCGGGCATCTGCACGATGGAGAGGAGGGAGTCCATTCCGTCGAGGTATTTCAGCGGTACGGGAACGCCGATGACCGGCAGCGAGGTCATCGAGGCGATCATCCCGGGCAGGTGGGCCGCTCCCCCGGCTCCGGCGATGATCACGCGGATGCCGCGATCGGCCGCCGTCTTCGCCCACTCGATCATGTCCTCGGGCATGCGGTGGGCGGAGACCACCTCGGCGCTGGATTCGATGCCGAGCTCAGCGAGGGCTTCGGCGGCGGCCTTCATCGTCGGCCAGTCCGAGTCCGAACCCATGACGATGCCGACCGGAGCCTCGGTCGGAGTGGAGCCTTCGTTCGCTGTGGTCATCTGTGCTTCCTTCGTTGCAGGCGGTTCGGTCCCGACGGTGCGGATGAGTTGCGGATGGTCCCCGGGCCGGATGGTTCCCCAGCCCGGAGGGTCCCGGGGTCAAGATGGTTCCGGGGCTCAGTGGGTGCCGGAATCCCCGTCGGCCCGCAGGTCCTCCGGAGCAGGCATCTGCGGATGCGGATCGACATCGACACCGGCGATGAAGTCCGCGGCGTGCCGTGCTCGGGCGATCACGAGCTGCCGATCCTCGCCGTAGGCATTGACGTGGCCGACCTTCCGACCCGGGCGCACACCCTTGCCGTAGAGGTGGACCTTGACGGCCGGGTCGTGGGCCATGACGTGCAGGTACGGCTGGTAGAGGTCCTCGTGATCGGCACCGAGGATGTTGACCATCACGGACACGTCCTCCCGCGCCGCTGGGCTGCCCAGGGGGAGATCGAGGACGGCGCGCAGATGCTGCTCGAACTGGCTCGTCACCGCCCCGTCCTGAGTCCAGTGCCCCGTATTATGCGGACGCATCGCGAATTCGTTGATGAGGAAGCCCTCAGGTGTTTCGAACATCTCCATTGCCATCACGCCGGTGACCTCGAGGGTGCCGGCGACGGTGAGGATCGCCTCGGTGATGGCCCGCGCCTTCTCGGCAGGCAGATCGGGTGCCGGGGCGATCGCCTCCTTGCACACTCCGTTCTGCTGCCAGGTCTCGACGACCGGCCACACTGCGGTCTGTCCCATCGGGGAGCGCCCGACCATGACGGCGAGCTCCCGGGTGAAGTCGACCTTCTCCTCGGCGAGCAGCTGCGGCACCTCGTTCAGCCACTCGACGGCCTCTGCGAGGCTGTCGATGACGCGCACGCCCTTGCCGTCATAGCCGCCGCGCGGCGTCTTGAGGATGAAGGGGTAGCCGACGCGCGCGGCGAAGGCCTCGACATCGGCTGCCGAGGTGATCTCCGCCCATGCGGGGTTCGGCAGCCCCAGCTCATCCATCTTCGTGCGCATCCGGATCTTGTCCTGCGCGAAGATGAGGGCATCGGGTCCCGGGCGCACGGCGTGTCCGGCCTCGACGAGTGCCAGCAGATGCTCCGGCGGGACGTGTTCGTGGTCGAAGGTGATGACATCGACCGTCTCGGCGAACGCCTTGAGGGTCGGATAGTCCGTATAGTCGCCGACGGTCACCTCATTGATGACCTGGGTGGCGGGGGCGTCGGCGGTCTCCGCAAGAACGGAGAAGCGGACGCCGAGGGCTTCTGCGGCAGGGGCGAGCATGCGTGCCAATTGACCGCCGCCAATGACACCGATTCGAGGAAAAGTCACGTGTGCCATCCTAACGCGGGCAGTCAGACGAGGAGGAGCGGGATCTGCAGTTCCTGCTCCGTGGTGGAACCGTGGTGGCCGATGAGCGCCAGCGCCGAGGCGGATTCCACATCCGAATCGACCACGGCGAAGCCATCGGTGCAGATGACGAGGAAATCCCCGATCCGCGGATAGACGTGCGGGGCGACGGGGCCGAAGTAGCCGCGGGCGATCGCCTCGGACTTCGGCAGGATGAGTCCGCGGTCGCCGATCGTCTCCTGCCAGGCCGCGAGCACGTCCGCCTCGGCGCCGTCAGCGGCGTAGAGGTGCAGTGCTCGCGGTTCCCCGCCGACGTGGCGCAGACCGGCCTTGAGTTCCGGGGCCTCGGCGAGGTCGAGGCGGCGTTCGTGGTCGACGTCGACCATGCCGTGGTCGGCGGTGATCAGCATGGTCGTATCGTGCGGGAGATCGGAGGCGAGCCGGGACAGGGCGAGATCGACGCGTTCGAGCTCCTCGGTCCAGGCCGCGGAGTCCGCACCGTGCACGTGTCCGGTCTTGTCCAGGTTGCCCCAGTAGAGGTAGACGAGGCGACGGCCGGGAGCCTTCACTTCGGCCAGGGCCTGGGCGCAGCGCTCCTCCAGGGTCTTCGAGTCGCGGAACCTGCCGCCGCGCAGCGAGGCCCGGTTGAGCCCGCGACCGGCGAATTTCCTCTCCCCGAGGCTGACCACATCGACCTCGGCATCGGTGAGCCGTTCGAAGAGCGTCGCGTCGGGGACCCAGGCGATCGGGTCGACGTCGAGGTTCCACGTCAGCTGGTTGAATACCGCGTCCTTCTCCGGGTCGAGGACCCGGTAGCCGACGACACCGTGCGCACCGGGCAGACGGCCCGTGGCCAGAGAGGACAGAGAGTTCGCCGTCGTCGAAGGGAACCCGGCGGACAGGGTCTGGCGCGTCCCGGCCTGTGACCGGAAGAAAGGAGTGTAGCCGCTGTAGCGGCGCAGCTGCTGCTCGCCCAGACCGTCGATGAGCACGACGATCGTCGCCCGGGACTCCCGGTCGAGCCCGAGCACACGGGCCCGATCGGACATCGGCGCATCGAGTGCGTCTCCGGCTCCGAGGCCCAGCGCTGCGGCGGGCACGACATCGGAGAGCATGGGGCCCGTATAGTTCGGAGGCCCCAACAGCACACTGCCGGGGTGAGACTGCGGCCCCTGCTGTGTTGAGTTCTCGCTCATCAGCGACGCGACCGCAGCCGAGCGTGGAAGACAGCGGCACGCAGTCTGCCGGCGAAGTCGGCCATGCGATCGACGGCGGCCTGCCCCTCGGCCTCGGCCGAGACCCGGAGCATGACATCCTCGGCGAAGATCGACCCGCCGTAGCCGTGATCGCCCATGCAGTTGGGGTCTCCGCAGGTCTCGGGGAAGGCCTCGATCCGCTTCGACGCGCCCCACGACATCGTCAGCGAGACCTCGACGGGCTTGTCGCCGGGTTTGTAGGCGGCCGGATCGGCGAACGTGCGACCGACCATCACGGTGCCCAGGCGGTCGAGCTCGATGTCCTCGCTGCTCGTGACCGCCCGAGGTTTGGATCCCGGCTCCGCATTCGGATCGTCATCGACATGCGCCAGCAGCAGCCGGGTCTCGGTGAGGACGAAGGCGGTGACATGCCGGTGGATGGATTCGATGTCGACATGAGTGTCGATGTGGACGAAGTGAGCCAGTACCGGTTCGTCATAGAGCGAGTCGGCGAGTATGCCTTGAGTGAGCTGGGGATAGTAACCGGCCGACTGCAGATCGTGAACGAGAACCTCGGGTAATGCCATGCCCACCATTGTGCCCCACTCCCCTGACACTTCCCAGCGAGGTCGGCCATATCCGGGCGCCTGACGCATATGCTGGAACCATGGAAGACTATCCTGCCGGGTGGGAAGCCGATGTCGTCCTCCGCGACGGCGGCACCGCCCATCTGCGTCCGATCACCCCTGACGATGCCGCCGCCCTGGCCCGCATGCACGAAGCCCAGTCGCCGGAGTCCGTCTATCTGCGCTTCTTCGCTCCGCTGCCCCGGCTGCCGCAGCGCGACCTCGATCGTTTCGTCAACGTCGACCACCGGGACCGGGTGGCGCTGATCATGCTCATCGGCGACGACATCATCGGCGTCGGTCGCTTCGACCGGATCAGCGACACCGACGCCGAGGTGGCCTTCAACATCGCCGATGCCCACCAGGGCCGCGGGATCGGCTCGATCCTCCTCGAACACTTGGCCGCGGCCGCACGCGAATCAGGGATCCAGCGCTTCACCGCCGAGGTGCTGCCCCAGAACCGTTCGATGCTGCAGGTCTTCCAGGCCGCCGGCTATGAGGTCTCCCGCGGATTCGACGACGGCGTCGTGGCTGTGAACTTCGACATCGATCCGACGGCACGGTCGATCGAAGTGCAGGCCTCTCGGGAGCACAGGGCCGAGGCCCTGAGCGTGCGCACGGTCCTCCACCCCGCCTCGGTGGCGGTGATCGGCGCCAGCCGCAAACGCAACTCCACCGGCCATCTGCTCATCCGCAACATCACGGCCGCGAAGTTCGCCGGCGACCTGTGGGTCGTCCACCCCGAAGCCGATCAGATCGCCGGAGTCCAGGCGTATCCGAGCCTCGACGAGCTGCCGGGCAAAGCCGACCTCGCCGTCATCGCCGTGCCGGCCGAGTCCGTCACCGAGGTGGTCAAGGACTGTGCCGTGCACGGGGTCAAGGCCGTGCTCGTCATCTCCTCCGGGTTCGCCGAGACCGGCCCCGAAGGCGCCGAACTCCAGCGCCGCATGGTCGCGACCTCCCGCGCCTACGGAATGCGCGTGGTCGGACCGAACTCCTTCGGTCTGGTCAACGAGGCCGCCGACATCTCGCTCAACGCCTCCTTGGCCCCGTTCCTGCCCGCTTCAGGAACGCTCGGACTCTTCAGCCAGTCCGGGGCGCTGGGCACCGCTCTGCTCGCAGCGGCGAAGAATCGCGGACTGGGCGTCTCCACGTTCGTCTCCGCCGGCAACCGAGCCGACCTCTCCGGCAACGACCTCCTCCAGTATTGGGAGGAGGATCCGGCCACGCAGACCGTCGGCCTCTATCTCGAGTCCATCGGCAATCCGCGCAAGTTCTCGCGCATCGCCCGCCGCGTCTCTCGCGTCAAGCCCGTCGTCGTCATCAAATCCGACCTCACGGGCCGGGAGCTGCCGCCGGGGCACATCGTGCGCACCTCATCACTGGCGCCGAACACCCTCGACCAGGTGCTCGAGCAGGCGGGAGTGATCCGCGCGGAGACGATCCACCAGCTCTTCGACCTCGCCCAGGTGTTCTCCACGCAGAAGCTGCCCGCGGGCCGGCGAGTCGGAGTCATCGGCAACTCCGCGGCGATGAGCACCCTGATCATGCAGCGCGCACGCTCCGAGGGTCTGCGCGTCGACACCGACCCCGTGTCCCTGCATCCCGAGGTCGATGCGGAGACCTTCCGGACCGAACTCGATGCGATGTACGAACGTGACGACGTCGATTCGGTCATCGTCACCTTCACTCCTTCGACCGGTGCGGAAGAGACCGAGATCGCCGGACTGCTGTCCGAATCCGCGGCACGCTCCGGAAAGACCACGGTCGCCTGCTTCCTCGGCATCCACGGTGTCCAAGACGAGCTGACCTCGTTCCTGACCGATGCGGACGGCGACCGGGTCTCCCACACCGTCCCCAGCTACATCGGTCCCGAAGACGCCGTATGGGCTCTGGCCCGGGCCACGGACTACGCCCGCTGGAGGGCGGCCGATCATGGTCGCTACACCGAACTCGACGATATCGACGACAGGCAGGTGCGGGCGATCATCGACTCCGCGCTGGAAGGTGCGCAGCCGGGCGCGCCCGTCCGGCTCGAACGCGATGACACCCGGGACCTGCTCAGCGCCTACGGCATCGAGGTGCTTCCCTATATTGCTGCCTCCTCGGTGGAGGAAGGCATCGCTGCGGCCGAGAAGATCGGCTATCCCGTCGCACTCAAGGCCGTAACGAAGGTTCTGCGGCACCGGATGGAGCTCGGCGGTGTGAGACTGAATATCGATACTCCCGAGGAGCTGGTCGAGGACTTCACCGCGGTCCAGGAGACCATCCGGCAGCTGGCCGGTGAGGAGGAGCCGCTCGTCGACGTCCAGGCCATGGCCCCGCACGGTGTGCCCTGCGTCCTCCGCGCCGGAGAGGACCCGCTGCTCGGTCCGCTGCTGGCGTTCTCACTGGCAGGAGACACCACTGAGCTGCTCGGCGATGTCGCTCATCGGGTCGCCCCGATCACCGACAAGGAGGCCGGGGACATGATCCGGTCGATCAAGGCCTCGCCCAGACTGTTCGGCTATCGCGGTCTGCCGCCGATGAACATCGAACCGCTGCGCAATGTGCTGGAGAGGCTCGCAGTGCTGGTGGAGAACCATCCGCAGATCCTCGAGCTCGTCATCCATCCGATGGTCGCCACGGAGACCGAGTCGCATGTGCTCAGTGCCCACGTCGACCTGCTGCCAGACCCGACTCGGATCGACGGAACCCGCCGTCTGCTGAGCTGAGACCATTCGCGAAGAGACCCGCTGAGCTGAAAGGAGAATCCACACCCGCCGCAGGCTGTCTTCGAATTTCACCGACCGAGCGCCACATTGGCGCGTCCTATACCAATTCGCAGACTTGCCGGGTAGTGTCTGTATCCGTTCACCACGAAATGTTATGAATTCGTGTTTTAGTGAGTGGCCGCTTCGGCGGTCGCTGTCTGTGGCCAGTCACTGGCCATCCACCGTCCCAGGCGTCCGCGCTCCGCGGGTGTCCCATGAGAGCGAGGCCTCACAGTCATGATTTCGCGCAGAGACGTCGTCACCGACTCCGCGATCGCCGTAGTCGCCGAACAAGGAGTCCGCGGACTCACCCACCGGGCAGTCGACGCGCTGGCCGAACTGCCGGTGGGGTCGACTTCGAATGTCTACCGCACCCGCGATGCCCTGATCACCGGAATCATGGAGCGCATCGGAGAATTGAACTCCCAGCAGCTCGAGCGCCTGCCGGAGCTCATGCGTGCTCCGGGCGCCGATCCCATCGAAGTCGCCATCGACTTCTGCATGAACTGGCTGACCACCGACCGCAACCGGTTCTACACGATGATGATGCTCAGCCTGGATCCGGCGCTGCCGCCCGAGGCCGTGATCGCCAAGGAGAAGAACCTCCGGGCGATCAAGGATTTCATCATGCGCTTCGCCGGCATCGACGCGGAGTACGCGCAGCGGGTCAACAGCTCTGTCGCCGGCATGATGTTCAGCGAACTCGTCGCCGGCACGGCGGATCGTTCGCGTGTCGAGGCCTACCTCAAGGAGTTCTTCCAGTGGCTGCGCGGCAGCCGCGAAAGCGCCTGAGCTCCGACACGGACCCTCCGGGAACGCCCGATTGAGCAGGAGTTCGCAAATCGAACGCTAGAATCGACGGGTGCCCTCCCCCGCTGAGGTCAGGCTTCGGCGCGGGCGGGTGTTCGAATCGAACAGTTCGTGCGTCAAAGGAGTTCCATGCCCGAAGGCAGAGTCATCGAAGTCGACGTCTCATCAGAGATGGAGAGTTCGTTCCTCGAATATGCGGTCTCGGTCATCCACTCCCGCGCCCTGCCCGATGCCAGGGACGGTCTCAAGCCCGTCCAGCGCCGCATCGTCTACCAGATGGGCGATATGGGTCTGCGCCCTGAGCGCGGTCATGTGAAGTCCTCTCGCATCGTCGGTGACGTCATGGGCAAGCTCCACCCGCACGGCGACACCGCGATCTACGACGCCCTCGTCCGCCTCAGCCAGGGTTTCATCATGCGTGTGCCGCTCGTCGACGGCCACGGCAACTTCGGCTCCCTCGATGACGGGCCTGCGGCCCCTCGCTACACAGAGGCGCGCCTGACCACGGCGTCTATGCAGATGATCGCGGGTCTCGACGAAGACGTCGTCGACTTCGTGCCGAACTACGACAACACGCTCACCCAGCCCGAGGTCCTGCCCAGCGCCTTCCCGAACCTGCTCATCAACGGCACCTCGGGCATCGCAGTCGGAATGGCCACGAACATGGCCCCGCACAATCCCGGCGAAGTCATCGCCGCCTGCGCCCACCTCATCCGCAGCCCGGAAGCCGGGCTCTCGGAGCTCATGCGCTACATCCCCGGCCCGGATCTGCCCACCGGCGGGCGGATCATCGGCCTCGACGGTGTGCGTGAGGCCTATGAGACCGGTCGCGGCACGTTCCGCACCCGGGCCACCGTGTCCTTCGAGAACATCAGTGCCCGCCGCAAGGGCATCGTCGTCACCGAACTGCCCTACCTCGTGGGACCGGAGAAGGTCGTGTCGAAGGTCAAGGACGCCGTCGGGGCGAAGAAGCTCACGGGAATCGCCTCGATCGACGACTACTCGGATCGCAAGAACGGCATGCGTCTGGTCATCGGAATCAAGAACGGCTTCAATCCCGAGGCCGTCCTCGCCGAGCTCTACCGCCAGACACCGCTCGAGGAATCGTTCAGCATCAACAATGTCTGCCTCGTCGACGGGCAGCCGCGGACCCTGGGACTGCGCGAGCTCCTCACCGTCTACCTGTCCCACCGCATCGACGTGGTGCGCAGGCGCACGGTCTTCCAGCTGCGCAAGGCCAAGGACCGGCTCCACCTCGTCGAAGGTCTGCTCATTGCGATCCTCGACATCGATGAGGTCATCCAGCTCATCCGCTCCTCGGATGATGCGGCCACGGCGCGTACCCGCCTCATGGACGTCTTCGAGCTCTCCGAGCTGCAGGCGACGTACATCCTCGATCTGCAGCTGCGTCGGCTCACGAAGTTCTCCCGTCTCGAACTCGAGGCCGAACGTGACGAGCTGAAGAAGACGATCGAGTACCTCGAATCGCTGCTGGCCGATGAGGCGAAGCTGCGTGAGCTCGTCGCCGCCGAGCTCGAGGCCACCGCCGAGATCATCGGCACACCGCGGCGCACGGTCCTCATCGAAGGGTCGATGAAGGAGCTGACGGCCAAGGGCAAGAAGGCTCCGGCGAACCTCAAGATCGCCGATTCCCCCTGTCGGGTGCTGCTGTCGACCTCCGGACGCATCGCACGCACCTCGGACGCCGCTCCCCTGGCACGCGAGGGCCGACGCTCCAGCCATGATGCGCTGGTCTCGGAGGTCGTCACCACGACTCAGGGCAAGGTCGGCGCCATCACCACCACCGGTCGCCTGCACATGGTCGATGTCGTCGACCTGCCGGCCCTGCCCCCGGCAGCGACACGGCCCAATGTCGCCGGTGGGGTGAAGATCGCCGAATATGCGGCCCTGGAGAAGAACGAGAAGATCATCGGTCTGGTCGACCTCGACCGCGAGTTCGTCCTCGGCACCGCCGAAGGCGTCGTCAAACGGGTGTCGGTGGCCGGTCGTCCGAACAAGAACGAATGGGAAGCCATCACTCTCAAGGGCAAGGACTCCGTCGTCGGGGTCGCCCAGCCCGAGGACATCGACGATTCCCTCTCCGTGTTCGTGACCTCGAACGCCCAGCTGCTCGCCTTCGACGCCTCCGGTCTGCGTGCGCAGGGCTGGAACGCCTCCGGTGTGGCCGGAATCAAGGTGGCTGCCGACGCGAAGGTGATCTTCTTCGGAATGACCCCGAAGGCGGCGAAGACCGACGAGGACGGTGCCGCGGATGCCGAGCTCGGCAGCTTCGCTGTTGTCACCGTCGCCAGCGGTGAGAACTTCTACGGCGCCCCGTCGTCGTCGATCAAGGTCAGCGAATTCTCCGAGTTCCCGACCAAGGGGCGGGCCACCTCGGGCGTGCGTGCCCACAAGTTCCTCAAGGGCGAGACCGAACTGTCGTTGGCCTGGGTCGGCGACTCTCCGCAGGCTGCCGCCTCTGCCGGCGGTGCCCGCTCGCTGCCGGCCGAACTGTCCCGCCGCGACGGGACGGGGTCGCCGCTGGAGTCGAAGATCGATGTCATCGGCACCCTGCCCCGCCTCGGCGGCGCCGAATCCGTCGACCATACCCGGACGGCCGACGATGCTGCCTCAACCGGCGCCGAGGCGACCGCGGGGCCCGCGTCCGATGCGAAGACGGCGAAGTCCGGCGGCAAGCGGTCCGCGGGCAGGGGACAGCAGGGTCAGCAGGGTCTGGCGACGAGCTTCGATGAGCTCGAGCTCGACCTCGAGGAGGCCAAGGATGAGATCGCGCGGTCGAAGTTCGACACCGAAGGTGCCGTGATCGTCTCCCACGATGACGATGACGACGACGACTCGGCTCTGTTCTGATTTCTGAGTCTGACTCTGACTCTGACTCTGATGTCGAGTTCGACGGCTGAGCCCAGCACCTCGGTGCTGGGCTCAGCCGTCGGTCGCTGGTCTCAGGTCTCGGGTTCGTCGTCGAGGTCGAGGCGCATCTGAGCCGCGGTGCCGCGTTTCATCTCACCGATGGAGGTCTCACCGAGTCCGTGCAGCGAAATCGAATCGCGAGGTTCGAAGACGTAGTCGTCCGAGGCCGAGAGCACTCGCGCGGTCTCCTCGTCGGTGAAGATCGTTCCGGGATCGGCCACGGCCGTCAGACGTGCCGCGAGGTTGACGCTGGAGCCGAAGATATCGCCGAGGCGGGAGAGCACCCGGCCCCAGACGAAGCCGACGCGGGCCTGGGGCAGGTCCTCGGCGGCGGTGACGCGCTCCATCAGCGTCATCGCGATCTCGGCTCCGGCCAGCGGTGTCGAGGCGGCGAAGAACACCTCATCGCCGACGGTCTTGATGACTCGTCCGCCGCCGGTGGCGACGATGTTGTAGGCCATGCCCTGGAACTCCTGGACCATGTCCGCCAGCTGCCGCGGCTCCATCTTCTGTGACAGACGGGTGAAGGAGACGAGATCGATGAACCCGACGGCACGGGCCAGCGGCATCGAGGAGTCGTACCAGCCCTGCCGGTTGTCCATGGCCAATCCGTCGGAGACGTTGACGTTGAGACGGCCCATGACGTCGGCGAGGTTGCGCCGCCAGGAGTAGGTGAGCATCTTCTGCAGCGGGTCGATCATCTCTTCGACGACGGCCAGGGCATCCCGCCGGGCTTCCGGATCGGTCAGCCCCTTCTCCTCGGTGAGGAACTCGACGAGGGTCTCCATCTGCCAGACGACGAGGCGGTCCGTCGTCTGGCCGATCGCCCGGGCCAGGGACAGCGCGGTGGTCTGGTCGATGAGGCCGTCGGCGACGGGTTTGGCCCAGATCCGCAGGGCGTGGGCATCGCTGACGGTGTAGGCCTTGTCCGTCGGCTTCGCCTGGGACATGCCGAGCGCGCGCCACATCTTCCGGGCCGAGACCGTGGAGATTCCGCCGAGCTTGGCGGCCTCACGCCGGTCGAGGACGCGTTTGCCGTCGAGCAGGATCTCCTCGAGGCGTTCGGCCGCGGTCCGTGTCTCATAGATCGTGTCGTCGAAGTCGGGCCCATCGTCGTCAAGGGCGTCGTCGACGTCGTCCTCGTCGATGATCGGCAGCGCCGTGGTGCGCGGGTCCTCACGCAGTCCGCTGAAGAAGTCCTCATCGACGCCGACGCCCGGTTCCGCATCGGCGGAGTCGGCGTCCGCAGCGGCTGCGTCCGGATCGGCCGTCACCTCGTCGGCGAGCTCGCCGCCGGTTTCCCCGGCCTGAGGAGCGGATCCGGTCAGGCCGGCCACCGGTTCTTCGTCGGTTTCGGCATCGCCGAACAGATCGTCCGCACTCGACTCGGCATCATCACCGGTGAAGGCCCCCGCGGAACGGTCGGCCGCCTCGGTGCCGGACCGAGGCTCGGCATCTGACTGAGAAACAGCGCCCGACGGTGTTTCGCTGTCCCTCGGTGTTTCGTCGTCGGGCGTCTGCCCGTCTGTGGAGCCGTCTTCGGCGTCTGCCGCCTCGGGGGTGCCCGACATCTGCGGATCGACGATGTCGAATCCGGCGGTGAAGTCCGAAACCGCCATCAGCGATCGTTCCTCTCCGGAGCTGTCGGGGATGCGGCGGGACGCAGATGGTGGACGTCTCCGGCGCTCAGCGACACACGATCGTCGATGATCAGGTCGGCTCCGGAGTCCAGCCCCGTGGCGATGCCGACGATGTCCGAACCGTCGGGCTTCTCCACTCGGACCTTCGACCCGAGCGTCACCATATGATCACGCACTCTCCGCGCTGTGCGGCTGTCGCGGAAATCCTCATCTCCATAGTCGACCAGCTCTCTGTAGCAGGGGATCAATGTGCTCAGAATCGAGACTAGCAACGCTTCATGATCAATTTCTGAACCATCGACGCCGGTTTCGATCGCCAGAGAGCTCGCGTCCGTCCGCGGCAGATCCGCAGGCTCCAACCGGGTGTTCAGGCCCATTCCCAACACGATCTGCGGGCCGCTGGCCAGGGGTTCGACACGAGCGAGGATTCCGCACAGCTTCTTCCCGTCGGCGGTGAGCACATCGTTGGGCCATTTGATCGCGGCGGGCACCCCCGCCTCGGCGACGGCGGTGTGCACGGCCTCACCGGCGATGAGCGGGATCCATCCCCACTGGGAGAACCCCGCCGGGGGTGTGAGCAGAATCGACCACGTCAGGGACCGTCGGGCGGGCACCGTCCAAGTCCGGCCCAGACGGCCGTGTCCGGCGTTCTGAAAATCTGTGCCGCGGATGGTGAATTCGGCCATGGCCGCACCGCTGTCCGCGCGTTCCCGGACCACCCGCGCGAGTTCGTCATTCGTCGATGTGCAGGCATCGTCCCAGATCAGAGGAGGGAGCGAGAGACCACGATCCGCAACGGTGCGGTGCACTGCGTCGACGTCGACGAGGAGAGAAGTGTGTTGGCTGTTCACCAGTCCACTCTAGATTCTTTTGGTGAGAGTGCACAATGAAGTCTCACGTCATCGTTATTGTGGAGACATGACGGATACTCCACGGACCACAGCCGAGCGCATCGACGCTTTCACCCAGCGCCGAGAAGCGGCCCACACCGGCAACCAGCGCTCGGTGGACAATCAGCACAAGCGCGGCAAGCAGACCGCCCGTGAACGCATCGCAGCTCTCCTCGACGCCGACTCCTTCCAGGAGATCGACGAATTCGCCCGCCACCACAACCACCAGTTCGGGATGCAGGACAACCGCCCCGACGGTGACGGAGTCGTCTGCGGTCTGGGCACGATCGAAGGCAAGACCGTCGCGGTCTTCGCCCACGACTTCACTGTCCTCGGCGGGTCCCTCGCCGAGGCGAACGGACGCAAGATCGTCAAGGTGCAGAAGCTCGCGCTCAAGCTCGGCTGCCCGATCATCGGCATCAACGACTCCGGCGGCGCACGGATCCAGGAAGGCGTCGGGTCGATCGCGCTCTTCGCCGAGATCTTCCGCCTCAACGTCGCCTCCTCCGGCGTGATCCCGCAGATCTCGCTGATCATGGGACCCTCTGCCGGCGGCGCCGTCTACTCCCCCGCACTGACCGATGTCACGATCATGGTCGATCAGATCAGCCACATGTACATCACCGGTCCCGACGTCATCAAGACCGTCACCGGTGAGTCGGTCGGCCATGAGGACCTCGGCGGCGGACGGACGAACAACACCGTGTCCGGAAATGCTCACTACCTCGCCGCCGATGAGGATGATGCGCTCAACTATGTGCGCGATCTGCTCTCGTTCCTGCCGCAGAACAACCTCGATCCGGCGGATGCCGACGAGTTCGAGTCCGATCTGTCGCTGACTCCCGAGGACGAGGCGCTGGATAAGCTCATGCCGGATTCGCCCTCGCAGCCCTACGACATCCTCGATGTCGTCACCACGATCCTCGACGACGGCGATTTCCTGCAGGTCTCGGAGCTCTTCGCCCCGAACGTCGTCACCGGCTTCGGACGTGTCGAGGGAGTCAGCGTCGGCGTCATCGCCAACCAGCCCATGCAGCTGGCCGGCACCCTCGACATCGATGCCTCGGAGAAGGCCGCCCGCTTTGTGCGCCTCTGCGATGCCTTCAACCTGCCGATCCTCACCTTCGTCGACGTGCCGGGATTCCTGCCGGGCACCGATCAGGAGTTCGGCGGCATCATCCGCCGCGGGGCGAAGCTCATCTATGCCTACGGTGAGGCCACTGTTCCGCTCGTCACCCTCATCACCCGCAAGGCCTACGGCGGCGCGTACTGTGTGATGGGATCGAAGCAGCTCGGTGCCGATATCAACCTCGCCTGGCCGAGCGCTCAGATCGCGGTCATGGGTGCTCAGGGTGCGGCGAACATCGTCTACCGACGCAAGCTCAAGGCCGTTGAAGAGGCCGGTGAGGACGTCGAGGCGGCACGTGCCGAACTCATCCAGGATTACGAGGATGCCCTGCTCAACCCGTACCTCGCCGCTGAGGAAGGCTACATCGACGCCGTCATCAGGCCCAGCGAGACGCGCAGCCGGATCGTCCGCTCCCTGCGTGCACTGAAGAACAAGCACGTCGACGCTCCTGCTCGCAAGCACGGTAACATCCCCCTATGAGCGATGATCTGCAGACCGATGCCGAGGCGAACCTGCCCAGCGATGTCGACGTCGAGGTGACTGCCCCCGGTGAGGATTCCGCCACCGAGGCGGCCCCGACCTCGGCCGAGACGCTGCGGGCGCCCTCGGTGGAGGGACGGTCACAGGTGCGTGCCGATGACGGCGAACCGATCAGTGACGAGATGGCCAGTGCCGCGGCCGTGGCCGCGGTCGTCGCGATCCGTCAGGTGGCGATCGCCTATGCGGCCCAGCAGGCCAGTGCGGAAGCCGAGTCCGAGATCCGCAAGGGTGATCGGGCCGGTTTCCGGGCCCCGCGCCGCAATGTGCGCAAGCGCCTCCCGCAGACCTGGGACCAGCACCTGGGCCGCTGAAGCAACCACAGCCGCGAACCGACGCAGAGGGGCCGGCGGAAGAGGATTCCTCTTCCGCCGGCCCCTGCTCGGTCTGCGTCCCGGAGGCCGATCGCTGAGACCGATCACTTCAGCCGGTACTGCTCTTTGGTCGGGTCGAGCCACGGACGATCCGCCTCGTCTGCCGCGGGGTGGTCTGTCGCGACGAGACCGCGGCCGCCGTCTGCTCCTGACCGCACCCCATCGCCGGTCGCCTCCGGCCGAACGCCGTCGACGCGGTGGATCTCTCCCGCATCGACGCCAGGGCCCGTCCGGGCTCCGTCGGACACGGAGATCGTGGCGACACGGCCCTCGTTCTGTGCGGTGCCCGCACCGGCGTGCCCGCCCATGTCCTCTCCGTAGACGGCCTCCCCGCGGGCAACCATTCCGGCGACGTCGGAGAGTCTGAGCTGCGGGAGGAACCACGCGAGCACGAAGGCCACGAGGAAGACCGGGACCATGTACCAGAACGACGGTGCCAGCGCATCGGCATACGCTCCGACCACGAGGTCGTGGATCGGGCCGGGCAGATCGGCCACGGATTCGGGCGTGAGGGAATCGGTCGATGGAGCCCCGGCGGCCGCATTGGCCGCATCCGCCGGCAGACCCTGCATCGCCTCGGCGATCTTGTCCGACAGGCGGGTGGTGAAGATCGACCCGAACAGGGCGGTGCCGACCGAGGCTCCGATCTCTCGGAAGTAGTTGTTCGTCGAAGTGGCCGTGCCGACCAGCTTCGGATCCACGGAGTTCTGGATGACGAGGACGATGATCTGCATGACCAGGCCCAGACCGAAGCCCATCGTGAAGATCATGCTGCCGATGAGCACCATCGACGTGTCCGCCGTCATCGTCGTCATCCACGCCAGCGCCGCACCGGCGATGAGAGTGCCGGCGAGCGGGTAGATCTTGTACTTGCCCGTCTTCGACACGATGATGCCCGAGACGATCGAGGTGAGCATGACGCCGGCCATCATCGGCAGCATGAGCAGCCCGGATCCGGTGACATCGGTGCCCGCGGCCATCTGCAGGAAGGTCGGCAGGAACGCCATCGCGGAGAACATTCCCAGCCCCAACAGCAGGCCGATGGTCGTCGAGAGGACGAACGTCGGATTGCGGAACAGGTGGATCGGGATGATCGGGTTCGACACCTTGGACTCGACGAGGACGAAGAGGGCTCCGGCGACGATGGTGCCGATGATGAGGCCGATGATCGTCGGGGAATCCCAGTCGTAGTCGTGACCGCCCCAGCTGGTGACGAGGATGAGCTGAGAGGTCGTGGCGACCATGAGGACGATTCCGAGGACGTCGACCTTCTGATCCGATCGATGGCTCGGGAGCTTGAGCGCGAAGAGGGCGATGAGGAAGGCGACGATGCCGATCGGCACGTTGATCCAGAAGCACCAGCGCCAGTCCATGTGCTGGGTGAAGAAACCGCCGAGGACCGGTCCGAGAACACTCGAGATCGCGAACAGCCCACCGAGCGGACCCATATACTTTCCGCGTTCGCTGGCGGGGATGATGTCGGCGATGATCGCCTGGGACAGGATCATCAGTCCGCCGCCGCCGAGTCCCTGGAAGCCGCGCCAGGCGATGAGTTCCCAGAAGTTCTGCGCCATGCCCGAGCCGAACGAGCCGACGACGAAGATCGCGATGGCCACGAGGAAGATGATCTTCCGGCCCCACATATCGCCGAACTTGCCGTAGAGGGGCATGACGATCGTCATCGCCAGCAGATAGATCGTGACCAGCCAGGCCTGATGCTCGACGCCGTCGAGTTCGCCGACGATCGTCGGCATCGCCGTGGACACGATCGTCTGGTCGAGGGTCGCGAGGAACATCGCGGCCATGAGCGCCGAGAAGATGAGGATGATCGTCCGCTTCGTCAGGACGAGCGGGGCCTTCTCGGCCGCCTGTGATGCAGCACTCATGCTGGTTCCTCCTTGAAGATCGCGCGCAGTTCATCGAAGAGCTCTTCGATGATCGGGTTCGGATCCCCCTCGAGCCTGCGCAGCCGGGTGAATGTCGCCTTGAGCGCCATCATCGCCAACGCGGCGACGGCCTCGGCACGCACCGACACCGGCTCCTCCTGCTCGGTCGGACAGGAGGCCGTCGTCCCGTCGAAGGGTGCGACAGGCGCCGAGGCGGTCCGTGGTCGGCCGTCGAGGCGGCGTTGGATGATCTGCCGGAAGAGGCGTTCGTTGTTGCCCATCCGCGCCATCTGCAGCTGCAGCAGGGAGGAGTCCTGCTTGAGCATGAGGTGGTACTGGTGCATCTCCTCGCGCTTGTTCATCCGCGTGGCCACGATGAAGCTCAGCAGGTGTTCGAGATCGGCGATGAGACTGCCGTGGGGTCCGCCTGCTTCGAATTCCTCGATGGCCGGCTGGTCCTCTTCGTCGAACACGGTGTCGGCACGCCCGAGGAGGGCCTCTTCCTTCGACGAGTAGTAGTTGAAGAAGGTGCGCCGCGAGACACCGCAGCGTTCGCAGATGTCTTCGACGGTGACGTTGTGATACCCCTTCTCCAGGGCCAGATCGATCGCGGCGCGGCGCAGGGCCTGACCGCGTTCGCGTTTCTTGCGCTCGCGCAGACCCTCTGTCGGAGCCGGGGTCTCGCTCTCTGAGCTGGAAGTCATGACACTATTGTTGCACTCAGTGCATTTTTGCCTCAAGTGCAATTATTGTGTTCTCGGACACATCCGTTCGAGCACCGCCGCTCGGGCAGGGCGCCGCGTCAGTGCGGCCCCGGTCGAGCACGGCTGCAGTCGAACACCGGGTCGCGGCGCGGCTCAATACCCGAGCTTGGCGTTGGCCAGGACGGGCACGGTCTCGGCCGCCTTGTCCGCGCCTGCCAGGTCGACGTCGATGATCTCGAGGCGTTCGGCTCCGTCGAGCGAGGCCAGAACGTTCCCGAAGGGATCGGAGACGAGGCTGTGGCCGACTCCCGTCGGCCCCTTCTTCGGCACGTCGACCCCGGAGACCTCAGGATCGGCCTGGCCGAGCGCGGCGACGAGCATATTCGAATCCAGCGCCCTGGCTCGGGCGAGGAGCTCCCACTGTTCGACTTTCCCGGGACCGGCGCCCCACGAGGCGGCCACGACCGCCAGTCGTGCACCGCGACGGCTGAGCTCGGCGAAGAGCTTGGGGAAGCGGATGTCGTAGCACAGAGCCAGACCGATGTCCTCGCCGTCGATGGTGAAGAGCACCGGCTCCTCCCCTGCCTCGACGGTGTCGGATTCCTTGAATCCGAAGGCGTCGTAGAGGTGGATCTTCGCATACTCGCTGCGCTCACCGGTGGGAGTGTAGACGGCGAGCAGGTTGATGACCCTGGCTGAGGTGGTCGCGAACTCGCCGACGACGACGGTGATTCCGGTCTCGACGGCCAGCTCACTCAGCGCGGTCCGCCATGACTCGGTGTGCTCCTCGGCGATGGTGCGCAGTCCTGATCCGAACGCCGACATCGTGGCTTCCGGGAAGACGACGAACCGAGCTCCTGCCGCGGCCGCGTCCCGAGTATAGGCGCGGACCTTCGCGAGGTTGTCGGCGACCTCGGTGGTGGTGTTGATCTGAGCGAGCGCGAACTTCATTCTCATCCTCCGGCGGCAGACACTGGGACGGAGGACGGCGGTGCCGAACCTCCGGTCGATCCTCTCAAGGCTATCGCGATCACGCCGAACCCAAAACCGCCCTCTTGCTACCCGACGGCGGCCCAGCAACCTCGCGCGAGGTTGCTGGGCCTCCGTCGGGTAGTTCTGGGAGGGTGGGTGCCGCTTCCGCGTCCGCGACCGGAGCCTCAGCCGAGGAATTCTCCGCCGGGGCGACCGCCGCGGCGACGTCCGTGCACCACGACGTACACGCCGATGGCGACCACGACGAGTCCGGCGCAGACCAGGAACATTCCGTTTCCGCCGGTGAAGGGGTAGAGGAAGCCGAGGACGACGGGGCCGATGCCGGAACCTGCGTCGAGGAGGAGGAAGAACGACGCGGTGGCGACGGGGACACGGCTCATCGGCACGGATTTGACGGTGATGGCCTGCATGCACGGCATCAGCGAGCCGAACCCGAGGCCGATGAGCACTCCGGCCAGGACGATCCCCGTCATCGTCGGCCACAATGCCAGCAGGACATTGCCGGCGATATCGGCGATGAAGACGGGGAAGATCACCGCATTGTCACCGAGGGTGTCCTGCAGCCTGCCGACGAACAGGCGGGCGAACAGGGACGCCACAGCGAAGGCGACGAAGAACAGGGACGCAGCAGAGGCGACGCCGTGTTCGGCCGCATAGCCGGCGAGGAAGACGAGCGCTGCCGCATACGCGGTGCCGGCCAGGAGCATGACCGAGCCGATCCGCAGCCCGTCCCGGTCGACGAGCGTGCCGAGTTTGAGATGCCATTTCGTCCGCCGCTGATAGTCGCTGATCTCCTGCGCCGGCAGTCGGATGAGGAGGCAGCAGATGAGAGCGAGGACGGACATGAACGCCGAGGCTGCGAAGAGCATGACGAAGTCGAACTCACGGGGCAGGACGACTCCCAGATACGGTCCGAGCGCGGTCGACAGGGTCGTCGCGGTGCCGAAGTATCCGGTGCCCTCGCCCCGTCGGGAAGCGGGGATGATGCTCTGGATGGCGGTCATGATCGCCGTGTTCCCGGCACCGAAGGCGATTCCGTGGACGATGCGCAGAGTCAGCAGCAGGGTGAGGTCGGCTGCGGCGATATAGGCCAGGGAGGCGAGAACGGAAACCGCCATGGTGATGATGAGCAGCTTGCGCCGACCGATGAAGTCGAGATACTTCCCGGTGAGCACACGGGCGACGACGGCACCGACGACGAATGACGAGGAAGCGAAGCCGGCAGCGGCCTCACCGGCGGAGAACCGTGCCACTGCGTATCCGGCCATCGATGTCATGAGCAGGTAGAAGACCATCGACATCGAGAGGTTGAGCCCGATTCCGACGATGAAGTCCTTCGTCCACAGCTTCGCTCGTGCCACTGGAGATCGGTCTCGCTTTCTGCTGTCTGCGGGGAACAGTGACACATTAGCGGGTTCGCCGCGATTGCGTGGTCTGGTCCACCGCCGATGTGACCCAGCTCGCGATAGGGTGGTCACCATGACTGAGAAGAGAACCCCAACCGCCGTCGATGCGGTCGCTGAAGACTACGTCGATGACATGCTCGCCCTCTCCCCCTCTCTCGCCCTCTACCTCGGACTCGACGGTGCGCAGGGCTTCGATGATTTCTCACCGGCCGGACTCTCCGCGCTCAACGATGTCACCGTTCGGACTCTGGCCCGCCTCGATGAGGTCGCGGACCGCTCCGACCTCGACGAGGTCGACCTCGTGACCATCGATGCGATGCGTGATCGCCTCGGAGTCGACCGTGATCACTTCGCCGCCGGGATCAAGCACGCCAGCCTCAACGTCATCGAATCCCCGCTGCAGCAGGTCCGAGATGCCTTCGACCTCATGCCCACGGAGACTGCGGCTGATTGGGAGACGATCTCGACCACTCTGGCCGCTGTGCCCGGCTCGCTCGCCGGCTACCAGGAGTCCCTGGCGATGGCGCGCGACGACGGTCGCGTCGCCGCCCGCATCCAGGTCGAGAAGGTCATCGAACAGGCCCGTGCCCTGGCCGAACCCGGGAGCAACTTCGATCGCCTCGTCGCCGGTGCGACCGACGTTCCCGACACCCTCCGCTCGGATCTCGACACCCACGCCGAGGCGGCCCGTGAGTCCGCGGCGGGACTGGCCGATTTCCTCGGTGAACACCTGCTGCCCGCAGCCGGAGAGGACGAAGCCTGCGGTCGCGACGCCTATGCTCTGCATTCCCGGGACTTCCTCGGCGCCGAGATCGACTTCGACGAAACCTATGCCTGGGGTCTCGAAGAACTCGAACGCATCGACGCCGAACAGCGCGAGGTCGCGGCGAAGATCATCCCCGGTGCTGACCTGTTCGAGGTCATGGACGCCCTGAACAACGACCCGGACCGCACTCTCAGGGGAACCGAGGCTCTGCGCGAATGGATGCAGGGTGTGGCGGATGAGGCGATCCGCGAACTCGGCAAGTCCCATTTCGACATTCCCGAACCCGTCCGCACGATCGAGTGCATGATCGCCCCCTCGGCCACCGGCGGCATCTACTACACCGGTCCGACCGATGACTTCTCCCGCCCCGGCCGCATGTGGTGGTCGGTGCCGGAAGGTGTCACGGATTTCGCGACCTGGCAGGAGAAGACGACCGTCTACCACGAGGGGGTGCCCGGCCACCATCTGCAGATCGGTCAGGCCACCTATGTCTCCGAAACCCTCAACCGCTGGCGACGCCTCATGTGCTGGGTCTCCGGCCACGGTGAAGGCTGGGCGCTGTACGCCGAGAAGCTCATGGCCGATCTCGGATTCCTCGACGATCCCGGCGATTATCTGGGCATGCTCGATTCGCAGCGGCTGCGTGCCGCCCGCGTCGTCCTCGACATCGGCTTCCACTTGCGCCTCGAGGCTCCGCAGAGTCTCGGCGGCGGAATCTGGAACCGCGAGAAGGCCTGGCAGTTCCTCACCGACAATGTGGCCATGGACCGATCGTTCCTGGCCTTCGAACTCGACCGCTACCTCGGTTGGCCCGGACAGGCACCGAGCTACAAGATCGGCCAGCGTCTGTGGGAGCAGTACCGTGACGAGGCGAAGTCGGCGGCAGGAGCCGATTTCGACCTCAAGGACTTCCACACCCGGGCCCTGGGCCTCGGCTCGGTCGGGCTCGACACTCTGGGCCGTGCGATGAGGCGCTCACAATGAGGCAAGGGACCGAATGAAATCCGGTGAGAGCCCCCAGTCGGAGACCATGCGGGTCACCGAGGCGCTGCGCAATGAGATCATCGAAGGCCATCGTCGACCGGGCGCACGGCTTGTCGAACGCAATCTCGCCACCGAGCTCGGAGTCTCCCGAGTGCCCATCCGCGAGGCGCTGAAGAAGTTGGCTTCGGAAGGCCTGGTGACGAACCGGCCGAACACCTGGTCGACGGTCAGGGAGTTCTCCCCCAGCGACATCGCCGACCTCAACGAGGTGCGCACGGTCTTCGATGTGCTCTCCTTCGAACTCGCCGCTCAACGCCATACCCGTGAAGGGCTGGCCCGTCTGGAGGCCACGATGCTCCAGGGCCGTGAGCTCGCCGAGGCCGGAGACGTCGTCGGCGCTCATCGCTGTGCCGCGGAATTCCATGCCATCGTCACAGAACTCTCGGGCAATGAGCTGCTCGGAGAGATCGGCGTCCTGCTGGACTCACGGATGCGGTGGCAGCTGAGTCAGCATGATGATCTCGCGGTCGTCGCCACCGAGCATGCCGAGCTCTTCGATGCGATCGCCCGCCGGGATCAGGCGCTGGCCAGGTCTCTGGCCGCCCGCCATCTGGGCACGAGTCAGGAGCAGCACGACAAGCATTCGAAGCGTCTGGCCGAAGCCGGACCCGAGGAGGCTCAGGCCGATCCTGCCGCTGCCGGTCCTGACGCTGCGGATTCGGCTGTCGCCGACTGACCGAGCGGCCAGCCGCTGAGCTTCTTCTCCCGGGCGGGAGCATAGGTGCGCACCTTCGAGGTGCTCAGCCCCAGTCCGACGAGTGATTCGGCCAAGCGCACGGCCGCCGCGACCCCGTCGACGACGGGCACAGAACAGCGCCGCGTGATCGTCGCTCCGAGCTCGGCCATCCCACCGCAGCCGAGCACGATGACCTCGGCACGGTCACGGTCGACCGCCTCGGCGGCCTGATCGGTGATCGCATCGATCGCGGCCTGCGGATCCTCCTCGAGTTCGAGCACGGCCATGCCCGATGCCCGCACGGACACGCAGTGGGAATCGAGTCCGGCCAGCAGCAGCCGGTCCTCGATGAGCGGGACGGTGCGGTCGAGCGTGGTGACGACGGAGAACCGGCGGCCGAGGAACATCGCCAGGCCCGCCCCCGCCTCGGTGATGTCGATGACGGGCACATCCAGCAGCTCCTGCAGACCTTCGCGGCCGTGCTCTCCGTACCCGGCCTGGATCACGGCATCGAACTCACCGGGATGCTTCAGAACCGCGTCCATGACGCCGAGTGCCGCGAGGTGGCTCTCGACGTTGCCTTCGCAGGACTCCGCTCCGAACTCGGGGGTCAGACCGATGATCTCGGTTCCCGCCGAGGCGGCCTGCCGTGCCGCACGGGCGATGCCCTCGGTCATGGACTCGGTCGTGTTGACGTTGACGACGAGGATTCTCATGGTTCGGCTCCGATCAGTGTTGGGTCGGGACGGCGATCTCCTCGCCGTCGACCTCACGGAAGGTGAAGTCACGGCGGGCGATGACGAAGTAGATGAGCGCGGCGATCGCGGCACCGGAGAACCAGGAGAACTCGGAGAATCCGGCGAACGCGGGCACGAGGGCGAAGACAAGTGAGATCGCCGAGGCGGGGATGAAGGCTCCGATGGCTCTCCAGTTGACTCCGCGGTGGTAGAAGTACTCACCGTCACCGGCCTCGGTGTAGAGCTGGGGCACATTGACCTTCGTTCTGCGCACCACCCAGTAGTCGACCATGATCACGCCGAACAGGGGCCCGAGCAGGGCGCCGAGTCCGCCGAGGAAGTAGACGATGACCACCGGCGAGTCATACAGGTTCCAGGGCAGGATGACGAATCCGATGACGGCCGAGATGATGGCGGCACTGCGGAAGTTCAGGTGGCGCGGGAACAGGTTCGTCAGCGCATAGGTCGGGGCGACGAAGTTCGCCATGAGGTTGACCGCGACGGTGAGCAGCAGCAGCGACAGCGACGCGAGAACGAGCAGGACCGGACTGCCGATTGACTGGACGATATCGGCCGGTGAGGTGATGACGGTGCCGTCGATCCTGTACTGCGCGCCGGCCAGAGAGATGACGACGAGTCCGAAGACGAGCATGTTCACGGGGATGCCCCAGAAGTTGCCGACGACGATCGAGCCGCGCTTCTTCGCGGCCCTCGTGAAGTCGGAGAAGTTGAGGACGAAGGTCCCGTAGATCGCGACCCACAGTGAGCCGCCGCCGAGGATGTGCATCCACATCTCCCAGCCGCTGAGTGCATCGTCGGTCGACCAGGCGATGGAGAAGTCGACGCGGATGAGCATCCAGACCGCCAGGGCGAGGAAGGTGACGAGGATGATCGGTCCGGCGATGGCTTCGTAGCGACGGATCATCTCCATCCCGTAGCTGACGATGATGACTTGGACGACCCACAGCAGGGAGAAGGAGAACCAGCCGAGCCCGGAGAGCCCGAGGAACTCGACATCGGCCCAGGACTGCAGCCCCGGGAACATCGTCAGCAGCATGACGTTGAGCACGCTCGAGGCCAGGTAGGTCTGGATGCCGAACCAGGCGATGGCGACGATTCCCCGCACCGAGGCGGCCAGCTGAGCCCCGTGGATGCCGAAGGAGATCCGGCTCATCACCGGATAGGGCACTCCGGTCTTGTATCCCATGAACCCGGAGAGGGTGAGCAGGAAGAACAGCAGAGCCGCACCGACGAGGAGCGCCACCAGGATCTGCCATGCTCCGAGGCCGAGGGCGAAGAGTCCGAGCGCGAATCCGTAGTTGCCCAGAGAGTGCACATCGTTGGCCCACAGAGTGAAGACGCTGTAGGCCGTCCAGCTGCGGCCCTCCTTGCGGGCAGGGGCGAGGTCCGCATTGTAGAAGCGCGGACTGATGCGATGGGCCGCCAGCTGTTCGGGGCTGGGCCCCAGGCGTGTGGGCACCGGCGCCCCCGGCGTCTCGGTCTTCCTCATGCAGTCCGCTCCTTGGATCCGCTCATGCCAAACTGGGATACCAAAAGTGGAAACACAGCTCTGTGGCACCGATAACCTGACCAGTTCAGAGTAACCCAGCTCACACCGTGCTGGCAATGAACCGGGCTGGACGAGTTCGCTTTAGCCCGATTCGAAGCGGCCGAGCAGGGCCACGCAAGACGAGGGGTCGACCTCGGAATGCCCGATACCAGGCCTCCATCAAATGGCATACCATTCGTGCTCTGCCAGAGCGTTTCAGCTGGTCATGGGCGATGCGTCCGACAGCGGCCGTTGCGGTCCTCAGTCTTCGTGTTCGACGTCCTTGGCGGTCGGGTCCCAGGCGACGATGCCGACGGCGATCGCACCGGCCAGCGGTGCACAGGCGAAGATCCAGAACACTCCCGTGCCCAGAGAGGCCGCAAGGATCGGGAACATGATGAGCGAGACGATGGAGAAGGCACGCAGGACGGACTGGTTGAAGCCGATGCCGATTCCGCGCAGCCGCGTCGGATAGGACAGGGTCGCATAGTTCATGAGGTTCGCTCCCGGTCCGCCGGCCTGCGCGAAGACGAAGGCTGCGAGCATGGCCACGGCGACGAGGACGAGGGCCCCGTTCGGGATTCCCACGATGGCCAGCGTGCCCAGTGCCGCGGCCTGAATGGCGAATCCGGTCAGGGTGATCTTCCGGGTTCCGAAGCGGTTGATGATGCTCATGCCCAACAGTCCGCCGAGCGTGCCGAAGCCCAGATTGATGACCAGTGAGGCGATGATCGTGACCAGCGGAGTCTGGTGGAAGAGCGTGGTGATGATGAGTGGGGTGCCGTAGGCGACGGCGTTGTAGCCGAAGGTCGAGAACACGGAGACGCAGAGTGCGACGATGGTGCGCACCCGGTAACGCGGGGAGAAGAGTTCGGCGAAGCCGCTCCACCGCCCACCCCGGACCGGAGCGGCCGAGGCGTTCAGGGTCTCGCGCTCATCTGCGGGAGCGAGCTCGACATTGAGGTTGTGATGGCTGCGCATGACCTCGACGGCACCTCGCAGATCGCCCTGGTTGGCCAGCCACTCGGGTGATTCGGCGAGGTAGCGGCGGCGGACGAGGAGGACGATGAGGGCCGGGACGGCACCGAAGCCGACGACGATGCGCCACAGGATCGCATGCTGGTCGTAGGGCAGGGCGATGAAGATGATGAGCACGATGACGTAGCCCATTCCGGTGGCGAAGTACCAGGCCGGGGACCAGGCGTTGACGCGCTGTGACCGGTTTCCCTTGCCTTTGAGCTTGGAGAATTCGGCGAGGAACGCCATCGCCACCGGCAGGTCGAGCCCGACGCCGATGCCCATCACGAAGCGGAAGGCGATGAGGACCCATTCGTTCGGTGACACGGCACAGCCGATGGCGGCGACGACGAAGAAGACCATATCGGCCATGAACAGCTTGTAGCGCCCGAACCGGTCGACGAGGTAACCGCCGAAGAGAGCGCCGATGACGGCTCCGACCATGATCGAGGCGTTGACGAGCCCGGTCATGAAACCGGAGAGGCCGAACTGCTCCTGGATGGCCGTGATGCCGAAGGCCAGGGAGGAGAAGTCATAGGCATCCATGAAGATCCCGCCGAGGGCGAGGATGATGACTGCCGTCGTCTTCGTCCCCTGAGAACCGAATTCAGCGAGGGTCGAGTGGATATCGGCCGCGGAGGCCACGATGCGCGGCGCTTCTGGGCCAGAGAGCGCCTGAGCGCCGGAGGGCGTCTGAGCCGCTGACGCGGCAGGATCTGATGAAGTCACAGTCGACAAGTATCGGACTCTCGTCGCTGATCACCGATTCCCGTTGTCACACTTCGTCACCGGAGCAGAGAACGCGGTCGGCGGATCGGGACACGGCCGCAGACTCCGACGGTCTGCGGCCGTGTCCCGATGCCGGCTCACACTGGGCGAATCAGACGCGCGCACCCTCGCCGAGGCGGTACCGGGCACCCGTGTGGTCCTCGGCCAGGCGGGGGCCGGCTCCGGTGAGCTGTTCGCGCACAGTGGCATCGGCGACCGGTTCGGGCAGGAGGCCGCGGCGGCGCAGTTCCGGCGAGACGTATTTCGTGAAGCGTTCGGCATCGGCTGGGCGCACGGCCGCAGCGATGTTGAACCCGTCGATATCAGCCTCGGTCATCCAGCGTTCGAACTCGTCGACGATCGTCGCCGGTGAGCCCGTGATGACCGGTCCGCGCCCGCCGAGGGCGACGAACTCAGCGAGGTCGCGGATCGTCCACGGCTTGTCTCCGGCCATGGTGGTGAATGAGGCGAGCGCGGACTGGTTGGCTTCGGTCGACACGTATTCGAGGGTGTCCTCGGGTGAAGCTCCGGAGAGGTCGACTCCGGTCCATCCGCCGAACAGAGACAGGGCAGATTCGGTGTCGACGTAGCGACGGTAGTCAGCGAGCCGGGCCTCCGCCGCTTCATCCGTGTCATCGACGATGACGGTGGCCAGGGCGAAGATCTTCACCGCGTCACGGGCACGGCCGCGCTCTTCGAGTCCGTCGCGGACCTTGTCGACCCAGCTGCGCAGGATCTCCGGGGTCGGTCCGGAGAAGAAGATCGCCTCTGCGTGGTCGAGCGCGAATTCCTGCCCGCGCTTGGACGCGCCGGCCTGGAAGAGCAGAGGGGTGCCCTGCGGTCCGGGGACGGCGAGCGCCTGACCGGGGACGGTGAAGAACTTGCCCTCGTGGCCGATGTCGTGAACCTCGTTCGGATCGACGAAGACGTTGGCGTCGGCATCGGCCTTGAGCGCGTCCGGGGTGATCGAGCCCTCGAACAGTTTGTACATGACCTCCATGAACTCGTCGGCCCGGTCATAGCGCTCATCGTGCGGGATCTGGCCCTTGAGCCCGAGGTTGCGGGCGGCGGAGTCGACATAGCTGGTGACGATGTTCCAGGCGACACGTCCGTTGGTGAAGTGATCGAGGGTGGTCAGGGTGCGGGCGAGCAGGTAGGGCTTCTCGTAGGTCACCGAGGCGGTCACTCCGAAGCCCAGTGTCTTCGTGGCTGCGGCCATGGCGGGGACTGCCACCAGAGGGTCGAGCAGCGGGAACTGCACTCCCCCGCGGTTCGTGACATCGGCGTTGCCGCCGTAGACGTCGTAGACGCCGAGGATGTCGGCGAGGAAGAGTGAGGAGAATCCGCCGTCTTCGAGTGTCTTGGCCAGATCGGTCCAGAAGGACAGCTGGGTGAATTCGTCGACGCGTGATTCCGGGTGGCGCCACAGTCCGGGTGACTGGTGGACCGGTGTCATCATGTCGAAGGCGTTGAGCAGGATCGGTTTCGTCATGGGTGTCTCCTCTTTCAGGTGGTGCGGTGAGAATGGGCCGAAGAATCGGCAGGCGCGTTCATGCGGTGCGGGCGAGTGCTCGAGCGGGATCCTTTGCGCCGATGGCGGCGATGAGCGAGAGCAGGCACAGCAGGCTGAGGTAGCCGCAGATGAGCCAGGGCGAGTGGCCTCCGGCGACGTAGAGCAGGGCAGCGACCATCGGCATGATTCCGCCGCCGATGACGGTGCCCAGCTGGTAGCCCATGTTCACTCCGGAATAGCGGACTTCGATGGGGAACTGTTCGGCGAACCACGCGGCCTGGGGGCCGTAGACGGCGTCGTGGGCGAGATTCATGCCGAGGATGACGACCAGTGGCAGCAGTCCCAAGGGGCCCGCGTCGAGGAAGGCGAAGAAGATCCATCCGAACACGGCGATGCCGATGAGTCCGAAGATGGTCACGGGTTTGCGGCCGAGTCTGTCCGAGGCCCATCCCCAGGCAGGTCCGGTCACCAGGCCCACTGCAGAGGCGATCATCACGGCCGTGACTCCCGATGTCGAGTCGCCGCGGTTCTCTGCCAGGTAGCTGAGCATGTAGACGGTGATGAGGTAGAAGACGCTGTTCTGTGCCAGGCGCAGTCCGATCGTGACGAGCAGGACCTTCGGGTGCGCCGTGATGACCTCGCGCAGCGGGGCCTTGGCGACTTTTCCGGAGTCCTTGAGCTCTTGGAACTCGGGCGCATCGGAGACGCCGAGGCGGATCCACAGTCCCAGTGCCACGAGCAGTGCGGAGGCGAGGAAGGGGATGCGCCACCCGAACGCCTCGAACTGCTCGGCGCTCATGAGATTCTGGACGAGGAAGAAGGCGCTGGTGGCCAGCAGCATGCCCGCCGCTGATCCGATCTGTGTGAAGGATCCGAAGAGTCCGCGTTTGCGGGCAGGTGCGTGTTCGACCGACAGCAGAGCCGATCCGCCCCATTCGGCTCCGGCCGACAGGCCCTGCACAATGCGCAGGATGACGAGGGAGACCGCAGCCCACCACCCGATGGCCTCGAAGTTCGGGACCAGACCGATGAGCGTCGACGCCGTCCCCATGGACAGCAGGGATACGACGAGCAGGGCCTTGCGTCCGACCCGATCACCGAGGTGGCCGGCGACGATTCCGCCCAATGGTCGGGCGAAGAAGCCGACGGCGAGGGTGGCGAAGGAAGCGAGCCGGCTGCCGAGTTCGCTGTCGGAGGGGAAGAACTGGACGTTGAAGATCAGGGCTGCGGCGGTGCCGTAGAGGTAGAAGTCGTACCACTCGATCGTCGTCCCGGCGAAGGCCGAGGCCAGCACCCGCTTCTTTCCGGACAGGAACCGCTGCGGCGGGTCCTGGGTGCTCGGTGCGGTGACCGGCGTCTGCGTCATCTGGTGCTCCTATAGCGCGGGGTTCGGGTGACTCGCTGTCATGCGAATGCGTGTTTCGCTGAGCAATCTATGTCCGGTCCTCGCTGGCACCTGCATGCGTGCGTCACGTCCCGACTCTCGGCGTCATATGAGGTCATAAGACGTCTTCATATGACCTCGGCCACGACCTCGGCGCTTCCGCTTTGCAATGATCGAGCCCATCGGCACGAACTGACGCGCCCATCTGCTTGGTCTGCTCAACACAACAGCAGACACACAGACGATCACACGACCACAGAGGTGAAGGAATGACGCTCTTGGCAGACCCCACCGCACTATCACCGGCACCGGCGGCTCCCGCAACACCTGAGAATCTCCGCGAGGCCTTCTCGCACTTCCCTCAGGGGGTGGCCTTCATCGGCGCCGAGGTCGAGGCGGCACCGTTGGGCCTCGTCGCCTCCACACTCACCGTCGGCGTCTCTCTCGACCCGCCGCTGGTCAGCGTCGCGGTTCAGAACTCATCGACCACGTGGCCGACCCTGCGCCGGGCCCCGGAGCTCGGGATCTCCCTGCTGGGCTCCGATCAGGAGCACCTGGCCAGGCAGCTGGCGGCGAAGGATCGCAGTCGGCGCTTCACGGGCATCAGACCCGAGGTCACGGCCGGAGGCGGGCTGACGATTCCCGGCAGCTCGGCTTTCCTCTGGACCAGGCTCTACCAGGAGGTTGCGGCCGGCGATCACACCGTGGCTCTGCTCGAGATCCTCGGCACCCGAAATGACGATGGGCCCGAAGCCCTGGTCTTCCACCGCAGTGAGTTCAAGGGCCTGCGCGTCTCCTGACCCTGTCTGCCCCGTGACATGAGGCCCTTGACCTGGATTCGAACTCGTGTTCGAATGAACTCATGCGGTGGAACGAATCGAGCGACGGCACGAGCCCGAACGCCCCTGTCCTCTTCGGGACCAAGGGGCTGATCCGGTCGGTGCAGACGCCGGAGTTCTCAGGGATCACCTTCCATGAGGTGTTGGCGAAGTCGGCCTTGAACAGGGTCCCGCAGTCCAGTTCGATGCCGTTCTCCTGGACCGTCAACCCCTACCGCGGCTGCTCTCATGCATGCGTGTACTGCTTCGCCAGGAACACCCACCGCTACCTCGATCTCGGCTCCGGGACGGATTTCGATCGCCAGGTCGTCGTCAAGGTCAACATCGCCGATGTCCTCGCCGCCGAGGTGGCTCGCCCGAAGTGGACACGCGACCATGTCGCCCTGGGCACGAACACCGATCCCTATCAGCGCGCCGAAGGCCGCTACTCCCTGATGCCCGGGATCATCACCGCCTTGGCCGAACAGTCGACTCCGATGTCGATTCTGACCAAGGGCACTCTGCTGCGCCGCGATCTGCCCCTGCTGGCCCGCGCCGCCGAAGACGTCCCGGTGGAGATCAGCATGTCGATCGCGGTTCACGATGACGCCCTGCAGCAGAGCATCGAACCCGGCACGCCGACGACGAAGGCCAGGCTGGCCACCGTGCGCGCGGCCGCCGAACTCGGGTTCGCAGTCACCGTGTTCATGATGCCGATCATGCCGAAGCTCACGGACTCCCGGGATCACCTCGATTCCGCCCTCCGAGCGATCAAGGACGCCGGAGCCGCACGAGTCGTCTACGGTGCGCTGCACCTGCGCCCCGGCGCCCGCGAGTGGTTCTTCGAGTGGCTCGAACGCGAACATCCCGAGCTCCTCCCCCGCTATCGCAGGATGTACGCCCGGTCATCCTACGCATCGAAGGAGTATCGACGGTGGCTCGGCGAGCGCATCAACCCGCTCATCGACGGCTATGGTCTGCGCGGACGCAATGACGACGACTACCCGGCGACCTCCCGGTTGCGCGGCCGCAGGAACCCGAGCCGAACTCCGCAGCAGACAGGTTCGCAGGCGGCACCGGCCCAGCAGTTCGCGGCCCCGACGCAGCAGGCGCTGTTCTGAACCGGAGCCCCGGAATAACCCCGGTGTGGACGCGGTTGGCACTGATATGAGGATTGAGATCTGGTCGGACATCGCCTGCCCCTGGTGCTATATCGGAAAGCGTCGCTTCGAGGACGCCCTCGACGGCTTCGCCCACAAGGACGATGTCGACGTCCGCTGGCGCAGCTTCCAGCTCGATCCGAACCTGCCCGATCACTTCGACGGCACCGAGATCGACTACCTCAGCCAGATGAAGGGCATGCCTGTCGCACAGGTGCGGCAGATGTTCGACCACGTCACGCAGCAGGCCGCCGAAGTCGGCCTGAACTACGATTTCGACTCGATCGTCGTGGTCAACAGCTTCACCGCCCACCGCTTCCTCCACTTCGCCGAGACTCACGGACTCATGGCGGATGCGAAGGAGGCGCTGCTGTCGGGCCACTTCGAGAAGGGCCGCGACATCGGTGACATCGACTACCTCGCCGAGGTGGGCCGCGAGATCGGCCTCGACCCCGATGAGGTCCGCCGGGTTCTCGCAGCCGATGAGTACGCGAACGAGGTGCGGGCCGATATCAGCGAGGCCCGCTCCCTCGGCGCGGGCGGCGTCCCGTTCTTCGTCATCGACCGCAAGTACGGCATCTCCGGGGCACAACCGGCCGAGGTCTTCTCCCAAGCCCTCGAGACGGCCTGGGACGAAGGACAGAAGCTCACCGTGCTCGCCGGAACTCCGCAGGCTGCGGATGACTCGGCAGAGGATTTCTCCGAGGGCGCGGTCTGCGGACCGGACGGCTGCAGCTGACCAAGACAACTCNGGGCCCTTTGTTGCTACCTGACGGCGGCCCAGCAACCTCGCGCGAGGTTGCTGGGCCGCCGTCAGGTAGCAACAAAGGGCCCGGGCAGAGCTGTCTGCTCATCAGAGCAGCGGAACGCTCGGGTAGCGCACGGCGCCGTCCGGGTCGGTCACGGGTGCGCCGATCATCCCCGCCGCGGCATCGATGAGGAAGCGTCCGACCTGTTCCCAGCTGCCTTTGTTGGCATCCTCGTTCATCTTCGCCTCCTGGTCGGCGCAGACCCCGACGACCATGCTCCCCAGCAGATACGCTCGGCCGCGCAGCACCCCTTCGGGGATCCCGTCGACCGCACCGTTGATGAAGCGCAGGGCATCGGGCAGATCGGTGTCCCGGGCCACTTCTTTGGCCACTTCGACGGCGGATGGAACTGCTGAGATCTGTGACATGAACTGCGCTCTCCAACTCGGCTTCGGAAGGCTGTCGAGGAGTTCGATGAGCGGCCGCAGACGAGCCGCGACGAGTTCATGGATGTTCGGCGATTCGCCCAGCTGCGCCATCAGCTCGATCCTGCGCCGAGACATCTCGTCGTGATGCCGCTCGACGAGTGCACGCAGCAGCCCGTCACGGCCTCCGAAATGGTAGGCGATCGCCGAATGGTTCGCGGCCCCGGCGTGTTCGACGATGCGCCGATTCGACACCGCATCGATCCCATTGCGCGCGAACAGCTCTTCGGCGGCATCGAGCAGCGCATCGCGCGCCCGGTCACTCTGGATCGTCATTCCCTCATCTTTCCACTCGCCCTCGAAATCACAAGTTCTCGATTTCACAATTTTAAGTCACGTGTCTTAAACTGGCGAAGTTCACCGTGGTCGACGAGGATCACACGACTTCCGATCCTCCAGGGGGAAGACAATGTCCGATCGCCAACCACGCACGAGAAGAGAGGCCCTCGAGTCCGAGCACCCGGCCTCCGACTCCGAGGTCGGCTCGACGCTGACCGCCGAGGACCAAGCTGCAGCCAAACGTGCGAAGGCCGAATTCATCGGCCGCACCGTTGCGATCTTCCTCATGCCGCTCATCTTCGTGGGAATGATGATCACGAGCTACCTGGGAACCATGCACTCCCCAGAGGCCAATGACATGCCCATCGTCGTGGCCGGCTCATCTGCCAAGGCCGACGATGTGACGTTCGCGATCAACGGCGCTGAGCCCGACGCCTTCGACATCGAGTCCACCGACGACATCTATTCCGCACGCGAAGACGTCTACAACCGGGATGCCTCGGCAGCGATCATCGTCGAAGGCGATACGGCCACGATCGTCACAGCCAGCGGTGCCGGGGTCCAACAGGCGAGCACCGTCGAACAGCTCGTGCGTCCCGCGCTCGAGGACGACGGCCTGCAGGTCACGACCGAGGACATCGCCGAACTGCCGGATCGCGACCCGACGGGAATGGCGGCGATGTTCCTCATGACGGCCATCGTCATGGCCGGATACCTGCCCTTCAGCGTGCTGCGGTCGAATTCCCCTGAGCTGTTGAAGTTCAAACGCATCGTGCCGATCCTCGCCGGATGGTCGGCCGCCATCGCCGGCCTCGTCTGGACCGTGGCCTGCCCGATCCTCGACGTCGTCGACGTCAAGGACACGGTGGCGGTGCTCGGCATCGCCTGGCTGGGAGTCTTCGCCATATCCTCCGTCCAGCTCTTCATCACCCGCCTCGTCGGCGCTCTGGGCGTGATCCTCGGAATCCTCTTCCTCATGGTCCTCGGCATGCCGTCATCGAATATGGCGATGCCGGTGTACAGCATGCCGAAGTTCTTCCGCTTCACCCACGAATTCCTTCCGATGCCCGCGATCGGAGAGTCTCTGCGCTCCGTCCTCTACTTCGACGGCAATGGCGTCACCGGGCACCTGTTCGTCCTCGCCCTCGGTGCGGTGGCCGGCCTGCTGCTGACGAAGGTCTATGACCACTTCTACGCCAAGCGCAACTCCCATCCCGTGCCCCTGGACGTCAATGTGGCCGCGATCCACGGCGGCCGGAGGCCCGATACGAAGCTCATGCGCTACATCTCGCTGACGCTCTTCCCGCTGGCGATGGTGACCATGATGATCACATTCATGCTCGGAGCGATGCATTCCCCGACGCCGAAGGACATGCCTGTGGCGGTCGTGGGATCCTCGGTCGAGCAGGCCGAGGACACGATCAAGCAGCTCGATGAGCAGATGGACGGAAAGTTCGAGTTCACCGCGCTCGACGACAAGGGCGAGGCACGACGACTCGTGGAGAACCGCGATGAGGTCGCCGCTCTCGTCCTGCCCAGTGAGCAGAATCCGGACTTCGAGCTCCTCGCCAACCAGGCCGGCAACAACGCCTCCTACCGGGTGGCCGTGCAGGTCTTCGAGCAGGTGGCACAGGCACAGGACTCCGATCTCACTGTCGACGATCTCAAGCCTCTGCCCGATCGGGACAAGAACGGCGTGGTCGTGATGTACGTCGCGATGGGCTGGATCCTCTCCGGCTTCATGGTCATCATCGTTGCCGCCAACGCCAATCCGTGGGCCCGGCCGCTGAAACGGATGCTGCCGATCATCCTCGCCTATGCGCCGTTCATGTCCCTGGTCGTCGCGACCATCGCGGGACCGATCACCGGAGCCGTCGACGGGCACTTCGCCGCGCTGTGGGGTGTCGGCATCATCTCCATCGCCTGCATCTCCATGTTCGCCATGGTCTTCGAAAGGCTCTTGGGCATGTTCGCGATCATCCCGGTCATCGGCACGCTCATGTTCGCCGGTGTGCCGTCGTCGAACGGCGCGCTCTCGCAGTACATGGTGCCGAAGTTCTTCGCGACTCTGCACGACTTCCTGCCGATGGCGGCCTCGGTCGAGACGATCCGCTCGATCCTCTACTTCGACGGCGATGTCGTCACCGAACACCTGCAGGTGCTCGGCCTGTGGGGTCTGGTCTCGCTCGCGCTGGTCTTCCTCATCGACGGGATCAGACCGCCGCGCACGGCTCACGACTTCGGCAATCTGCACCTCGAACGCGAACGTGAGATCGCCAAGGAACAGCGCAAGCAGTCACTGGCGCTGGGCATGTCGCCCTCCCAGCAGAACACCGACGAGGCGGCCGATGACGAGTCATCACACGGCCACGGTTCGCACCAGACGGTTCAGGGCTCCGTCGTCACTGACGAATCCGACGGACAGGCATCCGACCGCAGGGCCCCGACCGCCGGTGACGGGCTCACCCGCAGCCGCGAGTCGGACGACGGAAAGATCCCCTCGACGGTCTGACCCCGCCCCCAGTTGCTACCTGACGGCGGCGCAGCTACCTCGCGCGAGGTTGCTGCGCCGCCGTCAGGTAGCAACTGGGGGTCTTATTCGGCGGGTTCGGGGCTATGGTGAAGTCACTATGATCAACTCCTCGTCGCTTGAGAACATCCTGGGCAGCACCGGCATGCTCGAGGCCGGTCTGCTGTTGGCCAGTTTCGTCCTGTGTTCGTTCATCGGCTTCGAACGACAGTTCAGGCAGAAGGCGGCCGGGTACCGCACCCATGTGCTCGTGGGCATCGGCACCTGCGCCTTCACCTTGATCTCCGCGTACGGGTTCGCGGGAGTGCTGGAGAACGATGTCCGTCTCGACCCATCACGGATCTCTGCGCAGATCGTCTCCGGGATCGGCTTCCTCGGTGCTGGAGTCATCTTCAAGGGGCGGAACATGGTCCGCGGCCTGACCACCGCCGCGACGATCTGGGTCACGGCGGCCGTCGGCATGGCCTGCGGCGCGGGAATGCTGCTCTTGGCGGCGATGCTCACGGCTCTTCACCTGTTCACGCTCTTCGTCATCGCGCCTCTGGTCCGCAAGATCCCCGACAGCGACCACCGCAAACTGCTGCGGGTGTCCTACCGCGACGGAGAGGGAGTCCTCCGGGAGATCCTCGCCCTCGCCGGCCGGATGGGGTTTGCGAACACCATCGTGGATTCGCGGCGCTTCGAGACTGCCGACGGCACGCGGATGGTGCGGGTCGAGGTGAGGTTCGACGGCAAACGGCCTCTGCCCATGCTCATGGCCCCGCTCATGGAGCTGAGCGGAGTCGACACAGTGAGCATGCGAGAAGACCGCGTCCATTCGGTCGATGACGACGGCGACTCCGTCTGAGCAGCAGACCGGCTCAGAATTCGACGCGGGAGAGCACCTCTGCGATTCCGGCCCGCACTCGCAGCCGGGAGGATTCCCCGAAAACCGTCGCCTGGACAACGGCGCCCTGGATCATGGCCAGCAGCCCCGGAACCATCACAGAGGCCCGAGCCTGGGCCGATTCGGCGTCCACGCCTCGCTGATCCTGCAGGTAGACGGCGAGGTAGGCGGCGAATTCCGTGATGAGGGATTCGAAGATCCCGCTGGCGAACTCTGCGAACTCGGCGTCGTATGAAGCCTCACCCCAGACCTGAACCATGACCGATGAGAACGGATTGTCGATGAGCAGGGAATCGATGAGTTCGACGAACACCTCGGCAGGCGCTGTCACCTCACCTGCGGACCTGGCCGTCTCGAGCACCGCCATACGCGGCTCCATCACCCTGCGGGCGACGTCGATCATGAGCTCGGCCTTCGACGCGTAGTAGACGTAGACAGCCCCGGCCGACAGCCCGGCCTCCTTGACGATGTCGGCCATCGACGCACCGGCGAATCCTCTGCGAGCGAAGCAGGCCAGAGCCGCATCCTGAATCCTGGCGCGCATGGCACTCTTGTGTTCCTCGGTGACCTTCGGCACATCTCCCCCAAAAAACGAATGACCATTCTTGATATATCGTAGCCGATGGTTTCATAATGAACGAGTATTCGTTTTCGATGATTGGACAGACATGCCGACGAAGATCCTCAGCCGTCGTGCGAGGAAGCACTCGCACCAGGCCCCCGATGAGGCGGAGCCGGACCGGAACGCACAGGAGCCATCGGCCTCCTCGCTCCAGCTGCCGCGGGCGATCCTCGTCGCCGTCCTCGCCGCCGCCGTCGTCAGCCTCGTGCTGCTGGCATTCAGCTGGCCGACCGTGACCTCGGACCCCAAGGATCTGCCGATCGCCGCGGTCGGCGACGACGAGCAGATCGACCGGATCGCTCAGAACGCCCCTGACGGCATGCTCGACCTCAAGCCCGTCGACTCCCGGGCCGATGCCGTTCGGCTCATCGAGGAGCGTGAGGTCTACGGAGCCTTCGTCCTCGAGGACGAACCGGAGATCCTCATCGCCAAGGCCGCCTCCCCTGCCGTCGCCCAGCAGCTCAGCGGAATCGGCACTCAGATGCAGCACAGCATCGACCAGCAGGCGATCTCCGGCCTCCAGGAAGGCACGAAGAAGATGCAGGAGCAGATGCAGAAGACCCTGGAGGCCGTGGCCGCCGGTCAGACCCCGCCGCAGGGCAACCCGGCAGGAGACGGCGCCGATCCGGCCGCCTCGGCGACGGAGGTGCCGCAGGTGACGATCACCGACGTCGTGCCGCTGACCGATGACGACCCCTCCGGTGCGGGACTGGCGATCGCGGGTCTGCCGCTGACCCTCGGCGGAATCGTCGGCGGTGTGCTCACCAGCATGGGAATCCGCTCCCGGCGGATGCGCCTGGTCGGCACCATCGTCTACGGGGTCGTCGGCGGACTGGCCCTGGCACTCATCATGCAGACCTGGTTCGGCATCCTGCAGGGGAGCTTCACGATCATCGCGCTGGCGATCGGACTGTCGATCGCAGCCACGGTCGGCCTGATCAACGGCTTCGTCTCTCTCATCGGTCCCGCAGGCATCGCCATCGGCGCGGTGCTCACCATGCTCATCGGCAATCCGATCGCCTCACTCAATCAGCCGAAGGAGTTCCTCGCCGGCTCCTGGGGCGATATCGGACAGTTCTTCGTCCCGGGTGCGGCGGGCACCCTGCTGCGCGACCTCTCGTACTTCCCGGACGCTCCCATGGCTCTCCAGTGGTGGGTGCTCAGCGCGTGGCTGGCCGTGGGCATCGCCCTCATCCTCGTCGGCCATGTCATCGCCCACCGGAAGGCGCACGCGGCCGCCCACTGACGAGCCGTACCGCTTAGTCGACTCCCACCGACCCTGTTCATCGTTTCCTGCGAGGACTAGGCTCGGTGGGAGTCTGTGGTTTCCGAGAGGACGACATGGTGGAATTGAGCGATGTGACGATCTGCCGAACCTGCGGGGTGGAGACGACGACACCGCCACCCGAGCTGTGTCCGATCTGCGAGGATGACCGGCAGTGGGTCCCCGCCTCCGGCCAGCAGTGGACGACTCGGGCGGAACTCGAATCCGAGGGCCATCGCATCACCACCACGGAGCGCGAACCGGGCCTATTCGCCATCCGCGTCGAACCGAAGTTCGGGATCGGGCAGACCTGTTATCTGGCATGTACCGATTCCGGCAATGTGCTCTTCGACGTGCCCGCCTACATCGACGCCGAGGCGGTCGCGGCGGTCCAAGACCTCGGCGGAGTTGCGGCCATCGCCGCCAGTCACCCGCATATGTTCGGCACCCAGATGGAATGGAGTGCCGCCTTCGACGATGCTCCCGTCTTCGTGTGCCGGGCCGACCTCGATTGGGTGCAGCGGGCCGGTCCCGCCATCTGCTCCTATTTCCACGAGGCGGTGCCGGTGCCGGGAGTGAGGCTCCGACGCACCGGCGGCCATTTCCCGGGCAGTGCGGTGGCGGTGTGGACGGGTGCCGACGGCACCGGCGTCATGCTCAGCGGCGATTCCATCGGCCCGGTGGCCCGGTCGGGGTGGGTGACGTTCATGCGCAGCTTCCCGAACTATCTGCCCCTGTCCGCAGGGGTCGTCAGGCGTATCGCCGCCTCGGTGGTCGATCTCGACTTCGACCGCATGTACGGCAACTTCGGCCAGTCGATCGGCTCCGGAGCCCACGCAGCGGTACAGACCTCGGCCGAACGCTATGCCGAATGGGTCTCCGGCGCCCACGATCACCTCACCTGAAGTTTTCCTCTGGCCAGCGGGTTCGGTACTGAATGTGTCACCGTCAGCGGGACCGGAACTGCGCAGTGACAGGGCAGTCGAAGGGATCGGCTTCGCCGAGGCCGACCCGGTTGAGGTAGGCGATGATGATCCTATAGGACTCGAGCAGAGTCGTCTCGGTGTAGGTGATGTCCTTCTGGCGGCAGTATTCGCGGACCATCGGCTGCACCCGGTGCAGGTTGACGCTCGGCATGCTCGGGAACAGATGGTGTTCGATCTGATAGTTCAGTCCGCCCATGAGGAATCCCATGAAACGACCGCCGGAGATATTGCGTGACATCAGCGTCTGGCGACGCAGGAAGTCGATCTTCACATCCTTGGGAACGATCGGCTGGCCCTTGTGGTTGGGGGCGAAGGAACCGCCCATGTGCACACCGAAGACGGCGAGCTGGACGAGGAAGAAGACGCTGCCGATGAGGGGGCCTGCCGCCCAGATGGCGAGCGCGGGAAACCCGATGAGGCGGATTCCGATGAAGACGCCTTCGATCCAACGGCGTTTGATCGACGACTGTCCCCGGGCGATGGCTTTGACGGATTCGACGTGCAGCTGCAGACCGGCCAGGGTCAGCAGGGGCAGGAAGAACCAGCCCTGACGGGCGGCGAACCATTTGGCGAACCCGGTGCGCTGCCGGGCATCCTCGGCGACGAAGACGAGGGCGCCGGGAGCGATGTCGCCGTCGACTCCGGCCTTGTTCGGATTGGCGTGGTGAAGCGCATTGTGCTTCTTCAGCCACCATCCGTAGCTGAGCCCGATGAAGAGGTTGCCGATGATGGTCGACACCCACTCCCCTGTCTTTCCGTTGGTGAAGATCTGGCGGTGGGCTGCGTCGTGGGCGACATAGGCCGTCTGCGTGAACAGTGCGCCGAAGACGACTGCGGTCGCCATCTGCCACCAGCTCTCACCGATGAGGAAGAGCATTCCGAAGGACACGATGTAACCGAGGCCGAGGAGCACGAAGCGCATCGTGTTCCAGCCCGGTCGCCTGGCCAGGAGACCCGCTTCTTTGACCTGAGCCATCAGTGCGCTGAAGTCGCTGGTGAATTCCTGTTCGGCGGTTCCCCTTCTGGCCCTCCTGCGTTCGAGCACTGCAGCCCGGGCTGCCCGATCGGGCGCCGGAGTCGACAGAGCGGTCGCGGCTGAGGTGGACGCTTCGGAGGTCATGAGGTCAGACGGGTTCATGATTCCCACCATAGGGATGTCGGACCGATCTTTCGTCACCCCTGGGAGCCGTTCTTCACCCCCTACTCGGGTAGGGGGGGCCGGCGGTGAGGAGGCGGGCGGACTCAGCTGTTGGGGATGATGAGGCCGGATTCGTAGGCGGCGATGACAGCTTGGGCGCGGTCACGGGCGTCGAGCTTGTACAGGATCCGCGAGACGTGGGTCTTCACGGTCTGCACGGCGATGTGCAGGATCGCTGCGATCTCGGTGTTCGAGGCTCCACGAGCAACCTGGATGAGGATTTCGCGTTCCCGGTCGGTGAGTTCGGGCAGGGCAGTGCGGTTGGGCTGCTGCCCGCCGGTGGCGAAGTGTTCGATGACCCGTTTGGTCACGCTCGGGGCCAGGAGCGCTTCGCCTCCGGCGACGATGCGGACCGCCTCGGCGAGTTCATCGGGTGGGGCGTCCTTGAGGAGGAACCCGCTGGCTCCGGCACGGATGGCGTCGAAGACATAGTCGTCGATATCGAAGGTGGTGAGCATGATGATCCGGGGCTCGGCTTTCGCGGCGACGATCGTGCGGGTCGCTTCGATTCCGTCCATCAGCGGCATCCGGACGTCCATGAGGACGATATCGGGGGCAAGATCGGCGACGAGGTCCACACAGTGCGCACCGTCTTCGGCCTGTCCGATGACCTCGATATCAGCATGAGCGCTCAACAGTGCGGCGAAGCCGGCGCGCACCATCGCCTGGTCATCAGCGATGACGATCCTGATCATGGGGTCTCCTCGTCCGTGGCCGGTCTGCCTGTGGTCTGATCGCTGCTGTCGGCGAGGGATTCGCGGGGCACCAGCGGCAGCACTGCTTCGACTTCGAAGCCTCCGTCGACTGTGCCTCCGCTGCGGATCTCCCCGCCCACCGAGGCTGCGCGTTCGCGCATGCCGATCAGTCCCTGTCGGCTGTGCTTGTCGTGCTTCGCCGCTTCGCCGGGGCCGTCGCCGTGGTCGTTGGTCACGCTGATCCAGACGGCTGAGCCGCCACCGCGGATGCGGATGGCGATGGCGGAGTTGCGGGCGTGGCGGATCGCATTGCTCAGGGCTTCTTGGATGATGCGATAGCCGGCGAGTCCGGTGCTGTCGCGCATGAGGTGGTCGATCGGTTCGCCGCTGCGTTCCACGGTGACATTCACTCCCGCTTGTCGGGCCTTGTCGATGAGCGGATCGATGTCGGAGAAGTTCGGCTGCGGTGCCAGTTCTCCTCCGCCTTCCTCGTTGCGCAGGACACTGAGCAGTCCGCGCATCTCGGTCAGTGCGGTGCGGGCGGAGGTGGAGATGTCTTCGAACTCTTTGGCCACCTCGGTGTCGATTCCGGCATGGCGGAACGGTGCACTGGAGGCCTGGATGTTGATGATCGACATGCTGTGGGCGACGATGTCGTGGAGTTCCCGGGCGATGCGGGCTTTCTCCTCGATGGTCACTCGTTTGGAGTGCTCCTCCGCAGTGTTCTCCTTCTCCTGAACCAGTTGGGAGCGGATGAGCTGCCACTGCTGGACGATGACTGCGGCGAGGTAGACGCCGCCGGCGATGCAGGAGTAGATGAGGATGTTGACGACCGCGCCATCGGTGCGGGTGTCTGCGACGAAGAGATGAGTGATGAGCACTGCGGCTGCCGAGCCTGCGATGCCGCCGAGCAGAGCCGCCAGCGCCACTCCCCAGTGGGCGCGGAGTCCGATGATGAGGATGATGACGATCTGAGTGATCATCATCGGGACCATCCACGGCCACGGCACCCCGGACACGTGGGGCCCCAGCAGCGGCAGCACCGTGCAGGCGGCGATCGACATGAGCGTGCCGAAGAGCGGGCGCAGCATGGACAGCGGCATGGATCCGACATGGACGATGGTGACGACGAAGGCCAGTGCGACGGGAGCATCGTTGACCGAGACGGCGATCGACGATTCCACCGCCAGCATGACGATGGCAAGAAAGATCACCGCGACCCAGGCCAGAGCCTCGGGGTTGAGTCGACGGTTCGGCGGCATGAACCTGTCGAAGACTTTTGTGACCATCACAGACACCGGGTTCCCTTCTGTGATTCCGGCCGACCGTAGCGATCATAGCGCGTGGACTGACTCATCACCTGGGAACGGCACATGGTGGTCAGCGCAGGGCCGGAACCGGGCGTTTCCCTTCAGCTTCCGCGGATCCCGTCCGCCAGGTGCGCGTGTTCTGTTCCCGCGAACTTCTCTCGGCTGCCCCAGGACAACGTGAGGTAGAGGACGAAGGAGATGGCGAAGGACGGGATCGTCGCTCCGATCGGGCTCGGATAGGCGTAGGTGAGCACATAGGAGGCCAGTGCGCCGAGGATCCACACTCCGACGGCCACCCAATTGATTCCGCGAGTGTAGGAGTAGATGCCGCCGGAGTCCTCGAGGATGTCGAGTGAGTAGGCGCGGCGTTTGATGATGTAGTAGTCGACGATGAGGATGGCGAAGACGGGGACGAAGAGGGCTCCGATCATCACCAGGAAGTCGGTGTACTGGTCCAACAGGGACAGCCAGGTCGAGCCGATGATCGAGATCGCGCCGAGGATGAGAGCCGTCGGCAGGAACTTCAGCTTCGTCCGGCTCTGTGCGCCGACGACGGAGTTGACCATTCCGTAGACCACCATCGTATTCGTAGCCATGACGGAGAGGAAGATGACGACGGCCAGTGCCCACCCGAATTCGGCGGCCAAAGCCGTCGGGTCGAATTCGGCCGGGTCTCCCCCGTCGAGCAGGATGAAGCTGAACGCGGTGAGGCCCAGCAGCATCGCCAGCGCGGTCGAGGTCAGATAGCCCAGCCCCGAACCGACGATTCCGGCCTTCTGGCTGCCGGCCAACCGGTTGAGGTCGCCGGAGAGCACCGTCCAGGAGACGGCTGTGGAGATGACGATGTCGAGTGCGAGGACCGGAGTGAAACCGAGCTCTGGGAGGCTCCCGATCTCTGCGTATTCGCGCGGTGAGTGTCCGGTGAAGGCGATGACGAAGACATAGGCCATGACCAGCAGGATGAGAAGGGCGAACCAGGGTTCGGCCTTCTCGATCCCTTCATGGCCGAGGATCGCCAATCCGACGACGAGGGCTTGGCAGAGCACGGAGAAGAGGATCGGGTTGGAGAACCCCGTCGTCTGGGCGACCACGTAGTCGACGCTGATTCCCGCCAGCATGGCCTGCACCCAGCTCCATCCCATGAGGATGACGACGTTGGCGGCGACCGGCAGAAAGCTGCCCTTGGCGCCGAAGGCTCCGCGGGTGATGGCCATGGTCGCCAGGCCCGTGCGGGTGCCGATGTTGCCGATGAGCGTGAGCACGATGGTGCCGGTGATCGTACCGACGATGATGACGATGACCGCTGTGGCGAAGTCGACGCCGGGGACGAACAGAGTTCCGGTCAGCAGGGTCGTGACGACGAGGTTCGCGGCGAGCCAGATCATGAACATCCGTCCCCCGCTCAGGGTGCCGCGGATGGCTCCGGAGTCGTGACCGGATTCCAAGCGCTGTTCGAGACGGCGGTACCAATCCACTGCGCGGCCTCCTGGGTGTCGTCTGCGCCCTCTGCGGCAGCAGGTTCAGTGTCGATGATCGTCGGCGACCAGGGCTCAATGACACACTAACGAGTCTGTGACCGGCCGCACTATCCGTGATGGACGAATTCGGTGGACCTTCGTACACGCTGGCCGGTCCGCGGTCGTTTCACCCCCGCAGACGACCTGATCAGCTCATATGCCGAATGCAGCCGATCCTTCCAGGTGACATGCACTAGCTTGATTCGCGTGCCCCAGTCACCGGCGAGAAGAGGCCGGCTGTGGATCCAAGGAGGAGCTGAGCCCATGAGTGCAGAACTGATCTGCGTAGTCGTCCTCGGACTGATGTTCGTCATCGGAACCTGGCGAGACATCAATATGGGTCTGCTCGGCTTCATTGCGGCTGCCGGCGTCGGCGGCCTCGTCCTGCACCAGGCTCCTGAAGAGTTCCTTGCGGGATTTCCCGTTGATCTCTTCCTCACACTCGTGGGCCTGACCTGCCTCTTCGGCTTCGCCCAGAACAACGGCGCGATCGAAGTGATCGTCCATTGGTGCGTGAAGCTCGTCGGCGGGCGGATCGGGCTCATGCCCTGGATCTTCTTCGCACTGACAGCGATCCTCATCTCGCTGGGGGCACTCTTCGCAGTGGCCATCATCGCCCCGCTGGCACTGTCGTTCGCACGCCGGCATCGGATCAATCAGTTCATGGTCGGCCTGCTCGTCGTGCACGGAGCGTTGGCCGGCGCGTTCTCCCCGATCAGCGTCTATGGCATCTTCATCAATGACTATCTGACGAAGAACGGCCTCACGCCTACACCGCTGACCTTGTTCCTCGCCCCGTTCGTGTTCAACATCGTCTTCGCCGTCGTTGTCTATCTCGTCCTCCGTCGCAGGCCGGGATTGCGCGCAGACGCAGACGACGCACTCGCGGAACCCGCGTCCGCCGCCGACGGCGGAACGACCATCCGGCTGACTCGTTCCCAGGTCCCCACTCTGCTCGGGCTCATCGCAATGGCACTGGCTGTGATCATATTCAGCTGGGATGTGGGCCTCGTGACCATCACGATCTCGGTTGTGCTCGCCGCCATCGATCCGGCCGCCGGCAAAGCTGCGATGTCGAAGGTCTCGTGGTCGATCGTCATCCTCATCTGCGGTGTGCTCACCTACATTGCAGTGCTGCAGGAGGCCGGAACTGTCGAATGGGTGTCGACCGGCATCTCGGCGATCGGGGCACCCCTCTTGGCTGCGCTGCTGCTGTTCTACATGTCCGGTCTGATTTCGGCTCTGGCGTCATCTCTGGCGATCATCGGAGTCGTCATCGCTCTTGCCGTGCCGTTCCTCGAATCAGGAGACGTGCATGTCGGCGGGTTCGTCGCGGCCCTGGCGATCGCCGCAACCATCGTCGACATCAGTCCGTTCTCGACCAACGGCGCGATGCTCCTGGCCAATGTTCATCCGAGCATTCGTGACCGTTTCTACAGGCAGATGATCGGCTACGCCGGTCTCATGTGTCTCATCGGTCCGGGGCTGGCTTGGGTGGTCGCTGCAGTCCCGACAGCGATGGCAGCCTGAGGAGCTGTTTCCGTGCTTCTTCGGGTGGGCTGATATCGGCAGACACGCTGTCAGCGGACGAGAGCTCGGTTCTCCCGAGCTCCGTGATCGGCTCGGCCCAATGCCTACATATGTCCGATTGTCCGGAACCTCTCGTGCCACGACAGGGCCTCGGCGAGGATGTGCGGGGTGTGACGCCCGGTCGGGTTCGCAGCGATCGCACGCTCGAGGTAGTCGGTGAGACGGTCCCGGTAGTCCGGGTGGGCGCAGTTGCCGATGATCTTCCGTGCCCTGGCCACCGGCGGCAGTCCGCGCAGATCGGCCAGGCCCTGTTCGGTGACGAGGATCTGAGTGTCGTGTTCGGTGTGGTCGATATGGCTGGCGAACGGCACGATCGCGGAGATCGCCCCCGCCTTGGCCTGTGAGTTCGACACGAAGAAGTTGAGGTAGGCGTTGCGGGCGAAGTCACCGGAGCCGCCGATGCCGTTTATGATCGACGATCCGGTCACGTGGGTGGAGTTCACGTTGCCGTAGATATCGGCCTCGACCATCCCGTTGATCGCGATGATGCCGAGGCGGCGGATGGCCTCGGGATGGTTCGACATCTCCTGAGTGCGCAGCAGGATCCGGCCTTTGTACGACTCGATCCGGTCATTGAAATCGGCAGCCCGTTCGGCCGAGAGCGAGAACGCCGTGGCCGACACCGAGGAGAGCTTCCCGCTGTCGATGAGGTCGAGCATTCCGTCCTGGATGACTTCCGTATACGCGGTCAGTCCCTCGAACTCGCTGTCGGCGAGATTGCCCATCACCGCATTGGCGACATTGCCGACGCCTGACTGCAGCGGCAGCAGCTCCGGCGGCAGACGATCTGCGGCGATCTCATGGCGGAGGAAATCAACGAGGTGGCTCGCAATCGCCTTCGAGTCCTCGTCGGCGGGTTTGAACGGCAGATTCCGGTCCGGAGCGTTCGTCTCCACCACGGCGACGACCTTCGCCGGGTCGACACGCAGGTAGGGATCACCGATGCGCTGCATCGGCTGGAGCAGCTGGATCGGCAACCGCTCGGGCGGGCGCCGGGTTCCGTAGTAGACGTCGTGGAAGCCTTCGTAACCGCGCGGATGCCAGTCGTTGACTTCGAGAATGACCTTATCGGCCAGGTCGAGCCACGTCTTCGAGTTTCCGACCGAGCTGCCGGGCACCAGCAGACCGTTGGGCAGGATCGCTGCGACTTCGACGACAGCAACATCGAGGTTGCCGTAGAAACCGAACCATGCCTGCTGAGCCGAATGGCTGAGATGAGTGTCGACATACGCGGTGTCTCCGGAGTTGATCGAGGCCCGCATCGCCGGATCGGATTGGAACGGCAGCCGCTTGCTCACTGCGTTCGCTTCGGCGAGCACTCCGTCGAGTTCAGGCGCCGTCGAGGCTCCCGTCCACAGTTCGACACGGAAGTCTTCGTCCCGATCGTGTGCGGCGCGAGCGCGTGCGGCCACTGCCCCCGGCACTGCCTTCGGGTACCCCGAACCGGTGAAACCGCTCATGGCCACGCGTTGGCCATTGTCGATGTGGCGGGCCGCTTCCGCAGCGGAGACGGTCTTCGTGCTCAGTTCGGGACAGGTGATTCTCGACATGACTCGCAGTCTATCGGGCGGCCGTGTGCTCGGCCGAGGCGGTCCCGCTGCCGCGGATCGAGGTGTCGTCTCCGTCGTCGAACCGCCCCGCCTCGACGACGCCGAGAGCAGCCTCGGGCTCGCTGTTCGTCACCGCACGCTCGCTCTTCGACTGCCGAATCACCGTCTGGGACAGACTGGGCACAGGAATCGTGACGATCGTCGCCAGCAGCAGTGCCAGGGTGAAGATCATCGTGCCGATGACCAACGGCATGCCCAGCGCCAGCACCCCGACGATGACAGCGGGCGCACCGGCCCCGGCGTAGAAGGCGAGATAGAGTGCCGCAGATATGCCGGCACGATTCTTCGGAGGAGTGAGCACGTCGATCTCCCGATTGGCTCCCCAGTAACTCAGCCCGTGCCCGACGCCCGTGGCCACGGCCGCGAACACCAGGATGACCTTCACCGCCGCGGGGCTGATCTCCGGGAGATTCGATCCCAGCAGGAGCGCCGCACCGAGCCCCATGAGCGTCAGCCCCAGGGTCTGTGCCGCCCGGGGGCGGAGCGTCGGCGCCACCAGCTGGCTCGCAGCCGACACGACCAGGACCGAGCCGACGATGATGCCGGAGGTCAGAGTTCCCGAGTTCGGAATGATCGACCGCGCCATCGACGGCAGCAGAGCGAGGAAGAGCCCGAGCGCCGTCCAGCCGATGAAACCGGTCAGCGCGGCGATGTTGAAGCTCGTGCGCATTGCGCCCGGCACGGACGGCCATGTCGGCCTCCACCGCTGCCGAGTGATCGGCCGCTGCAGCGGCATCATCGCAATGAGGACCATGACGATGACGATCAGGACCATCATGAAGAGGAAGGGCAGAACGAGCGGAGATGTCGACAACGATGAGACGACTCCCGCGAGTATCGGACCGAGCCCCGACCCCAAGACGAATGAGATCGTCGCCAGCGTCGATCCCAACCAGACCCTCCGCGCCGGTGAGGCCTCGACCATCAGGGCGATACCGGCGCCTGTGCCCAGCCCGAGTCCGATGCCGACCAGCGCCCTGCCGGTGAACAGTCCTGCGGTTCCCGCAGTCTCGAGCCCGAAGATCGCGGTGCCGAAACCGACCAGTCCGATCGCGGCCAGCAGCACCGGCTTGCGACCGAAGGCGTCTGCCGCCGATCCGAACAGCAACAGGGACGGCAGACAGCTGAAGACATAGGTCGCGTAGAGCGCAGTCATCATGGACTCGGACATTCCGTGGGCCTCTTGCAGCAGCGGATACAGAGGGCTGGCCATGTTCGCGGCGGCCGAGAGGATGAGCAGGACCAGCGCACCGAACCACAGCTGTCGCCTTGTCCCTCTGATGTGTGCGTTCTCAGCCAAACGGAACCTCCATCTCTTCGCATCATCGCCTGTGTTGTCGGGGACCACGATTGGGACCCCGAGTCTGCTCTGCGGGCCCTGGAGACCATTCGCCGAGCCCTGTCGGTTCCATGATGAGACCAAGAGAGTATTGTTGTCTATCGTAAGAAATTCCATGTAACCATTCGATAGGACCGCATGATCGACAGTCGGCTCACCATGTTGAGCATGATCCAACGACACGGCACGGTCACTGCCGCGGCGCATTCGCTGCGCTACTCGCCGTCGACGGTGTCTCATCAGGTCAAACAGCTCGCCGCGGAACTCGGAGTGCCCCTGCTCGAACAGCACGGACGCAACGTCAGGCTCACCCCCGCAGCCGAGGCTCTGCTGCGCCATGTCGATGTCATGTCGGCGGAATGGGAGATGGCGCTGGCCGATCTCGGTCGGTTCGCCGAGACGGTGTCCGGCTCGTTGGGTCTGTGTGGCTTCTCCACTGCAGCCAGCCTGCTCCTGCCGCCGACGATGCGGGCTCTCAATGAGCAGTTCCCGCATATGCAGACGCAGACGATCGAGGCCGAACCCAGTGAATGCTTCGACTACCTGCTCTCCGGAGATGCCGATGTCGGCATCGTCGTCGCTGCACCTGACATCCCCGCCGGCGGCGACGATCGATTCAGCCACCACTTCCTCATCGACGATCCGCTCGACCTCATGGTTCCTCTCGATCACCAGTTGGCAGACCGCGCATCGGTCACGATCGCCGACACCGTCGATGAGACGTGGATTCTGGGCAGGCCCGGCACCGGCTACCACCAGCTCGTCATGGCCAGCTGTGCGGCGGCCGGATTCGCGCCCCGCATCGGGCATTTCGCCGATGACTGGAACACCGGAACCGCGCTCGTCCACGGCGGCTTCGGAGTGTGTGTGGCCTCGAGGATGTCGCGGTCGCAGGATCTCCACCCGGTGCGCCGAATCCCGATCAGCGGCGACAATGCCCCGTCACGACACATCACGGCAGTGACTCGGACCGGAGCAGGTGCCCGTGAGACAGTGGCTTTCGCTCTCGAGACGCTGTCGATCGAGACGAAGCATCTGATGGGCCGCCTCGAGGCGGAACTCAGGGACTGACCTCAGAGCGCTTCTCGGACGACTCGGAAGCCGATGTTCGAGGCCGAGGAATCCGGTGTGTTCGAGGAGCGGGCGGCTGCCCGATAGCGATTGCAGTAGGAGTCGTGGCACAGGAACGACCCACCGCGCATGACCCGCTTGTCACCGGTGTCCGGGCCGCGCGGATCGGACTGCGGGGAATGCTGGTAGTAGTCGCGGGCAAACCAGTCGGCGCACCATTCCCATACATTGCCGACGGTGTTGAACAGGCCCAGACCGTTGGGGGCGAAGTGTCGGGCCGGTCCGGTGCCGACGAACCCGTCGTCGAGGGTGTTCGTTCGCGGGAATTCGCCCTGCCAGATATTGCAGTTCCACGCCCCGTCGATCAGCAGCCGGTTGCCCCACGGATAGCGACGACCCTTGAGGCCACCGCGGGAGGCGAGCTCCCACTCGGCCTCGCTCGGCAGCCGAGTGCCGGACCACACGCAATAGGCGCGGGCATCGTCCCAGCTGATGTGGACGACGGGATGGTCTCTCCGGTCGTCGATGGCGGATCCGGGTCCTTCGGGCGCTGCCCAGTTCGCGCCTGAGACTTCGACCCACCAGGGCACGCCCGGGGCCCGCCCGAGCACATGAGCTCGCACTCCCGGATTGGTCTCCAGGAGCATGGCGAACACCGCCGAGGTGCCCAGGCGTTCTGCCGTCGTGACGAAACCGGTGTCAGCGACGAACCGGGCGAAATCGTCGTTCGTCACGCTTGTCGTTCCGATCTCGAATTCGGTGAGGTCGACCCGGTGACGGGGTCCCTCGCCGTCGGCAGGATGCCCGTCACCGAAGGGATCACCCATATCGAAGGTGCCGCCGACGGGGACGAAGTCGAAGCTGAACTCAGGGCTCGACTCGGAACTCACGGCAGGACCGGCCGCAGGGTCCGTCGGATGGCTGTCCCCCGCCTCGGTGCGGTTGGTCGCCGGAGCGCAGCACGAGTGGCCGTTCTGCGCCCCGGCGATGCTGTGATCTCCGCTCTTCGTCACGTGTGAGTGCCCCTTTCGATCCGGGCCCGCCCTCGCGCGGGGCGGACTCTGGGTTCACCCTATGACTTCGGCCGACGCCGGGGACAGTCCGGGTCCTGTCGGTCAGGTGAAGAGGCTGACTCCACCGGGCCCTACGAGGCAGCCGACGACGATGAGGACGATGCCCCACAGCAGCTGTTTGCGGAAGATCGCGAAGATGCCGGAGATGACGAGGATCGCTGCGATGATCCAGAGGACGAAAGCCATGATGAGCTCCTATTTTCAATCGAGACACCTCGGTCGAGGATGGTTCATCCTTGCACGAAGTCTGCCGTCATTCAGGCTCATTCCGGACAACACGCCGTGTCGAACCGCACCATGATCGAAACGTGTCTGCGCAGTGTCCAGACGATGATTCCAGGCTGACTTCCAGGGGTTTGCCACAGGATCTGTACTCGCTGTCACGATTGCGAGACAGTGGGCAGATGAACACACTTGTTTCACACGAGCCTCTGCTGCATGCCGCCCTCAACGGTGATCGCGACCACCCGGCGACTCCACGAACACCGAAGACCATCGCCGACGAGGCGGCTGCCGCCGTGGCAGCAGGCGCTCAGGTCATCCACCTCCACCCATTCGATGCGTCGGGCCGACAGACTTTCGAAGAAGAGGCGGTCTCGGCCACTCTCCGTGAGGTGCGTGCCGTGTGCCCGGGGATTCCGATCTCCTTGAGCACCGCGGCCGAGATCGAGCCCGATCCGCAGATGCGCCTGACGCTCATTGCCGAGTGGACGGAATTGCCTGACTCAGTCAGTGCCAATCAAGGTGAGGCGGGAATTCGCGAGGTGTGCGAGCTGCTCATCGGGCGCGGCGTCCGAATCGAGGCAGGTCTGCTCAGCATCGAAGATGCAACGTCATTCGTCGACTCGGGCACGGCGGACCGCTGCGAACGCGTACTCGTCGAAACCACCGTGACCGATCCGGATTGTGCCTTGGCAGACGCCGCCGCGATCGAACGTGTCCTTGCCGAGGCGGGCATCGAACTGCCGCAGGTCCATCATGGGGAGGGCATCGCCTCCTGGGTCGTCAATGCCCGCGCCATTCGGCGCGGCCATGGTATCCGCACCGGTTTGGAAGATACTCCCGTTCTCATCGACGGCACTCAGGCAGCGGGCAATGGTGAGCTCGTCGCAGTTGCAGCCGGGCTTCTTGCCGAGCTCGGGCCCTGATCCGGAGCTCGAGGCGAACCGCACCGTCCCGGCTACCCTGGGGCTATGACTGACGACTTCATCAAACAGCGCCCAGGAGCTCCGAACGGTTTCTTCGCCACTGAGGCCGCCGGGCTGAGATGGTTGGCCGAACCGGGGGTGATCCCTGTCGTCGACGTCGTCGAACATGGTGCGGATTTTCTGCGGCTGCGCCGTCTCGACGAATCCGGTCCCTCCGCCGAGGCGGCCGCCGCCTTCGGTCGCGACCTCGCCCGGCTTCACGATGCGGGCGCTCCCGGTTTCGGTTGGTCACCGGCTCCGCAGTCGTTCTTCGGCCCCCTCGACAATCCCTTCGAGGTGCCGGCCGATTCTGTCGACGACTTCACCGACTATTGGGTCGAACAGCGCCTGCGCCCTTTGGTCACGGCGATTACCGGGGATCTCACGGGTGCGGATCGGGCGACGGTCGGCTCGGCGATCGATGCGATCGCTTCCGGAGCCTTCGCCGGGATCTGCGGCGAAGGCGAGGAAGCGTCGGCACGCGTCCACGGAGATCTGTGGGCGGGTAACCTCATGTGGGCGCGAGACGGTGTCACTCTCATCGATCCGGCCGCGCACGGCGGTCACCGACTGGAGGACCTGGCCCTGCTTGCGCTCTTCGGCACCTCGTTTCTCGAGGAGGTCTTCTCCGGCTACGAACAGGCCCATCCGATGCCGGTCGGCTGGCAGGAGGACCTGCCGGCGCACAGCTTCTTCGCTCTGCTCGCTCATATCCGTCTGTTCGGTCGCGGGTTCCTCGGGCAGACGGTCCGTGCCGCCCGGTCGATCATCGCCCGGGCGGAACACCTGGACCGGTGAGGTCACTTCAAGGAGATCTCCACCGGGTCGGAGAACAGTCCGCCGGCGAAGGTCAGCTTGTTCGGGTCGACGTCTTCGGGAACGTCGAAGACGAGGGCGCCCTCAGCTGTGTTTCCGGGATTGATCTCTTCGAGGAAGAGGATGTTGTTCTCGGCCGCATAGATACCGGCCTCTGAGTCAGCAGAGTAGGTATTGCCGGAATCATCACCGAGTTTGATGTCGTCTTCGTAGAAGAAGTTCGGTTCCGATCCGGTGTTCTTCACCGACAGTTCGATCTGGACGAACTGTCCCTGTGCCTGGGCATTGAGGAATTCGTCGCCGACCTGTGAGACACCGTCTTCGACCTTTGCGACGGTGATCTCCCAGTCATCGGCAGCTACCGTATCTCCGATTCCGTACGAAGCTTCCTCAGCAGGTTTGTCGGCGGACTCCTTCTCCGCGGCCTCCCCCGACTGCTGAGAGTCGGACGAGCCGCCCTCCGAGGTGCTGGTGTCTTCTCCCCCGCCTCCGAGCGCGCTGGCAATGGCAATGATGACGATGACGACAAGCAGCCAGAACCACCAGCGCTTCAGCAGCGGCTTCTCCTGTTTCGGCGGCTTCTGGCCGTAAGGATGCTGCGGGTAGCTGCCTCCGGCACCGTAGGCCGCTGGGTTCTGTGCAGAGTCCCACTGCTGGGGATCGTAGTTCCGGGGCGCTTGCTGGTGATGGGTGCCGTGAGGGGTCTGGTGCTGCGGGGACCAATGAGGCAGTGGAGATTGCTGCTGCGGGGTGTTCTGGGGATTCTGCGGGTGGGACATGACGCTCCTTCGAGGCTGGATCTGACTGACTGCTCCAGGTTCGTCCCATCTGCACCCCCGGCACGTCCGCAATCGGGCTCGACCCCGCCAGCCGAACGGTTGACCGCTTCCAGCCGGAAGGTGGACTACGCGTGTCAGGCCCCGCGGTTACGATTCTCTTGTGTCAGAACAATCCGTCCCGCGCCGAAGGATCCCGCGCGCCGTGCGCATCGCCGGCAGCATCCTCGTCGGCGTCATTCTCTACCTCATCGGGTTCTTCATCTCGGCGATGGCGCTGACGGCGAACACCTGGGCCTTCTCCGACGGGGAGCTCAACGACACCGGGATAGTGGCCGTCCTGCTGCTGTTCCTCGCGTGGGGACTCGTCTTCCTCCGACACAGGTGGCCGTGGGTGCCCTTCGTCGTCGGCGGACTGCTCACAGCAGGATGGGGCGATGCGCTTATGCTCCTCATTGCGGTCTTCCACCTCGTCATCCGAGCACCCCGACGACTGGCGATCACCGCCTCGGCGGTGGCCACCGGACTGATTGTGTTCTCCACGTTGAGGATGTGTCTGGCACCGGCTGAGCACAATCCCTTCAGCATCTTCTTCCTGCCCGACCCGGCACAGGTCACGGGCCTCGAGGCGACCATCCCGCCGGAGGATTCGCACTTGGCGATCCGAATCATCACGATCGCGGCCGCCGTCATCGGATTGTGCACGGCTCTGGGAGTCGGCGCGCTTCTGCGTCGCACGCGGAGGATGAGAGCGGTCGAATCCATCGCCGAACGTGAAGCGCTGCGCAATGAGTCGCTCACGGCTGAGATCGCCCGGCAGTCCGAACGAGAGCTCTTGGCGCGCGAGCTCCACGACACTCTCTCCCACCGACTGTCGGTGATCTCGCTGCATACCGGTGCCCTGGAGGTCGGGGCACGGACAGACCCCGAGGTCGCTGCGACGGCGTCTGCTCTGCGCGAGGAGGCCCGCGCGTCATTGGAGGATCTGCGGCATCTGGTGGGTGGTGTGAGGAACGGCGAACTGGCTGATCGGCGACCAGACCAGGGGACCTCGGCACCGCCGAGTCGAGCGACGATGTCAGCGATTCCCGAGCTGATCTCCTCTGTGGAGTCCACCGGTACGGTCGTCCGTCCTCTCGTCGTCATCCAGGACGTGGGCTCCTGCCCGCCCGCGCTCGACCGGGCGGTCTATCGCATTGTTCAGGAGGCTCTGACGAACGCGATGAAACATGCACCGAATCTGCCGGTGACGGTGGACGTCGCGGTCTCGGCGGCCCGCGGAATCCAGATCTCGGTGCGCAATCCGCTCCCCCGCGGAGCGGGCCCGCTCGATGTTCCGCCACGCCCACGATACGCACCGGATTCGATGCGCGAACTCGGTGCCCTCACGCCCGCTCACGGATGGGGACCCGCCGGGAGCACGTTCGGCCCGCACGAAACTCACTTGGCGTCGACCGGGTCGGGAGCCGGGCTGGTCGGCATTCGCGAGCGCACCGAGATGTTCGGCGGAGAGGCGTCGATCGGAGTGTTCGGCGAGGAGTTCCAGGTGCAGGTGAGATTTCGACCCTTCTCTCCCCAGAACTGAGGCGCATCCTCAAGGACCGTCCGCCCACCTCTGAACGATCGTTGTGAGACAGGGACTCCTTCGACGAACTGTGTCATGGGCCTCGGGTAATGTGACACACATGAACCAATCCGCCCCGATCCGCGTCATGGTCGTCGACGACGATCCGATGGTCATCACCGGAATCCGGGGAATCCTCCAGGCTGCCGATGGCATCGACGTCGTCGGCTCTGCGACCAGCGGTGAGGACGCTGTTGAAGCAGCGGCTCTGCACTATCCCGACGTCGTCCTCATGGACATCAGAATGCCCGGAATCGGTGGGATCGAAGCCACGCAGCGCCTGCTCAACAGCGTGCGGCCGCCGAAAGTGGTGTCCCTGACGAGCATGAGCGGCGACGATCACCTCTTCAGGGCACTTGAGGCGGGAGCCGCCGGATACCTGCTCAAGGACATCGGCCCGGTGGATCTCGCCGTCGCGGTCCGCAAGGTCCACGCCGGGGAACCCATTCTCGCCCCGCAGTCCATGCGGCAGGTCATCGCCAAGGTCACGTCGAACACCGATCAGCGTCTGCAGCGAGAGGCAGTGGCGCTGCTGGCCGGACTGACCGACCGCGAGCGGCAGATCGCAGAACTCGTGGCCGAAGGACTGTCGAATCAGGAGATCGCAGAGGAGACGTTCATGAGCCTGGCCACGGTCAAGACACACCTCAACCGAATCAACATCAAACTCGACACGAACAATCGGGTGCGCATCGCCACGATGGTCGTGCGGGCCCGAGGACACTGAGCTCAAGTGGCGATTCGGCCGCCCGGCGGTCGACTCCGGAAAGAATTCACCGTTTCTTTATCACCCACAGCAGAAGTGATTGTCGACTCCGTCTAAAATCGAACCTGATGGTTGCTGAGTCCTACGTCGAATCCGAGAAAATGATCAGCAGCCCCTCAGATCGCAGTCATTGGACAGTTCGAGCACAGGGGTTGCTGTCCTGGGCAACCTCGATCTGGGTCTTGGCGATCGCTTTCGTCGTCGTCACACTCGCCGCGGCCGGTCCCCTGCGGGTCTGGGACTACAAGCTCAACCGACGTTGGCTCTACCTCTTCGACCCCGACCTGGTGTGGTTCACCCAGCACATCCTCGATCCCATCGCAGGTCAGGCCGTCGTTCTTCCCGTGTTGGCGATCACCGCGATCGTTCTTTCACGAAAACGCCGGTCCTGGCGACCGGTCGTCTTCGCTATCGCCGTCGAAGCGGCCTTCTACCTCGGTGTCGGCTCGCTGAAGATCCTCCTCGCCCGACCGGCGACCACCCTGCACGACCCGCGGTTCTTCCAGGGCGGTCTGATCGAGATCGGCGGTCGTGGAATCAGCTACCCGTCCGGGCACGCTGCCGAAGCAGTGCTCATCTACGGTGCGGTCGCCTACCTCATCGCCACCTACAGCAGCGTCTCCACCAGAACCGTGCGACTCCTGTGGTGGGGTGTCGCCGCGGTCAGCGTGAACTCGGTCATCGTGTCCTTCGCCCTCGGCTGGCATTGGGCCACCGATCTCATCGGCGGTCTGCTCATCGGCGGAGTCTTCCTGCGACTGCTCATCATCGCCGACAGGCGAATACCCGACCTCAGCGCTTAGGAACACCTCGAGCGACAGAGTTGCGGGTGCATTGAGCGCGCGCCCGGAGCTCCTGCAGTCAGAGATGTCTGCCGGCGACGGCTGAGAATCATCACAGCCAGGAGTCGTCGAGATCGGCGAAAGTCGTCGACCGGCTTTCGACGAGATCGAACCATGAACCGGTCTGCGGCAGTTCGTGAGCGAAGAAGTACCGTGCCGCAGCGATCTTGCCGTTGAGGAAGGCCGAATCGCCACGGTCGTCGGCGGTTGTCTCGGCGGCCATCCCCTGCTGCAGCCACAACCACGCCATCACCGTGTGGCCGACTGCTTCGAGGTAGGTCCATGCGTTGTCGAGAGCCACCGCAGGATCCCCGCTCGACCACACTGCGGCAGTCACAGATTCGATACGGTCGACGGCTGTCTGCAGCGCTGTGGTCTCGGCGGACCATGCGGCACGGTCGGCCGCCTCGGCGAGGGTCTCCCGCATCTGCTCCAGCAGCACCTGCAGGCCGGCTCCGCCCTTCATGACGACTTTGCGCCCGAGCAGATCCTTGGCCTGAATGCCGTGTGTGCCCTCGTGGATCGGGTTGAGCCGGTTGTCACGGTAGAGCTGTTCGACATCGTGATCACGGGTGTACCCGGCTCCGCCGAGCACCTGAATGGCATGATCATTGGCCTTCAGGCACCATACGCTCGGCCAGGTCTTGACGATCGGGGTGAGCACATCGAGCAGCAGTGCGGCTCGGTCACGCTCGGCCGCGGTATCGGCGGTTTCGGACTCGTCGAGCACTCGCGCGGCATAGAGGACGAGCCCGAGTCCGCCCTCGACGTAGCTCTTCGACGACAGCAGCATCCGCCGGACATCGGAGTGCTCAGCGATCGGGACCGGCGAACCATCGGACCCCTTGGCACCGTCGGGACGGCCCTGACGGCGGTCGCGGGCATAGCGCAGCGCATCGAGGTACCCGTGGTAGCCCAGTCCGACTGCACCGGCGCCGACACCGATTCGAGCCTCGTTCATCATGTGGAACATGCAGGCCAGACCCTTGCCCCGCTCCCCCACGAGATAGCCGACCGCACCGGCGGAACCGGCCGGAGTGTGTGCGCCCTCACCGAAGTTCAGCAGCGTGTTCGTCGTTCCGCGCCACCCCATCTTGTGGTTGAGCCCGGACAGGACGACGTCATTGCGCTCGCCGAGGCTGCCGTCATCGTTGACGAGCCGTTTCGGAACGAGGAACAGGCTCAGGCCCTTGACACCCGGCTGGTCGCCTTCGGCGCGGGCGAGGACGAGGTGGACGATGTTCTCAGAGAGTTCGTGGTCGCCGCCGGAGATCCACATCTTCGTCCCGTGGATGCGGAAGGCATCGTCGCCTCCGCCAGGGTCACGAACAGCCTTCGTCGTGACGTCGCCGAGGGAGGAGCCGACCTCGGGTTCGGACAGGCACATGGTGCCGAAGAAGCGGCCGTCGAGCTCGGGCAGGACGTACTTCTCGATCTGCTCCTCGGTGCCGTATTCGAGCAGGAGACCGGCGTTGGCCATGGTCAGCATCGGGTAGCTGGCTGTACCGATATTGGCCGCCTGGAACCAGGCGAAGCAGGCCTTCGCGACCGTCTGCGGCAGCTGAATGCCGCCGACGCTCTCATCCATCGTCGCCGAGAGCAGACCGACGCCGGCGAACTGGTCAAGCGCAGATTTGATCTCGGGGATCAGCGTCACCGCAGTGCCGTCGAAAGTCGGTTCATTGAGGTCGGACTTCCGCGCATGAGTGGCGAACCGCTCCTTGGCAAGCTCCTCGCTGGCTTCGAGCACAGAGTCGAAGACCTCCCGCGAATGCTCGGAGAAGCGCTGCCTCGAGCAGAGCTCGTCGACCTCGAGCCAGTCATAGAGTTGGAACTCGATGTCCTTGGCGGAGAGGACGGATTCCGTCGCCGAGACGCCATTGCCTGTGTTCTTTTCGCTCACGAGACCAAATTAAGGCTAATCGTTCGTTAAGTAAAGCTCGACTCAGCGTCTGCACGGGAGGCATCCCCCTGGACGAATCCATGAAAACAGCTATGGTCACAGGTACACCGTCTTCGAATCAGTGAGGTGCTGGAAGATGACCGATCGAAAAGATCCACAGGGCAAGATCGACAGGATCAACGACAAGCTCGACGAATTCGCGGCCAAGGCCAGCGGGCCCGATGTCGCCTACGGGTCGACCCCCGGATATGCCGAAGACCCGTCCGAAGAGGAGCTGAAGAAGGCCGCCGAGGCGGAAGGCGTGACTCTCCATCGCCGCCCGGACGGCTCGCACGAGGCAATCGACGAGTCCGCAGCGACTCCGCTCGGGGGCTCCGAGGATTCCGAGACGTCGACCGAGAGCTGATTCGTCTGCTCGACCGAAGAACCCGGTCCGCGGCCATCCGCGTGCCGGGTTCCGCTGTGTCACGGGTACTATCGCCAGGGCAACGACGCCTCGCCGCGCTGTCGGCGGAACAATGATGCTGATATGAAAGGCAGAGCCTATGCCCTCCCCCGCTGCCTCGGCTGCGCAGACCTCGGACTCGAAGACTCAGTCGTCGGGATTCCTCCGGATTCTCCGCAATTACCGTTTCCCGCTCTTCATCCTCGCCGGGGTGGTCATCGGAGCGGTCATCGGCCTCGTCTTCGGTGAACGCGCCACCGTCATCAAGCCGTTCGGCACTCTGTTCATCAACATGATGTTCACCCTCGTCGTGCCGCTCGTGTTCTTCTCCATCGCCTCCGCGGTCGCGGGAATGTCCTCGGCCGCGCGACTGGGCAAGATCATGGGCAGCATGCTCGGCGTCTTCGCCGTCACCGGCATCATCGCTTCCATCATCATGGTCGCCGCGCTGCGCATCTTCAACGCCACCGACGGAGTCCAGGTGGAGATGCAGGAACCGGAGAACGTCGAGGAGGTCGGGTCCATCGGCGATCAGCTCGTCCAGACCGTCGTCGTCGACGACTTCTCGAAGATCCTGTCCGCCGAGCATATGCTCGCCCTCATCGTATTCGCCGTCATCGTCGGATTCGCCACCAGCAAGACCGGCGACGCGGGCCGGCCGTTCGCCCGGTTCCTGAACTCCGGCACCGAAGTGTTCCTCAAATTCACCTCGATCGTCATGTACTACGCCCCGATCGGTCTCGGCGCCTACTTCGCCGCTCTCATCGGTGACCTCGGCTCCCAGCTCGTCGGAGACTATGTTCGCGCCTTCCTCGTCTACTACCCGGTGGCGATCGCCTACTTCATCCTCGCGTTCACGTTCTACTCCTTCCTCGCCGGCGGCCGCCGAGGCGTCTCTCGGTTCTGGGGCAATATCCTCGAACCCACCGCGATCTCCTTGGGCACGTCCTCCTCGGTGGCGGCGATCCCGGCGAACCTGCGTGCGGGAGAGAGGATCGGAGTCCCCCGGGACATCCGTGAGACGATCGTGCCGATCGGTGCCACGATCCATATGGAAGGGTCGAGTCTGTCCGCGATCCTCAAGATCGCGTTCCTCTTCGCGGTGTTCCAGCGCGACTTCTTCACCCTGGAGAACATCGTCATCGCCATCGCGGTGGCACTGCTGGCCGGAATGGTCATGGCGGGGATCCCGTCCGGAGGCTTCATCGGTGAGCTAATGATCATCACCCTCTACGGCTTCCCGGCGGCAGCACTGCCGATCATCCAGATCATCGGGACCGTCATCGATCCCCCGGCCACCACGGTCAATGCGGTCGGCGATCAGGCGAGTTCGATGATGGTCGCCCGCATCCTCGACGGAAAGGACTGGATGGATCAGGCAGAGGATGATCACGATCTGATTCCGTAAGCTCGGTGAATCCGTCACACTTCCGGGTCCACAGATGCGGACAAGCCCCCTTCCAGTCGAATGTCTCGGAGATGTCATAGGAACGCAATAGAACGTCTGCAATCGCGGCTCCGCGATTCAGCTTCTGTTCAGACTCCGGGAATCGGTTCTCACCTGCGCTGACGATACTCGTGTGCAGCAATGACCGTGATCTGGAAGAGGAGATGTCACATGCCCGCCACCGTCCGCACCCACGCCGCAATGTGGGGAGTCACCGCCCTAGCCGGTCTCGCCTCTCTGGGGACCGTCGCCGGGCCGGCATCGGCTTCCACCGAGACCGTATCCGCGGCCAGCGCTGCTCAGGCACCCCAAAGCTCGGGCTATCCGATCAGTGCCGTCGAGTACGCAGACAGACTGGTCACTGCCTACGGCATCGGTGACGACCTGGTCATGGACCGTCTTGCCACACAGAACGTCGTCGATGCCCTCACCGAGGCCGACGACGGGCACGTCAAACGCTGGCATCGCACGTCAGCCGATTCCGGCAAGGGGTACACCTGGGTGTCCTACACGAATCTGGATACCCATGACGTCATGAACCTGACGGTGAGAAACGCGATCGCCGCGGACAAGGGCGGCGACGCTGTTCGAGAGGGCGAGTTCGTCAGCTGAGGACAACCGGATATCATCCCGTTGACCAGATTCTGGTCGGCGTCTTGTCAGCACAGCTGACCAGCTCGGTAGACTCGAGAACCATGGTCACCCTGAACGAAATCCCACGTCGCCGCTACACCGAAGGACCGACACCTCTCCAGCCTCTGCAGCGCCTGTCAGCCGAACTCGGCGGACCGCAGATCTGGATCAAACGCGATGACCGGCTGGGACTGACCCAGGGTGGGAACAAGACGCGCAAACTCGAGTTCCTCATCGCCGATGCCCTGAACCAGGACGCGGACACACTCATCACCGTCGGCGGGGTCCAGTCCAATCACTGCCGACTGACCCTGTCCGCCGCACGCGTCGAAGGCCTCGGCTGCCACCTCATCGTCGAGGAGGATCTCGGTCCAAAGGGCACGGCCCTCGGTCCGGCAGGGGCGAACCCGCCCGAGAACACGGGCAATTTCCTGCTCTTCGACCTCCTCGGCGCGGATTCGGTCACGATGCTCGGCCATGGGGCCGACCTCCTCGGCGAGGCTGAGAAGCTGGCCGAAAAGTTGCGCGCCGAGGGCAGGAAGCCCTATGTCATCCCGGTCGGCGGTTCGAATCCGGTCGGTGCGCTCGGCTACGTCGACTGTGCCCTCGAGATGCTCGACCAAATCGCCGAGACGGGGGTGGAGTCCCCCACGATCGTGGCACCCAGCGGCTCGACCGGGATGCAGGCCGGCCTCATCGTCGGACTTCACAGCGCGGGAAGCGAGATCCCGGTCATCGGCATCAACGTCAGCCGGACACAGGCGGAACAGGAACCGAAGATCGTCGACCTCGTCGACTCCACGGCACGGTTCCTCGATCTGCCCTCGGTTCCTCGCGAAGCCACAGTGGGACTCGGCGACTATTTCGGGATCGGATATGCTCTGCCGTCTCTCGAGATGGTCGAGGCTGTGCGTCTCTTCGCTCGCACCGAGGGGATCCTCCTCGACCCCGTCTACACCGGCAAGGCCGCGGCCGGCCTCATTGATCTCATCCGCATCGGCCGCTTCTCCTCCGAGGACGCGGTCGTCTTCGTCCACTCCGGCGGAGTCCCCGGACTCTATGCCCGCACCCAGGCATTCGCCTGACCGACTCCGGATCACACCACCAACGGAAGGCAGACAGATGACAGTTTCGACAGCAGACCTGTGGGACGAACGCGGTGAGGACCTGTATTCGATCGCCCTGGACTTCGGCGACTTCGGAGCCAAGACCTCGTTCTCGGGGCCGGCTCGCACGATCCGCTGCTTCCAGGACAACGGCCTGGTCAAGCAGACCCTCAATCAGCCTGGCGACGGCGCCGTGCTCGTCATCGACGGTGACGGTTCGATCGCCACTGCCCTCATGGGAGACATGATCGCCGAGGCGGGGGTCCGAAACGGCTGGAACGGTGTCGTCATCAATGGCGCCGTCCGCGACCGTGAGGCTCTGGCGGAGATGGAGTTCGGGATCAAGGCACTGGCCAGCAATCCGCGCAAGAGTGCGAAGGACGGCGCCGGTGAGATCGACGTGGCTGTGGAGATGGGCGGCGCGACGATCCGCCCCGGAGCGATGGTCTTCGCCGACGCCGACGGCGTCGCCGTCGAGAAGTAGGGCGGCAGAGCCTCAGCGGTGGATGGTGTCGAAGCTCTGTTCGGCCGAGTCCCAGATGTCGGCGACGACGATGTGGCCGCCGCCGGTGAGCTCTTCGACGGTCGACCGATCGTAGAGGTACGACCACTCCCCAGCCGACACGTCGCCGGTGACCATGAGGATGTCATAGTCGAAGGCCGCCTGTGAGGTCGCCTGGACGATCAGTGCGGTGGCCTCCATGTCCTGTGCCCTGTTCTCATCCGAGGCGAAGTCGACATGGAGGCGCTCGGGTTCGGTCTCCTCGTTGAAGTCGGGGTTCGTCTCGGATTCGAGACTCACCTCGACCCCGTCCAAGGACTGCGCCACATAGTCCGAGAGCTCGGCGAGGGAATCGAAGCCCTGCGCCACGACGTCCAGGGTTGCTGTCGGTGTCGACTCGGGCTCCGGTGCGGAGTCAGTGTCGCTGCCGCAGCCGCTGAGACCGATGAGTGCGGCCGTCAGGAGCCCCGCGACAGCGAGCGCAGGGGTGGACTTCGAAACGAACCTCATGGCACCAGCCTATCGGCGAGAGTCGACTGGTGCCGCATCGCCTCGGTCACACAGCGCCTGGCCACACCGTACGCGGTCTCACCGCTTCCGGTGGATCGACTGGTAGGTGATGTACTGGCTGAGACCTTCGATGCCGTATTCGACCCCCAGTCCGGAGTCATGCCGCCCGCCGAAGGGGGCCGAATGGTTCGACCCGAAGAAGTTCACTCCCACCGAACCGGAATCGACCCTCTCGGCCACCTCTTGCGCGGCGTCGGCATCGCTTCCGAAGACGATCCCACCGAGTCCGAACTCCGTGTTGTTGGCCAAGGCGATGGCGTCGTCGGGTCCGTGCGAATCGTCGTAGCGCAGGATGGAGATGACGGGGCCGAAGATCTCCTCCCGGGCGATGCGCATCTGCGGGGTCGCCTCGGCGAAGACGGTCGGTCGGATGAACAGTCCGACCTTTCCGTCGATTTCGATCTCGGCGGCGGCTCCCCCGGTGACCGCCCGCGCTCCTTCCTCGTGCGCGGAGGCAATGAAGTCCATGACGGTGTTGTACTGGGACCGCGAGGCCACAGGCCCGAACACTGTGTCCTCGGCCAGAGGATCACCCTGCCGGCCCTCGGCTATCGTCCGGCCCACCAGCTCGACGACTTCGTCGTACCGGGATGCCGGTGCGATGATCCGGGTGGAGATATAACAGGTCTGCCCCGTGTTGCGCATGCACGATCGCACGAGCACCCGCCCCATCGTCTCCAGATCGGCATCGGGCAGCACGATCGCCGAGGATTTGCCGCCGAGTTCCAGTGTCACCGGACGCAGCAGCTCACCGCAGGCAGCGGCGATCCGGCGCCCCACCGGGGTCGAACCGGTGAACGCCACCTTGCTGATTCCCGGGTGTCGGACGAGGGCGTCGCCGAATCGTCCGGGCCCTGTGAGCAGATTGACCACACCAGCAGGCACTCCCGCAGCGGCAATGGCATCGACGATGAAGCGGATGGACAGCGGGGTCACCGATGCGGGTTTGATGACCACGGCGCAGCCGGCCAAGAGCGCCGGAGCGAGCTTGACGACGACGAGGTTGATCGGAAAATTCCACGGAGCGATGAGTGCGCAGACACCGATCGGGTCCTTGCGCACCACCGAATAGGAGTCGGTCGCGGCAGGGAAATCGCGGACGTCCTCATCATCGATCCATCCGGACAAGGTGGCGAAATGGCGGAAGATTCCGGCCGCATTCGCCGCGGCTCCCCGGGTCTCGGAGATCGGGGTGCCGTTCTCCAGGGTGTTCGTCCGTGCCAGGTCTTCTGCTCGCGCTTCGATCTCCTCGGCGATCCGCACCAGGTATTCCGCCCGCGCTCCCGCCGTCAGACCCGCCCATGCGGTCATCGACGCCTGTGCGGCGGCCACGGCCCGGTCGAGCTCCGCCGAGGTGGCGGCCGGCACCGAGCCCCACACTTCGTCCGTCGCCGGATCGATGACAGGGTTGCGTTCGGTATCGGCTGCCTTGGTCCAGACTCCGTCGATGAAATGGTCATCGACGTGGCTGTAGGGCAGGTCGCTGCGCAGATCGGCCCGGGTGAGTGTCGCAGACACTGTGTCGACGGTGCTCATCGGATGACCTCGGTGCGCAGCAGATCCCGTTGACGACGCAGGTCTGCTTCGGCCATGGTCACTGCGGCTTCGGTGATGAGTTCGGGAACGATCTCTCTCTGCAGCCGGTCGGTGTAGGTGGCCATATCCATATCGAACCAGGACGCGGACAAGGCGATTCCGGCCCGGTCGAAGCGCCACTGACGGTCGGCGTCACGGACCAGTGCGTCTTCGAGACTGTAGGCGACCGGGCGGGTGTCGTGACCGTCGATGATCTCGCAGACGCGTTCGACGAAGTCCTCGGAATAGTCGAGATCCGGCAGAACCCGGCGAGCGACCAGACAGCCTTCTCGTTCGTGTTCGAAGCGGATCGTGGCCTTGCGCCAGTCACCGCCGAAGCCTTCGGAGATGATCCGGGATTCGTCGACATGCGCCCAGCCGGTGTCGTGCAGGATGATCGCGACGAGCACGAGCTCACGGTCGGCCGCAGGGTAGGCGTCACAGAGACGCTCGGCATAGGCGGCCGAGATCGGCAGGTGCACATCGTTGCCGCGGGTACGCGTCTCGGGTTCGATCTGCTTCCACAGCGCCTCGAATCCGCTGCCCGGGGTCGAACAGATCGGCTGAGTGTCGACCGTCCCTTCCACCGGGATGGGGCGGACCGGGTAGTCGGCGGCAAAGCGGACGGCTCGGGGGTCGGCTGCGGTGTCACCGGATTCTGCTGCCGCCCAGCTCGGATAGTCCTGTTCGCGGCGGCTGCTGTCGGTTCGGGTGTTCATCGGGGATCCTCTCGGTCGACGGCGATGGATTTGAGCATGACGCTCATATCGCCGGCCTGGTCGGCAGGTATCTGCTGGTTCTTGGCCAGAGCGGTGCGCACGGCCATGAAGTCCAGGGGAGCATTGACACAGTCGGCTGCGATGATCTGGCCGTCGCGGTAGTACAGCACGCTGAACTTGCCCTTCTCGTCGTCGCGACGAACCACGGTGGAGTCGAACCCCATGGACAGTCCGGCGATCTGCAGCTTCATATCGGCCTGGTTCGACCAGAACCAGGGAATGCCGGCATATTCTTCACGTCGGCCGGAGACGGAATAGGCGGCGACCTTCGCATGTTCGATCGCGTTATTCACGCTCTCGAGGCGGATCCGCTCCCCTTCCGGCGCGTCCGGCAGCGGGTTGGGCATGTTCGCCACGTCCCCCACGGCGATGGTCGTGCCGTCGGAGGCGAGCGCATAGCGGTCGACGACGATTCCGTTGTCGGTCTCCAGGCCCATCTGTTCGGCCAGACCGGTGTTCGGGATGACGCCGATGCCGACGATGACCAGCTGGGCCGGGACCACGGTCCCATCGGCCAGTGCCACTCCGGACACGCGTCCGCTGCCGTCATCGATCAGTGTTTCGACCCGCGAGTTGAGGACGATGTCGAGCTGGCGTTCCCGGTGCGCCCGGTAGAAGTACTCGGAGGTCTCCTCCCCGACGGCGCGCCCGATGAGTCGGGGGCCGTGTTCGAGCACGGTGGCGTTCTTGCCCATCCCGTGCAGGGAGCAGGCGACTTCGAGACCGATGAATCCGCCGCCGATGACGACGACATCGGAGAAGTCATCGAGGCTGCCCTTCAGCGACAGCGCGTCATCGGCGCTGCGCAGATAGGTCACTCCCGCGAGGTCGGCACCGGGAACCTCGAGCGGTCTGGCTCGCGCTCCGACGGCCAGGGCCAGTCGGGCGAAGGGGTATTCCTCCCCGTCGGCGGCGACCGCGACTCCGGAGCCATCGGGGTTCTTGTCGATCTTCTCGATGCGCGTGTTCCTGACGAGTTCGATGTTGTGCTCGTCCCAGTATTCGGCGCTGCGGAAGATGAGGTTCTCCTTGTCGACCGTGCCTTGGAGGAACTCCTTCGACAGGGCCGGGCGCTGGTACGGCCGGTGGTCCTCCTCGCCGAGGAGGGTGATCGATTCGGTGAATCCGGTCCCCCGCAGCGAGATCGCCAGCTGCACTCCGGCCTGGGAGGCTCCGATGATGAGCATCCCGGTCTGTGTGCGGGCCGGTCGATCCTGTGTCTCGGCCGGGGGTGTCTGCGTTGTCGTCGTCATGTCACACCTGGGTTTCCGGAGTGGTCACGTGCAGGTCGGTGTCATCGGTGATCTTGAGCTGGCAGGACAGGCGGGAGTTGTCTTCCCGGTCTTCGGTCGTGCCCCACAGCATCTCGTCTTCCATCTCCGACATCTCGGACAGATCGTCGAGGTCGGATTCGTCGACGAAGACGTGACAGGTGGCGCATGAGAGGGACCCGCCGCATTCGGCGACGATGCCGGGCACTCCGTTGCGCACAGCGGTCTCCATCACGGAGTCGCCGACTTTCGCGTCGATGTCGCGGGTGGTGCCTTCGGAATCGGTGAAATGTACGGTCGGCATGTCATTCCCTTTCCTACAGTGGTGCTGGTCGTCTGTGGTCGTGGTGTCGTGGAGGGCGGAGATTCAGATGAACTGTCGGCCGCCGTCGACGACGAGTGTCTGGCCGGTGATGTATCCGGCTTCGGGCGAGGCGAGGAACATCGTGGCGCCCACGATGTCATCGGGTTGGCTGGCGCGCCGGATGGCGCCGCGGTCGACTCCGTAGGTCGCTGCATCGTCCATGAGCTCATAGCTGGCTTCGGTGAGCGTGAACCCGGGAGCGATCGCGTTGACGGTGATGTCCCTGGTGCCCAGTTCCTTCGCCAGCACTCGGGTGAGGGCGATGACCCCGCCTTTGGACGCCACATAGTGCGCCCAGCGGGTGGATCCGGACATCACCGTCGCCGAGGACAGGTTGACGACTCTTCCTCCCGCGGGCAGGTAGGGGCTGACTGACCGTGTCACCTGCCAGGGGCCCTTGAGGTTGACGCCCATCACGAGGTCCCATTCGTCGTCGGCGATGTCCTCGAAGGGTGAACGGGTGATCCCCGCATAGATCGCGGCGTTGTTGATGACGACGTCGATGCTGCCGCCGCCGAAGTCCGCGGCCGCCTCGGCGAGTCTCACCGTCGATTCGCGGTCAGTGACGTCGACCTCGCAGGCCAGGGTCTCCGCCGAGGCGGCGCGCAGAGCCGTGGCCGTCTCCTCCGCCCCGGCGAGGTTGATGTCGGCGACGACCACCCGGTCGCCGGCCGCCGCGAATCCTTCGGCGAAGGCGCGTCCCAGTCCCCCGGCTGCGCCGGTGATGAGCACCGTGCGTGGATCGCTCATCGTTCAGCTCACGACCGTGGCGTGGGCGTGGCTGTGGGCACCGGGACCGCTGACTTCGGCGACGGCGTCCTCGAGGTCGAGGATCTCCACCGTGCCGCGGGTGCCGTCCACGCGCAGACGCTGACCGGTCTGGATGGTCGTCGACGCGTTGCCTGTGCCGGTCACGGCCGGCAGCGCGTACTCACGGCAGACGATGGCGGCGTGACTCATCATTCCGCCGATGTCGGTGACAGTGGCCTTGAGTTTGCCGAAGATCGGCCCCCAGCTGGGTGCGGTGACCGGGGCGACGAGGATCTCGTCCTGTTCGATCTCATGGATCTGTGAGGCATCCATGACGACACGGGCCATGCCCTCGACGACACCGGGTGAGGCAGCCATTCCGCGCAGACCGGTGACGTTGTCCGAATCGGCCTCGAGCCAGGACTGGACCTGTTCGGTGGTGATGCCCCACAGCATCCGGGTGAACGGCTCGGTGATGGCTTCCGGCGGGGTGTTCAGCGCCGGCTGCGGGCGAGCGGTCTTGAGAGCTGCGACGATCTTCTTGCGCTCTTCGATGATCGGCGGCCAGTAGGCCGGGGCGATCGGCCCCTGCGGTGCGCCCACGCCCCAGGCGGTGACGAGGTCGAAGAGGACGTCTCGGACTTCGTTGCGGTTGAGGTAGAGGAAGTCGCCTGCCTCGGCGAAGACTCCGTGCTCGACGAGGGTGGCAGCGAGTTCGCGGACCTTGCGCCAGAACACTCCCATCGTCCAGTGCTCGATGTAGAAGTTGTGGTTCTCCACGTACGGGTAGGCGGTGGCGGCCAGCTGCCGTTTGGCTTCGAAGGTCGCACCCTGTTCGTCGTCGAGGAGCTCGCGATACTCTTCGACGATGCGTTCCTTCTCGTCGATGAGTGCTGCGGTGGGGCGCATGATCGTCTGCCCCTCATCGAGGCGGCGGATGTAATCGGCGATGAAGCCGAGCGGGATCGAGAAGTTCTCTTTCCAGTACTCGTCATGGGCGTAGAAGCCGTTGCCGGTGGTGAAGTTGAACCAGGGGTCCTGAGCCTTCTCCCACTGGGCCAGCCAGGCGGTTCCCCCATCGGCTGCGGCGATGGCCTCGAGCGTCGCCTCGGCGTCATCGGTGTTGGCGAACGCCGACTGCAGGCCGAGTTCGACGGCCGTGGTGGCCAGCTGTTTGAGCTCGTCGTCGGGGCGGAAGAGCTCCATGTCCACGCCCTGGACCATCGTCGCAATCGACTGGTCGGGAATGTCGGGGAAGATCTCCTTGCAGTAGTTGAAGAAGTCGAGGTAGGCGATGTAGCCGAGGTTGAGGAACTCGAAGTGGTACTGCCAGTTCTGGTAGGCGAGCTGGATGAGCCTGTCGAAGTTCTCGAGCAGTCGCTCGGATCCGTCCTTGGCCTTGCCGGAGAGGATGTCATCCATGGGGACCATGTCGGGAAGCTTCGAGAAGTCGAGCTCTTCCATCTCATCGATGGTTCCGCGCACCTTCGTCCTCCACTGTTCCAGGAGCGGTTCCCAATTGGCGAAGTAGTGGCCGATGCGTGCCTGGAACTCCGGCAGTCGAGCCTCGATCTGGTCCTCGGGCACGGGGATGGGCGACATGTAGAGGTAGCCCTGGTGGATGCGGAAATCGATGCCGTTGGCATTGGGGATCATCAGGTGGCGGGCGTTGTACTGGCCCAGGCATTTGACGGCGAACTCTCCGCCGATGGTCTCGAACGGTTTGAACACGGTCGGCCAGTGCTGCGAATCGCAGAACCAGAACTTCTCGTCTTCGATCTCCTTCAGGCTGTCCTGGAACACGAGATAGTAGGGATAGATCTTCTCCCAGCCTTCGGCTCCGGCGGGAACCGGAAGATCAGAGGGACGAGGAAACGACTTCATTGACATTGTCTGCTCCATTGCATCGGTGGTTTGTGAGTTCGGTGGTCTGTGAGGTTGGCGGCGGCCGGGTTCAGCCGCTCTTCTTCATCAGGGAGGCAGTGATCGATCCGAGGTCGATTCCACCGGTGGGTGCCGCCGTCGCTGGAGGCTTCACCGCCGCGGCGGGTTCCTTCTCGGTCTTCTTCTCCGCAGAGGAGTGCACCGTCTCGGGCCGGGACTGCAGCAGGAGCAGGTTCTCGCCTTCCGGCAGGTCCCGATCGAGTGCCCATTCGATGTCCTGCGGGCATCTGTAGTGCTTCTCCGCCCGCTTGGCCAGGGTCGCCACTTCGGTCAGCTCCTCATCGGACAGGCACCGGACATCGGCGCGGTCGGACGGGACCTCGCGTTCGGCGAGTTCACCCTCGGTGGGGACGAGTTCGATGTGCTTGTCGCCGATGTGTTCGTGGACGACCTGCAGGGTGATCTTGTCCAGGAGAATGTTGTCGGGGGTGACGAGCCCGGAGACGACGGTCTCTCCGACTCCCCAGGAGGCGTCGACGGCGATCTTCGACCGGTCGCCGTTGGCGGGGTTCATCGTGATCGCCACTCCCGCGGTCTTCGCGTTCACCATCTTCTGCACGACGACGGCCATGGACAGGCCTTCGTCGGGGATGTTGTTCTTCAGGCGGTAGATGATGGCTCGGGAGGTGTAGAGGGAGGCCCAGCATCGGCGGATGTGTTCGGTCACCGCCGCATATCCGGTCAGCCACAGGTAGGTGTCCTGCTGGCCGGCGAAGCTGGCGTCGGGCAGATCTTCTGCTGTGGCCGAGGACCGCACGGCCGTGGGCACTTCGCCGCCGCAGGCGGCAGCGAGCTCGTCGTAGGCGGCCTTCGTCGCGGTCCGGACCGCTTCGGGCACCTCGGAGTCGGTGAGTCGACGGCGGATGCGCGCGGAGATCTCGTCCACCTCGGCGACGTCATCGGGATTGAGCGCCCCGAGTTCGGTCACGATCTCCTCGGCGATGCCCGATTCGGAGACGAAGGTGTCGAAGGATTCGGTCGTTACGACGAATCCGGGTGGCACAGGCATTCCTGCCTGCGTCATGGTCACCAGCGAGGCCCCTTTGCCGCCGAGGTCGGCCAGCCGGGGTTCGGCCGTGGAGTCGAATGATTGTACGAGGCTCATGGTCTTCTCCTTCACCAGGTCACCGGGACGGATTTCGGCACACGGAATGAGAGGTTTTCGCGGAAGTCGATTTCCTCGTCGCCGGCGAGTTTCAGGTTCGGTGCCAAGCGGGTGATCTCTTGGAGGCAGATCTTCGCTTGGAGTTTCGCGAGCATATTGCCCAGGCAGTAGTGGATTCCGAAACCGAAGGACAGGTGTTCGCGGGCGTTGGATCGACCGATGTCGAAGTCCTCTCCTCCGTCGAAACGGGATTCGTCGCGGTTGGCCGAACCCATCAGCAGCAGCAGTTCCTCGCCTTCGGCGATCTTCACTCCTCCCACCTCGGTGTCCTTCAGGGCTTTGCGGCGCCAGCCGACGATCGAACCGGAGTACCTGAGGACCTCGTCGACCGCTGCGGGGATCTTCTTCTCGTCGTCGATGAGCGCCTGCCACTGGTCCGGGTGGGCCAGCAGCACCCGCAGGGTGTTGCCGATCAGCGTCGTCGTGGTTTCGTGACCGGCGAAGAGGAGGGAGTAGAGGACGGAGGCGATCTCATGATCGCTGATCTCCGCCCCTTCGGACTGTGCCTTGACGAGGTCGGCGGTCATCGAATCCCCGCCGTGCTCATGAGCATCGGCGACGAGGCTCAGGCATTCCTGCCAATACTCGACGAGGTTGTGGGCATGTGGGATCTGCTCCTCATCCGACAGGTCGCCCCACGTCATGGCGGCGCGCGAGTCGGACCAGCGCTTATAGGTGTCGACCTTGCTGATATCGGCGCCGATGAGGGTCAGGATGGTGATGGTCGGGATGTCGTAGGCGAGGTCGCGGATGATCTCGCCGTCCCTGTCGGGACGTTCGAGCATCGCCTCGATTCGGCTGACGACGTTGTCGCGGATCTCCGGTTCGAGCTTCTTGAAGCGTCGCGGGGTGAAGGCCTTCTGCACGATCTCACGGATGCGGGTGTGCTCCGGCGGGATCCGTGCCGAGAGTCCGGAGTAGGCGGTGAAGCCTCCGTCGTTCATGATCTTCGTGGCCTGCGGGCCGCGTCTGCGCACCGGAGCCTGCGCGTTCTCGGAGGAGAAGGTCTCCCAGTCTTCGAAGACCGCCTTGATGTCGTCGTAGCGTGTGATCACCCAGTAGCCGACCCGCTCGTCGAACATCACGGGTTCTTCCTTGCGCAATTCGGCGTAGGCGGGGAAGGGATTCTTCATGTCGAAGGGTTCGTACCCGTGGTGAGATCCCTGTGCCGCGTCGCTGTAGGGGCACTTGCCGGTCTCTGCTGCGGATTGCAAAGTCATTCCATCTCCTGTGATGCGGGTCACTGCTGACAGTGATGATCACACTACAGCCACGGCCTCGATTCGCAATGGCGCGGCTTCCATTCACCGGAAGCGAGTTGGACGCGTCGAGATAGTCGCGCCACGCTGCGTCGACTGCGCTTCTGTCGAGGTCAGCGACCCACCCGGGAATCAGCGATGGGAACCCAGCAGAGTCTCGAGCGGAATCCTCGCGGTTGCCGCCTCGATGCGCTCACTGATCCCTTTGAGAGTCGCCAGATGCCGAGTCAATGTACCGGCTTTCTCGGATGCGACGACGAGGCCGATGCTCGAACCGATGCGTCCGGTGTGGAAGACAGGAACCGCAATCGAGCACGCACCTGGTCTCTGCTCCTCATTGGTCACCGCAAATCCCTCGGCGCGGATATGCTCGAGCTGCTCGGCAAGCAGACCGGGATTCGTCACGGTCCGCGGTGCCACCTGATCCAGCGGCTGCCGCAGGTAGGCCGCGGAGAGCCAGTCTTCCTCGAAGGCGAGAAGCACCTTGCCGACAGCGGTGGAATGCATCGGGAGGCGTCCGCCGACCCGCGAGGCGCGCGGGACCCGTTCTGTCCCGTAGACCCGGTCGATATAGAGCACCTCACGGCCGTCGCGGATCGCGAGCTGGGATGTCTCACCCGTGAAGGAATAGAGATCCTGGATGAATGGTCGAGCCGTCTCCCGCAGCTGCCGACCGACGTTCTGCCCCATCTCCCACAGCCGCAGCCCCAGCTGATATCGGCCCTGCGGAGTGCGGGAGAGAAACTCCCATTCGACGAGCTCATTGACCAGTCGGTGCGCGGTGCTCAGAGGAATCTGCGCCGCCTCGGCGAGCTCGGTGAGTGTGAAGCTGCGCCGCGGCTCTTCGAAGGTCGTCAGCAGACTGAGGACCTTATGCGTGACGGTGCGGCCCGCCTTCGGCGCCTCCGGGCGCTGATTGTGCTCCATGACCGAGAATCTATCGGACCTGTCAACGCCTGCGTCGGCGCAATCATGGACGACGGCCGCCTCTGCGCAGCTCGGGAATACATCCGTCAAGCACATAGTTGAACCTTAAACTAGTTTGCTCTACACTGAGATCAACAGCCCATCCGCTCAGGAGGACAGCATGACCACCACCCCCACCCAGGCACCGATTTACACCGACTTGCAGACACCCGCCGTCGACGAGAGGCACCTCAGCGCGGCCACCGGGATGGACGCGGTGACCCTGCGCGTCGGCGACCTCGAGAAGATGTCGACCTACTACTCGAACGCCCTGGCGATGGAACCGCTCGAGGAGACCGCGCGCGACGGCGAGGTCCACCGTGTGCTCGGCCGCGGCACCGTTCCCCTGGTCAAGCTCGTGTCCACCCCGGGCCTGCCCGGCGTCGACCCCAAGCAGGCAGGCCTGTTCCACACCGCCTTCCTGTTCGACACCAAGGAGGCCCTGGCCGCCACGGTCGCCCATGCCGCGCAGAACACGAACAGCACCTTCGTCGGCTCCAGCGACCACCTGGTCAGCCAGGCCTTCTACTTCACCGATCCCGAGGGCAACGGCATCGAACTCTATGTCGACCGTGCCCGTTCGGAATGGACGCACTCACTCGACGGTGAGGTCCAGATGGACACGCTCTATCTCGACCCGAACCGTTTCCTCGAACGCCACCTCGACCAGGACGTCCTCGCGAACGCCTCCGCCGAGCCCGGCATCGTGGGCCACGTCCACCTGCAGGTCGGCAACATTCCGCAGGCCCGCGAGTTCTACGTCGACGCACTCGGCTTCGAGCCGTCGCTGTCATCGATGCCCGGAGTCCTCTTCGCGGCGGCCGGCGGATACCACCACCACGTCGCCATGAACACCTGGAACAGCCGCGGCGCCGGTCCCCGAGCGGCCGGCCTCGGCCTCGGCGACGTCGCGATCACCGTTCCCGGCCGCGAGGACCTCGATGCCCTCGTCGCTCGCCTGCGTGCGCACGATCTCGATTTCGCTGATGACGGACGTTCGGTTCGCGTCGTCGATCCGTGGGGAACGCAGGTCACGCTGGCCATCGGAACCAGCTCGATCGGCGAGACACTGGCGCGCTGACGCTCTGCCGACAAGAATGACTCTGTCGGCATGAACGGACTGAGGCGGGTGATGCCGAGAGCATCGCCCGCCTCAGTCGTGCCCGCTGCGATCAGCGCTGGCTCCGCACTCGCTCGACCGCCGCCTGCGGGTGCAGGTCGAGTCGGCGCAGCAGCTGAGCGTTGAGGGCGACGACGATCGTCGAGATCGACATCAGGATCGCGCCCACGCTCATCGGCAGGACGAACCCGATGGGGGCGAGGACTCCGGCCGCCAACGGCACCGACAGCAGGTTGTATCCCGCTGCCCACCACAGGTTCTGCTTCATCTTCCGGTAGGTCGCCCGAGAGAGTTCGACGACCGAGAGCACGGAACGCGGGTCGTCGGAGGCGAGGATGACCCCGGCAGAGCCGATGGCCACATCGGTTCCGGCGCCGATGGCGATGCCGACATCGGCCTGCGCCAGAGCAGGGGCATCGTTGACACCGTCACCGACCATTGCCACACGGCGTCCTTCATCCTGCAGTTCGGCGACCTTCGCCGCCTTGTCAGCGGGATGAACACCGGCAAAGACACGGTCGATGCCGAGTTCGGAGGCCACGGACTGCGCGACCGCCTCGGCGTCTCCGGTGATCATCACGACCTGCGCACCGACGTCATGGAGGGCATCGACGGCATCGCGAGATTCCGGCCGGATCTCGTCGGCCAGACGCAGGGCACCCACAACGGCTCCTGCGACGAGCACATGGAGGATGATGGCGCCTTCGGCTCGCCAGGACTCCGCGGCCTCGGCTTCGGGAGCATCGCGCGCCTCGAGCAGCCTGGGACCACCGACCTCGACCGTCTCTCCCGCGATCACGGCCCTGACTCCGACCGCGGGTGACGAGGAGAAGTCGGATACTCGCGGCACATCGACGCCCCGTTCGGCCGCAGCCCGGACGATGGCGGCGGCCAACGGGTGCTCGCTGTCGGATTCGACCGCGGCAGCCAGACCGAGCACCTCGCCCTCGGTCCGGTGGGGCCCTGCACTCGGGACCACCTCGATGCCGGTGACCGTCGGCTCGCCCTTCGTCAGGGTGCCCGTCTTGTCGAAGAGCACGGAATCGACCGTGCGCATCGTCTCGAGTGCGAGACGGTCCTTGACGAGGACTCCGGCTCGGGCGGCCCGCTCGGTGGCGATGGAGACGACCAGCGGAATGGCCAGGCCCAGAGCGTGAGGACAGGCGATGACGAGCACGGTGATCGTGCGCACGACCGCCGAATCCGGCAGACCGATGAGCGACCAGACGGCCGCAGTGATCACGGCAGACCCGAGAGCGAACCAGAACAGCCAGGCCGAAGCCCGATCGGCGATTCGCTGGGCGCGCGATGAGGAGTTCTGGGCATCGGAGACCAGCTTTTGGATTCCGGCCAGCGCGGTGTCGTCACCGATCGCGGTGATCTCGACGCGGAGTCCGGAGTCGGTGGCGACGGTACCGGCCACAACGGATTCGCCTTCGCCCCGTCGAACGGCGGCTGATTCTCCGGTGACCATGGACTCGTCCATATCGGCCGAACCGTCGATGATCCGACCATCGGCGGGAATCGAGGAACCGGGACGGACGAGGACGATGTCGCCGACGACGAGGTCAGCCGGATCGACGCTCACCGTCTCCCCGTCGACGACCTTCTCGGCTTCATCGGGCAGCAGTGCGGCGAGGCTGTCCAGCGCCGAGGTGGTCTGCGCCAGCGAGCGCATCTCCATCCAGTGACCGGCGAGCATGATCACGACCAGCAGCGCCAGCTCCCACCAGAAGTCGAGCTGCGGGTCGAGCAGACCCAGCGACGACCCCCAGGAGGAGATGAAGGCAACCGTGATCGCCAGAGCGATGAGCAGCATCATGCCCGGGCTGCGGCCCTTGATCTCGTCGAGACCGCCGGTCAGAAACGGCCTGCCGCCCCAGACGAACATGACGGTGCCGAGGATCGGCGAGAGCCATCGGAGCGCACCGAGGAAGCCGGTTTCCGGAACCTCGTATCCGACGAGGTGGCCGAACATCGGGCTGAATGCGACGACGGGAACGGCGATGACCAGCATGATCCAGAACAGGCGCCGGAACTGCGCGACGTGATCGCCGTGGCCGGCATGACCCGAGTGGCCCGAATGGCCGGAGTGCCCGTCGTGACCTGCGTGCCCGCCATGACCGTCGTGGTCAAGTTGACCGCGTTCGGAGTGGTCCATGGTCTCAGTGTGTTCGGAGTGGCCTGTTTCAGCAGGCCGCATATGCTGATGATTCTGCTGTTTGTCCATGCCTCCAAGATATACCCCTAGGGGGTATAAATCAATGGTGATTCCCCTATGTGCAATCGCATGCAACCCTGGCTCACACGCTGCGAGCGCCTGAACGAGCTCATCACGGGCGGCTTCGACGAACTCATCAACAACAACGAGCAGCACGTGAAGATCATCGTCGATCCGCGCGCCTGATCTCACGGTCAGAAAGACCCCAGCCGCCACACCCGAGCAGAGCGGTAAGGATTCTCCGCATACATTGCATAAATGCGCAGTTATGACACATACTTGCTCATACTGTTCAACTTCGTTCTGATCATCGTTGCCCCAGGCATCGCAGGTCGTGTCGAAGTCAATGAGAACCACACACCCTGGCTCCCCGAGCCGGCCTCACTGCGGAGGACCTTATGGACCTGCAACTCATCCTGGCGCTGATCGCCGGAATCGCGACGATCGTCGTCATCGTGCTCGCGACCCGACTCGACGCCTTCATCGCTCTGCTCCTGGCATCCGTCGTCACCGGAATCGTCGCCGGCCAGGACCTGCTCTCGATCGTCGACGCCATCACCACGGGCTTCGGCGACACCCTGGCCAGCATCGGCATCGTCATCGGGCTCGGGGTCGGCATCGGCAAGATCCTCGAAGTCTCCGGTGCTGCCGACTCCCTGGCTCGGGCCTTCCTCCGCGCCTTCGGCAAGGGCCGTGAGCCCTGGGCGATGGGCACGGTCGGCTCACTCGTCTCCATCCCGGTCTTCTGCGACTCCGGGTACGTCATCATGAACCCGCTGGCTCGTTCGATCGCGCGTGTGAAGAAAGGCGGTTACGTCACCCTCGCCCTGGCTCTGGGCTGCGGAATGACGCTCACCCACCACATGGTGCCGCCGACGCCCGGCCCGCTGGCGGCCACCGGCATCCTCGGAGCCGACATCGGATCGGTCATCCTGGCCGGCGTCGTCTTCACGGTCGTCCTGCTGCCGGTGGTCGTCGTCTACGCCCGCTGGATCGGACCCAAACTCGAACCCGTCCTCAACGCCCAGGTCAAGCACGACGTCTACGCCGAGGCGGTCGTCGAGCCCGCATCCGGTTCGACAGGCGGCGTCCTCACGGGTGAAGGCGGAGACTCGGTCGTAACCGATTCCACCCCTGGTTCGCCGAAGAAGCCGGGGGCCTTCCTCGGATTCCTGCCGCTGATCGTCCCGCTCCTGCTCATCGTCGCCAACACCGTGAGCACCGCGATCGACAAGAACGCTCAGGGCGAACTCGCCGGCGACGCCTACGAACCCTCCGGCTGGGTCGCACCTCTGGCCTTCCTCGGCAACCCCGTCGTCGCGCTGATCATCGGCCTCGTCCTCGCCGTCTACACGCTCCTGCCCCGCGTGACCCCGCGCAGCCAGGTGCAGAGCTGGCTGGCCGACGGCGCGGCATCGGCCGGGCTCATCCTGCTCATCACCGGTGCCGGCGGCAGCTTCGGACTGGTGCTGCGCGAATCAGGTGTCGGTGACGCCCTCGCTGAGGCGATCGCCTCCATCAGCCTGCCGGCCCTCCTCGTTCCGTTCCTCATCGCCTCCCTGGTCCGCCTGGCCCAGGGATCGGGCACGGTCGCGATGATCACCGCCGCCTCGGTGACGGCTCCGCTCATCGCCCCGCTGGGACTCGACCCGCTCGTGGCCGTGATGGCCTGCACCGCCGGTTCGATGGTCTTCTCCTACTTCAACGACTCCTACTTCTGGGTCGTCACCCGGTTCACCGGCCTCGACGGAATCAACGCCATCAAGGGCTGGTCGGGAATCACCACCGCCGTGTGGATCTGTTCCCTTCCGCTGCTGTTCGTGCTCGACTTGGTCGTATGAGCACCTCCCACATGCCCGACTCCGACACGACCGCATCTGCCGCCTCGGCGCAGGCGAGCCCGCGCGTCCTCATCGTCGCCGACGACCTCACCGGCGGCAATGCCTGCGGGGCCCTGTTCGCCGAGGCGGGCCTGCGGACGATCACCGTCACCGATACCAGCCCGGCGGGCAGCATCGACCTCAGCGGCCTGCTCGATGAGTTCGACGCGGTGGTCGTCAACACCGATTCCCGGCACCTGCCACCGCGGCAGGCCAGCGAGCTCTATACCGAACTCATCGATTCCGCTGGCGCCGTCGACCTCGTGGCATGCCGCATCGACACCACACTGCGCGGCAATGTCGGGCCTGCTGCCGCCGCCGCTCTCTCGGCGCGCAGGCGCGGACTCACCGCCTCCGGCGGTCCGCAGCACCGCGTGCTGGGACTGTGCATGCCGGCCTTCCCCGCCGCCGGCCGGACCACCGTGCAGGGACGGCAGCTGCTGGGCGGCCGACTGCTCGAACACACCGAGCTCGCCCACGATGTCCGCTCCCCCATGCGCACCTCCGTCATCGATGAGATCCTGGCCGTCGGCACGGATCTCGATTGCCGTCTCATCGACATCGCCACGGTGCTGGCCGGCCGTGAAGCCGTCCGCACCGCTGTGCTCGACGCCCTCGGCGAAGGGGCGGAAGTGATCATCGCCGATGCTCTGACCACCGACCACATCGACCTCGTCGGTTCCGTCGTCGCCGAGATCAGCCACGACATCGCCGAGGCGACCGATCCTGACGTTCGCAATCGGGCAGGTCTGGCCGCCGGTGAGCAGCTGGACTGGGTGACCATCGATCCCGGCCCCGGCAGCCTCTCCCTGGCCCTGTCCCAGCTGCCGACCCCGGCCGACGGCGTCCTGCTCGGCATTTCGGGCTCGGCCACCGAGGTCACCCGCTCCCAACTGGCGGCAGCCGCCGAGGATCCCACGATCACAATTCTCCGCCCACCGTTGGACGACGCGGGCCTGCCCGACGTCCAGGCCACACTCGGCCTCATCGAACGGGCCGCCTCGGCGCGGGCGATCATCATCGCCACCGTCCTCGAAACCAGCGATCTGCGCGAACTCACCGATGCAGAATCCGAACTGACGACACGGCGCCTGGCACTCATCGCCTCAGCGGTCATGTCCGCGATGCCGATCTCCGGCCTCTACACCACCGGCGGCGACGTCACCGCCACGGTGATGCGCGAACTCGGCGCACTGGGCATGGAGATCGACAAGGAGATCGTGCCCCTGGCGGTGGGCGGTCGCCTCGTCGGTGGGCGCGCCGACGGACTGCCGATCGTCACGAAGGGCGGACTCATCGGTGCAGCCGGCACCGCCGTCGAGTGCCTCGAGTTCCTCTCGACCACTGCCCGCGTCAGGCGGAACTGAATCGTGCGGGACGAACCCTGCACCCCATCGACCGACAATCATCCGAACCATCTGAGGAGACAGCAATGACAGCACCAGCACTCGCCGTAACCGTGGGCGACCCCGTCGGTATCGGACCGGAGATCACCGCCACGGTGCTCGCGGAATTCGCCGGCGGGGACGATCAGCACGGAATCGCCGTGGCGGATCTGGCCGTGATGAAACGCGCCGTCGACGTCCTCGGACTCGACGTCGAGCTGCGCGCCATCTCCGACTGGGCGACCCCCTCGGCGGGTGAAGGCGTCATCGACGTCTTCGATATCGGCGTCCTCGGCGACGACCTGCCCGAATGGGGCGTCGTCGACGCTCGTGCCGGCCGGGCCTCGGTGGCCGCGATCGAGATCGCCGCGCAGGCGGCCATGGACGAGAAGGTCGCCGGCATCGTCACCGGTCCCATCAACAAGGAGGCCGTGTGGAAGTCCGGTTCGCAGCACCTCGGGCACACCGAGATGCTCGGTGAGCTGACCGGAGTGACGAAGCAGGACACGATGTTCGTCGTGGAGAACACGAAGGACCCCGATCACAAACTCCAGATCTTCTTCGCCACCCGCCACATGTCCCTGCGCAAGGCTCTCGACGCCCTCACCGTGGACACGCAGATCGACTCCATCGAACGCGCCCACCGCGCCCTTCAGCTCTACGGTGTCTCCTCGCCGAGGCTGGCCGTCGCCGCGCTCAATCCACACGGCGGTGAGAACGGAGCCTTCGGCGACGAGGAGATCGAGATCCTCCGCCCGGCCGTCGAGCAGGTCAATGCCGACGGTGCCTTCGACGTCGCCGGACCGATCCCGGCCGACTCCGTCTTCCATCAGGGACTGACCGGCCGGTACGACGGGATCCTCTCGCAGTACCACGATCAGGGACACATCGCGTCGAAGACCTTCGACTTCGACGGCACCATCTCCGTCACCGTCGGCCTGCCGATCCTGCGCACCTCCGTCGACCACGGCACTGCCTTCGACATCGCCGGTCGGGGAATCGCCGATGCGGGCACCATGCGCTCGGCCTACCGCGCCGCCATCGGATACGCTCCGTTCGTCGACGGCATCCGCGCCGAGTACCTGCCCAAGTAGGCTGAGTCGCATGCCCGATCGCGGCGATGACCGCTGCGATCGGCCCCGTGCCGAAGGAGAGGAAGACAGATGGCGATCCGATCGGGCACTCAGCGACGCCGCGAAGCCATTCTCGGCCTGCTCAAGACCGGTTCGTGGAGCATTCCTCGCCTGTCCGGGGAGCTCGACACGTCGGAATCGACGATCCGCCGCGATCTGCGTGAGATGGCAGCTGACGGTGAGATCATCCGCACCATCGGCGGAGCCGCCGCGGCCGGCTACGTCGAACCGCCGTTGGGTGAGCGGATGGAGCAGCAGGCCGAAGCGAAGGACGCCATCGCCGCCCGGGCTCTCGAACGGCTCGACGAGGCCCGGGTGCGCACTGTGTTCCTCGACGCCGGATCGACGACCGTGCGACTGGCCGAGCGGATCAGGGACCGCAGTGAGCTCACCGTCTTCACCCGCGGCCTCGAGATCGCACTGACCTTGGCTCATCCCGCCGGCCCCAAGGTGATCATGGTCGGCGGTGAGGTCTCGACTCTGTCGCACGGAACCACCGGGGCACTGTCCGATCATGCGCTGTCCCGCATCCATGTCGACATCGCGTTCCTCGGCGCCGATGCCGTCGACCCGGCGCAGGGACTCGGCGAACCGAGTCTCGACGAAGCACGCACGAAAGAGCTCATCGCCGAGCGGGCAGACCACGTCGTCGTACTGGCCGACAGTTCGAAAGCCGGGCGTGAGGTTGCCGCCTGGGCACTGCTTCCAGCCGGCTGGACGTGGATCGACGAACGTGGGGAGCACGCTCAGAGCTGAGGCGAGCTCCCAGTCGAACAGACGTGATCTGCCCACAGCTGGGAAATGGTTCGGAAGACGCGAACGAGAACCATACTCCTCAGGAACGAAGGGACAAATTCAGCCATTGATCGAATTTTCTGTCAACCGGATTTCCATAACGATAACTTCACTGTTGCCTGTGAAGCCGTCTTGTCGTTCCAATTCTGAACGACATGAGCATTTATCCTGGTCAGAAGCATCACTGACGACTATTCTGTTAATGACACGCCGCTGATTTGACACAGATTCTCGATTGAGAAGCTGAACACGTGCTCGTAATGTTGCTTCGGTTCGAAAGAAGGATCATTTCGACAGTGGTCCGCATGAATGGAGGAATTCATGAGCATCCCCAGCACGTCCCCCACCGAGCCCGATCTCAAGACGGTCCGCAAGGCAGTCGCCGCCTCGGCGCTGGGCAATGCGACCGAGTGGTTCGACTACGGCCTCTACGCCGTCTCGGTCACCTACCTCGCCCAGCATTTCTTCCCCGGCGAGCATGCACAGCTGATGGCGCTGCTGACCTTCGCCGTGTCCTTCGTCTTCCGCCCCCTCGGCGGAATCGTCTGGGGCCCGATGGGCGACCGCCTCGGCCGCAAGCGCGTATTGGCGCTGACGATTCTCCTCATGGCCGGTTCGACTTTCTGCATCGCCCTGCTGCCGTCCTACGCCACGATCGGCGTCGCCGCCCCCATCGTCCTCGTCCTGCTCCGGGTTATCCAAGGCTTCTCCTCCGGCGGTGAGTACGGCGGTGCCGCCACATTCATGGCCGAATACGCCCCCGACAGCCGACGCGGATTCTTCGGCAGCTTCCTCGAATTCGGCACTCTGGCCGGAATGGCCGCCGGCTCGCTGTTCGTCCTGCTCCTGCAGCTCGGCCTCGGAGAGCAGACGATGACGGACTGGGCGTGGAGGATCCCGTTCGTCTTCGCCGGTGTCCTCGGCGTCGTCGGTCTCTACCTGCGCTCTCAGCTCGACGAGTCCCCCGTCTACGAGGAGCTCGACAGCACCGATCAGGACAAGTCGGTCAAGGAAGTCTTCGCGACTCTGTTCGCGAACTACAAGAAGCAGCTGCTCGTCCTCGGCGGTATGGTCGTCGCGGTCAACGTCGTCAATTACACGCTGCTGTCCTATATGCCCACCTATCTGCAGAATCCGGTCGGCATGAGCCCGAACGCCTCGCTGACCGTGATGTTCCTCGCGCAGGCGTTTATGATGATCCTCATCCCGTTCGGCGGCATGCTCTCGGACAAGGTCGGACGCAAACCGGTCTGGTACTTCTCACTCATCAGCCTCTTCGTCGCGGCGATTCCGATGTTCATGCTCATGGCCAACGGCTTCGTGTGGGCGCTCATCGGACTGGCCGTCCTCGGCATCCTCTACATTCCGCAGATCTCGACGATCTCAGCGACGTTCCCGGCGATGTTCCCCGGACCAGTGCGCTTTGCCGGCTTCGCGATCGCGTACAACGTCTCGACCGCTCTGTTCGGCGGTACCGCTCCGTCGATCAGCGATGGCCTCATCGGAGCGACGGGCAACACCATCATTCCCGCCTATCTCGTCATGGCGGCATGTGCGATCGGCTTCGTCGCCACGATCTTCATGAAGGAGACGAATGGCGCCTCGCTGCGTGGCTGCGGTCTTCCCGAGGCCGGCGCGGACGTCGTCCTCGACGAAGCCGAGCTCGTCGGCGACACGAAATGATCCGCTCTGCGCCGAGGCGGTCGAACCACCCCTAGGCAACTGATCTGGGGCCGGTGCCGGAATCAGGCGACGACTCTGCAGGATGGACATTCGTCCTGCAGAGTCGTCAGTCTTCTCTGCCGCCGGGGTCAGTCGGGTGCCGCTCCCGACAGCAGAGTTCGTGCTGTCCGCTGCCAGGTGGCGAGCATCGGCTCCCGGTGCGGGTCACGTCGGGAGAACGTGTAGGTCACAGCCATTCCGCGCATGCTGGCGAAGATCATGGTGAAGAACTCGTCGAAGCCGGGGCGGCGGGTGAGTTCCGTGCCGAACAGCTCACGAGCGTTCTCTCGCACCCGATCGAGGACGGCCTTCTCGTGGCTGCGCACGCTGGCGGCGAGATCGTTATCGGTGCGCGAAGCCGTCCACAGTTCGAGCGCCGAGAAGAAGCTGCTGTGCATGAGTCCGGTCCACAGCGTGAGGATCGCCCAATCGCTGCGCGCACCGACATCAGCCTCGGCCGGTCGCTCCGCGCCGAGCATGCGATCGAATTCGTCGTCCTCGCCTTCCAGCCGACGGTTGAGCCTCTGCTCGCCGAGGCGGGCCACCGCCGCCGTGAGAAGGTCCTGTTTGGAGGGGAAATGATGGAGCAGACGTCCACGGGTCACGCCCGCCATCGCCTGCACCCGCACCGTCGTCGTCGCCGCGTAGCCCTCGCTGAGCAAGCACTCGATCGTGGCGTCGAGGATGAGCTCGCGAGAATGCGCAGTGCGATCGGCTTGATTGCGAACGTCCAATGCTTCCTCCTCGCAGCGCTCGAATCCGAGAGCAGCCGTTCAGGCCGATTCCATCAGCCGTCGACAGTGACTGTTTTTCGACTATCCCACACTTCCGGTCTGCATTGACTGTTTTTCAGGAGAGTGTCAGACTGAACGCACGATCAGTGACAAGGGCCACACAGTCACCACGGTCTCCCACCCCGTAAACGGGGCCCGGCACTCGGCCAATCGCTACTCCAGAAGAGGACCCATCCCGTGAAGAGGAACCTTTACAACGACGACCACGAGGCATTCCGAGGCTCTGTCGCAGCCTTCCTCGACCGCGAAGTCGTCCCCCACCTCGAGCAGTGGGAGGACGACCACTTAGTCGATCGGGAGATGTGGCGAAAGGCGGCGCAGTCGGGAATCATCGGCCTGGCCATTCCCGAGGAATTCGGCGGCGGAGGAGTCTCGGACTTCCGTTTCGAGATGGTGCGGGCCGAGGAGATCGCCCGCCGCGGCGTCGGCGCGGCCACAAGCGGCTGGGGCGTCTCCGACGGAATCGTCCCCGGCTATCTCATGGAGCTGGGCACACAGGCCCAGAAGGAGAAGTACCTGACGGGGCTGACCTCCGGCGACATGATCGGGGCGATCGCCATGACAGAGCCGGATGCCGGTTCGGACCTGCAGGGCATCACAACGAAGGCCGTCCGCGACGGCGACGATTGGGTCATCAACGGAGCGAAGACCTTCATCACCAACGGCATCCACTGCGATTTCGTCATCGTCGTCGCCCGTACGAACCCAGACGCCAAGGCGGCTCAGGGCACCTCGCTGTTCATCGTCGACGCCGACACACCCGGCTTCGAGAAGGGCCGCAAACTCAGAAAGCTCGGCATGGACGCCCAAGACACAGCCGAACTCTCGTTCTCTGACGTCCGGGTCCCCGCCGATGCCCTCCTCGGCGAACTCGACCAGGGCTTCATCCACCTCATGGTCAATCTCCCCACCGAGCGCCTCCTCATCGGATCGGGGACTCTGGCATCAGCGCGGGCGGCGCTGGAGTGGACGGCCGAATACGTCTTCGACCGTCCCGCCTTCGGGCAGACCATCGGCGATTTCCAGAACACCCGCTTCGAACTCGCCGAGCTCGAAACCCGCGTCGATGCGCTCGAGGCGTTCGTCGACCGGTGTGCACTGGCGCTCAACGACGGCGAACTCACCGCCGTCGATGCCGCCAAGGCGAAATATCTGGGGTCGGATCTCGAGATCGAGGTCGTCAATCGCTGCCTGCAGCTCTTCGGGGGATACGGCTACATGCTCGAGTTCCCCATCGCCCGCGTCTTCAAGGACAACCGCATCCAAGCGATCTTCGGCGGAGCGAACGAAGTGATGAAGGAGCTCATCGGACGCGACATCGCCAAGCGCCACCGCAGGTACTAGAGGCGTCGGAGGCTACTCTCCCGCGACCTCGAGGACGACCTTGCCCATCACGGAGCGCCCATCGAGTTCGTTGATCGCCGAGGAGGCCTCGGCCAGAGGATAGTTCGCGTGGATGCGCGGATTGAGGCTGCCTGCGGCGACGTGGTCGAGGACAGCCTCCCACTGCTCGTGGATATAGCGCGGGTGGCCCCATGCCGCCGCACCCCAGGCGACGCCGTCGACGGAGATGTTCTTCAGCAGCAGCCGGTTGACCTTGATCGAAGGGATCTCACCGGCGGTGAAACCGAGAACGAGGAGACGCCCGAACGGAGCGAGCACTCGCGTCGAATCGGTGAAGCGATCACCCCCGACGGGGTCGAAGACGAAGTCGACGCCGCCCGGACAGATCTCCTTCGTCGCGTCTTTGAAACCGTCGGCGAAGACGACGTGCGTCGCACCGAGTTCCCGCACCGCTTCGGCCTTCGCCTCGGTCGAGACGACGGCGACGACCTCGAGGCCCATGGCCAGGCCCAGCTGCACGGCGGCCGAGCCGAGTCCGCCAGCGGCACCGTGGACGAGGAGGCTCTGGCCCGGTTGCGCATGCGCGCGCACACGCAGTGCGAAGTCAGCGGTGAGCACGTTCATCGGCATACCCGCGGCGGCAGCCAGAGGGATCGAGTCCGGGACCTTCACGGTGGCCTCGTCACCGGCGATGAGGTATTCGGCGAAGGTTCCCTTCCCGGTGATCGCAGCGACACGGTCCCCGACGGAATAGCGGGAGTCCGGCCCGGCCTCGGCGACGATTCCAGAGGCCTCGGACCCGAGGGTGAACGGCAGATCGTGCTTGACCTGGTACATCCCGCGGGTCTGCAGCACTTCGGGGAACGTCACTCCGGCATAGGCGACCTTGATGAGCACCTGCCCCGATCCCGGAACCGGGCGCTCCACATCAAGGTGCTCCACATCATCGGGGCCGGTCAGAGCGGTAACGCGAATGGCTTTCATGGGTTCCTCGCTAACGTTTTGGTCCACACGGAACGCTTAAGCTCCGGTGTCGGCGGTCATCTCACCTCTATCACACCGAGAGGCTGTGACTGTGATCACTTTCACAGCTTGACTCCCTCGCTTGAGATGAATACTGTGAACTCTACTGAACGATTGTTCACTCGGGAAGGTCAAGGATGACGCAATCACCGGCAGGATTCGATGCGGACAGCATCGGCAGATGGATCGAGCGGAAATTCGGGATCAGCAATTTCGACGTCGACGTGCTGTCGGTCGGTCGATCGAATCTCACGTTCACCATCGTCGTCGACGGCAGTCCGCGGTGGGTCCTGCGACGCCCGCCGTTGGGCCACGAGGGCGGCAGTGCGCACAATGTCGCCCGCGAGGGACGGATCATGGCAGCACTCAACGACAGCAGTGTTCCGGTGCCGACCGTCCTCGACATCGTCGATGACCCCGAGATCCTCGACGTCCCCTTCGTGTTCATGGACCACTGTCCCGGATTCCCCGTCAACACCCCCGCAGAGTGGGAATCCATCCCTGCCGAGAACCGCCGTGACTGCGCCTTCGGCATGGTCGACGCGCTGGCGGCCATCCATTCCGTCGATATCGATGCCGTCGGATTGTCCGATCTGCGCAGGCCCGGCGGACTCATCGACCGACAGCTGCGCCGCTGGATCGGTCAGGTCGAGAAGATCGCGATGCGCGAGACCCCGATCATCCATGAGGTCCACGACGTCCTCCGCGAGGCCATGCCCGACCCGGCGGGCTCAGCTGTGGGAATCGCGCACGGGGATTTCAAACCGAACAATATGATCTTCGCCCCTTCCGGGGCGGTCAACGCCGTCGTCGACTGGGAGCTGACAGCCATCGGCGAGGTGCTCACCGACCTCGGCTACTTCGTCGCCATGCTCACGGTGCCCGAGGAATACACCAGCATCTGGGTGCCCCGGACCGACGACGGCTTCCCCACCGCAGACGAACTCATCGACCGCTACCAGGAAGCCAGCGGGCACGAAGTCCACGATGTCGGCTATTATTCGGCGTTTGCGATGTGGAAGCTCGCCTGCATCCGCGAAGGCGTCTACACGCGCCTGGCGACCGGGAAGATGGGCGACCTCGATATCGACCCCGAAGAGGCCGGAGCCGGTGTCGAGGATCTCGCCCGTCAGGCGCTCGACCTGCTGGAGAGATCATGACTTCGACGCTGAACGGCAAGCGTGCGGTGGTCACCGGTTCCGCCGGAGGAATCGGTGCCGCATTGGCCGCCGAACTCATCGACCGCGGCGCGTCAGTCGTACTCGCCGATATCTCCCCGGCGGTCAGCGACACCGCCGCCGCGCTCGGTGCCTCCGCTTCCGCTTGGACCGGGGACGTGGCCTCGGTGAACGGAATCGGCGCACTCATCGACTTCGCCGACGACCGCCTCGGCGGGATCGATCTGTACTTCGCCAATGCCGGGATCATCGGCCCGGCGATGCTGGGGGAAACCGACGCGGCCTGGGACGCGATCATCGACGTCAATATACGTGCTCATATCCGCGCCGCTCAGGCGCTCGTCCCCCGCTGGCAGGAAGCCGGTTCCGGATACTTCGTCGCCACCGCCTCGGCGGCGGGGCTGCTCACGCAGATCGGATCGGCAGCATACTCGGTGACCAAGCACGCTTCGGTCGGGTTTGCCGAATGGTTGGCCATGACCTACCGCGACGATGGAATCCGCGCCTCGGTGATCTGTCCGATGGGCGTTGCTCGATGACGCCGGCACCGACGGAGGTGCCGCGCAGAGGGCCGTGACGTCGGCCGGGACCGTCCTGGAACCCACCGAGGTGGCCGCCATCGTCCTCGACGCCGTCGAGGACGAACAGTTCCTCATCCTGCCGCACCCCGAAGTCCTCGAGATGTATCGGATGAAAGGCAGTGACTACGACCGCTGGCTGCGTGGAATGTCCCGCTACCAAGCCCGACTCAGCGAACAGTGACACCGAGCCTGACCACCGGATGAGACCAGAGCTCACAGCAGTGTGAGACCCACCGAGAGACAAGGAGCCCACGTGTTGGAAATCAGCGAACGCGGACGCGAATATCAGGAGCGCCTCAACGCTTTCATGGACGAATTCGTCTACCCCGCCGAGGCGGTCTACGCCGAGCAGATGGCTGCGGCGACCAGCCCCCATACGCAGCCGCAGATCCTCGAAGACCTCAAGGCCGAAGCGAAGACGCGAGGTCTGTGGAACCTCTTCCACCCGCACCCGGAATGGGGACCGGGCCTGACGAACCTCGAATACGCTCCGCTGGCCGAGATCACCGGACGCAGCCTGGAGATCGCGCCCGAAGCGATCAACTGCAATGCTCCGGATACCGGCAATATGGAGGTCTTCACGGTCTTCGGCACCGATGAGCACAAGGAGAAGTACCTCAAACCCCTCCTCGAGGGTGAGATCGCCTCGGCCTTCGCGATGACCGAACCGGCTGTGGCCAGCTCCGATGCGACGAACGTTCAGATGAGCATGGTTCGCTCCGACGACGGCTTCGTCCTCAACGGCCGCAAGTGGTTCGCCTCGAACGCGATGCATCCGAACTGCCGGGTGCTCATCGTCATGGGCAAGACCGATCCCACCGCCGAGGTGCACCGGCAGCAGTCGATGCTCGTCGTGCCCATCGACGCCCCAGGTGTCACCGTCGTGCGCAATCTGCCCGTGTACGGCTACGCCGATCGGGAGGGACATGCTGAGATCGTCTTCGAGAACGTGCTGGTGCCGTTCAAGGACATCCTCAAGGGTGAGGGTGAAGGCTTTGCCATCAGCCAGGCACGCCTGGGCCCTGGCCGCATCCACCACTGCATGCGCGCCATCGGAGCCGCCGAGCGGGCACTCGAACTCATGGTCAGGCGCGCCGAATCACGTGTGACCTTCGGTGAGAAGCTGTCGAACCGGGCGAACATCCAGGACTGGATCGCCGAATCCCGGATCGAGATCGATCAGGCCCGGCTGCTGACTCTGCATGCCGCGGACATGATGGACAGGTACGGCAACAAGGTGGCGAAGAACGAGATCGCCGAGATCAAAGTGGTCGCGCCGACGATGGCGCTGAAGGTCATCGATCGGGCCGTTCAGGTCCACGGCGGCGGCGGAGTCACCGAGGACTTCCCGCTGGCCCGGATGTGGGCACATATGCGCACTCTGCGTCTGGCCGATGGTCCGGATGAGGTGCACAAGCGCTCCATCGCCCGCAACGAGATCAAGAAATACCGTGGTTGAGGTCGTCTCCTCCGCGATACAGTGAGACCCCACCGGGCCCGCAGCATTCTGCACGGGTCCGGTACAGCCTGCGAAAGGATGTTCGATGACGAACAGTTGGTTTGAGGACCGCCCGTGGATCACCACGATGGGCGACCTTGCTCAGGAGCCCTATGTGCTGCCGGATTCCACGCCGTTGGCCGATCTGGCCGACACGGTCGAAGCCCGTGGCGATGAGGAGGGCATCAACTACTACGGATTCACCCTGACCTGGGCGGAGTTCGATCGCTGGTCCACGGCGTTCGCCGCCTTCCTGGCGGGCCGCGGCATCGAGCCCGGCGATCGCGTCGGCATCTACGACCAGAACACCCCCGCTTTCGTCATCTCCACCTATGGGATCTGGAAGGCCGGGGCAACGGTCGTTCCGCTCAACCCCATGTACCGCGGGGAGCTCGAACACATCTTCGCCGATTCCGAACTCAAGGGACTCGTCGTCTCTCAGGCCGCTTATCTCGACCGGGTCAAGGACTATGCTGCGAACCTGCCCCTGGTCGTGCTCAGTGATGACCGGAGCTTCCAAACTGCTGGTCCCGATGCGATCTTCGCGATGTTCGACACAATGCCGGAATCCGACGAGCTGCCCGCGGTCGAGGGGCGTTTCGCGTTCGCTGACGCTGTGAACGACAACCTCGACACCGACTTCACCCCGCACTCCCCTGCTCCCGCGGATCTCGGTCTCATCGCGTATACGTCCGGAACCTCGGGACGGTCGAAGGGAGCGGCGGCCAGTCATGCGAATATCTCGAGCAATTCGCGCTACTGCCTGCGCAATCCGGTCCTGGGTCCCGGCGACGGCTACGTCTCCTTGGCACCGCTCTTCCACATCACCGGGTTCATCTGCCAGTTCCTTGCATCCGTGGCCGGCGGTGCCCGGTTCATCCTCAACTATCGTTTCGAACCCGGTTCGCTCATCGCTCTGTGCGATCGGGAGAAGCCGGCTTATATGGCCGGCCCCGCCACGATCTACACGGCGATGATGGCGCATCCGGATTTCAGTGCGGAGAAGTTCGCTTCCTTCAAGTCCCTCATGTCCGGTGGAGCCCCGCTGCCTGAGGGATTGGTCAACAGATTCGAGGACCGCGCGAAGATCTATGTCGGTCAGGGCTACGGCCTCTCGGAGACCTGCGCTCAGGTCGCCACCGTGCCGCACGGTTTCCAGGCCCCGGTCGATCCGGACAGCGGGAATCTCGCCTGTGGTCTGCCGCAGCCGGACGTCATGATCCGCATCCTCGATGATGACGGTCAGCCGGTGGGCCCCGGCGAAGTCGGAGAGGTTGCGATCTCCGGGCCGCAGGTGGTCTCCAGCTACCTCAACAATCCTCAGGCCACGGCCGAGCAGATCCCGAATGGCGAGCTGCACACCGGAGACGTCGGATTCATGAATGAGGACGGGTGGCTGTTCATCGTCGACCGGAAGAAGGACATGATCAACGCGTCCGGCTTCAAGGTGTGGCCGCGTGAGGTCGAAGATGTGCTCTACACGCATCCTGCCGTGCAGGAAGCGGCCGTCGTGGGCATCCCCGATGACTACCGCGGCGAGGATGTGGCGGCCTTCGTCACTCTGCAGCCAGGCGCCGAGGCGACTGCAGAGGAGATCATCACCTTCTGCCGCGAGAAGCTCGCTTCCTATAAGGCTCCCCACCGGGTGACGTTCATCGATCAGCTGCCGAAGACGAGTTCCGGAAAGATCCTGCGGCGGACGATCCGCGCCGATGCCGTCGAAGCCGCCCAAGCAGCCAAAGCGGCAGCGGGAGCTGCCGGAGCGGCCGGGTCCGCCGACTGAGGCAGGAGCGCCAGGGGCGCTGCTTCACACCCGCAGGAGTCGATCAGGGGATGCGGGAGGCTGGATACTGATCAGCCTCACGAATGATCTCCGGAGTCTGGTCTTCGTCCTCGATGATGCCCGCCAGCTCCCAGCGGCCGTGAACCGGGCAGCGCTGAAAGCGGTACGCACCGAAGCGGATCGATTTGAATGAGACCAGCGGAATCCAGCGGGTCCGGTAGTAACCGCCGCCGGAGCATCCGACGATGACTTCATCGGCATAAGTCCTGTTGCTCATAACCTCAGGTTAGCGCATGGGTCCTTGTCGGCTGCGGTTCAGCTCAGGCTGACCGTTTCGGCGCCGCCGATGGAGCCGAAGCGGTCAGGCTGGCAGGTGAGCAGGATGACCTGGGCCCTGCGCCCGACATTGCCGAGGATGACGTTGAGTGCGGCCAGGCGCTTCTGGTCGGAGAAGCCGAAGGCATCGTCGAGGATGACCGGGGCACCGGAGTCCTCGTCGACGAGGGTGGCCACGGCGAGACGGCCGATGAGCGCCAGCTGTTCCTTAGTCCCGCCTGAGAGCGCATCGAAGGCAACGGTGCGTCCGTCGAGTGTGCGGGAGACGATCTCGAGATTCTCGGAGATCTCCACTGACAGGCCCTGGCCGAAGATCACCCGTCCCAGCTTTTCGATCGCGTCCTTGAACGGTGCGACATATCTGCGCTGGGCCTCTTCCTTGTGCGTGAGCACGGTGTCACGCAGCAGCCTGATCGCATTCGCCTGCCGTTGCAGGCGTGCCAGCCTCGACTGCATGGACTCCACGGTCTGCTCTGCGGCTTTGAGCTTGTCGTAGATGCCTTCTGCCGCACGATCGTCGATGAGGGCCGAGAGTTGGTCGACTTTTTGCCGGTCCTTCTCCTGCTGCTTCTGTTTGCTCTCGACGAGCTGGAGAGCGTTCTGCAGTCGCATCTCCAGGGTCTCGGGATCGGCGGCTTCATACTGAGAACGTGCGGCAGCGACCTCATCCTCCAACTGTGACAGTGTCGTCGCGGCTGCAGTCAGCGCTTCGTCGAGGGACTCATCGGAGTTCGCTTCCCTGTCCGTGCTCAGGCGGGTGCTGAGGTTGTGCAGCGTTGTCGCCGCCTGCTCATGCGCCGACTGCGCCCGCACTGCGGCCACACGCGCCTCGTCTCGGTCGACGCGAATGCGCTCGAGATCCGTCCTTGCCGTTTCGACCGCCGCGCTCGCGTCGTCGACGGCCGCCGCCGTCGACTCGACTCGGGCTTCGAGGTCGCCGATCGAGGACTCGGACTCAGTCGGCCCTGCTGAGTCCCTCGCCACGTGCTCGGCCCGGGACAGTGCCGCATCGAGTCTGTCTCGGTCGTCGTCTCCGATGAGCACACGAAGCGTCGATGTGGCTTCTGCCAGCACAGCCTCGGCGTCGGTGCGCACCTCACTGCGTTCGCGTGCCTGTTCAAGCGTGCCCACGCCGAGGCGGTAGAGTTCGGCGTCGAGCCGGGTCTGAGCGGTTTCGAGTGCCCGGTCGAGTTCCGCCGGCGACTGCCCCGGACGCACGGTGATATCGACGACGGAGTCGACGCGGATCCGCAGGTCGGTGGTGACGGCGAATTCCTCAGCGGAATCCTTCGGTACTTCGGTTCCGTCGATGCTCACCGCAGTGTCGCCGAGGCGACGGGCGACGATCTGTGCTGCGGCGGCGGTCTTCGCGTTCCGCGCAATACGCAGCTCGGTGATCAGGTCGCCGAGGTCCTCGACGTCCTTCGCGGTCACGGCGATCGACCCGATCGTCGCTTTCGCTTCGGCGGCTCTGCGTTCCTGTTCGCGGATATCGGCCAGCCTCTTCCGGAGAGAGTCGACTTCTCTGCGTGCGCGGGCTCGAGCGAGATCGACGGATGCGGCCTTCGCCGCTTCCTGCGCGCTCACGAGTTCGGTCTGCTTGGCTTCGAGGCTCTTCTGCGCCTCGGCGAGCGACGAGTCCTCCTCCTGCTGGGCGGCCGTGACTTTCTCGACTGCGTCGTCGGCAGTCTGGGCGGCCTTTTCAGCCGTGGTCACTTCGGTGATGAGTGCCTGGCGTCGGTCGCGTGTCTCCTCGGCACGCTGACGTTCTCGCTGTGCGGCACCTGCGCGTTCGAGGGCACGGTCGAGTTCGGTCTTGAGTCCGGCCACGGCCTGCACGGCCTCTTCGGCCTCTTCGCGCTCGGCCGCTGCCGATGTCAGTTGGGTGTGCACACTCTTCAGCCGGTCCGTCGCTCGAGCATGCCGGTCGACGAGCGCGTCCATGTCCGTGCTGCGAGCCTCCAGCTCACGATGCTGCTCTTCGGCGGCGGGGAGTTCCTCGGTGAGTCTGCGCAGCTCACCTGTCTCTTTGCCTTTGGCTGTGAAGAACCTCAGGTATTCGGTTTCGACTCTGTCAAGGAAGGCATCGTGGTCAGCCGGTTCCTCTCCAGCCTCGCCCAGAGCACCGTGCAAGGCCTTGATCTCGGCCAGTGAAGCCTGATCGAGGCTGCGGCCCTGAGCGACATCGAGGGCATCGAGCAGGTCGACGTCGACGGTTTCGTCGAGGATCGCCGAGAACCGCTCGTGTGCTTCGCTGCCGCTGAGCTGCTCGGGGACGGGCTTGACAATGCTCAGTTCGGTGAAGGGCTGTTTGATCCAGCGTTTGCGGTACCGGACTTCGTAGTCTCCGGTGCTCAGGTGCAGTTCGACCTGCGGACCGACGTCGGAGCCGACCGGCTGGGTGTCTTTGACACTGGCCTTGCGGGAGCTGTCTTTGTCCTCGCGCAGCTGTGTGATGGCCTGGTGGATCGAGGACTTCCCGATCTCATTCGGGCCTTCGACGATCGTCACTCCGGCGCCGAAGTCGACGGTGGCGTCGCTGATGGCCCGATAGTCGGTGAGGCGGATGGAATGGAGTCTCATGAACCGCTCCTGGAGAATCGGAAGAGCAGTCCGAGGGCGTCTTGGGCCGTGACTGCTGAGTCGTCGTCTGCTGCGGCTCGGGCAGAGAGCTCGTCGAGGGTCTCCTGCAGGTATCCGCTCAGTCCGAGGTCGGCGAAGTCCTCGTCGGCGGCGACGACCGCCAGGTCCATGTGCCGCTCCCAGAGCGAGACGAGGGCGAACAGGTCGGAGAAGTGTTCGAGCTGTTCATCGAGACGCGCTTTCGCCGCTGTCGGCAGAGTGCCGCGCAGGATCAGCCACACCGCTGTGCGGTCTTTGTCGGGAACGGCGTTCATCCGCTCTTCGAAATCGGTGACATCGTCGGCGGAGTTGAGGTCGGCTTCGATGACGGTGAAGGCCCATGTGCCGACGTGGATCTTCTCGACGTCGGCCCGATGGGTGTCGGCGTCGATATCGACGAGGAGCACATTGCCCGGGTCGGTCTCTCGCCGAGAGGTCACTTCCGGCGCTCCGGGGTACCAGATTCGGTCCGCGACTTCGAAGGTCGCATGCCGATCACCGAGTGCGACGAACTGGGCTCGGTCCTCACGCAGCAGCGTCTGCAGATGGTCGGTGTCGATTGTGGCCAGTGATTCCCTGTCCGGGTCGAGGACGCTCACCGCTCCGTGACCGGCGATGACGCGGATATCACCGGCAACCGCCTCGGCGAGGTCGTTCGTCGCTGCGGCGATGAGATCGCCTTGGGGATGTTTGGAGAACCAGGGCGCACCGACGATCTCGACTCCGGGGACGACGGCGAAGGGATCGCTGTCGCGCAGGACGTGGACATGAGAGGGCACCCGTGAGGTGAAAGCCTGGGAATCGTAGATCGATGCGGCGTCCAAGGGGTCGTGGTTGCCGGGCAGGAGCACGACCGGGACGGTGAACGCGTTGAGGACTTCGAAGGTGCGGGCGATGATCGCCCGGTCGAGCTGGTTGGTTTCGAACACGTCACCACAGACGAGGACGAACTCCGCGCGGGTCTCGGCGGCGAGCGCACCGATGCGGGCAACGGCGTCGAGGCGGGCGCGGTGGAACCTCGGTCGCGCTTCTTCGCTGAGGTAGTGCGCGGTCATGCCCAGCTGCCAGTCCCCCGTGGCGATGAATCTCATCAGCTCCTCCTCGTCTCGATCCCATCCTACGGTCGCGGGTTCACCATATCCGCCGACACTGACATAAGTGATACACAGCACACATCCGGTCGTGCTCAGCCGCCCCACCTGGGCGGATGCTGCCGACAGCCGAACAGATGCGTCCTGCGGGCGCGTTCGCACCACCGATTGCCGCCCCGCAGGCATACCCGCACTCCATGAGTTAGGTTAGGCTAATCATTTGTGAATGCGATTGCACTGACTGCCACCGGCCTCAATCTGGGCTACGACCGCACCGAAGTCGTCCACGACGTGAGCCTGACGATCGTTCCGGGTCGAGTGACCGCTCTGCTCGGACCCAATGGGTCGGGAAAGTCGACCGTCCTGCGGTCGTTGGCTCGGCTCCACCCGATCGCCTCCGGCGATGTCGTGATCACCGACGCCGACGCCCACACTCCGTCGAACACGCTGACGGCCAGAGAATTCGCCCGCTTCGTCACTCTGCTGTCTCAGTCGCGACCTCACCCGTCGGGCCTCAGCGTCCGTGAGATCGTCACTTTCGGTCGCCACCCGCACCGCAGGCGATTCGCCGGACTCACAGAGGCCGATCGCAGCGCCGTCGATCGCGGCCTCTCCCTCACCGGCACGATGACGATGGCCGAGCGTCCGGTCGACCAGCTCTCCGGAGGAGAACTCCAACGCGTCTGGCTGGCGACCTGTCTGGCGCAGGACACCGGTGTGCTGCTGCTCGACGAGCCGACGAACCATCTGGATCTGCGCTACCAAGCGGAGATCCTCGACCTCATGCGCGAACTCGCCGATGACCACACCATCGCCGTCGGCGTCGTCCTCCACGATCTCGAGCATGCGGCCACCGTCGCCGACCATGTGGTCCTGCTCGAACAGGGTCGCATCCGCTCGGTTGGCACCTGCGAGGAAGTCTTCACCGCCGATGTCCTCAGCGAGGTCTATGGCCTGCCGATCTCCACCCGAATCGATGCAGACACCGGCCTGGTCAGGGTCGAAGCCCTCCACCGACGGACTCGCCGCCCGGCCGCAGCCCTCTGAGCGCCCGCACCACACCTTTTGACGTTCATACCCAGAAATCGCACCACCTCATCTCCGATCGCCGATCGGTTCACAGAAAGAACACCATGACCACAACACCTCTGTCGCGCACCTCATTCGCCGCCTTCGCTTCGGCAACGGCGGTCTGCGCGCTGGCCCTGACCGGGTGCGGGACGACCGACACCGATGCCCCCGCCGATGCGAAGTCACAGACCTCGGCATCATGCGCGGACGACTCGAGCACCACCTCGGCGGATCCGGTCACAGTCACCGACGACACCGGCCATGACGTCAGCCTGGACAAACCGGCGGCGAAGGTCGTCTCCCTCGAGTGGCAGTACACCGAGGACCTCCTGTCCCTGTGCGTCGACCCGGTCGCCGTGGCCGATGCGAAGGGCTTCACCACCTGGGACACCGCGGAGAAGCTGTCCGAGGACGTCACCGATGTCGGCACTCGTCAGGAGCCCAATGTCGAGTCGATCCTGTCGGCAGACCCGGATCTCGTCATCATCGAAACGGCGAACCGCAAAGACAAGATCGTGGGCCAGCTCGAGAAGCAGGGAATCCCGGTGATGGCGATGGCCGGTGCCGATGGGAAGGATCCCGTCAAGTACATGAAGGACACGTTCACCACCGTCGCCGAGGCGACCGGCCGCACCGAACGTGCCGAGACCGTCCTCGACGACTTCGATGCGAAGCTCGCGGAGTCGAAGAAGGCCATCGCCGAGGCGGACCCGACCACCACCGAATTCGTCTACTTCGACGGCTGGGTCAATGGGTCGAATGTGGCGCTGCGTCCCTTCGGCCAGGGTTCGCTCATCGGCGAGCTCGGTGAGGAGCTGGGGCTGAAGAACGCGTGGACCGGTGAAGTCGACCCCGCGTACGGACTGGGACAGACCGATATCGAGGGCATCTCGAAGGTCGGTGACGCGAACTTCTTCTACACGGGAACCGAGGATCCCGAGTCCGAGGACTATGTGGAGCTGCTGAAGAAGAACGACATCTGGGCGAACATCCCGGCTGTGAAGGATGACCGGACCACGGCCTTCCCCGCCGGAATCTGGACCTTCGGAGGGCCCAAATCCTCCGAGCAGGCGCTCGACGCCTACGTCGACGCGCTGACCGAATAAGCCGTGGCCTCTCCCCTGACCCGCCCGACGGCTGTCGGACCGGAACCGATCTCACCGACGGTTCCGGTTCGCGGCCGCAGTTTCGTCGGTGCGCTCTCGGCCCTCGGTGTCCTGTTCGGGCTCGCCGCCGTCCTCGTCGTCGCCTCCGCATGGCATATCACCCAGGGAACCTCGGGCATCGGTGTCAGGGAGCTGTTCACGGCCGTGACCGGCACGCTCTCCCCCGCCGAGGATGGCCCCAGTGCCCGTGACATCCTCCTCGGTTCCCGACTGCCGCGCGTGGGGGCGGGCATCCTCGTCGGCATCGCCCTCGGTGTCGCGGGAGCGCTGTTTCAGTCCCTGGCACGCAACCCGCTGGCTTCACCGGACACGCTGGCGGTCACCGGCGGTGCGTACTTCGCCGTCACCGTGGTCACGGCTTTCGGCATCGCGATTCCGGTCTGGGCCTCGGGAGGGGTGGCCTTCCTCGGCGGTCTGCTCGCCGCAGGCCTGGTCATGGGCCTGGCCGGAGGTGCCGGAGCCTCGACGACTCGGCTCGTTCTGGCCGGCACGGCCACGGCGATGGCGCTGCAGGCGGGGACGTCGACCCTGCTCATCCTCTTCGCCGAGGAGACGACGAGTCTCTTCTCCTGGGGTTCGGGCACTCTCAATCAGCTCGACGGCACCGCTGGTCTGCGCAGCATTCCGGTCATCGTCGTCATCGCCGGCGGAGCGATCCTGTTGTCGAGGCGGCTGGATCTGCTCGGCCTCGGTGATGATGCCGCCTCCGTGCTCGGGGTTCCGGTCCGGTCGACTCGCGCCCTCGGAATCCTCCTCGCCGTCATGCTCACCGCCACTGCGGTGACTCTGGCCGGGCCGATCGGTTTCGTCGGCCTCTGCGCCCCTGTCATCGCCCGGCTCCTCGCCCGTGTCGTACCGGCACTCGGCCGTCATGCGGTGCTCTTTCCGGCCGCCGGTCTCATCGGTGCGATCATCGTCATCGTCGCCGATGCCCTGCTGCGTGCCATCGTCGGCGCCACCGAGGCGATCACCCTGCCGTCGGGAGTGACGACGACCGTGCTCGGGTCGATCGTCCTCGTTCTGCTGGCGCGGTCGATGCGCACGGCATCTCCGGCGGCGGCCACCTCGGCGGCGAGGTCGACGGTGGTCGGTCCGCGCCGGGCCGGTCTCGTCATCGTCACCGGCGTCGCCGTCCTCATCGCCGTCGCCGCATTCGGTCTGCTCACCGGGGAACGGTTCTACCTCCTCGGCGATGTGCTGCTGTGGTTCCAGGACCGGGCGGCTCCAGTCATCGACTTCGCTTTCGACTCTCGGGCGCCGCGGGTCGCAGCTGCCCTGGCTGCCGGTGGCGCGCTCGGCCTCTCCGGCACTCTCGTCCAAGCCAGTGCGCGCAATCCTCTGGCCGAACCCGGGCTGCTCGGAATCACCGGCGGAGCGGGCTTGGGCGCCGTCATCGTCGTCACTCTCATCCCCGGTGCCGGGGTCGGGCTCGTGTCTGGAGTCGGCATCGTCGGCGGGCTGGTCGCCTTCGCCGTCGTCTATGGACTCTCATGGCGGGGCGGGATGAATACGGATCGCCTCGTCCTCATCGGCATCGGCCTGTGGTTCGGGTTCACTGCTCTGACCACCCTGTTCCTCGTCCGGGCGAATCCCTGGGACACTCCTGCCCTCTTCACCTGGCTGTCCGGTTCGACCTACGGGAGGGTGTGGGCCGATATCGCACCGGTCACCCTCGCTCTGCTCGTCGCAGTCCCGGTGGCCTTCGTCTGGACGCGTGAGCTCGACCTGCTCGCGCTCGATGATGACACCCCGCGACTGGTCGGAGTTCCGCGAGAACCGGTGCGCCTGGCGGTGCTCATCACGGCGGCCGTGCTCGCGGCGGTGAGCGTGTCGGCTGTCGGCGTCGTCGGATTCATCGGTCTCGTCGCCCCTCATGCTGCCCGCGCCCTGGTCGGCGCCCGCCATATCCGGGTCGTGCCCACGGCGATGCTCCTCGGGTCCGTGGGTCTCGTCGTCGCCGACGCCGTGGGTCGCACGGTCATCGCTCCGGCGCAGATACCGGCTGGTCTCATCGTCGCGCTCATCGGTGCCCCGTATTTCGTCTACCTGCTGGCGCGGTCGCGGGCGTGAACGCGGTGTAGGATCTGTCGTATTCTCATCCATCTCCGACAGGGGCGTCTGGTGGAGCTCGTCAAGTTCGACGGCATCGAGCTGGCCGTGGACCGCTTCGGGGCGTGCCAGGACGATACGGTGCTGCTCATCGCCGGTGGCGGACAGTCGATGGACTGGTGGACGCCCGATTTCTGCCGGATGCTCAGCGGGCACGGCTTCCAGGTCATCCGCTACGACCATCGGGACACCGGTCGGTCGACTGCGAGTCCGCCCGGCCGCCCGAGACACACCGGAGAGGATCTCGTCACCGATCCCCTTCGCATCCTCGACCAGCTCGGAATCGCGTGCGCTCATCTCATCGGGCTGTCGTTGGGAGGCGGCATAGCCCAGGTCATCGCTGTCAGATTCCCCGAGCGGGTGCGCACCCTGACGCTCATGGAGTCCTCCCCTGCTGGAGGAGACCCTGGACATCTGCCGCCACCGACAGCCGAAGTCCAATCGACCTTCGCCGCAGATCCCCCGGACATCGACTGGTGCGACCGGGCCGCTGTCGTCGACCATCGCGTCAACGTCGAACGCCCGTATGCGGGGTCGTCGGGATTCGACGTCCGCCGCACTCGGGAGATCGCCGCAACTGAGGTCGACCGGACCACGGACATGGAATCGTCGATGACCAATCATTTCCTCGTCGCCGCGGGCCCCGACGTCGATCCCGCCGCTATCGCCGCCCCCACGCTTGTCATCCACAGCACCGCGGACCCGTTGTTCCCCGCAGCACATGGTCGGGCACTGGCCGAGATGATCCCCCACTGCGACATTCTCATGCTCGAGGGAACGGGCCACGAAGCTCCTCCTCCGAGCCAGTGGAGCACGGTGATTCCCCGACTGCTCACTCACCTGCGGCAACCGACCGGTCCGGTCGGCAGCCTCGGCGACACCCCATCGTCCGACTCCAGCTGGTTGGACGATATCCGCAGGGGCTACGACATCGACGCCGAAAGCTACGCCCGCGAAGTGGAGGGGCTGCTCGAGGCCAGCCCCCACCTTCGGGCAAGTCTGCGCGTCTTTGCGGAGCTGATCGGCGAGGACACGGGAGAGCGCGTCGCCGACGTCGGCTGCGGCACGGGCTACGTGACCGGCTATCTCAATGATCTGGGAGTGAATGCCTTCGGCATCGACATCTCTCCTGAAATGCTGAAGATCGCTCGCCACGATCATCCCTCATGCCATTTCGAGATCGGCACGATGACGCAGCTGAGCGCAGAGGATGCACAGCTGGCGGGAATCGTCGCCTTCTGGTCGATTGTGCACGTTCCCGACAGTGCCATGCCCGGCGTCATGAACGAGTTTAGACGGGTTCTGCGGTCCGGAGGACTGCTGCTCGTGGGATTCCACGTCGGCGACGGTGCGGAACACACGTCACGGGGATATTCCGGACGGGCCGTCAGCTTCGACAGCTTCCTGAGACATCCGAACACCGTCGCGCAGTGGATGCGCGACGCCGGCTTCACGGTGCTCTCTGAGTTGGCTCTTCGCCCCGCTGATCCTTCGCCGGGTGCCCTCCTGCTCGCCCGTGCAGATTCTCAGCCGTCGGCCGCCTGCGCTGGGCCTGCCTCCAGTCCCGGGAGCGTTCACGAATGAGGTCGATGCGACGGGCTTCGGCGGCTCCAACCCGATCGCCCCGGTCTCACCTGCCCAGATCCCACTCCGCCACGAAGTCCCGCAGTCGCTGGACCACGCGGCTGGGACGGCGGACGGCCGTACATAGTGCGATCTCACGGACATAGCCGGGCCCCCGCAGCCCCACCTCGGCGATCGAGCCCATCGGCCGCACCGCCCGAGGGATCAGAGCCACGCCCATCCCTCTGCCGACGAATTCGCGGATCGTGGAGAACTCCGTCACCTCGATCTTGACCTGCGGGACGAAGCCGGCGGACTCGCACCACCGGTCGGTCAGCTCCCGCAGGTTGTACGTCGCGGGGGTGGAGATGAATTCCTCCTCAGCCAGCTGCGCCACGGTGACTTCGGCCCGATCGGCCAATCGATGATCGGCGGGCACGGCGGCGACGATCGATTGGTTCGCGACGATCTCGTGCGGAACCTCCGGCGGGGGCGGAATGATGATTGCCAAGTCAAGGACGCCGCGTTGCAGGTCGTCGACGAGTTCAGCACCGTGTGCCTGCTTGAGATCGAGGCGGATGCCGGGGTGGTCGCGATTGAAGGCGGCCAGCAGATCGGGCACCTCGCCGGCGCCCATCGTCAGGGGAAATCCGAACCGGATCGTGCCGTGTTCGGGGTCGGCCGCCTCGGCGCTGTCGATCAGCGCCGCATCGATCTCACGCAGGGGTGTGCGCACCCCATCCACGAGATCTAGAGCCGCCGTCGTCAGTCCGATCGCCCGGCCGCGCGGGACGATCAACGGCACACCGAGGTGGCGCTCGAGTGCGTGGATGCGTCGGCTCATCGTGGACTGAGGTATGCCGAGAGCGGCGGCGGCCTCGGTCAGGTGCCCGTCCTGGTCGGCCAGTTCGACGAGTTCCCGCAATGCCGTCAGCGGCGCCGTTCGAGCAGCGGGTGATCGTTCCATATTCGGATCATACAGTTCCGATAGCTCATTGGACGGATGATTCATTCGGGCGCAGGGTGAAAGCATGACGACGAACTCCGCACATTCCACGCACGTCCCCGATGCCGATGTCGTTCTCATCGGCGGTGGCATCATGTCAGCGACTCTGGGCTCGATGCTCGCTCTGCTCGAACCCCAGTGGCGCATCCTCATGCTCGAAGCCGCCGAGGACATCGCCGCGGAGAGCAGCGACCCGTGGAACAACGCCGGTACCGGGCATTCGGGGTACTGCGAGCTCAACTACATGCCCGATCCCGCGGACGGATCGAAGGCGTCCTCGATCGCCGAACAGTTCCACCTCTGTCGCCAGTGGTGGGCGCATCTGGTGCGGGAGGGACTGCTCGATCCGGACGAGTTCATCCATTCGTCCGCGCATATGAATCTCGTCTTCGGCACCGAGGATGTCGCGTATCTGCGCTCGCGCGTGGAAACGCTGCGCGTGGACCCTTTGTTCGCCGAGATGGAGTACACCGAGGACCCCGAGACCATTGCGCAGTGGGCTCCGCTGACGATGGAGGGACGACCGCACACCGGCGAGCCGATGGCCGCCGCCCGTCATCCTCGCGGCACGGACATCGACTTCGGTGCGCTGACTCGGGCGCTGACGGCGATCATCACCTCCGCCGCCGGTGAAGTGCGCACCGGCCACACTGTGACCGGGCTCGAACGCACCAGGGAAGTCTGGCAGGTCAGCGGGTCATCGGCGGTCGGACATTTCTCGGTGGGGGCGAAGGCAGTCTTCGTCGGCGCCGGAGGATTCGCGCTCAGGCTTCTCCAGAAGGCCAAGGTGCCGGAGGTGCGCGGCTATGCGGTGCTGCCGGTCGGCGCGGCGTTCTATCGGTGCTCGACCTCGGCCGTGACCTCCCGGCACCGGGCGAAGGTCTATGGTCAAACCGATGTGGGCGCCCCGCCGATGTCGGTGCCTCACCTCGACCGACGGATCGTCGACGGTCGGGAACATCTGCTGTTCGGCCCCTATGCGACCTTCAGCACGAAGATGCTCAAGCACGGTCGGCTCACCGATTTCTTCACTACTCTGCGACCGAACAATCTTCACGTCATCGCGGCGGCCGGCCTGCAGAACCTCAGCCTCGTGTCATTCCTCATCAAGGAGCTTGCGGCCCGGCCATCGCGGAAGTTCGCGCAGCTGCGTCGCTATTTCCCGCTCGCCCGACGGAACGAGTGGACGCTGCTGCCGGCCGGGCAGAGAGCACAGCTGGTCAAACCGGACCCGAGGAGGATCGGCGTCCTGCAGCAGGGCACCGAACTGGTCGTGTCCGCCGATGGGTCGATCGCGGGTCTCCTCGGAGCCTCCCCCGGAGCATCGACGGCGGTGCCGATCATGTTCGATCTGCTCAGACGGGCCTTCCCCGCCCAGTGGCACGGCCGCTGGAAGAACCAGATCGCCGAGGCGGTCCCCGACCTCGATCGCAGCGACTGGACCACCGAGGCGGTCGACCGCTCTCATACCGAGACCGATGAGGCACTCGGACTGGCTGAGGTCAGCTTCGGCTGATGCGCGCAGACTTCCGGTGTGCGTACTCACTCCCCCTCGCCAGGTGAGTCACCAGTGCGTCGACAGTAGCCGCAGATCAGAAACCCCGCATCGGCGATTGAGGCGTTGGCGGAAATGCACAGTGGAAAACACCCAGCATTGTGGCAGGTTGAATTGCATAGGAGGCTTTTCGACTCTAATGTGACTCACAACACTTACTGTTAGGGAGATCACACATGAGGCGTCTGACCCGCAATTTCGTCGCAATCTGCTCCACCCTCGCATTGACCGCCGGGCTTGCCGCCTGCGGCAGCGGCTCCGACGAAGCCGGCGGCGCCGGCGAAACGATCGTGGCCGAGACTGCCTTCAACCTCAAGACGATCGACCCGCATCGTCAGTTCGAGTTCACGGGATCGACCATCGACAATGCTGTCTACCAGACGGCTCTCGAATTCGAGGACGGTGACCTCACGAAACCGACCGATGGACTCTGCTCCTTCGAAATGTCCGACGACAGCAAAGAGATGACGCTGACCCTCAAAGATGAGGACGCGAAATTCTCCAACGGCGATCCCGTCACCGTCGACGACATCGTCTTCTCCTTCGAACGACTCCAAGGAATCAAGGGCAATCCCTCCTTCTTCCTCGACGGAGTGAGCGTCGAAAAGGTCGACGACGAGACCGTGAAGCTCATCAGCAAGGACCCCAACCCCGCATTGCCCTATATTCTTCCGAACGCCTCCATCGGGATCGTGAACTCGAAGGTGGTCAAGGAGAACGAGGGAACCACCGATGAGAACGACGGCGCCGAACAGTTCCTCAACGAGAACTCACAGGGCTCGGGACCGTACAAGGTGGAGAAGTACGACGCCGACAGTCAGGTCGTGCTGACCGCGAATGAGCATTACAACGGCCCCGAACCGAAGTACAAGCGAGTGGTCCTGCGCAATGTCTCGGCAGAGACCCAGCTGACAGATATCCAGTCGGGTCAGGCTCAGGTCGCCTACGATCTCAACTCCGATCAGGCGAAGCAGATCGACGAGTCCATGGGCAAGATCTCCAGCCTGCCCTCGACCCGCAGCCTCTACATCTTCAACAACACGGATGAGAAGATCGGCGGCCCCGCCGCAGATCCGAACTTCCGCAAGGCTGTGATGGCAGCGATCGACTACGACAAACTCATCGACCTCGCCGGTGAAGGATCACAGCGCATGGCCAGCCTGGTGCCGAACGAATTCGTCGGTGCGGTCTCGAAGGACGAAGCTCCTGAACGCGACCTCGCGAAGGCGCAGAAGCTGCTGAAGAAGGCCGGCTACGACGGGGAGAAGGTCCCCTTCCACTATTCGAGTGATCAGGCCGTCAACGGAGTCGACCTCGCGCAGCTCGCCGAGACTCTGCAGGCGCAGCTGAAGGAAGCCGACATCAACCTCGACCTCAAACCCGCCCCGAGCTCGACGCAGCTCGACGGCTTCCGATCCGCCAAACAGCCGATGGGCATCGGAACCTGGGGTGCGGACTTCCCCGATCCGACGAACTACAACGTCTTCATCCCCGGAGGCAGCGTCGCCGAACGCGTGAACTGGAACGAAGACCCACAACTGAAAAAGCTGGCGGACGAAGCAGCCAAGGCAAAGGGCGATGCGCGCGATTCCGCCTACGCGAAGCTGTTCAAAGCGACCACCGATACCGCGGTGTGGATCCCACTCGTCCAACCGGTCGACACCGTCGCCGTCGGTTCGAGCATCACGAAGTTCGTGTCCAACGCCGACGTCTCGTTCGACTTCGCAAAGGCAGAGTGAGGATGGCGGAAGCCACCACAGCACCACAGGGCGGGCAGACTGCGCCCGCGCCTGATGACACGGACGCGGCTCAGCGAATCAAACCGCCGAAGCTCCATCCGCTGCTCCGATTCATCCTCATCCGGATCGGGATCTCGATCATCCTGATCTGGGGCGTAACTGTGGTGACGTTCCTACTCACCAACCTCGTACCCACCGACCCGGTCGCCGCCATCCTCGGCGACCGGGCCGCGGCGGATCCCGAGATCGTCGCGCAGACACGGGCGAAGCTCGGGCTCGACCAACCGCTCATCGTCCAGTACTTCACCTATCTCGGCAATCTCCTGCAGGGTGATCTGGGTGTGTCCAACCAGACGCGCACACCGGTGCTCGCGTCGATCGGGCAGGTCTTTCCCGCCTCGATCGAGCTCGGCATCGGAGCCATCCTCATCTCCGTCATCCTCGGTCTGCTGCTCGGACTGCTCAGTGCACTCAAGCAGAACACGATCGTCGATCACGCGATCCGCACGCTCAGCCTCATCGGCATCTCCGCACCGACCTTCTGGATCGCGACCGTCGCCTACTTCGTCTTCTTCTTCAGACTCCGCGTCGTTCCCGGCGCCGGACGACTCGACCCGTGGATCACACCGCCTCCTAAGGTCACCGGACTCTATACCGTCGATTCCCTCCTCGCTGGTCAGATGGCGACCTTCACGAACGCTCTCGGCCACCTCATTCTGCCCTCGTGCGTGCTCGCACTGTTCACAATCGGACTGCTCACCCGCTTCAGCCGCTCCAGCGTCCTCGACATCATCAGATTCGACTACGTCACCGCGGCGAAGGCCAAAGGCCTGCCAAGCAGAACCGTGGTGTTCAAGTACATCTTCCGCGGCGCACTGGTCCCGATCATCACCGTCGTCGGACTCGCCTTCGGATCCCTGCTCTCCGGAGCGGTCCTCACGGAGACGGTGTTCGCCTGGAACGGTCTGGGCCAATATGCCTACCGCGGGGCGACGACGCTCGATCTGCCGGTCATCATGGGCGTCGGCCTGGTCATCGGCGTCGTCTACATCCTCGTGAACTTCATCGTCGACCTGATCTACGGCTTCGTGGATCCGAGAGTGAGGGTGAGATGAGCATCGGCACCCCGAAGCACCCGGCCAATGCCCCTACCGGCACCGAGGCGGCTCCGCGCGATCCCGTCGACCCCGGGCTGAAGAGGTGGCAGATCCGCTTCCCGAAGGCTCTGCGCACTCCGTTGGGGTTCGTCGGTGCGGGCATCCTCGTGCTCTGGCTGATCGTGGCGATCTTCGCACCGCTCCTTGCCCCGTTCGATCCTCTGGCTCAGAACTTCCCCCGGCTCTCGGCCCCAAGCAGTGAGAATCTGCTCGGCACCGACACCCTGGGGCGAGACGTGCTCTCCCGTATCCTCGTGGCCGCCCGGACCACCTTGCCCGCCGCGGTGTTCGTCGTCATCTGTTCGGCACTGCTCGGCTCGGTCCTCGGTGCCATCGCCGGATACTTCGGTCGAGCCGTCGATGAGATCATCATGCGCATCGCCGATCTGGTGTTCGCCTTCCCTACGATCATCCTCGCCATGGTCATCGCAGCCGCACTCGGGCCGGGACTGAAGAACGCGATCATCGCGATCCTGCTCGTGTCCTGGCCGTCCTACGCACGTGTCACCAGGTCACTGGTGATGACCGCGCGCAGCAGCGAATACGTCATCGCCGGGCGCCTGCTCGGCTTCAGCGCGGGCAGATCATTGGTCCGCGAAATCGCTCCGAACGTCATCTCTCCTGTGGTTGTGCTCGCCACCCTCGACGTCGGTTCGGCGATTCTCACGATGGCAGGACTGTCGTTCCTGTCTCTCGGCGCCGTTCCGCCGACCCCGGATTGGGGCGCAATGATCAGCGAAGGAGTCTCCCAGTTCGCTGCCTGGTGGATCGCGTTCTTCCCCGGTCTGTGCATCCTCACCATCGTCATGGCGTTCAATTTCATCGGTGACAGTCTGCGCGACAGTCTTGACCCGCATACTGCCCAGGAAGTTGGTGAGACGACCTCATGAGCATGATCAGCATCAGAGATCTCAATCTCTCTGTCACCACGGGCAAGCAGACTACTCATATCCTCAAAGATGTCTCTTTCGACCTCGAAGCAGGTCGCATCACCGGAGTCGCAGGGGCGTCTGGTTCCGGTAAGACCCAGACCGGCCTGGCCATCATGGGGCTCTCTCCCGCGGGCGCGGAGCTGAGCGGGAGCATCGACTTCGACGGAGTCGAACTGGTGGGTATGCCGGGCAAGCAGCACAACCGTCTGCGCGGGGTGCAGCTGTCCATGGTCTTCCAGGATCCGGCCTCGGCGTTCCATCCCATGCTCACGGTCGGCGACCAGATCACCGACCACTTTCGACACCACCAGAAAGTGTCGAAGAAGGAAGCCCTGGCCAAAGCCATCGACATCCTCGGTCAGACCAGGGTCCCGCACCCAGAGGAAGCGGTGAAGAAGTACCCGCACCAGTTCTCCGGCGGACAGCTGCAGCGAATCGCCTTCGCCTCGGCAATCATCTGCGACCCGAAGGTTCTCATCGCCGACGAACCGACCACGGCACTCGATGTCACTGTTCAGGCAGGCATCCTCCGTCTGCTCAGGGACCTCTGCGACGACCTCGACCTCGCTGTCCTTCTCGTCACTCACGATTTCGGTGTGCTGTCGTCGGTGGCGGACACCATCGTGGTGATGAAGAACGGCGTCGTCGTTGAGACCGGAGACCGGGAAACGGTCATCACAGCGCCTGAGCACGAATACACCCGCTCACTTATCGAATCACTGCCGGGAGCAGAGGTTACACAATGACATCGGTTGACTACTCGCAGACCGCGGCAAGCGACGAGACCACTGCCTCGGAAGCACCCCTGCTCTCACTCGATTCCGTGTCATGCGAATACAAACTCGATGGCGGGGGACGCTTCCGCGCCGTCGACGGAGTCTCGTTGCAGCTCGGCCGTTCTGAAGTGCTCGGGCTCGTCGGAGAATCCGGCTGCGGCAAATCCACGCTGGCCAAACTCATCTGCGGCCTGGAGAAACCAGCCGGTGGACAGATCTCCTTCTACGGCAACTGCGTGAAAGCGCTGGGATTGAAGAAGCGTGCGAAGAGCCTGCTGGGAATCCAGATGGTCTTCCAGAATCCCTACGCCTCGCTCAATCCACGTCGACGCATCCGCGACCAGCTCGAAGACGCGCTGGCCCTGGATCCGTCTGGACGCTGGACTGTCGAGTCACTCCTCGACGCAGTCGACCTTCCAGCCAACGCATCAGGACGCTACTCGCATTCGTTCTCCGGGGGTCAGCGTCAGCGCATCGCGATCGCTCGTGCTTTGGCGGCGGGCCCGAAAGTGCTCATCGGCGATGAGCCGATCGCCTCTCTTGATGCTTTCCTGCAGGCCCGAATCGCACGCATGATGCGCGACCTGGCCATCAGTTCCGGGGCGTCGATGATCTTCATCAGCCATGACCTCTCGGTGGTCCGTGACATCGCCGACCGTGTGGCAGTGATGGAGGCAGGCAGGATCGTCGAGGTCGGTTCGACGGAACAGATCTGGAACGATCCGCACCATCCCTATACAAAGAAGCTCCTCGCTGCCATCCCACAGGTCGACGGCAAGGGGATCATACCTGGTTAGCCGCGGCAAGGAGAGGACATGACATGGTGACATTGTTGCAAGGGGCCGAAGTCTTCGCCCCGGAACGACTCGGACGGCAGGACATCCTCATCGAGGGGCGGCAGATCACTTTCATCGGTGACGTTCCCGTCGAAGCAGTGACCGACCTGCCTCATGCCACTGTCATCGATGCCCGCGGTCTGACCGCCACACCGGGATTCATCGACCCGCACGTCCACATCGCCGGTGGCGGCGGTGAAGGCGGGTACGCCAACCGCACCCCGGAGATCCTCGTCAGCGACATCGTCAGCGCCGGGGTGACCACGGTGGTCGGCTGCTTGGGAACCGACGGGGTGACTCGCAGCCATGCGGATCTCCTCGCCAAGGCCCGAGGGCTCGAGGGCGACGGCATCTCCACGTATATCTACACAGGCAGCTACCAGGTCCCGGCACGAACGCTGACCGGCACCGTCGTCGACGATGTTGTCCTCATCGACAAGGTCATCGGCGTCGGCGAGGTCGCGATCTCGGATCGGCGTTCTTTCCAGCCCACCGTAGAAGCATTGGCCGAGCTCGTCAGCCACAGCTACGTCGGTGGGCTGCTCAGCGGAAAAGCGGGCGTCACCCACTTCCACGTCGGACCGTACGCGTCGCGTCTGACCCCGCTGCACCGGCTGCTCGACGAGTACCCGATCGCCCCACAGGCCGTCTATGCCACTCACGTCACCAGGAGCCCTGAGCTACTGGCCGATGCGGTGAACCTCGCGGCCAAGGGCGCCGCCGTCGACATGACCGCAGGTTCGACGACCGCAGAGTCGGTCAGAGACTACATCGAACTCGGCGGCGACCTCACCCGACTCACTCTGTCGTCGGACGCCAACGGCAGTCTGCCCGAATTCGACGTAGACGGAAGGCTGATGGGCCTGGGTGCAGCCAAGCAGACCACACTCTACGAACAGGTGTGGGGGTGTGCCGAATTGCCCGGTATGGATCTGTCTCAGGCCCTCGCCCTCGTCACCTCCAATACGGCAGATGCTCTCGCGCTCGGGCACAAGGGCCGCATCCGCAGCGGGTGCGACGCCGACGTCCTCCTCACCGATGACCAACACAGCATTCAACTCGCATTTGCCCGGGGACGCGAGATCGTCCGCGACGGCGAACCCCAGATCCGAGGGACTTTCGAATGAGCCACGAACCCGGCACCACGACCCCCACTGCCGACGTCGAGGGGAAGCTCCCGCCGCTGGGATGGTCTCTGGTTCCCCTGGCCGCGATGCTCGTGCTGCTGGCCGTGGGCTACGGCGTCCTCGGCCTCGCCCCGGAACCGTTGTTGATCCTGTCTGCGATCATCGCCGGCGTGGTGGCTCTGCGCATGGGGCTGACCTGGGAGGATATGCTGCTGGGGATCAGAGAGAAGCTCGATACGGCGATGCCGGCTCTGCTTGTGCTCATCTCCATCGGCATCCTCATCGGCACGTGGATGATCGCCGGAACCATTCCGATGATGATCTACTACGGTCTCGGCCTCATCAGCGCGAAGTTCATCGTCCTCATCGCCTTCGTCATCTCGGCGATCGTCTCGGTCATCACGGGAACGTCCTGGGGCTCGGCCGGAACAGTGGGCGTGGCCCTCATGGGCATCGCCACGGGCCTCGACGCCCCGCTGGCAGCGACAGCAGGAGCGATTGTCGCGGGCGCGTACTTCGGCGACAAGCTCTCTCCGCTGTCGGATACGACGAATCTGGCTCCGATAGCTGCGGGAACCACACTGTGGGAGCACATTCGCCACATGCTCTACACCACGGTCCCGGCCACAGCCGTGGCGCTGGCGCTCTACCTGTTCGTCGGCATCAATCAGCACTCGGGCGGCACCGATTCGGACCAGATCAGCGCCGTCACAGGGACCTTGGAGGGTCTGTTCTCCTTCAACGTCCTCCTGCTTCTGCCGATGGTCATCGTCCTCGCCGGAGCCGTGCTCAAACTGCCGACGCTGCCGACGATCATCGGATCGTCACTGGTGGCCGGGATCCTTGCGGCGATCTTCCAGAAGGTCAGCGTCGAATCGATCTTCGCCTCGACGGTCGACGGATTCACCCCGGACATGCTCGAAGTCGGGCCCTCGACGCTCGAGAGTCTGGACCCCGATGTCGTCGAGTTGGTGTCGCAGGGCGGGATGGCGTCGATGACCGGTGTCATTCTCATCGCGTTCAGCGCCTTCGCGTTCGCTGGGATAATGTCGAAGTCCGGAGCCCTCGAAACCATCATCCGCTCGCTGCTGAAGTTCGTGAAGCGCACGGGAGACCTCGTGCTCTCAACTGTTCTGTCATGCGTCACGATGGCCGTCGTGACCGGCAACTCCTATCTCTCGATCATCGTGCCGGGCGAACTGTTCAAGAAGGCCTACGCCGACCGCGGTCTGGATGCCAAGAACCTCTCGCGCACTCTCGAGGACTCCGGCACCGTTGTCGTCCCACTCATTCCGTGGTCCTCAGCGGGCGTCTACATGGCAGGCGTCCTTGGGGTCTCCGTCCTCGACTATGCGCCGTGGGCGGTGTTCTGCTACGTCGGCTTCGCGTTCGCCATCATTCTCGGCTACACCGGTTTCGGCATCGCCGAACGTCGCCGAGACAACTGATCTGATTTCTTTCCTCGACGCTTCCGGGCCACTTTCAGCTTCGGCTGATGCGCGCAGACTTCCGGTGTGCGTACTCGGCTGGGCTGTATCCGGTGACGCGAACGAAATCTGTGCTGAAGTGCGATTGGTCGAACCACCCGAAATGAGCACCGAGATCGGCCAGAGTCCCGCCCCAGCCGCGGTCGATCGCTCCGACCGCATCAATGACACGTGCCCTGGCCAAGATCTTCTTCACTCCGACCCCGCAGAAGCTGCTGAACATCCGCTGCAGAGTGCGCTCACTGATTTCTGCTCTCTCCGCGAGGATCTTCAGACTCACGACTTCTGGGTCGTCGAGAATGCCGAGAACGCGCTTCAATCGTTCGTACCCCGGGGTCATCTGCGGCCTCCAGGACAGCAGCCAGCTCTCGACCGACGCAGCCAGCTCGCCGAATTCCGGTGCCCCGTCCCTCTGCGACTGCGAAAACATGTCCGCCAGCCCGAGGTCGGCCTCCAACCTCGGAAACCACTGCTCGGCAGATACTGTCGAATCGCGGATGCTCACCGGCTTCTGGTCGGAAAAGGCCAGTGTCGCGCCCGGGTGAAAGTTCACCCCGAAGACTCCGCCACGACCGAAGATTCCCACATCGAATCGCCGTCGGGTGACCGGACCGGTCACCCAGGCTCCGGGACCGTCAACGTGTGCCCGCCGGCTGTTGCCGAACTCGAAGGTCAGATTGATGGTCGGTTCGGAGACTGTCGCCGTCTGGTAGCTCTCACCGTCCGGCAGGTCCCATTCGACGGCCCAATAGCGTTTGACGAAGGGACGCAGGCGCTCAGCGACGACACGAACGGAAGAATACTGCGCGTGCTCGAGCATCTCCCCCGGCTTGAGAACCCGCCCATAGAAATGCTGCGGCGTCTCTTCACTCTGTGACGCATTTTTCCTAGTGACGTCATCGTCCATGGAACAAGAATGTCAGACATGACTGACACACAGAAGACCGACACCGTCCCGAGCACCGCCGGCACCACCAGCGCAAAGCCCGTCGCCACACTCGCGATGGTCACACTCGATGCCCCGAACGCCGCCGAGCTCGGCGAGTTCTACTCCTCCGTCCTCGGCTGGCCCATCGCCTACTCGGACGAGAACTATGCGATGCTCACCGGCCCGACTCACGCTCTGGGCATCGGAACGATCCCCGACTTTCAGCGCCCGAGCTGGCCCGACGACGGGCACAAGCAGTTCCACCTCGACCTCGCCGCCGATGATGTCCGGGCCGCGGCCGATCGCTGCGTCGAACTCGGAGCCACCCGCGCGGACCCGCAGCCAGGAGACACATGGATCGTGCTCATCGATCCTGCCGGTCACCCGTTCTGCATCACGGACGTGGAGAACTGGGGCTGAGCTTTTCCACTCGAACGATGTAGTGGGAGGCATCGAGTCCGTCGACGAGGATCGTCGCCGCATATTTCTCGTTCCCACCGGTGACGAGCCAGTTGGGTTTGAGGACCTTGCGCGCTCCTCGATCGTCTGCCCCTGAGATGCCGATGCCCATGCCGAGTTTGACTGTTTTGAGCACCTTCGTGCGTGCGAGTGCCTGAGCGGTCCTCTCGGCTTCCGACTCGCTCGGAGCTTGCCGCTGTTCGCTGCGTGCGCCGATGATGTCGGCCCACTCCTGCGGCGCAGCGGCCTCGCCATCAGGTATGAAGTCAGCGATCATGCCGCGGCCGGACACCGCATTGACGAGGATGTCCATGCGCTGACCCGGACCGACCGCACGTCGCCGCAGCAGCCCGCGGGTTCGCACCGTCAGCGGTACCCACCAGAACGGGTGGAAGACCGCTCTGACCTCGGCGGTCGCGCCGGGGATCTTCCGCTGGAAGGCGGCGAGCGCCTCGGCGGAGGTGATGTGCGGATTCATCCGCACCGGCAGCTGAATCTGCGAGGCGGTGGACGTCTGCGAACCGGTTCCGATATCGGCACTCATCTCATGCGTCCTTCGGCACCTGCCCGGCCAGAGAATCATTCTGCCCGGTGAGCATGTGTGCGGGGATCGCGCCGATCTTGTCGGTCTCCTTCAGCGCCTCCACCACGTGGGCAGGCACCGGGTGCGAACGCTGGGTGGCCAGGGAGACGAGGATGAGCGCAAGCGTCGAACACACGATGCCCACACCCATCGGGTCGACGCCGGTGACGTCGACGAGTCCGGTCAGCTGCCACACGACGGATGACACGGTCCCGGCGATCATCGACCAGATGGCTCCGGGCACGTTCGCTTTCTTCCACCAGGCAGCGGCGATGTAGACGGGCACGAATGCGGCGCCGAGCACGGTCGTGGAGAAGATGACCACCTCGGCGACGGCCGGCGGATCGTTGACGGCGACGACGTAGCCGATGACGGCGAGGATGAGGACGGTGAATCGCGAGACCCATACCGACTGCTGATCGGACATGTCCTTCTTGATGAAGCGCTGGAACAGGTCCTGGCTGGCGATCGTGCCCGACTGCAGCAGCAGTGCGTCGGCGGTGGACATGATCGCGGCCATGATGCCGGCCATGACGATGCCGACCGCGAAGTTCGGCAGCACGGTGTCGGCGACCTGGAAGACCGCGAGCTCCGGGTTGTCGAGGTTGGGCAGAAGAATGAGCGCCATGATGCCGACGATATAGGGCGCCGGGATGAACAGCAGGTTGAAGCCGGTGGCGTACATGCTCGCTGTGCGGGCGACCGAGGGCCGCTTCATGGCCATGTGACTGACGTTGACGTGCGGCCACCCCATGTAGCCGATGGAGAATACGAGGACGGCGCCGATGATGACGCCCCACTGCACGGATTCGATTCCGTCCGGGCCCCACATGGTCAGCAGGTTCGGGTTGATCTGCCCGACCGCTTCGTTGCCCGCGGTCCACCCGCCGACGGCCTGAAGCGTGCCGATGAGGATCCACACCATGCCGATGAGCATGATGATCGCCTGCACGAAGTCCGTGTATGCGACGGCCAGGTAGCCGCCGAGGAACGTGTAGAAGACGATGACTCCCACGGCGATGAGCAGTGCCCAGGCGTAGGGGATGCCGGTGACCATCTCGAGGCCGCGACCGCCGGCGATGAATTGGCTCATGACGTAGAAGAAGATGCAGAAGACCGCTACGGGAGCCGCGATTGCGCGGATCCATTTCGACGGGTAGCGGTGTTCGAGGTATTCGATCGAGGTCAGGGAGCCGAGGATCTGGGAGAGCTTGCGCATCCGCCGGCCGAGGATGGAGAGGTTGAGCACGCCGCCGCCGATGTCGCCCATCGCGTACCACAGCGAGAAATACCCCTTCGTGTACGCCAGCGAACCCGCGCCGAGGAACATGTAGCCCGACATCGACGAGGACTGCAGACGCAGAGCGGTGACCGCCGGTCCCAGGCTGCGCCCGCCGAGCAGATACCCTTCGCTGCCCTTCGATCCGATCTTGAGCGTCCACACGCCGATGCCGGCCATCGCGACGAAGTAGATGACGAGGAACCAGGTTTCGAGATTCATGCCACTCCCCCGTTCCCACCCGCCGAGGCGGTCCCGCCGTTGGTCGCGGATCCGCCGTTGCCGGCCGCCCGAGATTGGGCCTGGGCTTCGTCCTCGACCACGTCCTCGGCTTTCCAGCCGCGGGAGAGAAAGACGAAGACGAGGGTGTAGATCACCCAGATGGCGGGGATTCCGAAGATGATGACGACCGTCGCCGTCGGCAGACCGAACACGTTGACCACCTCGTTGTGTCGCAGAGAATCAAGAAGCTGTGAGTGTGTTCACAGTATGGCCTGAAACCGTTCGCGCCGAGGCGTCGAGACCGAAAGGTGAGAATCGGCGGGTCGGGCCCCGGTCAGCTCACGGTGAATTGGCGGTCGTGGAGCCCGGTTGCGGCACTCGGGATGGCGGGGCGACGCTGGGAGGTCTGCACCGTGCCTTCGGCGTCGATGGCGCGCACCGTCACCGTATGCGTTCCCGCATCCAAGCCGGTGAACTCGCAGCGCCATTGCCGCCAGGTGTCGTTGTCCAGCTCTTCGCTCAAGTCGGCTTCGTGCCAATCACCGTTGTCGATGCTCACCTGCACCTTCCCGATTCCCGTGTGCTGGGCCCAGGCCATGCCCGCCGTGACCACCCGGTCGTCGCCCTTCGGCGTCACTGTGGCCCCGGGCCGGGGCACGTCGATCCGGGAGGCGACGAGCACAGGACCATGTGTCGACCAGCCGCGAGTCGTCCAATAGGCCTCCTTGTCCGCGAAGCGGGTGACTTCGAGGTCGGTCACCCATTTCGTGGCCGAGACATATCCGTAGAGTCCGGGGACGACCAAGCGCGCCGGGTACCCGTGGTCGCGCGGCAGGGCGTGACCGTTCATCCCTATGGCCAGCAGCGCCGCCCGGTCGTCGATGAGGACTTCGAGCGGGGTCGAGGCGGTGAACCCGTCATCGGAGCCCGAGAGCACCATGTCCGCACCGGCTGTCGGCTTCGCCCGTGCGAGCAGCTCCCGAATCGGATAGCCCAACCATTTCGCGTTGCCGACGAGGTCTCCGCCGACTTCGTTCGATACGCACGCCAGGGTCACATAATGCTCCTCCAGCGGCAGGTCGAGCAGTTCGGCCATGGTGATCGTGACTTCGTGCTCGACGAGGCCGTGGATGCGCAGCTGCCAGGTCTCGGCGTCGATCGACGGTGGGATCAGTGCGGTGTCGATGCGGTAGAAATCATCGTTCGCGGTGACCAGCGGGGTCAGTCCGGACACGTCGAGTTCGGCTCCTGCTGGGATCGCCGGCGCCGAGGTGGCCGGTCGTGGAAGGACGAGTTTCGTCACCGTTCCTGCCGCACTGCGGGCCAGTGTGGCCGCGGACTGTCCGGCCGCGACGGCGGCGACGCCGACCGCGCTCAGGCCTGCGGCCAGGCCGAAGAAGGCCCGCCGCCCGGGTCGGGCAGGAGATTGGTCCTGCTTGTCGGTTCCCGCCTCCGCAGAGTCGGCCGTGGAATGGTCCGCAGACGAGCCTGCCGAGGATGTGCCGGTCGGGCTTCCTCCAGCACGGGCCGGGGCATCGGCGAGCCGGAGGAGTACGGCGAAGACCACGGCACCGGCGGCGACTCCGCCGAGACTCGGTACGGTGGCCAGAAGTCCGGCGCCCGAGCTGAATCCGACGACGGCCGGCAGCAGTCCGAAGCCGATGAGCAGGGCGAGAGCGAGACCGCGGCGGCGGGCGCCGATCCACCCGATGATCGCCCCGAGACCGGTGCCGCCTGCGACGATGGTGATGACGAGGGCGAGTTTGTCGTGAGTGCCGAAGACTGCGATCGCGGACTTGATGAGAACGGTGGGCAGCAGCGGGATGAGGGCCTGGCCGATGAGCAGTGCCGGGGCTGACGCCGCTGCCAGTGAGAGGGCGATGAGTTCGGCGGCGCCGAAGTAGATGAGGGTGGCGACGATCCCGGCGATCACGGAGGGCCACGTACGTGGGGTGCTCGCCATCATGCCCGCCCTGTCCTCGTCCTCAGGCCAGGTTGCGACGCAGACGCACGGCCGCCTCGGTGAGGGCGTTGATCCGGTTCTCGCGATCGGGCAGTGTCTGGGCCGAATGCAGTCCGTGTTCGAGGAGCACGACGACCTGGTCGGCGAGGTTCTGGTCGCCGAGTTCCGGGACCGGGCGAGAGTCCGAGCCGATCTGTGAGAATTCGGTCAGGGCCCCACGAATCGCTGCGCGTCTGCTTGGAGCCGGTGGGGCCGCCTCGTCGAGTTGGGCAGTGGTCAGGGAGATGATCCGGATGCGCAGACGGCGCACCTCGGTCTCGAGTTCCGCCGCTGCTGTGGTCATGGACTCATGATAGTCCTCGTCCATCGGAACTGCGGCGGAACTCAAGACGCCGCTCAGGTGTCGGCCACCCAGACGGTCATGGTCTCCTGATAGGTCTCCAGCGCTTCCGGGCCGTTGTCACGGCCCCAGAATCCCGACTGTCGCATACCGCCGAACGGGGTGGCTTCGGTGCCTTCGCTGTAGCCGTTGACGGCGAGGGTGCCCACGCGGATCCGGCTCGCCCACCACCGCACTCGGGCGATGTCCTCGCACCACACGCTCGAGGCCAGCCCATAGGGTTCGCCGTTGATGAGGTCGACGGCGTCGTCGCGGCTGGTGCGCTGCAGCAGCTGGGTGACGGGGCCGAAGATCTCGCCGCGACCGAGTTCGCTGTCATCGGGCACGTTCTCGATGACGGTCGGCGGGTACCAGGTGCCCGTGTCGGGGACAGCGGCACGGGTGTTGAGGATCCGTGCTCCCTTCTCCACCGCTTCGTCGACCCAGGAGGTGATGCGATCGTGGGCGCGGACGTTGATCACCGGACCGACATCCGTATCGGCGTCGAACGGGTCGCCGACGGTGAGTGCTTCGGTCGCATTGATGAGCGCGGTGCGGAATTCGGCGAATCGCTCGTCATCGTCGCCGACATAGATCACCCGAGACGCGGCGGTGCAGTTCTGGCCGCTGGTACCGAAGGCGGCACCGGCGATGTCGGCGGCGATGGTCTCGAAGTCCGTGGCGTGGGCGGAGTCGACGATGTAGCCGGCTCGTCCGCCGAGTTCGAGGGACACCTTCTTGAGGTTCGAACGGGCCGAGGATTCGAGGAAGGACCTGCCGACGGGACCCGATCCGGTGAAGGTGAGCACGTCGATGCCCAGGTGCAGCCCCATGGCGGCGCCGATGCCCGCGCCGGTGCCTGTCAGGACGTTGAGGATGCCGTCGGGCACACCTGCCTCGGTGGCGAGCTTGGCGAGGTGGAGGGCGCTGAGCGTCGAATCCTCAGAGGTCTTGACGACCATCGCATTGCCGGCGGCCAGAGCCGGGGCGATCTTCCAGCCGAGCATGGCCACGGGGTAGTTCCAGGGCAGGATCGCCCCGACGACGCCACTGGGCACCTTCGTCACCCATCCCCACCCATCAGGGCTGCGCAGATACCGTCCGTCATCGCGGGAGATGAGATCGGCGCTGAGTCTGAGATTCGCGGCGACATCGGGGACGTCTTCCTCGACGCTGCCGCCGGCGACCTTTCCTGCTTCGATGCCGTCGAGATAGGCGATCTCTTCCGCGTCGGCTTCGACGAGGTCGGCGAGGCGGCGCAGCACCCGGGCCCGCAGCTTCGCGTCCTCGGCCCAGTCGGTCTCGTTGAAGGCGGTGCGTGCTGTGGCGACCGTTTCATCGAGCTGCTGCTCGCTCGCCGCGGAGAGGCTGCCGATGACCGTTCCGTCGCTCGGTGAGATGAGACCGATCTCGTCTCCGGTGCCGGTCTCGGCTCGGCCGCCGATCCACTGTCCGAAGTTGCCGTCGAGGATGGCCCGCAGCGCGGTTCGACCGCGGTCGATGAGGGTGTTGTCTGCTGTTGTCGTGGTGCTCATGCTGTGTGTTTCCTCTCCAGTTCGGCGATCGCGTCGAGCAGCGTCGCCAGTGCTTCGGGGCCGGCGGTCGGAAGGGGTGGACGCACGGGCCCCTGTTCGGGGCCGGACCGTCCGAGCGCCTGTTTGATGAGTGAGATGAATGCGGAGTCGTCCTCGATGAGTCCGAGAGCCGGCCCGAGGCTTCTCCATAGGTCGACGGCGCCGGCCCAGTCACCGCGCTCGGCAAGTCCCCACAGCCTCTGGCAGTGATCGGGCAATAGCCAGGCGGACGCGGCCACCCAGCCGCTGGCGCCCTGGGCGAAGCCCTCGAGTGCGATCCCGTCGGCTCCGACGAAGATCTCGGTGTCTTCACCGAGGCGGCTGCGCAGCTCCCGGATGCGGGTGGCCGCGCCCGAGGTCTCTTTGACGCTCCAGAGTCGACCGGTTTCCTTGAGCGAGGCGAGGTGGTCCGGGAGCAGGTCGGTGCCCGTGGAGTGGGGGTTGTTGTAGACCATGACCGGCAGTTCGGACGCCGTGAGGACCGGGTGAAGGGCGGCGATGACGGCTTCGGGTTCGAGCCCGCCGTAGAAGGGCGGGGTGACCATGACGGCGTCGGCTCCCCGTTCGGCGGCAGCGGTGATGTGGGCCGACATTTCGGCCGGAGTGTAGGCCATACATCCGATGACCACGTGTGCCCGGCCGTCGACGGCAGAGACGATGGTCTTGATCTGCGCTTCCCGCTCAGCGGCGCGCAGCGCCAGCGCCTCCCCCGTGGCGCCGAGGCCGAGGAGACCGGTCACGCCCGAGTCGAGCACCTCCTCGATGCGGCTGCCCAGGGCGTCGAGGTTCTGGTCTCCGTCCTCGGTATAGGGAGTCGTCGGAACGGCGAACACACCGCGCATCGGATTCGTCATCGAATCGTCCTCTCTGACAATGAGAATTTTGGTCCGCTCTTCGACGATGAAGACGGTCCGCCGACGCAGTTCGTCGGTAACTCAGACGATAGGCAGAAAAGTGATCACAAGCAATGGGGAGGCCCGATTTCCGTCGCTCAAGGTGAAGCGCGAATATCGAACAGTGCACCTGCCGGCAACCGCGCTGCGCCTTGATCGACGGTCGACGAGCCGGAATACGACGAAGGGCGGATCCCCACCTCGGGGATCCGCCCTTCATTCAGCGCTCGGTCGCAGCCCGTACGTATCGGCTGCGGGCCGCTCTCAGTCTCTGAAGTAGGAGATGAGGCGCAGGATCTCGATGTAGAGCCACACGAGGGTGACCATGAGCGAGAATGCGCACATCCAGGAGTACTTCTCCGGGATCTTGTGCTTGACGCCCTCTTCGATCATCTGGAAGTCCATGATCAGCGTCATCGCGGCGAGCACGGTGGCGACGATGCCGATGATGACACCGAGGGGGAACGTCATTCCCATGATGTTGATCTCGACGCTGCGGGCACCGCCGGTGCCGGTGAACATGGCGATGCCGAAGTTGATGATCGAGAAGATCGCGTAGCCGCCGACGGCGATCATCATGAACTTCATCATCTTCGAGCCGTAGCGCACGCCCTTGAACTTGAAGAGGGCGAGCATGACGCCGAAGACGCAGAGCGTGGCGAGCACGGCCTGGACGACGATTCCGGGGAACGCCGCCTCGAACATGGCGGAGATGCCGCCGAGGAAGACGCCTTCGAATGCGGCATAGCCGATGATCAGGGCCTTGTTCGGTTCCCTCTTGAAGGCGGTGACGAGGCCGAGGACGAGCGCGATGAGCGCCGCGGGCAGAGCGAGGACGGGCACGAGCCAGCCGACGACGGCACCGGCGAGGAGGATGGCGAAGAGCACGCCGGTCTTCATCATCACGTCGTCGTAGGTCATCGCACGGTCGGCGACCTGGGGGCCTGCGTTGCGGTTCTCGGCAGCCGGTTGGTTGAACAGGTTGTTGAGTTCCTGATCGGACATGACCGGCTGATTGCGGCCGGCCTGGGCTCCCTGATTGATCGCCCGGTTCATCATGGGGTTACTCACGGTCGAGATCCTTTCGATCTGAGCAGAATGTGCACAGCCGAGAGGCTGCACATATGTCGTTCACGGTCACAGTCTAACCGGACGGTCTGGACGGGAACTGTGGATTCCGGCCTGCGTCGCCCGACGTTGCATGATCGTGATGCTGTGGTGGACAACACTGGGATCGGGGCGAGCATTCCCGGCGACCGACGCGGAGGCGATGTTCGGCGGACAGCCGATGCGGCTCAGCCCATGTGGTAGTGGGTGGCTGCGCCCGGTCCCCATGGGATTCCCGTGGCCCACCAGATGAAGAACAGCAGTCCCCAGAGGACGAACATGGCGAAGGACAGCGGGATCGTGAATGAGAGCACCGTGCCGATGCCCGCATCCTTCTTGTACCGCTGGACGAAGCCGAGGACAACGACGAAGTACGGGCTCATCGGGGAGATGATGTTCGTCGTCGAGTCACCGATGCGGTAGAGCGCCTGAGTGGTCTCGGGGGCGATGGACAGGAGCATGAACATCGGCACGAGCACCGGGGCCATGAGTGTCCAGAGCCCCGACCCGGAGGTGAGGAAGAGGGCGCCGAGCGCCACGAGCAGCCACCCGCCGAGCAGGATGACGAACGGTCCCGTGTTGAGCGCTCCGAAGACGTCGGCGCCCTTGATCGCGAGAATCTCGCCGAGGTTGGACATCTTGAACAGGGCGAGGAACTGGCTGGCCGCGAAGAACAGGACGATGACCGGAACGAATGGCAGCAGCCCCTTGCCCATCATCTCCGGAATATCGGCGGTGTGTTTGATCGATCCGGTCGCGTAGCCGTAGACGATGCCGACGATGAAGAAACCGAAGCCGATGATCGCGGCGATCCCGGCCATCAGTCCTGATTCTGGACCGAAGCCGCCGGCTTCGTCACGGAGGAACGATCCGGTGGGCCAGGCGAGTGCGAACAGCACACCCGCACAGACGACGATGCTGATGACGGCGATGACGATGCCGCGCTTCTCATTGGCGTCGAGGGCCATCTTGACGTCGAAGTTGTCCGGGTCGTCGTCGGTCTCCTCGTCGAGTTCGATCTGGTCGGCTCGCTTGGACAGGACCAGCTCGGTCACCAGGGTCACGGCGGCGGCGACGACGAACATGGAGACGAAGTTGAAGTAGAAGTTCGCGACCGGGCTGACGGTGTAGTCGGCGTCGATGATCTGCGCGGCCGAGGTCGACAGGCCGCCGAGGATGGTGTCGAGCGAATTGACCATCGGCGCGGCCGAATACCCGCCCGAGGTCGCGGCATACGCGACGAGGCAGCCGAGCAGCGGGTTGCGACCGACGGCTTTGAACGCGAGCCCGCCGAGGGGAATCATGATCATGTACGAGGCGTCGGAGGCGATCGACGAGGCGGTTCCGGCCAGGGCGACGATGAACGTGATCCACTTCGGGGAGGCCCCGGCGATGGTTCCGCGCAGCATCGCCGGGATCAGACCGGACTGCTCGGCCACGGCCACACCGATGAGGACGATGAGGACGAGTCCCAGCGGCGGGAAGGTGACGAAGTTGTTCGTGGCTCCCGCGACGATCTCACGCAGCGAATCGGTGGCGAAGAGGTTCGTCACCGTCACCTTCTCGTCCGTGGCCGGGTTGACGGCGTTGAGTCCCGTGGCCGAGAAGATCGCTGAGAGGATCATGACGATGACCGCCAGCGACAGGAACAGCCAGAACGGGTGCGGCAGTTTGTTGCCGACTCTTTCGATGATGACGAGGACGCGCATCAGCCAGTTCAGCTCGGGTCCGTCACTCCTCTTCTCTGCGGCTGCAGGTGTGGTGCTCGACATCAGGTCTCCTCGGTCGGGGGTGGCGCTGGCGAATGCGTTGAGCCGGGTGCCGCTCATGTGAGTGCGATCACCTCAAGGAGCAAGTGTCACGGACAATCAGCGTTGTGTCACGGGAATCTCATATTCCGGATGCGCCGAGGCGGCGCGCCGCAACCTCCCGAGGCTGTCGTGCACGAGCGCCGTCCGCTGGGGGCGTGAATGCGAAAGGACGCCGATCGCAGTCAGCTGCGATCGGCGTCCCCATCGAATGTCAGATCAGCGTTCGATGTCTCCGCGGATGAACGCTTCGACGGCCTCGTGGGCGGCGTCGTCGTCCTTCTGCTCCGGAGGCGACTTCATGAAGTACGAGGAGGCGGAGATGAGGGCTCCGCCGATTCCGCGGTCGAGGCCGATCTTCGCCGCACGCACGGCGTCGATGATGACGCCGGCGGAGTTCGGCGAGTCCCACACCTCGAGCTTGTACTCCAGGGACACCGGGGCATCACCGAAGTTGCGGCCCTCGAGGCGGACGAAGGCCCACTTGCGGTCGTCGAGCCATTCGACGTAGTCGCTGGGACCGATGTGGACGTCACGGTCGGACAGCTGGGCGGAGGTGTTCGAAGTCACAGCCTGAGTCTTCGAGATCTTCTTCGACTCGAGACGCTGACGCTCGAGCATGTTCTTGAAGTCCATGTTGCCGCCGACGTTGAGCTGGTAGGTCCGGTCGAGGACGACACCGCGGTCTTCGAACAGCTTCGCCATCACACGGTGGGTGATGGTCGCCCCGATCTGGGACTTGATGTCGTCGCCGACGATCGGAACACCGGCGGCACGGAACTTCTCGTCCCATTCCTTGGTGCCGGCGATGAACACGGGCAGGGCATTGACGAACGCGACCTTCGCGTCGATGGCGGCCTGAGCGTAGAACTCAACGGCCTGCTGTGAACCCACAGGCAGGTAGCACACGAGCACGTCCGCCTCGGCGTCCTTGAGGGCCTTGACCACGTCGACCGCGTCGCGGTCGGATTCGACGATCGTGTCCCGGTAGTACTCGCCGAGTCCGTCGAGGGTGGGCCCGCGCAGGACCTCGATGCCGGTCGGCTCCACATCGGCGAGTTTGAGGGTGTTGTTCTCGCTGGCGGTGATCGCCTCGGCGATGTCGACGCCGACCTTCTTGCCGTCGACGTCGAAGGCGGCAACGAAATCGATGTCACCGACGTGATAGTCCCCGAATTCCACGTGCATGAGGCCCGGGACCTGCGTCCCCGTGGACGCATTCCGGTAGTACTCCACGCCTTGGATCAGGGACGAGGCGCAGTTGCCTAGTCCGGCAATCGCGACTCGAATCGATTTCGTTCCCACAATTCTCCTTTGTCTGTACGGGTTTCACCGAGCGGCGGGACTGTCCCCGCGGGCGGATCGCCCTGTGGGGCTTCGCTTCGGCCCCAACTATCCATAATAATGTCCGCGTCAAAAATGCCGGACACCGGCATCCGAACGCGGCTGCTGAGGACTCAGCTGACGACCAGGGGGTCGAGGACCAGGTCGGGGTGGTTCTTCTGCACACCCTGCAGCCGCCACCGATCGGAGAACAGTGCCAGCAGCTCACCGTCGGAACGGTGAAGCACCTCGACCGAGCGTTCCCGAGCCAGGGTCGGCACGCATTCGGGAGCGGTGCGTCGGGCGAGGGAGAAGTTCAGACGCTCCAGGGTGCAGGGAGCGTTGAATTCGTTGGTCATCCGGTCTTCGGCCACTTCGAACTGCATGGGTCCGACCGCGCCGAGCACCGGTGCCTGATCGCCGCGCAGGTCCGAGCGCAGCACCTGGATGACACCTTCGTGGTCGAGCTGTTCGATGCCGCGCCGGAACTGCTTGTACTTCGAGGAGTCCTTGGCGCGGATGACCATGAAGTGTTCGGGAGAGAACGTCGGAATACCCGGGAACTCAACCTTCTTGTCGAGGTAGAGGGAGTCACCGACCCGCAGTGCGGAGGCGTTGACCAATCCGACGACATCGCCGGGGAACGCTTCGTCGACGACGTCGCGGTCGCGTCCGAAGACCTGCTGAGCATACTTCGTGGCGAAGGGCTTGCCGGTGCTGGCGTGAGTGAGAACAGTACCGCGTTCGAAGACTCCCGAGCAGACTCGGATATAGGCGAGTCGGTCACGGTGGTTCGAATCCATGCCGGCTTGGACCTTGAACACGAAACCGGAGAACGGATCGTCGACGGGGCGGGGCTGATCGTCCTTGTCCAGGCGGGCTTCGGCGGCCGGGGCGAGGTCGACGAGGAGGTCGAGGAGTTTGTGGATGCCGAAGTTGAGCACGGCGGAGGCGAACATCACCGGGGTCGATCGGCCGGCGAGGAAGGTCTCCTGGTCATGGTTCTGGTCTTCCATCTCCAGCAGATCCGACTCATCGACAGCGGTCGTCCACGCATCGCCTTCGAGGTCGGCGGCCGCCTCGGCGGTGTGGGTCTCCTCACCGGCGATCGTGGCGCCTCCGTCGGTGCGGGCGTACTTCGTGTACTCGCCGCTGGACCGGTCGAGGACGCCGCGGAAGTCTCCGGACTGGCCGACGGGCCAGGTGATCGGCGTGGGCAGGAGGCCGGTGCGCTGCTGGACCTCGTCCATGAGTTCGAGCGCGTCGAGGCCGGGACGGTCCCACTTGTTGATGACCGTGATGATCGGGATATTGCGGTGGGCACAGACTTCGAAGAGCTTCATCGTCTGTGCCTCGAGGCCCTTGGCGGCGTCGATGAGCATGACGGCGCAGTCGACGGCGGAGAGGACACGGTAGGTGTCCTCGGAGAAGTCGGCGTGGCCCGGAGTGTCGACGAGGTTGAACACGGCGTCGCGGTACTCGAACTGCAGGGCGGCCGAGGAGATCGAGATTCCGCGGTCCTGTTCCATCTGCATCCAGTCGGAGACGGTGGCGCGGCGGCCGGCCTTTCCGTGGGTGGCTCCGGCCTGGCCGATGGCACGTGCGTGCAGGGCGAGCGCCTCGGTGGTCGTCGATTTGCCCGCGTCGGGGTGCGAGATGACAGCGAACGTGCGGCGGCGGGACGCCTCGTGTCGGATGTCCTTGTCGGAATACTGGCCAGAAGTCACCGCAATATCCTATCGTTCTTCGCGCTCGTCCGGCGTGTCCGTTCAGTCACAGTGGCCGGCGCCGCTGTTCCCAGCTGGTCGGGGGCGCTGTTCCCAGCCGGTCGGAGGCGCTGTTCCCAGCCGGTCGGGGGCGCTGTTCCCAGGTGGCCGGGGGTTCGACGTTCGGTCTGTGTGGGTCGCTCATCCTGTCGGCGGTGCGTCCAGCGTCCTGTCGGAATCTGCCCATATGCTGGTGTGCGATGTCTGAGGAATTCGTCGAATACGCCGGCCGTTCGGAGCCCAAGGAACGCTGGCTCAAAGCCCTACCGCTCATCATCGCGGGGATCCTGGGCGTCCCGCTGCTCGCGGCCGATATCTGGCTGTCACTGCAGATCGCTCAGATCACGAAATACCTCTTCGACCTCGGCACCTCCGGGTGGGAGGCCACCGGCTATGTCCTGGCCAGCCTCTCGGGCGGTTTCTGCGTCATCTTCTTCATCGCCTTCCTCTTCATCGGCACTCGACGACGCACCTGGAGCTGGCGCATCTGGTGGGCAGCTGCCGCCTTTCTCGCCGCTGCCGCCCTGCCGCTGTGGGTAGTCATCGACTGGCTCCTCAGCGGCGCCCAGCCCATCTAGACACCTTCCGCCTCGCTGCCGCCTCGGCGGGTACCGGCCATGCACCCAACGCCCCGCCTATTCACCCAGCGTCTCGCACTGCCTACTCTTCGCGGCATTCCTCCCACGTCGCGGCGTTCCCTACCGCGGTCGACTTCTCCTACAGGTGGTGGCGCATCCATCACCGTTCGTGCCATAACGCCCCGAAGCAATGAGTCGTTGTGCCGCGACCGGTGAGGGATGCCTGAATCGCGGGGCAAAAGACCGTACGACCAACCACCGCAGCGGGGCGTTGTGCCGCTGCGGGTGAGGGATGCTCAGAGCCGCACGCGAGTACCCACGTCAGAGCTGAGCGAGGGCCTTCGAGATGCGCTTCTCCGACACCGGGTGCGCGGTGCCCAGCGAATTCGCGAACAGCGACACTCGCAGCTCTTCGAGCATTGTGACGACCTCGAGCCACGCCTCAGGCAGGGAGGCGATGAGCTGCGACCATTCAGCCCTCGCCAGCGCCGGGAAGCGATTGCCGATCTTCTTCACCACGTCATCGCCGCAGCCGGCCACCCGGTCCATGAGCTGCTTGTCGCGGATCGGCGAATCCTGCATTCCGCCGATGCGCACCACTTCGGCCTGCACCCAGCGGGGCAGCTCGCGCAGCATCTGCGGAGTCATCGCCGCAATCGCCGCGGCGCTCGTCCGCGTGGCCCTCCACGCCTGCACATCGGCGAGATTGGCAAGGATCGCCAACGAGGAGGCCTTCGACACGAGTCTGTCGAGCTCGGTCGCCGTCTTGAGCGCCTTCATCAGGAACGGCAGCAGCGACGAACAGGTCACCGGCAGCCCGGCGTCGACGTCCTGACGCAGCCGTTTGAACTCAGCGGCGGTGGCCACCCACGACGTCTCTGCCGGACCCAACCGGTCGGCGACGAGTCCGCGGATCCCGACCCTGATGAGGCCGCTGAGCAGCTCGTCGGCGGTCTTCTGATGACCGGCGAGGATGAGCTTCTCCTGGGTGGTCAGCCCGTCCTGCAGGTATTTCAGTGCTTCACCGGTGTGCTGCGCCAGCAGGGTGATGATCGCTTCTCGCGTGGCCAAACGTGCTTCTGGTGCGGTGTCGAAGGCCACGAGGTCGACCGACGTCAACCGATCTGCGAGCCCCGGAACGACACCGGCCGCAGCTTGGTCGGGGTCGGCCAGTTCGCCGAACGACCAGTCCGTCAACCCGGTCTGCGAGGTGAACGCGCTCTGCTTCTGCCGGGCCTTGCGCACCTGCGGTCTGGCCTTCGTCGTCAGTGCGGCCAGGTCCTCCCCGAGGCCGACGGTCGTCTTCCCGTCGACGACGCGGAACGTCAGCCGCAGGTGAGCAGGGATGCGCGATCGGTCGAAATCGTCGGCGGTGACCGTGATCGGCACGAGGTCGTTCAGCCCTCCCCCGCCGGCGCGTTCGCTCAGATGCGCGGCAAGCACGTCCGGCAGGTTTCCTCGGTATGGGGTGAGCGCGGGCAGGATCTCGCGGGCGACGTCCGGGGCCGGAACGAAGTAGCGGCGCTTGTTCTTCGGCAGTGAGCGGATATAGGCAGCGACGAGTTCTTCGCGCAGCCCGGGGACCTGCCAGCTGAGTTCGTCCGCGTCGACCGCGGGCACCGCCTCGGCGGGGATCTCCACGGTCACCCCGTCCTCGGTGCCTCCGGGATCGAAGGAGTAGCGCAGCTTCGCCTGTGTGCCGTCGGCCAGTTCCCATTCCATCGGGAAGTCAGAGGCCACCGAGGCGGTGAGCTCCTCACTGTCATCGCTGAGCAGCACCGAGGTGGTGAGGTCGAGCAGGTGCGCGTCCCGTCGTTTCTGCTTCTTCCACCACCCCCGGAAATCCGCCGCCGAGGTGATGCCTGGCGGAATCCTTTCATCGAAGAATTCGAAGAGGGCATCGTCTTGGTCGAGCACGCGACGATTCCGTGTCCGCGAGGCCAGGTCCTCGGCCTCGTCGATGACGGCCGCGTTGTGGTCGAGGAAGCCGAAGCGTTCGTGCCAGTCGCCTTCGATGAGGCCCTTGCGGATGAACGCGTCGCGTGCGGCTTCTCGGTCGATGTGCCCGTATCCGACGCGGCGGTCGCTGACGAGCGTAACCCCGTAGAGGGAGATCTTCTCGTACACCATCGAGGCGCCGGCCTTCGTCGACCAGTGAGGGTCCGAATGCTGGCGGGTAACCAGGTCGCCTGCGGCTTCGACGACCCAGTCCGGGTCGATCGCGGCCACGGTGCGTGCCCACAGCCGGGAGGTTTCGACGAGCTCGGCGGCAATGACGAAGTCGGGATTGACCTTGAAGAGCCCGGATCCGGGGAAGATGGCGAAGCGTGTGCCGCGGGCGCCCTGATAGTCCTTGTGTCTCTCCGATCGTGAGCCGATCATCGTCAGCAGTCCGGTGAGCAGGGACCGGTGGATGGCGGCGGCATGCGGGTCAAGTCTGGCTGCGGCCACCTGCTTGCCGGTCTCTCCGGCCGGGCCGGTCGCTCCCTGTTTCTTCGCGCTGCGTTTGGCGGCGCTGAGTTCGGCGAATCCGATTGAGCCGTTCGCACCCCGGCCGGAACCCTCGGCAGCCTCGGAGACGGCCGCCTTGCCGTCGTCGGCCCTGAGATCGGGCCCTTCCGCCGCGAGCCCCGCGGCGGTCGGCTGCCAGACGGACTTCTCGATCCGGATCCCGGCCGAGCCGAGCAGTGAGCGCAGCTGTCCGACGAGGTCCTGCCATTCGCGGATGCGCACGAAGTTGAGGAACTCCGACTTGCAGCGGCGACGGAACTTCGAGGATCCCATGTCCGCCTGCAGGCTCTGCAGGTAGTTCCACAGGTTGAGGTAGGACAGGAAGTCACTGCCGCGGTGGGTGAATCGGGCGTGCTTCTCATCGGCGGCGGCACGGACTTCGGCCGGTCGCTCCCGGGGGTCCTGGATGGACAGTGCGGCGACGATGACGGTGACCTCTCCCCCGCAGCCGGCTTCGGCACCGGCGATGACCATCCGGGCCAGGCGGGGGTCGATCGGCAGCACGGTGAGTTTCCGACCGATCTCGGTGACGTGGATCTTCCCAGCAGAGTCACTGGTCAGCGCCCCGAGTTCGGTGAGCATCGTGCGCCCGTCACGGACAGCCCTGGCCTCCGGCGGGGTGAGGAACGGGAAGTCGAGGATCTCCTGATCGCTCGAGGCGAATCCGAGCGAGGCCATCTGCAGGATGACGCTGGCGAGGTTCGTGCGCAGGATCTCCGGGTCGGTGAACTCGGGGCGTGACTCGAAGTCGTCCTCCGAGTACAGCCGGATGCAGATGCCGTCGCTGGTGCGCCCCGACCGGCCCTTGCGCTGGTTCGCGCTGGCTTGGGAGATCCGCTCGATCGGCAGCCTCTGCACCCGAGTGCGGTTGGAATAGCGAGAGATGCGGGCGGTGCCGACGTCGATGACATATTTGATTCCCGGCACCGTCAGCGAGGTCTCAGCGACGTTCGTGGCCAGGACGATGCGGGGTCGCGAATGCGCTTGGAAGACCTTCTGCTGTTCCCCGGCCGAGAGTCGGGCGAACAGCGGCACGACCTCCCAATTGCTCATCCGCGGACGTCTGCGCAGGTGGTCGGTCAGGGCGTCGGCGGTGTCACGGATCTCGCGCTCGCCGGAGAGGAAGACGAGGATGTCACCGGGGGCCTCGGCGGCGAGTTCGTCGACGGCGGCGATGATGCCATCGGTCTGCTCCTCGACTCCGGCCTCGTAGTTCCCGGATTCGCCGGGACCGTCGACATCGTCATCGGCGACCTCGTCGCCGAGCGGCCGGTACCGAACCTCGACGGGGAAGGTGCGGCCTTCGACGGAGATAATCGGAGCATCGTCGAAGTGAGCGGAGAACGATTCGGGGTCGATCGTCGCCGAGGTGATGATGACCTTGAGGTCGGGGCGTCTGTCGAGGACTTCCCTGAGATAGCCGAGGAGGAAGTCGATGTTGAGGCTGCGTTCGTGCGCCTCGTCGATGATGAGGACTTCGTAGTCGCGCAGCAGTTTGTCGCGCGAGAGCTCGGACAGCAGAATGCCGTCGGTCATCACCTTCACACGCGTGGACTCGGCGACCTGCGCGGTAAATCGCACCTGGTAGCCGATGGTGTTGCCGAGTTCTTCATCGAGTTCGTCGGCGATGCGCTCGGCCACGGTCCGGGCGGCGATGCGCCTGGGTTGGGTGTGGCCGATGAGTCCGTCAATCCCGAGGCCGAGGTCGAGGCAGATCTTCGGCAGCTGGGTGGTCTTTCCCGATCCCGTCTCACCGGCGATGATGACGACCTGGTTGTCACGGATCGCCTCCGCGATCTCGTCCTTCGCAGCGGTGACCGGCAGATCCTCGGGGTAGGTGACGGTCACCGGGTGGGCGGCCCGGGCGTCCTTGAGCCGGGCCCGGCGCTGCTGGTGGTGGGCTGCCGTGGACTTGCGTCGCTGCTGCGAACGCCCCGACGGTGTTCGTCCTGTGTTCCGGCGCCGAGGCGGCCGCTGCGGAGTCTGGCCCGGTGGCGTGGTCGACGGGGTGGGGTTCTCTTCTGCCATTGCCCTCCCAGCTTAGCGTCAACCCCGCAGCAGAGACCGCCGGCGGTGCGGAGTCCGGCTCAGCTTCCGCCGCCCCAGAGCGGGGCGATAGCCGAGTAGAGCTGCTGGACGCCGAGGATGATGAACAGCAGTGCGGTGATCGCCAAAGCGATGTTCGTGTGCAGCTTGTTCGCCCATTCCTTCGGGATCTTCTTGCCGTTGAGCAGACCGAGGAGGGTGATGGCGAGGAACGGCATGAACAGCGACCCGAGCACTCCGTAGGCGAGGATGAGGCCGATCGGCTTGCCGAGGATGAACAGCAGCATCGGCGGGAAGGTCAGCCACAGGACATAGAACTTGAAGTACTTGCCCCCGGTCAGCGTGTCCGGGTGCCCGCCCGGCTTCTTGCGCATATGGCCCCAGAAGTCGGCGAACATCAGCGACACTCCGTTCCACACGCCGATGATCGAGGAGAACGAGGCGGCCCAGAAGCCGATGAGGAATCCGATGCCGACGACATCCCCGTAGCGGGCTTTGAGGACGTCGCCGAGCTCGAGCAGTCCCTTGTCGTCGGCGGAGATCGACACGCCTGCCGCACGCACGACCTCGGCACCGACGACGAGCATGGCGATGACGAAGATTCCCGTCATCACATAGGCCATGGAGTTGTCGATGCGCATCACTCGCATCCACTTCGGGGTGTGCCAGCCCTTCTCACGCAGCCAGTACCCGTAGGCGGCCAGGGTGATGGTTCCGCCGACTCCGCCGGCGAGTGCGAGAGTGTAGATCACTCCGCCTTCGGGGATGAGCGGGATCAGTCCGGTGAGCATATCGGGAATGTTCGGGACGGCGATGATCGCGAGCCCGACGACGGTGATGAACATGATCCCGACGAGGACGGCGGTGATCTTCTCGAACACGGCGTAGCGGCCGAACCACACCATGGCGAATCCGGCCAGGCCCATGAGCACCGACCACAAGGTGAGGTTGAGTCCGGGGAAGAGCGCGGCCAGCGGCAGTGCCGCCGAGCTCATGGCCGTCGCTCCGTAGACGAAGCCCCAGATGATGATGTACGGGCCGAAATACCACGTGGTCCAGCGGCCGAGTGAACGCCAGCCTTCGAAGATCGTCTTTCCGGTCGCGAGGCTGAACCTGCCTGCTCCTTCGACGAGGACGATCTTGAGGATGACGCCGACGATCACCGCCCACAGCAGTCCGTAGCCGAACTGGCTGCCGGCCACAAGAGTCGCAACCATATCGGCGGCACCGACACCGGTGGCAGCGACGACGAGACCGGGGCCGATGACCTTCCATTTGGCCGGCCCGGAGGCCTCTTCGATGCCTGACACTGCCTCGGGGTCGCGTCCGGAGGCGCCGGGTCCGTGAGTGTGCTCGCTCATGCTGTTTCAACCTTCGTCTTCGGCCGTGCGCGATCCCGGTCGCGGATCGCCCCACGCGGGGGTCCTGCCGACAACGGCGGCGCAGCGGTCTCCGTCTGTCTCTGGACATGATATTCGACAGGACCGCCTGCTGTGACATCCGTAACGCAGGCAATTGGGGTTGTATACAGGCGATTGAGATCGTGACCGTCGAGAGTCGCTCTGCGCACCCCGACCAAGCAGATCGGCACCTGGTGTCCGGTTTCAGAACCGGTCGGCGATGCCTCGCAGACGCTTGAGATACGCTGCACGGTCGGCTGCCGGCGGCAGGTTCGAAGCCGACTCGGACAGTCCGGCGGCACCGTCGATGCCTTCGCGGACGATGTCGATCTGGCCCAGATGGCGAGTGAGGTCGACGAGGACGTGGACCGTGATCTGCCCCAGGGTGGTCTCGTCACGACCGTCCGGCCAGTGCGGCACCCGTCCCGGAGCATCGAGGCTGAGGGCGTCGATGGTCTCGTCGGCGAAGTCGGCGACGCGGGTGTAGAGGTCGAGCAGATCCTCGGTCGTCTCTGACTCGGCCGCACACCAGTCGGCCTGCGGGTCCTGGTCGATATCGGCGTCGGTGACGACCTCCTCGGGGTTCGGCCAGGTCCGGCCGAAGGTGTCGCCGAAGTAGACGATCTCGACCTGCGCCATATGTTTGAGTGCGCCGAGGAGGTTGAATCCGGTCGGGGTGCGCGGCCACCTCAGCGACCTCTCGTCGAGCCCGGACAGCTTCCATCGCAGGTCATCGCGACCCCGGTGCAGGGACCGTCGAAGCAGGGACTTCATCGTCTCGTCGTCGCTCATGAGCTCAGGGTTCCACACCCGCCCCGCACCGTCTACCGTTATCCTCGAAGGGTGAGTGACGACAATTCTTCGCAGGACTCCCGCAGCCGCCTCGCCCGTCGGGTCTTCCCCGACGGCGTCGACCCCGATCCCCGCTTCACCTTGGCCAATGAGCGGACGTTCCTGTCCTGGATCCGCACCGCTCTGGCGTTCATCGGCGGCGGAATCGCCGTCGAGGCCTTCACCTCGGAGATCTTCACCGCCGGTCTGCGCGCGACCCTGTCGATCGTGCTCATGGTCATCGGGTTCATCCTCGCGGCCGGTGCCGCCGTCCGCTGGTATCGCATCGAATCGGCGATGCGCCGCAAGACCTCGCTGCCGCTGCCGCTCATCATCCCCATCGTCAGCCTCGCCTCGGCGCTGGGCGCCGGTCTGCTCGTCCTGGTGTTCGCCGACCTGCTGTGATGTCGGAGTCAACCGGGCCCCAGGCGCCAGAGCCCTCACCGCATCGGCGCCCCCGACTGCCCCGGCCCGCTCAGCGCAGTCCCCGCCCGCAGCCGCATGCCGATCCCGCGCTGCAGCCGGAACGCACCGTTCAGTCATGGCTGCGCACGAGCCTGACGATGACGGTCGTCAGCCTCGTCTTCATGCGCTTCATCAACGTATTCCAAGGCTGGTCCGTGGCGATCTTCGTCGTCTGCATGGGCATGGCCATCGTCGCGATCGCGATGCAGGTCAGGCGCTACCGGCTCGGCTCGGTCTCGATCCGGGCCGAACGCGGCCACCCGACCCCGTGGGCCGTCGCCTTCCTCACCACCTCGGTGTGCCTCATCGCGATCCTGAGCATCGCCTCGGTCATCAAGATCAGCCTGCTCTGAGCCTCCACACCCGCGCACCCACGCAGGCTCCCTGACCCGCACCTTTCCCACCCGCTGCGCGTTCCTCCTCATGAGACCGCCGTCCGAGCCGCGGACCTGCACGCCTAAACTGGTGCGCATGAAGGATGCACGCGAAGTCTCCACCGCCCCACTCGTCGCCGTCGGCCTCATCGGCGGCTTCCTCACCGCCCGCGAAACCGGGATCCGCCCTCTCGGCGGAGTCGTCCTCGCCGCGGCCGGCGCCTACGCCGCCCGCTCCTGGTATGCGAAGAAGGGGTGGCCGGCCGCAACCGGGCTGAGTCTGGCCTACCTCGGCGGGTTCGGCGCCTCCCACCCGCTGGCAAAGAAGATCGGCGCCTGGCCGGCCGTCTTCGCCGTCAGCGCGGTCAGCGCCGCCGCGTCCTATGTCGTCTCCGATACCGCCGAGGCGGACTGACACACAGCCCTGGGCTGATCCCGCCCCGGACCGACCCCGACCGTCGCAGACGCAGGAAGCGAGGAGCCCGAGTAGCCCATGCTGGCCGTATTCGAAGGTTTCGCCGTCATCGCCGGAGTCATTCTGGTCGGGTTCGTCCTCGGCCGCTCCGGCGTTCTCGGACCCCACGGCCAGCAGGTCATCGCGAAGCTCGTCTTCTACGCGGGCACCCCGACCCTGCTCTATGTCACGGTCGCCGAGACCGATCTCGGGCTGATCTTCAACACCGCCCTCTTCGCCACCGGCGGTTCGGCGCTCATCGTCGGCGCCGCCCTCTTCGTCCTCACCAAGTGGATCCGGCGGCGCAGCACCGGTGAAGCGATGTTCTCCGCCTGGGCGACCAGCTACGTCAACATCGGCAACCTCGGCATCCCGATCGCCGCCTACGTGCTGCGCGACATCGGATATGTCGCCCCCGTCCTGCTCTTCCAGCTGCTCGTCCTCGCTCCCATCGGCATGGCCGTGCTCGACGGGGCCGGCAAGAAGCAGCATGATTCGCACTGGTATTCCGCGGTCCTCCAAGTGCTCAAGAACCCCATCGTCCTCGGCGCGGCGGCCGGAGTGGCCGCCTCGGCGACGAGCTTCGAACTGCCGCGGTTCATCTTCGAGCCCATCGACATGATCGGCGCGACCGCGGTCCCCGGCGCCCTGCTGGCCTTCGGAATCTCGCTCAAGGACGGGTGGGGCATCCCCGTGAAGGGCAGCCGCGCACAGCTGAGCTTCATCACCGGCGCCAAACTCATCGCCCAGCCGCTCATCTCCTGGGCCATCGGCGGTCCCCTGCTCGGCTACGACGGGATCGACCACTTCGCCATCGTCGTCACCTCCGCCCTGCCGACCGCGCAGAACGTCTACATCTACTCGATGCAGTACCGACAGTCCGAGGCGCTCATGCGCGATGCCGTCTTCATCACCACAGTCCTGTCCGTCCCAGCACTGGTCGTCATCGCCGCCCTCCTCGGCTGACCCGCCAAGTCCCACACCGACACGGCGGGCCCCACCCCGGCCCCGCCCTCACCGTCACGGTGAGGATCACCGCAGCCCCGCCTCGGCGAGGGCTCCGGTGAAATCCGCCGCCGTGGCGTGTCCTCCCCGGCTTGGGCCCCGTGGTCACTGACAATGGGGATGTGTCCAGAGACGAGAAGAACGAGACCGAAGACCTCCTGAGCAGGCGGATGAGTTCAGGGTCTGCCAGTGCTGCCGATAAGCAGTCGCAGGCCCCTCTGGAGGCGGCCAATGATCCCTCGACCGACACCGAGGCGTTCGATCCGATCACGGATCCCATCGCCGAGGATGCCCCCAAGCATTCCGCGGACGCGAAGCCCCAGACGGGCCCGGTGAGGGTGACTCCCGCCCATTCGACGAATCCGCACTCCCAGCCCGCGACCGCGAGCACGCGCGCCGCCGAACAGAACGCCGCGCAGAAGACCGCCGGTGCGGATTCGGCCGCCGCGACCTCAGCTTCGACGGATACCGGAGCCACGCGTGAGGTGCCGCAGAACGCTCGCACCGCGGTGATGAGCGAAGCCGATTGGGCCGCTGTGTCGAAGGCGGCGACGTCGACCGATGCCCGCGACCCCGAGGTGCCCGAGCGACGCCGGTCCGTCCTCGATGTCATCGGCACGATCTGGATCATGCTCGCCACTCCATTCGTCCTGTTGGCCCTGGCGGTGCGCTTCATCGCCTCCGGGATCTTCCTCAAATTCGAGTACTTCCGGCCCGGGTTCCCGGCCGATCAGTTCGGCTTCAGTGCTGCCGATCGTGAGCACTACGGGACCTATGTCGTCGACTATCTGCACAACTTCGATTCCCGGCGCTACCTCGCCGATATCGTCATGCCCAATGGGGAGCCGATCTTCATCTCCGAAGAGCTCAGCCATATGGCTGACGTCAAGGGCCTGATCTCGCTGCTCTACCTCGTGGCGCTCGTCGGCATCATCGGATCTGTGCTCTTCGGGCTCTACATGTGCCGCAAGGGCGGCTCGGGCATCCACACAGGCGTGCGGTTGGGTTCGATCTTCAGCATCATCTTCATGGCAGCTGTCGCCGTTGTCGCTGTGCTCGGCTGGGACAGCTTCTTCCGCGGATTCCACAAGGTGTTCTTCGCGGATGGGACCTGGGAGTTCTACGCCGATGATTCGCTCATCCGCCTCTTCCCGCCCCAGTTCTGGGTCGATGCGGGCATCGCAGGCGGAGGACTGTTCGTGCTCCTGGCGATCCTCCTCTTCCTGTTCAGCTTCGCCGGGCACAGGAAGCGCCGGGCGCTGCGTCAGGCGCGCAAGGACGCCGAAGCAGAAGCCTGATTCACTGCGACTGAGTTGAGTCTCTGCGATCGAATGCGGGTGAGAGTCCCGCTCCACGGTTCCGGCCGGGTGGTCTTTCCCCTTCCACCCGGCCGAATTCCTCCCCTGTGCAGCCGTCGACGGCTGCGGCAGTGCTCCCGGCCGACGTCGGGCCGCCTCGGTGACGGTGGAAGACCGCCGAACTAGTCGTCGACGGCGTCGCGGCCCCGGCGGACGAGCAGCGGGTCGGCGTCAAAGACGACCGAGGGGTCTTTGTCCTCGTAGTCGAACTGGTTGAGGAAGTAGCGCATCGCATTGAGGCGGGCGCGTTTCTTGTCATTGCTCTTGATCGTGATCCACGGTGCGTGGTCGGTGTCCGTGCGGCGGAACGTCTCTTCCTTGGCCTTCGTGTAGTCGTCCCACAGGTCGAGGGACTCGAGGTCCATCGGTGAGAGTTTCCACCGCCGCACCGGGTCGATCTGGCGGATCGCGAACCGGGTGCGCTGCTCTCGTTGGGTCACGGAGAACCAGAACTTGGTGACGTGGACCCCGGAGTCGATGAGCATCTTCTCGAATACGGGGGCCTGTTCCATGAAGGTCTCGTATTCGTCGTCGGTGCAGAATCCCATGACTCTCTCGACGTTGCCCCGGTTGTACCAGGAGCGGTCGAACATGACGATCTCCCCGCTCGTGGGCAGGTGGGCGATGTAGCGCTGGAAGTACCATTGGCCGGCTTCGCGGTCCGAGGGTTTGTTCAGGGCGACGACGCGGGCGGCACGCGGGTTGAGGTGTTCGGTGAAGCGTTTGATCGTCCCGCCCTTGCCGGCGGCGTCACGGCCTTCGAAGACGATGACGTGTTTGGCACCGGTGTCCTGGCCCCAGTATTGGAACTTCAGGAGTTCCACCTGCAGCTTGTACTTCTCGAGTTCGTACTCTTCGCGGTCCATCTGTTCGTCGTACGGATATCCCTCGCGCCACGTTTCGACGGCCCGGCCCATGGGGTCGATGAGATGTGGATCCGTGGTCTGGCTGTCCTCGACGGCGTAGCCTTCGAGGCGGAGTTTGTCGATGTACTCCCGCAGATTCTCTTGGAACAGATTGTTCACGAGACCCTTCCCTTTCGATGACGACACGGTGGCGTGCCTCGTGCACGCTAGCGTGCCCAGGTGAATATCAGGTTATGCGATCGATGTCCCGTCTGGGAATGATGCCGATGCTCAGCAGCGGGGCGAGTGCGATGATGCCGAAGGACAGCGGATAGCCGAAGGCGGTCACCAGGGCACCGAATCCGGGACCGAGCAGAGCCGACATGACGAACTGCCCCGTGTTCTGGGCTCCCAATGCTTTGCCCGACCAGCGAGTCCCGGCGGCCTCTGCCACGGAGGCGAAGGCCAGACCGTTGTCGGCCACGGACACGGCCGATGCGAGGACGAACACGACGGCGGCAAGAGCCGGCAGCTGTGTCAGTGACAGAACAGCGATGGCTGCGACGGAGATCACCGCGGCGACGGCGACGAGGCGCATAAGGCCGACACGGGAGCTGGTGCGGTCGGACAGCCCGCCGACGACCATGCGGCCGACCGCGCCGACGATCTGCGCGACCGCGACGATCGCTCCGGCGGTTGCCGCTCCGATCCCTTGGACGGCGATGAGCCAGACGAGGCCGTAGGTGGAGAACGCGAACTGCGGAACCACGAGGAACGCGGAGACCGCGTGGATCCGCCACAGGAAGGAGTCGCTGCGGTAGGGATTGATCGCCGACGCGGGACTGGGCTTCTCCTCCCCCGCAGAGACGGTTCCCGGTTCGGACTGTCCTTGACCCGCCCCAGCCGGATCGGCTGGGTCGGTTGCGGCTGCGCTGTCAGGTGCATGGGCGTGGTCGAGGTCGGCCACCTCGGCGCGGGTGGGAGCCTGTTCCGGTGGATTGCGGATGAGGGCGAAGCAGATGAGGGCGAGCGCCCCGGTCACGGCGGCGACGAACCACAGGTAGGCGGGGAATCCGCCGGCCGCGGCGATCGCCGGGATGGTCACGGCGGCCACGCTCGTGCCCAGGGGTTGGGACATCTGGCGGATGCCCATGGCCAGTCCGCGGCGGTGGCGGGGGAACCAGCCCATGACGACGCGTCCGCTCGCCGAGTTCACCGAGGCGGCGGCGGCACCGGAGGCGGCGATGACGATGACCATCCAGATCGGCGAGTCGACGACGAGGATCGCGGCGGCCGAGAACACGGCGGTCAGCCCGATCCCCAAGGTCATGGCCAACCGTTCCCCGTACCGGTCGGCGAACGCGCCCCAGGCAATGAGGGTGAGGATGAGTCCGAAGCTCGGGGCAGCTGCGACGGTGCCGGCTTGGGTGAGTGTGAACCCGAGATCGGAGTGCATATACGGGATGAGGAAGGCAGGTCCGGCGATCGCGATGGTCGCCGCCATCTGCGTGAGGACCCCGACGACGAGGATCACCCAGGCCTGCCGGATCGGTCCGTTCGACGTCATCGCTCCAGGTTAACCGTGAGGCCGCATTGTTCGCGGAATGTCTCAGATCGCGGTGGCCCCGGTTTGCCGATAAGGTGTCTTCTGAGCATTCCCCCTATAGCCCAATCGGCAGAGGCAGTCGACTTAAAATCGATTCAGTGTGGGTTCGAGTCCCACTGGGGGGACCATTCTTTTCCGATGCTGAGCGATGACCGGCCACGGACCTTCTGCAATACTCCCCCGAGGAGTCTTCGCCTCGACTGCGTACCGACCGAGATCGCCGAATTTCACCGTTTGCGGCATGATCGTCCTATGCCGTTCCTTCTTTTCAGCCCCGGTCAGGCCACGCAGCCGATCGCCACCGTCGACGACGAACTCGCCCGCGCACAGCAGGGCCCCGCCGTCATCATCGCCTCCCCCGAGGCGGCTTCCCCCACTGGGGCCGACGAGTCCACCACGACCGAAGTCCCGTTGCATGGCCGTCCGGCCGCTTTTCGCGAGGCCGGAGGGAACTGGACGGAGGTCGACTTCGAGGCTGCCGATCATTGGGTGCAGATGGGATCGGAGCTGCGTGGCCGCCTCGTCGCCGATCATCTGGCGACGCTCGACGTCGCCGAGTTCAAGACCGCGACGAACGGCGGCAGCGCCTCGATCATCACGAACAATTGGGTGTACTCCGGGTCGCCTCGGGCCTATCGCGTCGCCGGAACGTTGCGCGACTTCGTCACCGTGCTCGGAGAACTCACCCGAGCCTGACCATCCTCTCGCTGAGCTGCCTCGGCGATCCGGAAGGCGAAGGCACTCTGCGTATTGCGGAGGAGTCACACGACTTCGCCTTCAACGGCTGAACATTCGACGTTGCGTTCACGGGAACACTCACTTGGGTGCGGACATATGTGCCCCATCGTGGCGATCCCGGTTCTCGGCGATCTCAGCGACGTTGGCCTCTGCCCACTTCCGGAGTGCGGCCACAGGCTCCTGCAGCGACCGCCCGAGGCCGGTGAGCGAGTACTCCACACGCGGCGGCACCTCAGCGAACACCTCCCTGTCGACGAGCCCGTCGGCAACGAGGGAGCGCAGGGTCGAGGTCAGCACCTTCGGGGTGATCCCGCCGATAGCCAGACGGATCTCATTGAACCGCTTCGGACCCGAATCGAGGATGTTGACGATGAGCACCGTCCACTTGTCCCCGACTCGGTCGAGAACCACTCGCGTCGGGCACTCGGGATCGAAGGCGTCGCCTTCCCAGTGAACTCTCATGGCCATACCCCAATAGTATCTTTGAGGTACTCGATATCCCAAAGATACCTTAGGAATGTCAGACTACGACTTCCACCGTGCATCGCTGCTGCGCCGCACGAAGAACGAAGGGACTCTTATGAAGATCGCACTCTTTGGGGCATCGGGAATGATCGGCTCTCGCGTCGTCGCCGAGGCGGCCGCCCGCGGGATCGAGGTCACCGCCATCACCCGTTCCGGCACCGAGGTGGCAGGAGCCAGCCGCTCGCTCACCGGCGATATGGCCGACGCCGATCTCGCTGCGCGCATGGCTGCCGAGCATGATGTCATCGTCTCGACCACCGGCCCCAGCCGGACCGGCGGAGACCACCAAGAATGGCTCGACGCACTCGACACCTTGGCCGAGATCAGCGGCGACACCCGCCTATTCATCGTCGGCGGCGCCGGTTCCCTGTTCGCCGGGAACACGATGCTCAAGGACACCGAGGGCTTCCCCGACGCCTACAAGGCAGAGGCCGAGACCGGCACGAAGGCCCTCGAACTGCTGCGTGCGAAAAACCCCTCACCGTGGACGCTCATCTCCCCCGCCCCGGAGATCGGCCCGGGTGAGCGAACCGGGAAGTACAGCTCAGAACTCGAGGTGCCTGCGGGCGACTTCATCTCTGCCGAGGATTTCGCCGTGGCCATGGTCGACGAGATCGCCGACCCCATACACATCGACGCCCGATTCACCGTGGCGAACCGCTGAGACGAGACTGACGCCGGGGATGCATCTGCATCCCCGGCGTCAGTCGTCTCATCAGGGCTTGTCGCCGGATGGCGCCGGCTGCCTCGAATCAGGCCTTAGCAGGTTCCTTCTTCGGAGCCGGCTTCGAGTTGGCGGCCTCGACGAAGTTCTTGCGCGGGACGTCGAGGTCTGCCAGGGGCATGACGTCGCGGCCGAGGACGGCGTTGAGGAACCAGTTGCCGAAGACCTTGACCTTGCGGTCCACGGTCGGGATGGCGTAGCCGTGGTACGCCCGGTGCATGAGCCAGGCGAGGATTCCGCGGGCTTCGAAGTCGCCCATCTGCGAGACGCCCTTGTACACACCCAGACCGGCAACCGTCCCGATGGTCTTGTGGAAGTACTGCTTGAACTCGGTCTCACCGCGCAGGGCTGCGAGCACGTTGGCGGCCAGCACGGGAGCCTGACGCACGGCGTGCTGGGCGTTGGGCACGCAGAAGCCTGCCACGCCGCCGCCGGACAGGTCGGGAACCGCAGCGTTGTCGCCGGCTGCCCACGCACCCTCGACGACTCCGTCTTCACCCTCGACCCGCAGGTCGGCACGAACCGTGACATTTCCGCGCTCGTTGATCGGCAGGTCGGAGTCGATGAGCATCGGGTTGGCCTTGACGCCGGCGGACCAGACGATGGTGTCGGCGTCGAACTCTTCACCGTTCGAGAGCTTGATGTGCTTGTCGGTGCAGTCCTGGAGGAAGGTCTCGAGGTAGACGTCGATTCCGCGTTCGCGCATGTGCTCGACGACCCAGCGGGCCTGAGCCTCGCCGACCTCGGGCATGACGCGCTCGAGGGCTTCGACGAGGACGAAGCGGACATCGGCTTCAGTCAGCGTCTCGTACTGGGCGATGGCCGAACGGACCATGTCCTCAAGCTCTGTGAGAGTTTCGATGCCGGCGAAGCCGCCGCCGACGAAGACGAAGGTCAGAGCCTTGCGCCGCTCCTCATCATCTTCCATGAGAGCGGCATCGGCCAGGCGGGAGAGGAGGTGGTCGCGCAGGGCGACGGCCTCTTCGATGCGCTTGAGCGCGATCGCGTTCTCCTTCAGGCCCGGGATCGGCAACGCACGCGCGACCGAACCGGAGGCGAGGATGATGTGGTCGTAGTCGAGTTCGAAGGCCTCATCGTTCTCGGGTTCGATGGTGGCGAACTTCTCGGCGTGGTTGATCGAGGTGACCTTCGCGGTGATGACCTCGGCACCCGGCAGATTGCGGCGCAGCGGCACGACGGCGTGACGGGGCTCGATCGAACCGGCTGCCACCTCGGGGAGGAACGGCAGGTAGGTCATGTACGGGTTGGGGTCGACCACGGTGACGGTGGCTTCGCCCCGACCGAGGTTCTTCAGCAGATTCTGAGCGGCGAGGAGACCGACGGAGCCCCCACCGACGACGAGGATACGTGGACGCAGTTTTGAGTTTCTGATGAGTGCCATATTCCCATGCTAGACCCTTGTGAAAACTTTCACTAATTGTCTGTCACGCGGACGCGAACGCCCCAGATCAGAGCCGATCCGAGCCTAGGATTCAGCGGCGACGACGGGCGAAGAAGACGATCGAGGTGATCACGAGAATGAGAGCGATCAGGGCACCGGTGCCGAGGAGGGAGAAGCCGAGGATCGGTCTCGACTGCGTGGCGGCGATATCAGTCGGCGCGAGAGCCTTCGGACTCTCGGTCTCATCCGGGGCGGCCGTTTCGGTCTCTTTGGCCTTCGCATCCCCGCGGCGATGCATCTTCACCCAATCCGCCAGCTCATCCTCGGCGGAGGACACGTCCTTGGGCATCTTCGCCTTGACGGCGGCCTGCGGGTCGACGCGACCCCAACCGACGATCGGGTCGGGTTCGTCCTTCTTGCTCACGCCCTTGTGGCCGTCCACCGGCTCGGCGCTCGACTGCAGCTTGGCTCGGACCTCATCGGCGCTGAGCTTCGGATTCTCGGCGCGGATGAGTGCTGCGACACCGGAGACGACCGGTGAGGCGAAGGAGCACCCCTGGCCTTCGGCGTAGCCGCCGCTGTAGTACGGAATGGGGATGTCCTTGGCCGGGCCCATGAGGTCGACGGCGGTGCCGGGTGCGGTGGAGTCGTTGAGGACCTTGCCGTTCTTGTCGAGTCCGCCCACTCCGATGACGCCGGGCACCGTCGACGGCGACCACGCCTGGGTCGCCCCCTGTGAGGCATTGCCGACGCAGGCGACGACGAGGACGTCCTTCTCGTAGGCATAGGCGAAGGATTCGTCCCAGCTCTCCGGCCAGCCCGGATCGTCCCAGCCCAAGGACATGTTGATGACCTCGGCGCCGGAGTCGACGGCCCACCGGATGGCTTCGTCGGCCTGTTCGCGAGTCGATCCGGATTCCTTCGGACGGTCGGGGCCGAGCCACATCGACGCCGATAGGATCTCTGCGTCCGGGGCGACTCCGGTCGGGCCTGCGCCGACTCCTCGCCCGGCGATGACTCCGGCTACGGCGGTTCCATGGTGGATCGTGGTCTTCCCGCCGATCGGGGTCTTTCCGTCCTTGCCCAGTCCGCTGAAGTCCTTGGACTTCTTCACCACGCCCTTGAGGTCTTCATGGTCGGTGTTGACCCCTGAGTCGATGACAGCGACCTTGACACCCTTGCCGGTGGACTTCTTCCAGACCTTGTCGATTCCGTAGTCCTTGATGAACCACTGGCCTGGCCCGGCCTTCGGAGCGGCCATGACCGGTTGTGTGGTGCCGACGACCAGGCCGAGGACGACGGTCGTGACAGCGAGGAGTCTGGCGGCGGCTCTCACGAGCTCGTCAGCGCAAGGTCGAGCGCGGTTCCATCGAGGATGTCGGTTTCGGAGATCCGAATGTCGAGCGTCCCTCCGGCGGCGGCCACAGCGTGGTCGAAGCGGGCGGCGATCCGGGCGAAGAGGAGGGATCCGGCTCCGATGACGTCGACGCGCCCCGGATGCATATACGGCAGGTCCGTGCGTGCCTGACGGTCCATGGCCAGGAGTCTGCGGGATTCGGCTTCGACATCGGCGACGCTGATATGTGCTCCGTGGATGCGTTCTCTCTGATAGCTCTCGAGCCCGAGGATGCCCGCGGTGATGGTGGTGACGGTTCCGGCGACTCCGATGAACGTCTGCGGGGCGGAGAAGTCGACGATCTGGGCAGCCTGGTCGAGCTGAGCGTCGATATCGGCGATCGCTGCCTGGATCTGGTCCTCGCTGGGAGTTTCGACCGGCATGTGCCGTTCGGTCAGGCGCACCGAACCGATGTCCATGCTCACTGCCGCGTCGACCTCGTCCTGCCCGAGGACGAGTTCGGTCGATCCGCCGCCGAGGTCCATGACGACGAACGGACCGTCTGCGGCACCAAGATCGGCGGTGGCGCCGAGGAAGGACAGTCGGGCCTCTTCCTCACCGGCGATGACGTCGGGGACGACGCCGAGGATCGAGAAGATCCCAGCGAAGAACTCATCGCGGTTCTTCACGTCACGGCTGGCCGAGGTCGCGACGAATCGCAGTCTCTCCGGCTGGTACTCCGCGGCCACCTCGGCGAATTCCTTCGTCACGGCGAAGGTGCGCTCCAGTGCTTCGGGGGCGAACTCGCCGGTGGCGTCGACGCCTTGGCCGAGGCGGACGATCCGGGTTTCGCGGCGCAGATCCGTCAGGGTGCCGTCGGCGGCGACATCGGCGATGAGCAGGCGCAGGGAGTTCGTCCCGCAGTCGAAGGCAGCAACTCGCATGGCAGGTCCTAGTCGGTCGGTTCGGTGGTGACGGCGGCTTCGGCGAGGGGCGGCACATCGTTCATGAACGACAGCGCACGGTCACCGATCGGGTTGACGCCGGGCCCGGCGGACAGCGAATGGCCGACGAGGGCGTGCAGACATTTGACCCGGGTCGGCATTCCGCCGGCGGAGTAGTCCTTGATCTCTTCGACTTCGCCAAGGCCCCCTGCAGAGCCGATCTCCGAGCGGACGTCGAGGTAGGCCCTGTGCGCGGAGGCATAGGCGGCGGCGAGCTCTTTGTCCTCGCTGAGCTCAGCGGTCCATTCGGCCATGATCCCCGATGCTTCCAGTCGTGAGCATTCGGCCACGTAGGCGGGGTGGGTGAGGTAGAAGGTCGTCGGGAACGGCGTACCGTCCTCGAGGCGCGGAGCCGTGGCCACGACGAGGGGTTCACCGGAGGTGCTGCGGGCGGCGATGCCGACGACGCCTCGGGGAACGCGTCCGAGTTGGTCTCGGAGGACAGCGAAATCCGCCTCGGTGCACTCTGTGATCATCAGCTCTTCTCCACGGTGTTCCCGGTTTCCTGAATGGACTCCAGCAACTCAAGGTACCAGGCCTGCTTGCGAACCGGCCGTTCGGACTCGGATTCTTCGTCCACGGCCTCTTGGTTCGTGACGATGACCGCGTTCTTGCCCTTTTCCACGTAGTACTGGTCCTCGCGGGCCTTGCGCTTGATGTAGTCGGGGTCTTTGAGGTTCTCGTTCTTCTCTTCGAGGCTGTTGACCTCGGCTTTCGTCGTCTCGATCTCATCATTGAGGGCCGCGATCTGCTGGGCCTGCTTGAGCGCGGAGTTCAAGGGCGAGAGGAATGCGAAGAGGACGATGGCGATGACGAGAAGGAACAGGCCCGTGCGCCAGGACATACGACGTCCCCGCGCCTCGGCGTCCAGATCGGCGTCGGCTTCGATGACCGGCTTCGGGCGTCGACGAGGGGCGGCCTTGCCAGGAGCCGATTTCGGGGCGCTTCTTCTGGGCTTGCTCGGGACCATGCTTCTTTCCTCTGCGACTGGGGATCGGGGAAGAGTGTCGCAACATCTCCAAGTGTGCCGTGTTCGCATTCTCGGCGCGAGGATTTCGAGCCCGTGGCGTGTTCGAATCTCAGGTCTGCTCCGTCACGTCTGCTCCCCTCGCCCGACCTTCCGCAGGGCATCACTCACCCGTACGGCCGTTTACTCCACGCAGCCGTTTCTCCTACATCTGCTGACGCATCTCTCACCTATTGCGACAATCCACCCCGCTCCTGCAGGGCGTTTTGCCGCGACCAGTGACCGATGCCCCGGAAGCCTCGACATCTGCTCCCGATTCACGCCCCAATCCACGCTCGAAGCGACTTCTTTCCACAGGCTTATCCACAACTTGACCGTGCTCTATTGCCTTTAATGTGCGTTTACTGCATTTTATATGCATGTACAAACTCTTGAGCACTGATGACATCATTCGACTCGGATTCAATCATGGCGACATCAGACGCGCCCGCCAATGCTGTCTGCGTCGGCTGTCGCGTGGCACATATCTCGTCCGGCGTGTCTGCGAGCAGGACTTCCATCGCCCGCTGTGGGCGAGCATCGACGAGCAGATCCACCAAGTCTTCATCGAACACGGAGACATCCGCGACGAGATCAACAACCTCAACGCCTCGGTGATGGCTCATTTCGCCCGACGTGCCGATCAGAGAACCGACGAGGCGAAGACGAATCCACCGCCGGAGGTCTTCTCGCACATCTCTGCGGCTCTCATCCACAATCTGCCCATCTCCCACCCTGTCACGCACCAGGTCGAGGTCGTGCGACCAGGCACAAATCGCAAGTTCAAAAGCATCCACGTCCGCGGCAATCTCATCCCGAAAGAACATCGCGCAACGATCAACGGCGCCGAAGTGACCACGCTCGAGCGCACACTCATCGACGTCGCCCGCAGCTACAACCTCGACGTCTCGGTGCCTATGATCGACGATGCACTGCACCGACAGCTGACGACCAGAGAGAAGATCCTCGCGACCCTCGCCCAATGCCTGGAAAAACGCAACGCCGCGAAAGTGAGGTTGGCCATCGATCTCGCTGATTCCCGTCGCGAATCCCCCGCCGAGGCGGTCGCCGCTGTGCGATTCTACGAACATGGGATCACGGGATTGGAACCGCAGGTCACGTTCCGTGCCGACAGCGTGAACCGCGAGATCCGCGTCGACTTCTGTCACCGCCAGGCTCGACTCATCATCGAGATCGACGGCATCGGCAAGCTCTATCTCGGCTCAGGTGTCCCCCGCCAAGAGCTCGAAGAGGAACGCCGCCGCGAGCAGTGGCTGCGCGACCAGGGCTGGCGGGTGATTCGGATCAGCTGGAAGGAACTGTTCCAGGAGGCGAAGTTCTATGACATCCTCCGCGCCATCCGCCGCACGCAGAACGCCACCGCCTGACCTCGCTGCGAGCATTTTCACCGTTGGCGCGTCCGTCACGATAGCCGCCTCCGGCACCGCCTCCGCCTCTGGCACCGCAGCCGCACCCGAACCGCTGGCGCACACTGCATCCCACACGGTTGCTGTCACACACTCTCGTTGCGTCGAGCACACCGTCGCGAATGGCGCGATATTCGAAGTTTCATCCCGCCTCGTTGCTGGCAGTTCCTACAGTTGCTCAGCCATCCCTCACCGATAGCGGCTCGTCAGAGTGGTGCATCGGTGTCACATGCGGGGAACGCGCGGGTCCGCCGCTCATGGGCCGAATTGAGACGACTGGTGACAGATGGTGACGACAACAATCCGAGAGTCGCCGAGGCGGGGCCGGGCGATCGATGATGATCGTCCGGCCCCGCCTCGTGGAGTTCGGTGGCTGCCGGCCTGCGGTCAGTCCGGGTGCCTCCGGATTGAAGCAACCCTGATGAAGCAACCGGTCCCGCTGTCCGGCGTGCCTCAGGCTTCGAAGCGCGGGAAGGCGCTGCGTCCGGCGTAGCGCGCGGCGTCGCCGAGCTGCTCTTCGATGCGCAGCAGCTGGTTGTACTTCGCGACGCGTTCGGAGCGTGCCGGGGCTCCGGCCTTGATCTGACCGGCGTTGGTGGCCACGGCCAGGTCGGCGATGGTCGTGTCCTCGGTCTCACCCGAACGGTGCGAGATCATCGTGGTGTAGCCGTTGGTCTGTGCCAGCGACACAGCGTCGAGGGTCTCGGTCAGGGTGCCGATCTGGTTGACCTTGACCAGCAGAGAGTTCGCGGTGGCGTTGTCGATTCCGCGCTGCAGACGCTCGGGGTTGGTCACGAACAGGTCGTCGCCGACGAGCTGGACCTTCGAACCGATCGTCTCGGTCAGGGTCGCCCAGCCGTCCCAGTCGTTCTCGTCGAGGGGGTCCTCGATCGACACGAGCGGGTACTTCGCCAGCAGCTCTTCGTAGTAGGCGGCCATCTCCTCGGCCGTCTTCTTGCCGCCTTCGAACTCGTAGGCTCCGTCGGTGTAGAACTCCGAGGAGGCCACGTCGAGGGCCACGGCGATATCGCGTCCGGGGCGGTGCCCGGCGATGTCGATGGCCTCGATGATGAGGTCGAGTGCGGCGGCGTTCGAGTCGAGGTTCGGAGCGAATCCGCCCTCATCGCCGAGTCCTGTCGACAGTCCGCGTTCCTTGAGCACTCCCTTGAGCGCGTGGTAGACCTCGACGCTCCACTGCAGTGCTTCGTGGAAGCTGGCGGCGCCGATCGGGGCGATCATGAATTCCTGGATGTCGACGTTCGAGTCGGCATGGGAGCCGCCGTTGAGGATATTCATCATCGGCACGGGCATGACGTGGGCGTTCGGTCCGCCGAGGTAGCGGTAGAGGGGCAGATCTGCCGAGACCGCTGCCGCGCGGGCCACGGCCAGAGAGGTGCCGAGCATCGCGTTCGCGCCGAGGCGGGACTTGTTGTCGGTGCCGTCGAGTTCGATGAGCGCCTGGTCGACGAGACGCTGATCGTCGCTTTCGAGCCCGACGATGACTTCGTGGATCTCGTCGACGACGGCGTCGACGGCCTGGGTGACACCCTTGCCCAAGTAGCGCTCCGGATCTCCGTCGCGCAGCTCCACGGCTTCGAACTCACCGGTGGAGGCGCCGGAGGGAACACCGGCACGACCGACGGATTCATCGGCCAACAGCACTTCCACCTCGACGGTGGGATTTCCCCGGGAATCCAGGATTTCACGGGCGTTTGCGGCAACGATCTCGGCCACTGAGTACTCCTTAGCGTTTGGTTTCACATGGGGAACATGTGCCTGCACGACAGCTTAATGCACCGCGGGGCCAGGCTCACCCTCTGTCCGAGGCGGACTCGAGCAGGCATTCGCGCAGTCGCTCGGGCGTTGCCGGGTCCATCCCGTGCGCGAGCAGATAGGCTTCCACTCCCCCGGGCTGTTCTCCGTCCTTCGCCGAGGCGGTCCCGTGCTCGGCGTCGATCCGGTCGAGGATCTCGTGCATGAGTCCGGGAGGAGCGGCTGTGGCGGTCTCGGCGAGGTTGCCGGAGATCCCGGCATCGGAGAAGTTCCGGGTGATCGCTTCGAGGAATCCCCCAGACAGGTGGGTGGAGGTGATCGCGTATTCGTCGACGATCTCCTGCCGACCCACACCGAGGAGGTCGAGCAGGAAGGCTCCGATCACACCGGTGCGGTCTTTTCCGGCCGAGCAGTGGAAGACCACACCGTCGGTGCAGTGTTCGGCGATCAAGTCGACGGCGGCGGCCAGCCGGTGGCCGAAGTGAGTGATCATGAGTTCGTAGATGCGGTTGAGGCTCCGGTCGCTGAGGTCCATTCCGGTCGCCTCGGCGGCGGCCTTCATCTCTTTGCGGCTCATCGGTCGGCTGGGGAAGAAATGGTCGTCGAAGACAGGCAGCTCGATGTGACGGACGGCGAGGCCCTCGAGCGCATCGGGCAGCTTCGCCCGTTCGCCGATATCGCGCAGATCGATGACCGTGCCGATGCCGAGTTCGCCGATGTCGGCGCGCGCCCGATCGCTCAGCTGGGCCAGCCCGTCGGCGCGGAACACCTTTCCGGATCGCACGAGACGATCCCCCGCCTCGGTGGCGGGTCCTCCGATGTCTCGGAAGTTGAAGGTGCCGTCGATCTCGAGCCGCTCCAGACTCATTCTGCGCTGTCCTCTCCCCGCACCGTGGTCTTCTCCTCTGCTTTGATCCGGTGGTATTCGCGTTCGACGTCTTCCAGCGACGCCTTCTCGTCCCCGGAATCGTCGGTGAAAGCCAGGGGGTGGCGGCGGATGAGCTTGGCCTCCAGACCGTCGACGATGGCGCCGAGGCTGTGACCGTAGGCGTGCCCGCTGCTCTCATCGAGCAGCGCGGAGTGGAAGAGCACTTGGTAGAACACATCGCCGAGTTCTTCAACGACGGCCGCCCGGTGATCTGCGGTGGGTGTCGTGGTGAAGTCTTCGAGAGCGACGATGAGTTCGTCGGTCTCTTCCCGAGCGTACTTCTCGAGGCTCCGGTGGTCCTGTCGGCTCGACCAGGGACAGCGTCGCCGCAGGGTCGCCATGGCGTCGATCACCGGTTGCAGCCGAGGTTCGACCTGCTCCGCTCCAGTTTCGGCGTGCTCCGCTCCAGTTTCGACCTGGTCTGCTCCCCGTTCGACCGCACTCTGCTCGTCACGTTCACCCACGAAATATCCTCCTGCCGGCACGAAAGACCCCCACCGCAGAAACGGTGAGGGCCGATTCGTCGGTCACTTCGAGAATTTGTCCTTGACCGATGAGCCGAGGTCCTTGACCGACTCGCCGACATCCTTGGCCTTGGCCTTGAGCTGGTCGGTGGCGCCTTCGGCCTTGAGCTTGTCGTCATCGGTCGCATCGCCGATGGTCTCCTTGGCCCGACCGCTGAGGTCCTCGGCCTTGTTCTCGAACTTGTCGTCAACGCCCATGGGGATTCTCCTTAGCAGATAGCTGAGTGATGTGCACTTGCTGCGGATGCCTCCGCGCTTCGCACTCTACGCCACTGCCCTGGCCCGTGGGCCGGTCAGCGATGAACAGTCGGGGAGTTCTCAACCGTTCTTCGCAACTCCGGCCTCGCTGTCCTCCGTGACTTCGGACCCGATGACGGGCAGGATGGCGTCGAGGAACTGGTGTGCCCACCGCAGGATGTCCGAATCGGTCATCTCCTTGGAGTCGAATCCGCTGCCGGCCATCGGTTTGGGAACGAGGACCGAGCGCAGCGCCGGTTTGAGCAGCGACTTCGGGTACAGGCGTTTGAGCCTGACCACCTGGGAGTCGGAGAGTTCGACGGGTCCGAAGCGGATGAAGTTGCCCTGCATGACGATGTCGTTGACCCCGGAGGCCCGGGCGCGAATGCGCAGCCTGGCCACGTCGGCGAGGACGCCGACGGGTTCCGGATAGGGGCCGTAGCGGTCGGTGAGTTCGTCGAGGACTTCCTGCAGCTGCGCTTCGTCGGCCGCCGCCGCAAGCTTTCGGTAGGCCTCGAGACGCAGCCGTTCGTGGTCGACGTAGTCGGCCGGCAGGTGGGCGTCGACGGGCAGTTCGATGCGCATGTCCGCCTCGGGTTCGGTCTCCTCACCGCGGAACTTCGCCACGGCCTCACCGACGAGGCGGACGTAGAGGTCGAAGCCGACGCCTTCGATATGCCCGGACTGCTGACCGCCGAGCAGATTGCCGGCTCCGCGGATCTCGAGGTCCTTCATCGCCACCTGCATTCCGGCACCCAGTTCGGTGTGCGCGGCCAGGGTCGTCAGACGGTCATGTGCGGTCTCGGTCAGCTGTGTGTCCGGCGGGTAGAGGAAGTAGGCGTAGGCGCGTTCGCGTCCTCGTCCCACACGTCCGCGCAGCTGGTGGAGCTGGGAGAGTCCGTAGCGGTCGGCGTTGTCGATGATGAGGGTGTTCGCGTTGGCGATGTCGATTCCGGTTTCGACGATCGTCGTGCACACGAGCACGTCGTATTTCTTCTCCCAGAAGTCGACGATGACCTGCTCGAGTCGGGTCTCGTTCATCTTGCCGTGGGCGATGGCGATCCGGGCCTCGGGCACCATTTCGGCGATGTGGCCGGCGACGGCTTCGATATCGCGGACCCGGTTGTGGATGTAGAAGACCTGGCCCTCGCGCATGAGTTCGCGGCGGATCGCGGCCTTGATCTGCTTGTCTTCGCGTTTGCCCACATAGGTCAGCACCGGGTGCCGCTCTTCCGGCGGCGTGGCCAGGGTCGACATCTCACGGATGCCGGTCACGGCCATCTCCAAGGTGCGCGGGATCGGGGTCGCCGACATGGCGAGGACGTCGACGTTGGTGCGCAGCGCCTTGAGCGTCTCCTTGTGTTCGACGCCGAAGCGCTGCTCCTCGTCGATGATGACCAGCCCGAGTTCCTTGAACCGCACTTCGCCGCTGAGCAGCCGGTGGGTGCCGATGACGAGGTCGAGTTTGCCGTCGGCCAGATCCTCTTTGACCTTCTCCGATTCCTGTTTGGTCTGGAACCGGGAGAGGGCGCCGATGGTGACGGGGAATCCCGAGTAGCGTTCGGCGAAGGTCTCGTAGTGCTGCTGGACGAGCAGCGTCGTCGGCACGAGAACGGCGACCTGTTTGCCTTCCTGGATCGCCTTGAACGCGGCGCGAACCGCGATCTCGGTCTTCCCATAGCCCACATCGCCGCAGATCAGACGGTCCATCGGAACCGTCTTCTCCATGTCCGATTTGACCTCGTCGATGGTGGTCAGCTGATCGGCGGTCTCCACATAGTGGAAGGCGTCCTCGAGTTCGCGCTGCCAGGGTGTGTCCGGTCCGAAGGCATGGCCGACGGTGGCTTGCCGTGCCGAATAGAGGCGGATGAGTTCCCCGGCAATCTCCTTGACGGCCTTGCGGGCCTTCGCCTTCGTCGTCTGCCAGTCGGCGCCGCCCATCTTGTTGAGGTTCGGGCTCTCCCCGCCGACATAGCGGGTGACCTGGTCGAGCGCATCGCTGGGGACGTAGAGGCGGTCGCCGGGCTGTCCGCGTTTGGCCGGCGCGTATTCGATGATGAGGTATTCGCGGGTGTGCTTGTTCGCTCCCCTGCCCGTGGTCCGCTGCGTCATTTCGACGAATCGTCCGACACCGTGCTGGTCGTGGACGACATAGTCGCCGGGCGCCAGGTTGAGCGGGTCGACCTGGTTGCGTCGGCGTCGGGTGGGCAGCTTGCGCATATCCCGCGTCGAGGTGGCCGCCGCCCGACCGAGCACATCGGCCTCGGTGAGCACGGCGAGCTTGAGATCGTCGAAGACGAATCCGCCGAAGGAGGCGGCCGTCGTCACTGTCACCAGCGCTTCGGTCAGATCGGTCGGGTCATCGACGAAGGAGGCGGGCACTCCTGCTTCGGAGAACACCTCGACCATGCGCCGGCCCGGCCCCTGACCTTCGGTGAGCACGAGGATGCGCCACTTGTCGTGGATGAGTCCCTTGACGTCGGCGAGGATCGCTTCGACGTCTCCGGCATAGCCCTTCGGGATGCGGGCGGGCACAGAGAAGATGTTCTCTTCGGGACCGGCGAGCTCCTCATCGGTTGCGAATCCACCGATCTCCCACCACGCCAGACCGATGAGGCGAGCGCCCTCCTCCATTTCGGCCACGGTGCGGAAGCTCGCGGCCGACAGGTCGATCGGGGTCTCTCCCCCACCGGCTGCACCGGTCCAGGCGGCCTCGAGGAATTCGTTCGTCGTCTCCACGAGGTCCGCCGCGCGGGCGTCGACGCGTTCGGGTTCGGTGATGATGATCTTCGACGCGGGCGGCAGCAGAGCGATGATCGGCTCCATTCCGTCGGCGAGGACGGCGGAGAGGGATTCCATGCCTTCGACGGCGACTCCGCCGGCGATCTTGTCGAGCATATCGGCGGCGCTGGGCACCTCCTCGGCGAGTTCTGCCGCCCGCTTCCGCACCGAATCGGTCAGGAGCAGCTCCCGGCACGGCGGTGCCGACAGTTCCAGCGGTTCATCGCCGTCTGCGGCGGGAATGGAACGCTGATCGCTGACGGAGAATTCGCGGATCTCATCGACTTCGTCGCCGAAGAACTCGACGCGCAGCGCCCGCTCCGAGGTGGCCGGGAAGATATCGACGATTCCGCCGCGGACCGCGAATTCGCCGCGTCTGGAGACCATGTCGACACGGGAGTATGCGAGTTCGGTGAGCCGTTCGGCCACGTCGTCGATCTCGGACTCGTCGCCGACGGCCAGCTGGACCGGTTCGATGTCGCCGAGACCCTTGGCCAGAGGCTGGAGGAATGCGCGCACGGGCGCGATGACGAAGGTCAGCTCCCGACCGGGGGTGGGATGGGTCAGACGGCGCAGCACCTCGAGACGCTGGCCGACGGTGTCCGAACGCGGCGACAGCTTCTCGTGCGGCAGGGTCTCCCAACTGGGGAAGATCGCGATCGACGCCGACGGCACCCAGTCGGCCAGCGCCTGAGCAAGGTCTTCGGCCTCACGTGTCGTGGCGGTGACGATGAGCTGCGGCGCCGAGGCCGCCCCGCCGGTCGTGACGGTTCGACGCAGAATCGATGGCCACAGTCCCTTGATCGCATCGATCGTGCCGCCGTCGGTGTTCGGGTCGTTGAAGGCCGCGACGAGTTCGGTGATGGTGGGATTCCGGCGGGTGAGATCAAGTCCGTTGAGCACCCGAACAGTCTAGGCCACACAGCTGACATGGCCCATCCGGTGCCCCTGCAGGCACCGATACCGCGCGCGTGGGCCGAAAACATGTGAGGATGAGCATATGGTCATGAAGAGAACTGTCCTTGCAGGATTGGCCGCAGCGGCGCTCCTGCTCACAGGGTGCACGGCCGATGCCGATGATGACATCGCCGTCGCCGAACGGTGGGACTTCCACTCCCGCCCCGAGCTCGCCCCGCCGAAGGTCGATATCGACTCCGGATCCTTCCCCGACGACAACGGCGATCTGGAGACGTTCCTGGCTCCGAAGGGACAGACCCAGACCGATGACAAGTCCTGGGTCGGCGGTCTCATCCTCGACTCCGCCGGTGACCCGCTGTGGATTCGGGAGAACACCGGTGCCCTGTGGGATCTGCGCGTCCAGGAATATCAGGGACAGCCGGTGCTCACATGGTGGGAGGGTCTGGCCGAAACGCCGCACACCGCCGGTGAGGTCGTCATCCTCGACACCTCGTATCAGGAGATCGCGCGAGTGGGCATGGGCGGGGAACTTCCCAAGGACACCTCCGACCTCCACGAAACGACCATCACTGCCGATGACACCATGTTCCTCATCTCCTATGTGAAGACCCAGACGGACCTGAGCTCGGTCGGCGGAGACGAGGACGGCTGGGTCTGGGAGGGAATCGTCCAGGAGGTCGACATCGAATCCGGTGATCCGCTGTTCGAGTGGCGCACCCTCGACGCCGTGCCCGTCGACCAGTCCGAGGCGGAGCTCAAGGACGGTGAGGGCACGAAGGACGAACCCTTCGACTATATCCACCTCAACTCCGTGTCCGAGGACGATGATGGCAAGGCTCTGCTCGTCTCGGCACGCAATACCCATGCGGTCTACCAGCTCGATCGCAAGAGCGCCGATCTCAACTGGGTCCTCGGCGGCAGGGCCTCGGACTTCGAGATGGGCGACGGCGCCCAGTTCGCCTGGCAGCACGATGCTCAGCGTCGTTCCGATGGAACGCTGACCCTGTTCGACAACCACGCCGCTCCCCGTCTCGGCGATACCCGCGGTCTGCGTCTCGACGTCGATGAGGAGAAGCAGCGCGCCGAGGTGGTCACGGAGTATCCCGCTCCCGACGACCGCTCCTCGGGCAGTCAGGGGAACTTCCAGGAGCTGCCCAACGGCAATGTCGTCCTCGGCTGGGGTTCGGAACCCTATGTCTCGGAGTTCACCAAGGACGGGAAGCTGCTCTCCGACCTCACCTTCACCGGCGGATCGAACTACCGGGCCTACCGCTTCGACTGGCATGCTCAGCCGACCGCTCCCCCGACCGCGACGCAGTCGCAGCCCCAGGCGGACCTCACTCGCGTGCACATGAGCTGGAATGGCGCCACCGAAGTGGCCTCGTGGAGGGTGCTCAGCGGAGACGACGAGGATCATCTGGTCGAGAACACCGAGGTCGAGCGCACCGGGTTCGAGACCGCGGCAGACATCACCCCGAACGGCTCGACGATCATCGCCGAAGCTCTCGACGCCGACGGCGGATCCCTCGGTTCGACTCGAGTGCACCCACGAAGCGAATAGCTCGGCTTCGCTCCCGGTGAGGCACGCCGCGGGGCGGACCTCGAGCGGGAGCACGGACTCACTCAGTATTATCTCAGGGCGATAACGGGCCTAACGGAACGATCACGATTGGTCGGAGGGCCCGGATATTCGGGGTTCTCCAATCTTCATCGCCCACAATTGGGACATGACCGACCACTCCCCACGTTTCTCCGCCGAGGAATCCCGCCTCCTCTTCGGCTCCGACTCCTCCGACTCCGGATCTCCCCGTTCCGGCCGTTCGGCGAATCCCCCGGTCGCACACCTCAACACCACCGTCGACCGATCGCACCTGCTCTCCCGGTTCACTCCGGTGCTGATTGTGCTGGCGGTCATGTGGGTCGTCGAGATCGTCGATGCGATCCTCCCCCTCGACCTCGACATGTTCAGTCTGCAGTCGTGGAACCCGCTGTCGCTCTACGGCCTGGTCACCTCGCCGTTGCTGCATTCGGGATTCGGCCATCTCCTGGCCAATACCTTCCCGTTCCTCGTCCTCGGCATCGTCATCGCTTTCGAGGGCCGACGGCGCTTCTGGATGGTCACGGGCATCACGGCCCTGAGCTCCGGGCTCGGCGCATGGCTGACCACTCTGCCCGGCCAGCACATCGTCGGTGCCTCCGGCATCGTCTTCGGCTTCTTCGGCTACCTCGCAGTGCGCACCTGGTTCACCGACGATGTGCTGCGCAAGATCGTCTACTTCGCCATCGGCCTGTTCATCTTCGTCACCTACGGTGCATCGATGATCTTCGGCATGCTGCCGCAGACCAACGACATCTCCTGGCAGGGCCACCTGTTCGGTTTCGCCGGCGGCATCGTCGCCGCATGGTGGCTGCACCGGCGCTCGGAGAAGCAGAAGACGGCCTGAGCCCTGATCAGCGGGAGTGGAACTTCTGCTGCATGTCGGTGAGCCCGTTGATGATGAGCTCTTCGACGGCGTCGGCGAGGTCGGAGATGAAGATCGGCAGGGTCGTCCGTTCGTCCTTCGAGAAGGGACGCAGCACATGGTCGGCGGTGTCCTGTCGTCCCGGTGGGCGTCCGACTCCCGCACGCACCCGCAGATAGCTCTTCGTCCCCAGCACCGCGGTCATCGAGCGCAGGCCGTTGTGTCCGCCCTCTCCTCCGCCGAGCTTGGCTCTGATCGAGTCGAAGGGCAGGTCCACATCGTCATGGACGGCGATGATGCGGTCGGTGGTGATTCCGTAGAAGTCGGCCAGTGCGCGCACCGGCCCGCCGGATTCGTTCATATACCCCGTCGAGGTGGCCAGCACCACCCGCGGACCGGGCAGTCCCGGAACGCGGCCGGCGGACAGACGCCCGGTGCCGACGTTCGAGCGCAGCTTCGTGCGCGTCAGAGTGGTCCCGATGCGGGAGGCGAGTTCGCTGACGACCATCTGTCCGATGTTGTGCCGGGTCGTTTCGTATTTGGGTCCGGGGTTGCCCAGTCCGAAGACCAACCATGCTTCGTTCGACATTGCCGTCCTTGTCCGTCGTGTCCATGTCCGCCGACCGGGCGGTGATGCTGCTGCCTTCGCTCGCGCGAGACACGTGAGCCGGGGTTCTCTCCCGTGAGACGAATTCGGTGGGCCGCCCGACAGGCGACCCACCGAACAGCGTAGTCAGCAAGTGCTCCTCACGGCATCTCGGTGCAGTGAGGAGAGAAGATCACTCCTCTTCGGAGGCCTCTTCCTCACCGGACTCCGCAGCAGCCTCTGCCTCGGTCGACTCTTCAGCGGTCTCTTCCTCGGCATCGGACTCGGTGTCCATCTCGGCCTCTTCGGAGACGTTGACGATGAGCTGCTCTTCGTCGGCGACGAGCTCGACGCCTGCCGGCAGCTCGACCTGACCGGCCAGCACGTGCTCGCCGGCGGGACGGCCTTCGATGGTGACCTCGATGAGCTCGGGCAGCTTCGTCGCATCGGCCATGACGGCGATGGTCGACTCCTCCTGCGAGACCATGGTGCCGGGAGCGGCTTCTCCGACGACGTGGATGGGCACGTCGACCTCGATCTTCTCTCCGCGCTTGACGATGATGAGGTCGAGGTGCTCGATGTCACGACGCACGGGCTCGATCTGGACGTCACGCGCAATGGCGAGGACGTTCTTCGATCCGTCGGTGCTTTCGATCTCGAGCAGCGCGTTCGCGTGCTTGAGAGCCAGCATGGTGGCGTGGCCCTCGAGCGACACGTGAACGGGGTCTCCGCCGTGACCGTAGATGACAGCGGGGATGCGACCCGCGCGGCGGATGCGGCGCGCTGCGCCCTTGCCGAACTCATTGCGAGCTTCGGCCAGAAGTTTGAAGTCAGCCATTTTCTCTCCTTCGTGGTGAACTTACCTTCGAGCACCACGGCGAAACAGCCTGAGAACCCACGCGAACCTCGAACCCTGTGGGCTTGAGTTCGTGGGACAGGACCGCGTCGATCACGGAGACATCAGTCTCCCTCGCCGAGGCAACCCGGCTATTCTACGGCACCGTCCGTTTCGGCACCAATTCGAGAGGTCACGGCTGCGGCGCAGGCATCGATCCCGGTCTCGGTGAGGAGGATGTCGTAGTGATTGGTCCCCTGCACATCGACCATGCCCATCCGCGGCCATCGCCGGGCGAAGTCGGCGGTCAGCTCGGGCGGGTAGAGGCCAGGTTCGGCGGCGACGAGGTCGCGTCCGGCGAAGAGGAAGACCACCTCGGCCTGGGAGTCGTCGCTGCCCATGATCGTCTCCAGCGCCTCACGGTAGGCCGACCCGGTGTACATGTCCGCCGAATCGGCCTGCATCGCCTCCACCGAGGTCGACGGCTGGAACGAATGGTCGTCCTTGGCCGCCAGGTCATAGACGAAGCTCTCGGTGGCCACGGTGTCGAGCCCGTCGACGAAGGCGGGGTGAGCGGCGAAGTACGCCAGGTACTCCTCGACGCTGCCGAAGCTCATCGACAGCCGCTCGGCTGCCGGGCCGAGGACGGCGGCGATGAGGTCGTCGGTGTCGAGATCCTCATCGTTGAGGTCATCGACGGGACCGTCGCCATGGGGCTGTCCCACGGGCAGGGGAAGCCCCCCGTCGATGAGGACGGGACCGCGGAAACGGCGGGCCGCCTCGGCGCCGGCATCGGTGTTCTGCTCAGCCGACATCCCGGCCAGGGTCACGGCGACGAACCCGCCCATGGAATGCCCGACCAGGGTGACGGGTCCGTCCGGGGCGAAGGTGTCGACGGCGGCGAGGACGTCCTGGGCGTGGGCGGCCATTCCGTACGGGCCGGGCAGGGTGCGGGAGTCGGCCCGCCCGCGCAGGTCGGGGCCGATGACGCGGACGCCGGGCAGGGCGGAGACGAGGCCCGCGAAGAACAGGTGGTTGGAGGTGATGCCGTGGATGACGCCCACGGTGGGCACACGCCCGGGGCCGGTCGCCACCGGCTCCCACACTCCCACGGACAGCTGCCCTCCGGGAACGTCCACGCGGTACCGGTTGTAATCGTGTGAGGACATCGTCCCTGATCCCTTCGCTTAGGCGTTGTCTCCAGTGTAGGACCTCCCAGCAGCGACGACGATGGGGTTCCGCGCATGGGACCGACCGGGCCGCCGACTCCGGCCTGCCCGAATCACCTGGTCCGAACGCGGCGGAGCCCCGAGACGATGATCGACTCGGGGCTCCGTCGGTGTCAGCGGCCGCACCTTCGTGCGGACGGTCGTGGTCTCGGACCTCGTGGACTCAGACCTCGAAGAGGCTCGTGACCGATCCGTCCTCGAAGACCTCGTGCACGGCACGGGCGATGAGCGGGGCGATCGAGAGCACGGTGAGCTTGTCGAACTTCTTGTCGTCGCTCAGCGGCAGGGTGTTGGTGACGATGACCTCTTCGGCCACGGAGTTCGACAGGCGTTCGACGGCCGGGCCGGAGAACACGGCGTGGGTGGACACGACGATGACGCCCTTGGCGCCGGCCGCCATGCAGGCCTCGGCGGCCTGGACGATGGTGCCGCCGGTGTCGATCATGTCGTCGACGAGCACGCAGGTGCGGCCCTCGACCTCACCGACGACGCGGTTGGCCTTCGTCTCGTTCGGTCGGGTGATGTCGCGGGTCTTGTGGATGAAGGCCAGCGGCACTCCGCCCAGTGAGTTCGACCAGTTCTCGGCGACCTTGATGCGCCCTGCGTCGGGAGAGACCACGGCGAGATCGCCGGGATAGTTCTCCTTGACGTATCCGGCGAGGATCGGCATGGCGATGAGGTGGTCGACAGGGCCGTCGAAATACCCCTGGATCTGCGCGGTGTGCAGATCGACGGTGATGATGCGGTCGGCACCGGCGGTCTTGTACAGGTCGGCGACGAGGCGAGCGGAGATGGGCTCACGGCCGCGGTGCTTCTTGTCCTGCCGTGCGTACGGGAAGAACGGAGCGATGACGGTGATCCGCTTGGCCGATGCGCGCTTGAGCGCGTCGACCATGATCAGCTGCTCCATCAGCCATTCGTTGATGGGAGCACAGTGGGACTGGAGTACGAAGACGTCGCTGCCGCGGACCGACTCTGAATAGCGGACGTAGATCTCACCGTTCGCGAAGTTGTAGATGTCGGTGGGGAGGAGTTCGGTCCCCAGGTTCTCCGCGACTTGTTCGGCGAGTTCGGGGTTTGCCCGACCGCTGACCAGGACGAGCTTCTTATCGCCCGTCGTCGTTATCTCATTCACTAATCCGTTCCCCTTCGGACGCGTTCTCGGCGGCCTGCGCTGCAGGCGTGCCCGGACGGTTTGTCTGGACCCAGCCCTCCAGGTTGCGCTGCGGGGCCACGGAGATGGCCAGCGCTCCTGCAGGGACATCCTTGCGCACCGTCGTGCTTGCACCCGAATAGGCGCCGTCGCCCACGGTGACAGGGGCGACATACATATTGTCCGAGCCCATGCGTGCATGCTTGCCGATGACGGTGCGGTGCTTGTTGACGCCGTCGTAGTTGACGAACACCGAGGCGGCTCCGATGTTCGAACCCTCCCCGATCTCCGCATCGCCGACGTAGGAGAGGTGGGGCACCTTCGCACCCTTGCCGATATCGGCTTTCTTCGTCTCCACGAAGGTGCCGATCTTTCCGGACTCGCCGAGCTTGGTGCCCGGACGCAGATAGGCGAACGGTCCGACATCGGCCTTCGGACCGACGACGGCGAGCTCACCGTGGGTGCGCACAACCTGTGCGCCCTCTCCCACCTCGGTGTCCTTGAGCGTGGTGTCGGGGCCGACGATGGCACCGGCTCCGATGTCGGTGGCGCCCAGCAGCTGGGTGCCCGGCAGGATCGTCGCATCGGCGGCGATGGAGACGTCGACGTCGATCCACGTGGTGTCGGGGTCGATGATGGAGACTCCGGCGCGCATGAACTTCTCGCACTGGCGCCGGTTGAGTTCCTTGCCGAGGTTGGCCAGCTGCACGCGATCGTTCGCTCCTTCGACCTGCCACAGGTCGTCGGTGGCGGTGGCGGCAACGGACAGCCCGGCCTCGCGGGACGCTCCGATGACGTCGGTGAGATACTTCTCACCTTGGGCGTTGTCGGTGGTCAGAGACGCCAGACCCTGCCGCAGCGCGGAGGCGTCGAAGGCGTAGATCCCGGAGTTGATCTCGCGGATGGCCCGCTCGGTCTCGCTCGCGTCCTTCTGTTCGACGATGCTCAGCAGGGCGCCGTTCGCGTCGCGGACGATGCGGCCGTACCCGTTGGGGTCGTCCACCTCGGCGGACAGGACGGTCACGGCGTTGGCGTCGGATTCGTGGATCTCGACGAGCCCGGTGATCGTCTCGGTCGTCAGCAGCGGCACATCGCCGTAGGTGACGACGACGGTTCCGCTGAGGTCCTCGGGCAGCTGGGTCAGCGCACATTCGGTGGCGCGTCCGGTGCCGGGGAGGTCATCCTGGTCGGCGATGAGCAGGGTCCGCTGGGAGGACACGGGGAGGGAGTCGAGGTGGGCGACGAGCTGATCGCGCTCGTGGCGGACGACGACGATGAGGTGTTCGGGAGAGGTTCCGGCCGCAGCGGCGACGGAGTGATGGAGCAGGGAGCGTCCGCCGATGGGATGCATCACCTTGGGAAGAGCCGACTTCATTCGAGTGCCTTGGCCCGCTGCCAGTACGATGACGGCGGTCGGATGAGTCTGCGACATAGTTGAATCCTTCGCATGTCGGGTTGGGCCAGCTCCGCCCATAGGATTCGAACCTATACTGCACGGCTCCAAAGGCCGGCGTGCTGCCATTACACCAGGGCGGAACAGCGTGCACCAGTAGAGGGGCCCGCGCTCACGAGACACCATCATGCCACTACGATTAACTGTATGGAAATTCTACGCGAGATTCTTCTGACCCTGCATCTGCTGGGCATGGCGATCATCGTCGGTGGCTATTTCACCGTCATCCGCTCCCCCAGAGTGATGCCGGGAATGCTGCATGGCGCTTATCTGCAGCTGCTCACCGGCCTGCTGCTCATGGGCCTGGCCGAGATGGGCGATGGCACCGTCAATCATATGAAGATCGGGATCAAGCTGGTCGTGGCGATCCTCGTCACGGTCTTCGCCTTCATCGGCAACAGGAAGCAGAAGGCCTTCGCAGCGTCTGCCCCCGCCGAGGGCGGTGCCGTGGCGGTGAAGAATCCGTCGGCGACCATGGCGCACCTGGTCGTCATCTTCGCAGTCATCAACGTGATCGTGGCCGTCTTCGTCCACTGATAACCCCCATTTGCTACCTGACGGCCCAGCAACCTCGTGCGAGGTTGCTGGGCCGCCGTCAGGTAGTTCTGAGGGGTGTGGGACGCGTGGGGAGGGACCGATCGTGTCGTGTCCGGGGCTGACGGTATCGTGGGGGGCGACATGACTGCTGCAGCTGAACACACCGACCATGCCGCCGGCGCCGACTCCCGAGCGGCCGAACTCCTCACCGGACTCAACCCCAGGCAGCGCGAGGCCGTGATCCACACCGGGTCCCCGCTGCTCATCGTCGCCGGAGCCGGATCGGGCAAGACGACCGTGCTCACTCGACGCATCGCCTATGCGCTGGCCACCGGTCGCGCCCACCCCGGCGAAGTCCTGGCGATCACATTCACGAACAAGGCCGCGAAGGAGATGGCCGAACGCGTGTCCTCGATCGTCGGCCCCGCTTCCCGCGCCATGTGGGTCTCGACCTTCCACTCCTCGTGTGTGCGCATCCTCCGCCGCGAGGCGAAGGTGCTGGGCATGAAGTCGAACTTCACCATCTACGACGCCCAGGATGCTCAGCGACTCGTCGCTCAGATCCTCAAGGAGCTCGGCCTCGACACGAAGAAATACGCACCGCGGGCCATCCTGCACCGGATCTCGAACCTCAAGAACGAGCTGCAGACCCCCGATGACTTCATCCCGCGCCCCAACAACCCCGCCGACGAGGTGCTCGCCGACGTCTTCAAGCGCTACACCTCTCGCCTGCGCCTGGCCAATGCCTTCGACTTCGACGACCTCATCGCAGAGACCGTCCATCTCTTCGGCGCCTTCCCCGAGGTGGCCGATTCCTACCGTCGCCGGTTCCGCCACATCCTCGTCGACGAGTACCAGGACACGAACCCGGCACAGTACGCTCTGATCAAGGCCTTGGCCGGTGATGGCGCCGGAGGTCCCACGGGAGCCGAACTCACCGTCGTCGGCGACGCCGACCAGTCGATCTATGCCTTCCGCGGTGCCACTGTCCGCAATATCGTCGAGTTCGAGAAGGACTTCCCGAATGCGGACACCATTCTGCTGGAGCAGAACTACCGCTCGACGCAGAACATCCTCGACGCGGCCAATGCCGTGATCGCGAACAACGACGACCGTCGGGAGAAGAAGCTGTGGACCTCGGAGGGAACGGGCGAGCAGATCGTCGGCTGGGTGGCCGAGAACGAGCAGGGCGAAGCCCGGTTCATCGTCGACCGCATCGACGACCTCATCGACGAAGAGAAGTACACCTACGGTGATTTCGCAGTGTTCTACCGCACGAACGCGCAGTCGCGTGCCATCGAAGATGCGCTGGTCCGCTCCGGAATCCCGTACAAGGTCGTCGGCGGCACCCGCTTCTACGAACGCAAGGAGATCAAGGACGCCCTCGCCTACCTGCGCGTCGTCTCGAACCCCGATGACGACGTCAACCTGCGCCGCATCCTCAACGTGCCCAAACGCTCCATCGGCGACCGCACCGAAGGCCTCATCGCCGACTTCGCCGAGCGGGAGAACATCAGCTTCTTCACCGCTCTGGGCCGCCTCGACGAGATCCCGCACCTGAGTTCGCGCGCCCTGACCTCGGTGAAGAAGTTCTTTGACCTCATGCAGGATCTGCGCTCGACCGCCGAGTCCTCTCCTCTCTCCCGCGTCATCGAGGCGATCCTCGAACAGTCCGGGTACCTCGAATCGCTGCAGAAGAGCACCGATCCGCAGGACGAGTCCCGCGTCGACAACCTCGCCGAGCTCGTCGCCGTGGCCGAGGACTTCGTCGCCACGCGCGAGGCTGCCGCGGTTGCGGAACCAGGCACACCAGATGATGCTGACACCAACACAGGAATCGACACCGAGGTGACCGTCGCCGAAACGGCGACCGAGGCAGGGAGCGAAACCGCCGCCGAGGCGGCCGCTCCCGACGCCGATGACACCGGTTCCGCTGACGCCTCCGCCGCTCCGGGTGTCGGGCCCGCGGCGATCGACCAGTTCCTCGAACAGGTGGCTCTGGCCTCGGACACGGATCAGATTCCCGATGCCGAACTCGGCCAGGTCACGCTGATGACTCTGCACACGGCCAAGGGCCTGGAGTTCCCGGTGGTCTTCCTCACCGGACTCGAAGACGGCGGGTTCCCGCATTCGCGGTCGTTCGAGAATCCGCAGGAGCTGTCGGAGGAGCGACGTCTGGCGTATGTCGGGCTCACGCGTGCCCGGCAGCGGCTGCTCGTCACCCGCGCGGAGACCCGCAGCATGTGGGGTCAGCCTCAGTACAATCCGCCGAGCCGGTTCCTGTCCGAGATCCCGGAGAACCTCATCAGCTGGGAGAACACAGGCAGCTTCTCCGGAGGATTCTCCGGCGGCTTCGGCTCGGGAGGGTTCGGGTCCGGCGGGTACGGCTCCAGCGGCTATTCCTCCGGATACTCCGGAGGCTCACGCGGCTTCGGGTCGTCGCGCTCGTCCGGCAGCGGATCCCGCTCGAGTGCGAGTTCATCGGCCCCGGTAGCCGGATTCCCCAACCGAATCCGCCCCAACCGCGAGGTCATCTCCGTCGAGGTCGGCGAAAAGGTCTCGCACGAGTCCTTCGGGCTCGGTACCGTCACCGAGGTCAACGGCGTCGGCGACAAGACCGTGGCGGTCGTCGATTTCGGTTCGGCCGGGTCGAAGCGACTGCTGCTGCGCTACGCCCCGATCGAGAAGCTCGGCTGAGTCGACCGCGGCGGCGGATGCACGGTTCAGCCGTGCTGCTCCACCGCTGCGGCAGACAAGAAGGCGCCGAGGAGAATCTGAGTTCTCCTCGGCGCCTTTTCCATGCCGGACGCGGCTATGGAGTGAAAGTCAGTCGTTGCCGATCTTGCCATCGGCTCCGTCGCGACCCTTGTCGATCTGGTCTTCGAACTTGCCGCCGGTGGCGTTGTTGGCGGCGTCAGCAGCCTTGTCCAGGCCCTGGTCGCTGATCTCTTCACCCTTGTCGCTATTCATGGCGTCCTTGGCTTTGTTTGTCAGATCGTCCAGTCCCATGCTGTCTCCTTTCATCGGAAAAGGTTCTCAGCGAACCTCTTGACGCCACTCACCTTGCCATTGTTCCCGACGTGACGACACCTGTCGGTCCCATTTCTCAGCAAATGCACATACTGCGTTTTTCCGAGGTCGACCCGTCACCTGCTCAGGGGCACGAGGAAGGCCAATCCGACAAGCAGTCCGGCGAACAGCAGACAGGTGGTGATGTCGACGGCCTTCGACCGGTTCGTCCACACTTCGGTCCACGGCGGGGGCATCGCGCGGAACCCGGAGAGACCGGCGGGCACGATCGCCAGGACGACAGCGCCGAGGCGGAAGTCGACAACCGAGCATGCCGCGGCGGCGGCGACTCCCAGGAGACAGCCGAGCAGCACCCAGTCACGCCGGGTGGGATGGGCGTACCGGCGTTTCCAGTAGATCCATCGCTTGGCGATCGGCCCTCTCCCCCGCCGTGCATGGCGGGGGTGGGGTCGTTTCATCTCAGTGGAAGAAATGGCGGCTCCCGGTCAGGTACATCGTGATGCCGGCCTCCTCCGCGGCCGCGATGACCTCATCGTCGCGGATCGATCCGCCCGGCTGCACCACGGCGGTGACCCCGGCGTCGATGAGGATCTGCAGACCGTCGGGGAAGGGGAAGAAGGCGTCCGACGAGGCGACCGCACCCGCGGCGCGCTCGGCACCGGCCCGTTCGACGGCGAGTTTGGCCGAGTCGACGCGGTTGACCTGGCCCATGCCCACCCCCACCGAGGCGCCGCCCTTGGCGAGCAGGATCGCGTTGGATTTCACGGCCCGCCCGGCCTTCCACGCGAATTCGAGGTCGGCGAGGACCTCCGGGGTTGCTGCCGATCCTGCGGCCAGGGTCCAGTTCTCCGGGGAGTCTCCCTCGGCCTGGAAGGCGTCGCGGTCCTGGACGAGGAAGCCACCGCTGATCGGCTTGATCTCGACGGTGGGCACATCGATGTCGCCGAGTTCGAGCAGACGCAGGTTCTTCTTCGTCGTGAGGATCTCGAGGGCCTCGGCGCTGAAGGACGGAGCAGCCAGGCACTCTGTGAAGATCGGCTTGATCGAAGCGGCCAGCTCGGCGTCGACCTCACGGTTCGTGGCGATGACACCGCCGTAGGCCGACAGCGGATCGCATTCGTGGGCGGTCTTGTGCGCTGCGGCTGCGGTCTCACCGACGGCGATTCCGCACGGGTTCGCGTGCTTGATGATGGCCACGGCCGGCTGGTCGAAGTCGAAGGCTGCGCGGATCGCAGCATCGGTGTCCGTGTAGTTGTTGTACGACATCGCCTTGCCGCCGAGCAGCTCTGCACCGGCGATTCCGGCAGTGCCGTCGGAGTACACGGCGGCGGCCTGGTGCGGGTTCTCTCCGTAGCGCAGGTCGGCGATCTTCTCACCGGTGAGTCCGGCGAATGCGGCCTTCTCTTCGGTGGCGAGTTCTGCGGCGAACCAGGACGCGACAGCCGAGTCGTAGGCCGCGGTGTGGGCGAAGGCTCTTGCTGCGAAGGAGCGTCGGGCCTCGAGGTCGAAGCCGTCTCCGGCAGCGGAGTCGAGCACGGCCGAGTAGTCGGTCGGATCGGTCACGACGGTGACCGTGGGGTGGTTCTTCGCCGCCGCGCGCACCATCGAGGGCCCGCCGATGTCGATCTGCTCGATGCAGTCGTCGAAGCCGGCACCGCTGGCGACGGTGTCGGCGAACGGGTAGAGGTTGACGACGACGAGGTCGAAGGGTTCGATCTCGAGTTCGGACAGCTGTTCCAGGTGCTCGGGTTTGCGGGAGTCGGCGAGGATGCCGGCGTGGACGCGCGGGTGGAGGGTCTTGACCCGTCCTTCGAGGCATTCGGGGAACCCGGTGAGCTCTTCGACCTTCGTCACTGCGGCCCCCGCCTCGGCGATCTTCGCCGCCGTGGATCCGGTCGACACGATCTGGACTCCGGCTGCGTGGAGGCCGCGAGCCAGCTCCTCCAGTCCGGTCTTGTCGTAGACGCTGATCAGCGCTCTCTTGATCGCGCGGGTTCCTGTCACAGATCCTCCTTGAGGTTCGGTCGCCGGTCGGTTCTTCGCACGGCGGGGTCAGTGGGCGGTCATCGCCGAGGCGGCATATCCGCGGACATGCCGACCGTCGACGACGAGGTCGGTGTGGGCCAGGTGCGCGAGCAGACGCACGAGCTCTTCGCGTTCACGGGCTTTGATGTTCTCGTGCACGGTCTCCTCGGTGTCGTCATCGCCGATGGGCACCGCGTACTGGGTGATGATCGGTCCTGTGTCGACTCCGGTATCGACGAGATGGATGGTTCCGCCGGTCAGCTTCACCCCATGGGCGAGCGCGTCGCGGACTCCGTGTGCACCCGGGAACGACGGCAGCAGCGCCGGGTGGGTGTTGATGATCCGGGAGGGGAAGGCTTCGACGAAGCTGGCGCCGAGGATGCGCATGAACCCGGCGGAGACCACCCAGTCCGGGGCGAGTCCGGCCACCGTGTCCTTCAGGGCCGCGTTCCACTCGTCACGGTCGGCGAAGTCCTTGGGCCGGACGACGAAGGAGGGAATCGAATGCTGCTCGGCTCGGGCCAGGACTCCGGCCGTGGCCGAATCGGCTCCGATGGCGACGATGTCGACTCCGCGGGCCCCGTCGGCGAAAGCGTCGATGACGGACTGCGTGAGGGTCCCGGATCCTGATGCCAGAAGAACGATGCGCACCCGCACAGTCTAACGTCTGCCGCGCACGGACGATGCCCGGCTGTCATCGTGCGGACACGGCCCGCCGAGGCATTTGTCAGTCGACTGTGAGAAACTGGCGTGGTGACGTCACCGCAGAATACCGAAGAGAAGAAGGCGCCGACCCCCGAAGAGGAGGCACAGGCCGCACCGGCACGACATGGGCTCGTCCTGATCCTGCTGATCCTCGCCTCGGTGCTGACGTTCACCTATCAGCTGCCATTCAAGCTCGCCGCCATCGGCTTCGCCATCGCCGCGGTCGTGTGGTCGGTGAAGTACATCGTCGCCGTGGTCAGGACCAAGCAGCGCCGGAACATGTCCTTGGGCATCCTCGGCGGCCTGCTCAGCGTCTATCTCATCTTCTCCACAATGTCCTCGGTCGTCCTCTGGCCGGTGCAGTCGAAGTACGAGGAATGCCTGCGCGATGCGATCACGCAGCAGGCGCAGCTGTCCTGCACCAGCGAATATCAGTCGGGTCTGGGTGACTGGTTCAAGCAGATCACCGGCCAGGAGCTCGATCTGCCCGGGACCAACTGACCCACGTGGTCCGATCCCCGATCGTTCGGCGCTGATCTCCTCACCGAGGATGCCCTCTACTCACGTCTGAGACCGCCTCCAAGTCGGCGTGCAGTTCACGCCGCAATTGCGGCGAGTGCGCTTCCCCTCTCCAAGGGGCACCGAGGCGGCCCACCCGTCTATCGCAGTTCGTCTTCGTCGACGAAGTCGTCGGCGACCGGTTCCGGCACGTCCTTGTCGAAGGCATCCGCTGTGTCGCCCTCGCCGAGTTCTTCCTCTTCGTCATCATCGGCGAAATCGGAGTAGACGGTGTGCAGACCGGAGAGTCTGATCAGCAGCAGGCCGGCGACCGTCCCCATACCGATCCACCCCGTGATTGCCAGCGCTGACGTCAGCGCCGAGGGCCCGAATCCGGACAGGCCCAGCGGCCCCAGGGCTCCGCCGGCGAAGAGTGCGAGGATCTCGAAGGTGACGAACAGGAGTCCGATCGCGATTCCGAGCCCCGTCCACGACTGTGCGGCGATTTCGCGAGCTCGGACACGACCGAGGATGACGCACAGCAGACCGACCAGCACGAGAAGTGCCGGTGCGGCCGCCGTCCACGCCGGATAGTCACCGGTGAGCAGCCGCAGCACGTGCACATCGGGAACCGGTGCGGACGTCGACCTGAATGCCGAGCTCGTCCCCGCCCCGCCGATGCTCACCCCTGTCCCGGCGGTCCAGGACAGAGCCGAGTAGAAGACGCTCGGTGCGAAGAGCACCTGGACGATGATGAGACCGATGCCGGCGGCGACCGGTGAGCTGTAGACCTGCGCAGTGTCGGCGACGTCGTTCCAGCGGAGGACGATGCCGACGACGATCACGATCGCAGCAGCGGCCACGGCCGCCCACAGCAGACGACGGAGGAGTCTGGAGGCGACGCTCCAGGCGTCGATCCCGAGCATGGACAGCCCGGGAATGTCACCGATTCCACGGACACGAACGAATCCCCACGCAACGGCCGAGGTGAGGAAGAGGACGATTCGGAGGAATCCGCCCGGAGTCACTGTGGCCTGACCGACCAGGATCGCCAGCGCGAGCAGAGGACAGGCGTAGGCGACGACGAAGGTGCCCACAGCTGTGCCCATGAGAGCCCACCACCCACTCGGATCGTCCTCACTCTCCGTCTGACTGGCTGCGGCTGTGCTGTCGACCACTCGCTTGGCGGCCGCCGCCACGAGGAACCACAGCCCCAGAGTCACGAGGCTCGGAGCCAGGGAGAAGTCGAACCCCAGAGTCGAGACGCTCAGCCCCGAGACCGTCGCCCACAGCGCGAACGCCCATTCGGGAATCGCCGAATACGGCAGCTGTGAGCCGAGACCGATGATCCAGAAGACGGTCGAGACGACGAATCCTGCGGGCACGACGATGAGGTCGATCTTCACGACTTCCATGAGGGCTGTGAAGATCGTCCGACGGTACGGCTGAGGGTGTGGAGAAGTGTGCATCAGGACCATTTTCGCTTAACCCGGCTCGGGTTCCCGGTATTGACCACGCGATTCCCTGTTCCGGGAAGTACAATTGCGCCAGGACAGGCTTGTACATGCAAAGGATGACCCCACGATGAGCAACGGGAACGATCACCCCAATTTCCCGCCACCACCCAGCGAGCCTCCGGAGAACGGCAGATCGAAGCCGGAGTCGGAGCCGCCGACGGATGAGGGCCTTCCGGATTCGACTGACGCTGCAGGCGATGAGACTCCGTCCTCGGTGCCCGATGACCAGGCACCTCCATTGGGGGCTCCCGGTGACGATGCACCGTCACGCCCCACGGTCGCCCCGGCTGCTTCTCAGCAGAACCAGCCGCCTCAGTATTCGGGACCCGGCGCCCAGAACGACCAGTCCTTCGGCCCCGGTCAGCAGAGCGGCTCGAATGCTCCGGGCGGCCCGCAGGCAGGTCCCTATCCCGGCTCGCAGTCCCAGAGCGGACAGTCCCAGAACGGTCAGTACCCGAACAGCCAGTACCAGAACCCGCCGCAGCCGAACGGCGGCTACCCCGGCGGTCAGCCCCAGGCTGGTCAGCAATCGAATGGCCAGTACTCGAACTCGCCCTACCCCGGAGCTCAGAACCAGCCGGGCACTCCCTATCCCGGAGCCCAGAACCAACCCGGTCAGTACAACGCCGCACACAACCAGTCCGGGCAGTACCAGACGGGGTCGGGCCCGAACACCAACCAGACCGGCTCCGGCCCATCGCAGGCGATTCCGCAGCCGGCTCCGGCTCCGGGCTTCGCCGGCGCTCAGAGCAGCGCGACGCGTGCCGAGAATCGCCCCGGGAAGAAGAAGGGGAAGCTCCCCCTCCTCATCACCCTCGGTGCGGTCGCGCTCGTCATCATCCTCGTCCTCGTCGGTTTCTTCGTCATCGGCAGTGTGAACAAGAACAAATACGGGCCTGACAAGGTCGCCGAGGACTACGTGGCAGCCCTGAACAAGGGTGACTTCGCAGCCGCGGAGAAGATCGCTCCCTCAACACGGCCGGAGGGCACGAACCTCGATCTGCTGCAGAAGGAATTCACCGATTCCTCCTCGGCGAAGATCGAGAAGGCCAAGGTCGAATCGTCGAAGACCGACGGGGACAAAGGAACCGTCGTCGTGTCCTACGAACTCGACGGCAGCCCCTACAACGTCGAACTCTCCGCGAAGAAGGACGGCAAGCAGGACCTGTTCTTCGACAAGTGGACGATGACCGGCCCCGACCTCAATGTCATCTCCCTCGATATTCCCGCCGCCGACGGTCTCTCCGTCAACGGCAAGGACTACAAGGCGAAGTCGGGGACCACCTCGTTCGCCGTCTACCCCGGCAGTTACGATTTCACGATCCCGAAGAGCAAGTGGGTCTCCGAGGCCTCCGATACGGCCAAGGTGAACTTCCCGAAGGCCTTCGCTCCCGGTGGGCAGCCGAACAAGGGACAGGTGGCGCCCACCACCCTCAACCTCGATCTGTCCCCGACCGGCGATTTCGACAAGGAAGTTCAGAAACAGGTCGAGAAGGAACTCAAGAAGTGCTTCGACACCAAGAGCATCGAACCGAAGTGCGACTTCATCAAGTACGACCCGACCGAGATTCCCGTCGGCGGTTCGGACAAGAAACTCGATGATCTGGCGAAGAAGAACACCGCCAAATGGGATATGAAGGAGATGCCCGAGGTGAAGGCCAGCTTCGGCACCGGAGACACGAGCACCGGCTCCTTCTTCACCGACAAGCCCGGCAAGTTCAACTTCTCCGTCGAAGGCAAGAAGGCCGGATCCTCGTACTTCTCCAACGGAAACTCCCTGTCGGTGTCCGGAAGCGTGAAGATCGACGGAGACAAGCTCACCGTCGAATTCTTCGACTTCTGATCCCGGTGTCCGCCGTCGGTGTTTCGGTGACCTCGCCTCGCCCGAGGTGAGGCAAAACCGTCACCGAGGCGGCACTGTCCGACGAGAGCGGGCCTGTGACGACCGATTCCCGGTCATCACAGGCCCGCTGTCGTTCTTCTGTCAGCTCGTCACCGACCGTGTCGGCAGGTCGAGGTCGGCCGCGGCCTCGAACCACGTGCCGGCGGCCATGACGAGTTCGTCGGCGAAGCGTCGCCCTGCGATCTGCGCACCGATGGTCCGACCGTCGTCCATGAATCCGGCCAGCACCGTTGCCGCCGGCTGTTCGGACATGTTGAACGGCATCGTGAACCCGACATGCCCCATCGGTTCGTGCACCTGCGGGTACGGCATGGGCTGTTCGGCCGGGAATGCCGCATCCGGAGCCGTCGGCGAGATCACCAGGTCGAACTCGGCGGTGGCGGCGATCGTCCGACGCCGGATCTCCTGGACACTGTGATAGCAGCCCATCAGATCGACTCCGCTGGTGTCGGCCCCATCCTGAGCCCACTGCTGGATATACGGCAGGATGAGCGCCTGCTCCTCGACGGGCAGTGCTTTGAGATCGGCCCACGACCGCACCCGCCAGAACAGGTCCACGTCACGGAGCAGATCATCGTCGATGAACGGATCAAGCGTGACGACTTCGGCGCCGGCCGCTAAGAACCGGTCGGCCGCCTCGGTGATGGCCGAGCGCACCTGCGCATCGGCGGCGACCCCGCACCCGGCGTCGAGCTGCAGACCGATGCGCAGTCCCCGCGGGTCGAAGGTTCCCTTCGCGTCGCTGCCCGGCAGCGACTGTGCGTCATCGGCGGCGAAGCGCGGCAGCCGCGAATAGTCGCGGTCGTCCGGGGCGGAGATGATGTCCATGGCGGCTTTGACATCGGCCATCGTCTGCGCGAGCGGTCCCGCACACCTGCCCAGGTAGGGGGCGTCGAGCGGAACTCGGCCGAAGCTGGGTTTGAGTCCGGCCAGACCGAGCCAGGTGCACGGCAGGCGGATGGACCCGCCGATGTCGGAGCCGATGTGGATGGGTCCGTATCCGGCGGCGGCCGCAGCACCGGCACCGGCGCTCGAACCTCCGGTCGTCAGGCTCGGGTCCAGAGGTGAGCGGGTGATTCCGTGCAGGGAGGACACCCCGGATGAGAGCATTCCCCAGTCGGGCATCGTGGTCGACCCGAGGATGACGGCACCGGCTTCTTCGAGGCGCTGGGTGATCGGGGCATCGTGCTCGGCCACCGGCATCTCCACCCAGGCGTGGCCGCTGGGCAGCGGGACTCCTCGGCGGGCGATGTTCTCCTTGATCGTCACCGGCACACCGTCGAGGTCGCTCAGCGGTCGGCCCTCACGCCAACGTGCGGCGCTGGCCGCGGCGGCTTCCCGGGAGCGTTCGTCGTCGCGGTGGAACAGGGCGTTGATGGTCGGTTCGCATTCGTCCATGCGATCCACGACCGCGGAGTGCACCTCGATCGGGTCGAAGTCTCCGCCGGCGAATCCGGCCGCCAGTTCGGCCGCACTGTGGTCGGCAAGCGATGTGGTCATGTGCTGCCCTTTCTCTCGATGGTTCGTCGGTCCAAACGCACGCCGGCCGGGCTATCCGGCGGCGAGCGCCTCGGCCAGGCTCGGGGTGGCGGCGATGAGACGCCGCGTGTACTCCTCCTGCGGGTTCGCGTAGATGTCCTCCGTCGCACCGGATTCGACGATCTGCCCGCCTTTCATCACGATGACGTCGGAGCACAGGTGTCTGACGACGCCGAGGTCGTGGGAGACGAAGAGGAGGGTCAGCGCGTATTCGTCGACGAGGTCGGTGAGCAGGTTGAGCACCTGCGCGCGCACCGAGACGTCGAGGGCGGAGACCGGTTCGTCGGCGACGAGGATCTGCGGTCGGGTGACCAGGGCCCGGGCGATCGAGATGCGCTGTCTCTGCCCGCCCGAGAACTGGTGCGGGTACCGACGCAGGGAGTCCGCATCGAGGTCGACGGCTGCGATCATCTCCTCGACCCGTGCGGCGCGTTCGTCGTTGTCAACTCCGGCGGCGATGAGCGGTTCGGCCACGATATCGACGATTCTCATCCGCGGGTCGAGCGAGGCGAACGGGTCTTGGAACACGATCTGCAGGTTCTCTCGCAGGCGGCGCAGAGCCTGCGAGTTCGCTGCCTCGACCCGGATGTCGCCGACGCGCACATGTCCGGTGGTCGGGCGGTCGAGGCCGGAGAGGATGTTCAGCAGAGTCGACTTCCCCGAGCCCGACTCCCCCACGATGCCCAGCCGTGCTCCGGCCACAACGGTGAAGTCGATCCCGCCCAGAGCGGTGACGTCCGATCGTCTGCGCCCGAACAGTCCCCGTCCGCGGAAGACCCGGGTGACGTCCGAGACCTCGATGAGCGGTGCCGAATCCCGCGCCGAGGCGGCCCTGTCGTCGTCCCTCACCGAGGCGGTCCCGACGCTGTCATCGTCCACCGCCCCCACGACGGACGTGCCGGTGTGCTCCGGTCGGGTCGAGATCTGCGGTTCGTCGCGAAGATCCCCCGGCTTCCCCGCGTCGGCCGAATCCTCCACTCCCTCGACCTGCGGCCCCGAGTAGGCGAGCGCGGTCTTCAGCGTGAAGAGTCGTCCGCGGTCGTCGGTGGCCTCGAGATCCGAGGACGCAAGGAGTCCGCGCGTGTACTCGTGCTTCGGCGCGGTGAAGATCTCGTTGACGCTGCCGGTCTCGACGATGCGGCCGCGGTACATGACGATGACCCGGTCGCAGACTCCGGCGACGACGGCGAGGTCGTGGGTGATGAACAGCAGTCCCGCCTCCACTGCCGATACCCTGTCGGCGATGAGGTCGAGCATGTGCTTCTGCACGGTGACGTCGAGAGCGGTGGTGGGTTCGTCGCAGATGAGCAGCCTCGGCGAGTTGGCCAGAGCGATCGCGAGCATGACGCGCTGTCGCTGCCCGCCCGACATCTGGTGCGGGTAGGCGAATCGGGCACTGTCCGGATCGGGCATGTGGACGTCGCCGAGCAGTTCGCGTACGCGCGCCGGGATCTGCCCCCGCGGCACCTTGCCGTGGATGCGCAGGACTTCGGCGATCTGGTCGCCGATGCGCATGAGTGGGTTGAGTGCGCTCATGGGTTCCTGGAACACCATGGATACGATGTCCGAACGCAGCCCGGCCAGGGTCTTCTCGTTCGCCTCGAGCAGGTTCCCGGAATGTCCCTGCAGGTGCATCTGCCCTCGGGCGTGCAGCTCTTCGGGCAGCAGGCCCATCACGGACTGCGCGGTCAGAGATTTGCCGGAGCCGGATTCGCCGATGAGTCCGACCCGCTCCCCCGGTGCGAGGCTGAGGCTGACGTCGTGGAGCACCGGTGCGTTTGCACCGGCGGGGGTGATGGTGAGATCACGGACCTCGAGCAGGTTCTCAGGCACCTCTGGCCTCCATCTTCGGGTCGAACCGGTCACGCAGCCCATCGCCCAAGAGGTTGAATCCGAGCACTGCGAGCGCAATGAACACTCCCGGCCACAGTGCGAGTTCGGGGTGGGCGGACAGGTACTGCTGGGACTCCTGAAGCATCCGGCCCCACGACGGGGTCGGGGCCTGGGTGCCGAGTCCGAGGAAGGACAGCCCCGCCTCGGCGAGGACGGAGATCGCGAACGCCACGGAGGCCTGGACGATGACCATTCCGGCGATGTTCGGCAGCACGTGGACGACTGCGACGGCCGGGACCCGACGGTTCGAAGCCCGGGCGGCGCGGACGTATTCGGAGCCGAGGACCTGCAGCGTCGCGGACCTCGCGACTCGGGCGAATCCGGGGATCGCGGCGATGCCGACGGCGACCATGGCCGGTCCCGTCCCCGGTGAGTAGACGGCGGCGAAGATGATCGCCAGCAGCAGGGCGGGGAAGGCGAGGAGGATGTCGTTGGCGCGCATGATCACCGCGTCGATCCACATTCCCCACGGCTGTTTCGCGAAGAATGCGGAGATGATTCCGATCGGGGTGCCGATGAGCAGTGCGATGCCGACGGCGACGACCCCGACGAGCAGCGTGATCCGTGCCCCGACCATCACCCAGGTCAGCGTGTCCCGACCGAAGGTGTCGGTGCCGAACGGATGGGCGAGACTGCCGTTCTGGAGGCGGGCGGCAGGATCGATCGCGTTCGGATCGTACGGGGTCCACACGAAGGAGACGAGGGCGAGCCCGACGATGAGGACGACGAGTGCCGAACCGATGATCATGGACGCGTTCGCCCGTCGTCCGCCCTTGTGGGGCCGGGCCGTTCCGCCCGTCGCCGAGGCGGTCGTGCCGGTCACGTCGACGCGATCGCGGGGGTTCGGGGCACCGGTCGGGGTCGGGTTCATGCGGCGTTCCTGATGCGGGGGTCGACGACGGGCACGAGGATGTCGACGATGAGGTTGATGATGAGCACGAGCAGGACGAGGACCATGACGATGCCCTGGACGGCGACGAGGTCGCGGTTGGCCACGGCGCGGACGAGTTCGGAGCCGATTCCGGGCAGAACGAAGATCTGTTCGATGATCACGGCTCCGACCAGCAAGGTGGCCAACTGGACTCCGGCGACGGTGATGACAGGGATCGCCGCATTGCGCAGTCCGTGCACGAACAATGCCTTCGTCCTGGTCAGTCCCTTGGCGCGGGCGGTGCGGATATAGTCTTCCCGCATCACGTCGAGCACGGCCGAGCGGACGTAGCGGGTGAGGATCGCCGCCTGCACGAGCGCCAGCGACACGACCGGCAGGACGAGGCGGAGCAGAAAGCCGCCGAGGCCTTCGATCGGGGCCATCCAGCCTTGGGACGGGAACCATCCGAGGGTCAGCGAGAAGATGATGACGAGGATGATCGCGGCCAGGAAGTTCGGGATCGCGATGCCGACCTGGCTGATCGCCGAGATCGTCACACCGATCCAGTTGCGCTGTTCGAGTGCGGCGAAGGTGCCCAGGGGCACAGCGATGAGGATGGACAGGACGATGGCGGCGACGACGAGGATCGCGGTGACCTGGACGCTGTCGATGATGACGGGAGTGATCTCGGCGCCGGTGACGTAGGAGGTGCCGAAGTCTCCGGTGAACATTCCTCCCATCCAGTCGAAGTAGCGGATGAGCGGCGGCCGATCGAGCCCGTACTGGGCTTCGAGTGCCGCCACCGCCTCCGGGGTGGCGTTCGTTCCCAGTGCCACCTGTGCCGCATTGCCCGGCAGCAGACTCATCAGGGCGAACACCACCACCGAGGCGACGAGGAGGGACAGAGCGAACTGGATCGCACGGCTGATCGCGTAGGTGAGCATGGACGTGTGCGGTCAGGCCCAGGCGAGGTCGGCGATCTTGAACGCGTCGGAGACCCGATTGGCGGGGATCCCCTCGACATCGGACTTGGCGATGACGAGGTTCGGGAACAGGAACAGGAAGTCCGAGGCGGCATCCTCGGTGATCGTCCTCGCGATCTCCTTCATCCCCGAGATGTACTCCTCTTCCGTGCCGGTATCGGCCTTCTCCGCGATCTTCTTGATCGTCGAGTCGTCGTAGCCGATGTAGTAGTCCTCGGAGAACACGGTGAGGATATCGCGCGGTTCGGCGTGGTTGATGACCGACATGTCGAAATCGTGTTCGGTGAACGTCTTGTCCAGCCACACGGCCGGAAACTCCTGAGTCGAGATCTTCGCCTTCAGCCCGACCTCTTCGAGCTGGGCGGAGACGATTTCGGAGATCGCTTTCGCATAGGGCAGGTTCGGCACGGTGAAGGAGAACTCCTCGCCCTTGATTCCGGCCTCGTCGACGAGCTGCTTGGCCTTCTTCGGGTCGTACGTCCATACCCCGGTGAGATCTTCGTAGTACGGGTCGGTCGGGGGCACCATCGAGCCGATGAGTTCGCCGTAGCCCGCCCATGCGGTGTCGAGGACGGCCTTGCGGTCGATCGCGTGCATCACGGCTTCGCGGGCCTTCTTGTCTTTGAAGATGCCCTCGGCGTTGTTCATCGACAGCACCACTTCGCCGTTCGTGGTGCCGGAGACGATCTGATAGTCGTCGCTTTGGAACTCTCCGGCCAATTCGGGTGCCTGGAGGTTGGAGACGAGATCGATCTCTCCGGACTTCAGGGCGTTCGACGCCGAGACCGCGTCCTTGAAGTATTTGAACTGGACCGTGTTCAAAGACGGCTTCTCGCCCCAGTAGTCGTCCCGGGCGGCGAAGTCGATGGACTGTCCGCGCGTGAACTTCTCGATCTCGAAGGGTCCGGTGCCGATGGCTTCGTTCGCCAGGTCCGTGGTTCCCTCGGTGTCGAAGACGGCGCCGACGAGGCTGGTGAGATTGAACAGCCAGGTGTTCGACGGCTTCTTCAGTTCGATCGTGACGGTGGAATCGTCCGGGGTCTCGATGGACTCGACGATATCCATCTTCGACTTCAGCGCGTTCTTCCAATCCTCCTGCACTCGTTCATAGGAGTACTTCACGTCTTCGCTGGTGAAGTCCGCACCGTTGGAGAACTTCACACCTTCCTGGAGTTCGAAGGTGTAGGTCTTGCGGTCATCGGACAGCGACCAGTCCTCGGCCAGGGCGGGCTGGATCTCACCCTCGTCGTCCAGGCGGACAAGCGATTCGTAGACGTTCTCCATCAGCGCTTCGGGAATGGCGACTCCCGAGGTGGAGGTGAAGTCGAGATTGACGGGTTCGGCGGTGAACGCGATGGTCATCGAGTCCTTCTTCTGCGCATCGCCTCCGGTGTCGGAGGCTCCGGCCGAACAGCCCGTGATCAGCAGGCTCGTGGCGGCCGCTGCCGCCACCCACGTCATGATGCCCGGAGTCTTCATTGTTCTCCTCGATTTCGCCGACCACGAAGAGGGTCGTTCGCCAACACTCAAGCATCGTCAGTGTATCCGAAGTTCTCAGCTGGTGAGGCGGCTGTGTTCAGATGCCGGGCGTCTTTAGCAGACGGTTCAGAGGTTCGGCTCGTCGGCGAGGATCGCGGCCAGTGCGTCGAAGGCGATCCGGCGGTGGGAGCGGGAGTTCTTCTCCTCGGCGCTCATCTCTGCGGCACTGAGCTCTGAGCCGTCGGGGACGAAGATCGGGTCGTATCCGAAGCCCTTCCCACCCTTGGGGTCGGTGGCCAGCCGCCCGGGCATCACGCCCTCGGCGGTGAACTCGCGACCGTCGGCGGTCACAGCGGCAGCTGCGCAGCGGAACTGTGCTCCGCGGTGTTCGGCCGCGATATCGCCCAGCTGGGCGAGCAGGAGTTCGAGGTTCGCCCGGTCGTCGCCGTGTCGGCCGGCCCAGCGGGCGGAGAAGATCCCCGGTGCACCGCCGAGGACGTCGACGCTGATGCCTGAGTCGTCGGCGATGGCGGTGTGCCCGGTCGCGGCGGCCATGGCACGCGCCTTGATGAGGGCGTTCTCGGTGAACGTGATTCCGGTTTCGGCGACATCGCCGAGTCCCGCCTCGGCGGCGGTGAGCACCTGGGTGTCTGCACCGAGGACGGGGCCGAGGATGGCCAGCAGCTCCCGCTTCTTGCCCTCATTGTGAGTGGCGAGGACGAAGGTGATCATCCTGCGAGCACCTCGGACTGGATGCGGGTGAGTTCGGTGCAGCCGTGAGCGGCGAGGTCGAGCAGCTTGCCGAGCTCATCGCGGTCGAAAGGTGCTCCCTCGGCGGTGCCCTGGACTTCGATGAACTTTCCGGAACCGGTCATGACGACGTTCATATCGGTTTCGGCGCGCGAGTCCTCGACATAGGGCAGGTCGAGGAGGGGCTGTCCGTCGATGATGCCGACGCTGACGGCCGACAGCGAGTCGATGATCGGCTGGTGGGCGGCGGGGATGAGCCCGGTCGAGCGTCCCTTGTCGATGGCCTTCGCCAGGGCCACATAGGCTCCGGTGATCGAGGCGGTGCGGGTGCCGCCGTCGGCTTGGAGGACGTCGCAGTCGAGGACGAGGGTGTTCTCGCCGAGCTTGTCCATGTCGATGACCGCGCGCAGGCTGCGGCCGATGAGGCGGGAGATCTCGTGGGTGCGTCCGCCCTGTTTGCCTTTCACGGACTCACGGGTGCTGCGGGAATCGGTGGCCCGCGGCAGCATGGCGTATTCGGCGGTGACCCATCCGCGGCCCTGGCCCTTGAGCCAGCGCGGCACGCCTTCGGTCAGCGAGGCCGCGCAGAGGACGCGGGTGTTGCCGAATTCCACGAGTGCGGAACCTTCGGCGGTGTTGATCCAGTCCGGGGTGATCCTGACTTCACGGAGTTCGTCTGCTGCACGGCCGTCTGCTCGCACTGTCTGCCTCTTTCGTCTCGGTGTAGCTGGTTCCTGTGGGCTGCCGGTGTCTCGGACCGTCGGCGGATCTGGGTCGTCGACGCCCTGCTGGTTGTTCGGTTGTCTGGTCGGGGTTGCGTCTCGGACGGCGGAGCCGGTTCACACGGTCCAGGTGGCTCCGGGCTTCGCGAGCTCGATGGGTCCACGGTACTCGCCGGCGGCTTCACCGCGGACGATGGAGCAGTCGGTCCAGATCGGGATATGGGTGAGCACGAGCGCTGCCGCCTCGGCGTTCTGCGCCACCCGGCCGGCGCGTCTGCCCGTGAGATGGATGCCGCGCGCGGTGTCACGGTCTTCCTGGAAGGCGGCCTCGCAGAGGAACAGGTCGGCGCCCTTCGCTGCTTCGACGAGGTTGTCGCACTCATCGCTGTCACCGGAATACGTGATGACCTTGCCGGCCGCGTCCGTGATCCGCAGGGCGTAGGCCTCGACGGGGTGGTCGACGAGGAAGGCTTCGATGGTCAGCGACCCGATCTGGTGCCTGCTGCCGTGGTCGAGGTCGGTGAACTCGAAGGCGTGGTCGAAGTCCGAGTCGTCTCCTCCATTGGCGACCGGGGACTTTCCGGGATCTGTGTAGTAGGCCCGGTACAGGCGCTCCTTCGCACCGGCCGGAGCGAACACCGGGGTGCGGGTGCGGATCGTTCCCGTGTCGGAGATGTCGCCGTTGAAGAACTTGGGGTCGAAGCAGTGTTTGACGTAGAGCCCGGTCATGTCCATGCAGTGATCCGGGTGGAGGTGGCTGAGCACGATCCCGGAGAGACGATCGGTGTCGATCGTCTCCTGCAGGGGACTGAGCGCACCGGACCCGAGGTCGAGGATGATGCGAGTGGGTGTGTCCTCGTCGGTTTCGATGAGGTAGCAGCTGGCGAGGGCGCCGCGCCCCGGAAAGGACCCGGCGGTGCCGATAGCGGTGAGTCTCATATCTCGTCATCCCCTTGCGTCTGGTCGAGCAAGGTCGTCGTCAGTCGGTCCTGAATCCAGGTCAGGAAGTCGTACAGGGTCAGGGTGAGGTCTTCCGATTCGGAGAGGTCCTCGCGGTGGTCGTACTTCTCCTCCTGCGCCTCCTCGGTGTCGATCCCGAGGCGGACGGCGAGGACGAGTCGCAGATCGTTGAGACCCTTCATCCATGCCAGCACCTCATCGCGGGTCAGGGAGATGTCGTTGCCCTTGCTCAGTCCCAGCAGCACGATGCGCACATTATGTGCCTTGGCCTGTTTGAGATCGAACTCGGTGAGGCGGCGGAACTCCGCTGAACGCTCTGCGTCTTCGGGATCGACGTCGGGCAGCAGCCGCAGCAGCGCCGGGTCCTCCGGGCGGGGCCGGTCGACGAGTCCGAGTCGGGCTTCCCAGTTCTCGGAGTCCGGACGGTCATCATCGCCGTCACCGTCTTCGGCCAGCAGAGCTGCGAGATCGGTGAACACGGTGAGCATGAGCGAGCGTTCGTTGTCCTGCAGGGTGAGGACGACGTCGTCCCCTCGTGCGTCGATAGCAGCCATGTGTCAGTCGGATCCTGAATCGGGTTGGCACGCGGCCCACAGGCCGTATTCGTGCATCGCTTGGGTGTCTCGTTCCATGGCTTCGCGGCCTCCGGTGGCGACCACGGAGCGGCCGTTCTCATGGACTTCGAGCATGAGTGAGTGGGCCTTCTCCTCGGAGTATCCGAAGTAGGTCTGGAACACGAAACTGACATAGCTCATGAGGTTGACCGGGTCGTTGAAGACCACGGTCCTCCAGGGCTTGGCCAGGTCCTCGGCGGGTCGGACGTCGACCTCCGGCTCCAGGACTGGTGTCGTTGGATTGCTCACGTTTCCAGCTTACGGCAGAACACTGACGCTGTCGTGACGTAAGATCGCGCCTATGAGTGATCTCACACGGACCGATTCGACGGCATTCTTCACGGATCAGTACGAATTGACGATGGTGCAGGCCGCCTTGGAATCCAGCGCCGCCCACCGCAAGAGCCTCTTCGAGGTATTCGGTCGCAGTCTTCCCGCAGGCCGCCGCTACGGAGTCGTCGCCGGTACCGGTCGGATCCTCGAGATGATCCGCGACTTCCGCTTCGGAGATGCCGAGCTGTCGTTCCTCAGCCGGGAGAACATCGTCGACTCGCGCACCATCGACTGGTTGGCGAACTATCGGTTCTCCGGCAATATCCGCGGCTATGCCGAAGGCGAGATCTACTTCCCGGGGTCTCCGCTGCTCACGATCGAGTCGACGTTCGCCGAGGGCGTCATCCTCGAGACGCTCATCCTCTCGGCGATGAACTACGACTGTGCGGTCGCCTCGGCGGCATCCCGGATGGCCCAGGCGGCCGGCGATCGGCCCTGCGCGGAGATGGGCGGACGACGCACGAACGAGCACGCGGCGGTGGCTGCGGCTCGGGCCGCTGTCATCGGCGGCTTCGCTTCGACGTCGAACCTGGCGGCGGGCCTGCAGTACGGTCTGCGCACGATCGGCACCTCGGCCCATTCGTTCACTCTCCTCCACGATTCCGAACGGGAGGCCTTCGCCGCCCAGCTGAAGTCCTTGGGCACCGATACGACTCTGCTCCTGGACACCTACGACGTCGAGGAGGCGCTGGCCACGGCGGTCGAGCTGGCCGGGGCGAACCTCGGCGGTGTGCGCATCGATTCCGGTGACCTCATCGAACAGGCCAGCGAGGTTCGGGAGAGCTTGGACCGTCTCGGAGCCCGCGACACGACGATCACCGTCACGAGCGACCTCGACGAGTATGCGATCGCCGCCCTGGCCGCCTCCCCTGTCGACTCCTACGGTGTCGGTACGCGCGTGGTCACCGGTTCCGGTGCCCCCGCCGCGGGGCTGGTGTACAAGCTCGTGGCGCGAGCCGATGAAGCCGGCGAGTGGACCTCTGTAGCCAAACATTCCTCCGGCAAGCCCTCCCGGGGCGGGCACAAGGAGGCGCTGCGCCTCATCGACGGCCCGATCGCGGTGGAGGAGGCGGTCGGCATTCCGGCTCTGCCCGATGACCTCGGTGAAGGGCGTCGGCTCAGCGTCGATCTCGTCGTCGACGGTGAAGTCGACGAATCGTTCATCGGTGCGGCAGGCGTGAGGAAGGCCTGCGCCCGGCACGACGAATCCCTGGCGGAGCTGCCGCGTTCAGCCCGCCGCCTCCAGGACGGCGAACCCGCCATCCCCACCGTGTTCTATTCCGCCTGATCCGCATCTGCTGAACGGGCCCGGCCCTGTCACCGACAATGCCGCCGAGGCGGCCGCACCGGCTGCCTCGGCGGCTTCGCTGATCTCACGCCCGGCGGGTCTGCCCGACCGGCGTCCGGATCTCACTTCTTGCCGATGAACCAGCCCTGCAGCTTCGTGATCCGCGCCTGAATCTGCTCACGTGTGGCTTGGGCGACGGCCGGTCCCCCGCAGGCTTTGCGCAGTTCGACATGCACGTTCTGGTGGGGTGTGCCGGTACGTCTCGACCATGCGCCGACGAGGCTCTGGAGCTGGTTGCGCTCTTCCTTCATCGCCCGGTGCTCGAGTTCGCTCGTCTCCGCCTCCGGGGCCGGAGGCGCCGCAGCGGTCTTGCGCTTCGCCTGCCGGGCCTGCTGGGTGCTCAGCAGCTCACGCACCTGATCGGGTTCGAGTAGACCGGGGATGCCGATGAAGTCGAGTTCGTCCTCGGAGCCGATCGCGCCGCCGGTGCCGAATTCGCCGCCGTCGAAGAGCACACGGTCGAACAGGGCTTCGGCGCCGAGGGCTTCGAACGACCCCAGCTGGTCGGAGGAAGCGCTGTCGCTGCGGTTCGCCTGCTCCATGGCTTGGTCGTCGAAGACGACGACGTCGTTCTCGTCCTCGTTCTTCGGCCGGTCGAGGGCATGGTCGCGTTCGACCTCCATCGTGTTCGCCAGTGCCATGAGGATCGGCACCGAGGGCAGGAACACCGAGGCGGTCTCGCCGCGTTTGCGGGCACGCACGAAACGTCCGATCGCCTGGGCGAAGAACAGCGGGGTCGCCGAGGAGGTCGCGTAGACGCCGACACACAGTCGGGGAACGTCGACGCCTTCGGACACCATGCGCACTGCGACCATCCACCGGTCGGTGGAGTTCTGGAACTGTTCGATCCGTTCCGAGGCTCCCGCTTCGTCGGAGAGCACCACGGTCGGCTTCTCTCCGGTGATGTCGTGCAGGCGCTTGGCATACGCGCGCGCCGCCTCCTGGTCGGTGGCGATGACGAGGCCGCCGGCATCGTGGACGGTGCGACGGACTTCGGTCAGTCGCATATCGGCGGCCTTGAGGACCGCGGGGATCCAGTCGCCCTTCGGGTCGAGGGCCGTGCGCCAGGCCTGCGAGTTGATGTCCTTCGTCGTCTCCTCGCCGAGGACATGCGACATTTCGTCGCCGGCCTTGGTCCGCCACGTCATGGCGCCGGCGTAGGCGAGGAAGAGAACAGGGCGGACGACCCCGTCCTTGAGCGCACGACCGTAGCCGTAGGAATAGTCCGCCACCGAGGTGCGGATCCCGTTCTCGTCGGGAGCGTAGGTGACGAACGGGATCGGTGAGGTGTCCGAACGGAACGGAGTTCCGGTCAGGGACAGGCGGCGGACCGCGGGACCGAAGGCCTCCCGCACGGCATCGCCCCAGGACAGGGCGTCACCGCCGTGGTGGACCTCGTCGAGGATGACCAGCGTTCGGCCGGCGGCGGTGCGATTGTGGTGGAGCACCGGTTTGGCCGCCACCTGCGCATAGGTCAGAGCCACACCGTGGTATCCGGGTGCGTGCTTGCCCTGGGAGTTCTTGAAGTGCGGGTCGAGCTTGATGCCCACACGTGCCGCCGAGTCGGCCCACTGCACCTTGAGGTGTTCGGTGGGAGCGACGACGGTGACTCGGTTGACGACTCGCTGGGCCAGCAGTTCGGCCGCCAGTCGCAGAGCGAAGGTGGTCTTACCGGCGCCGGGTGTCGCGACCGCGAGGAAGTCCTTGGGCTGCTCCTGGAAGTAGAGTTCGAGAGCCTCCGCCTGCCAGGCACGCAACTTTCCGGCCGTTCCCCAAGCCGCGCGCTCGGGGAAAGCCGGTGGAAGTTGTTCTGCAGCGGAAGTCCCTGGTGCTGTTGGGAGACGATCCGCAGACATCTACTCCTGTGGTCCTTCGGACATCGACGCGTAGATCTCTTTGCATTTGGGACAGATCGGGAACCGCTCCGGGTCACGCGTGGGGACCCACACCTTTCCGCACAAGGCGATCAGCGGAGTCCCGGTCACCATGGACTCCATGATCTTGTCCTTGGGCGCGTAGTGGCTGAAGCGCTCGTGGTCGCCGGGCTCGACTAGCTGCTCGGACTGCTCGCGCTCGATCGTTGCTGAACCGCCTGAAGCTGGAATGGTCATGGCTCCATTGTAGTTCCCTAGAATGAGAGTCATGGACCAGGCCTACGACGATTCCCTCACAGAACGCTATCGCGAGCTCAGCGATGACATCGCCGCTGCGGTCGCCGTGGTCTCCGCCACCCGGGGCAGTGCACTGCATGCGATCACGGTCGATTCGTTTCTCGACGTGTCGTACGATCCCCCGACGATGGCGGTGAGCGTCTACTCCGGCTCACGGATGATGGAGACCCTGGAGACGACTTCTCACTGTGCGATCTCGCTGCTCAATTCCGATCAGCGCGACATCTCCGAACGCCTCGGTGCCTCGGGCCAGCCGCTGTACGGATCGCTCAAAGGCATCGACACCTTTCCCGCCCCGCAGGCCGGGCAGCCGGTGCTCACCGAGGCGATCGCCTGGTTCGAGCTCGAACTCACCGAGGTGCTCGAGGTGGCGACTCACAATATCGTCGTCGGTGAGGTGGTGTCCCTGGGTGCTGGGGCGAACGCGGGAACGAGCCGTCCTCTGCTGCGGTGGCGCAAGGCCTACGGGACCATCGGAAAGCGCTGACCAGCCGAACGCGCACCCGGTCCAGCCCGACCGAGGCCAGCCCGACCGAACCCACCGGGGACGACCGGAGCCCGGCAGGCACAACAGAGGCCCTGCCCTGAAGAGATGCGCTTCGCAGAGAAGCGAATCCGTCCCGAGCAGGGCCTGCCGCAGTGCACAGCGCCGTCGGCCGCAGCCTGTCAGCGCACAGCGCGGTCGGTCCCCCGACGCTTCTGGATCAGACGATCACACGACTCCTTGGGCGAGCATCGCCTCGGAGACACGGATGAAGCCTGCGATGTTGGCTCCGGCGACGTAGTCTCCGGGCGAACCGAATTCGTCGGCAGCGGCCGCGCAGCTGTCGTGGACATCTCCCATGATCTCGGCCAGGCGGGCCTCGGTGAAGTCGAAGTCCCAGGAGTCGCGGCTGGCGTTCTGCTGCATCTCGAGGGCGCTGGTGGCGACGCCGCCGGCGTTCGCGGCCTTGCCGGGGGCGAAGAGCACACCGGCGTCGGCGAAGATCTTCACGGCTTCCGGGGTGCAGGGCATGTTCGCGCCTTCGGCGAGGGCGATGACGCCGTTCTTGACCAGGGTCGCCGCCGATTCTCCGTCGAGTTCGTTCTGAGTCGCACACGGGAGTGCGACGTCGACCTCGACATCCCAGACGTTCCCGCCCTCGTGGTAGGTCGCGCGCCCGCCGCGCTGCTCGACGTATTCGGAGATGCGTCCGCGCTCGTCGAACTTGATGCGCTTCACGAGCTCCGTGTCGATGCCGTCCGGGTCATGGATGAAGCCGGCCGAGTCGGACATCGTGATGACGGTGCCGCCGAAGGCCGCGACCTTCTCTGCGGCGTACACGGCGACATTTCCCGAACCGGAGATCGAGACGGTACGGCCGTCGATGTTCTTCTTCGCGGCGGCGAGCATGTCCTTGAGGAAGTACACGACCCCGAATCCGGTGGCTTCGGTGCGGACCATGGAACCGCCGTAGGACAGTCCCTTGCCGGTGAGCACTCCTGCCTCATAGGAGTTCGTCATTCTCTTGTACTGCCCGAAGAGGTAGCCGATCTCCCGCCCGCCGACGCCGATGTCACCGGCGGGCACATCGCGGTATTCGCCGATGTGACGGGACAGCTCTGTCATCAGCGACTGACAGAAGCGCATGACCTCTCGGTCGCTGCGGCCCTTCGGATCGAAGTCGGCTCCGCCCTTGCCGCCGCCGATGGGCAGGCCGGTGATGGCGTTCTTGAAGATCTGCTCGAAGCCGAGGAACTTGACGATGCCCAGGTTCACCGAGGGGTGGAAGCGCATTCCGCCCTTGTACGGGCCCAGAGCCGAGTTGAACTGCACCCGGAAGGCACGGTTGATCTGCACCTCTCCGGAGTCGTCGATCCAGGGGACCCGGAAGATGATCTGGCGTTCGGGTTCGCACAGGCGTTCAAGCGCTGAGAGTTCCAGGTATTCGGGGTGCTTGTCCACGACGGGGCCCAGGGAATAGAGAACTTCCTGTACCGCTTGGTGAAACTCCGACTCTCCAGGGTTGCGTTGGAGCACAGTGTCGAAGATTGGCTGCAGTGATGGATGTAGACTCATGCGCACAAACATACCGTGACCCCCATAGCAACAATCCGAGCGACCAGATAATGGACAGCGTTGTCCGCTCACTTCAAGTGGGATATAAGTCTTCCGCGCAGTCCGGTGGCAGCAGAACAGGAAAGAATGAGCACAAGGCGGATGGAAATCTCAGAGATCTGGCCACCGTTCGCACTTCATCTGCGATCCGGTGATATGGAGCTCACCCCAGTGCGGGACGCCGACATTCCCGAGCTCGCAGAGATCGCTCGAGGCGGAGTCAGACGAGATGGAATCGAGGCGTTCCTCGTCGATTGGGACTCGGGTAGCGATGACCAGGTCGCGCGCAGCCTCGCTCAGTATCACTGGTCGACACGCGTGAACTTCAGCGTTGACGATTGGACGATGGAATTCACTGTCAGAGTCGGGGGCCGCGCCGTGGGCGTACAGGGCGTGAACGGGCATCGGTATCCGCTGACGAGGACCGTCTCGACCGGATCGTGGCTGGCGCTTCCTGAGCAGGGCCATGGGTACGGCACCCGAATGAGGCGGGCCGTCATCGAAGCCTTCATCGGACACTTCGGTGCTGCTCGATTCGATACAGCCTATTTCCAGGGCAACCACGCGAGCCGGCGGGTATCGGAGAAGCTCGGGTATTCGCCCAATGGCAACCGCACCACCGTCGGCCAGAACGGGTCGGTGCTGACCGAGCAGCAGATGGTTCTCCACGCTGAGGACTATGAGTGCGCGGACACCGAACTGCTCGTCATCGGCGACGACGCAGTCCGAGAGTTCCTCAACCTCCCTTTTGCTCCCTGACGGGGGTCCAGCAACCTCGCGCGAGGTAGCTGGACCCCCGTCAGGCAGCACCAACACACCACCACCGGTGA